>NZ_CP033019.1:5721961-6357735 GCF_003667705.1 Janthinobacterium agaricidamnosum | reverse complement strand
ATCGGTCTTAGCGGTTGTCGTGATGCTGATATTCATACCGCGCAACGCGTCAATCTTGTCGTATTCGATTTCAGGGAAAATGATCTGTTCCTTGACACCGATGTTGTAGTTGCCACGACCATCAAATGCACGGCCGTTCACACCACGGAAATCGCGTACGCGCGGCAGGGCCACGGTAATGAAGCGATCCAGGAACTCGTACATGCGAGCGCCGCGCAGGGTGACCATCGTACCGATCGGGTAACCTTCACGGATTTTGAAGCCTGCGATCGCTTTGCGGGACTTGGTGGTCACTGGCTTCTGGCCGGCGATCTTGGTCAAGTCAGCAACTGCGTGCTCGAGAACTTTTTTATCCGCGATAGCCTCACCAACACCCATGTTCAGGGTGATCTTGGTCAGGCGTGGAACTTCCATTACCGACTTGTAACCAAACTTGCTGGTCAGGTCGGCAACGACTTTTCTTTATAGAATTCTTGGAGACGTGCCATGATTTCTTAAGCCTTCACTACTTCGCCGGAGGATTTAAAGATGCGAACTTTCTTGCCGTCCACTTCTTTGAAACCCACGCGATCTGCCTTGCCAGTCGCTGCATTAAACAATGCAACGTTGGACACGTGAATTGGCATGGTCTTATCGACGATACCACCAGTTACGCCAGTCATCGGGTTTGGCTTAGTCGCTTTTTAGCGATGTTAATGCCGTCAACCACGATATGTTCAGCATCGATACGCTGCTGTACCACACCACGTTTGCCCTTGTCTTTCCCGGTCAGAACGATGACTTCGTCGTTTTTACGAATCTTATCCATTACGACTCCTTACAGGACTTCCGGTGCCAGGGACACGATTTTCATGAACTTCTCAGTGCGCAGTTCGCGCGTGACAGGTCCAAAAATACGGGTACCGATCGGTTCCAGCTTGGCGTTCAACAGAACGGCGGCGTTGCCGTCGAACTTCACCAGGGAACCGTCTTGGCGGCGAACACCTTTAGCGGTGCGCACAACCACGGCGTTATAAATTTCACCTTTTTTGACACGGCCACGTGGCGCAGCAACCTTAACGGTTACCTTGATCACATCGCCAATGCCAGCATAACGGCGCTTGGAGCCGCCCAATACCTTGATGCACATTACTTCTTTGGCACCGGTATTGTCAGCCACTTCGAGCCGGCTTTCAGTTTGAATCATAGTATTCTCTTTCCCAACTTAAGCCGAAGAATCCACACAATGTAGACCCACGGTCAGTCTTGGTCCCGCCAGAGCCGCCCTGCTGGGCTTCACTGTTTGGGTGCATGACCTTCATACATCAACTGACCGCGAATGCTACTGTCTGTGGCCAGACACTTTGCGGCGTTACATGAACGAAGCCCGCAAGTATTACATACAATTTGCGGGCCTGCAAGTACTAATTAAAAGCCACCGCCGAAACGGTGGTTTTTATTTAAACGGTTGGTGCGGCTTGAACCACACGTGTCACCGTCCATGCCTTCGTTTTGGAGATCGGGCGACCTTCCTGGATCTCGACCGTGTCACCGGCCTTGACTTGGTTGGTCTCGTCATGCGCGTGATACTTGTTCGAGCGCATGATGATCTTGCCATACAAAGGATGTTTTACGTGGCGCTCGATCAGAACGGTAACGGTCTTGTCCATCTTGTCCGAAACCACTTTACCGATCAGCGTGCGCTTGAGCGACTGTTTCACTGGTTCGTTCATTTGGCTTCCTTCAGATTCATTACCGTCTTCACACGCGCGATATCGCGGCGTACCTTCTTGAGCTGCGAAGTGTTGCTCAGCTGCTGCGTAGCGATTTGCATGCGCAGGCCGAACTGTGCCTTCAACAGGTCATTCAGCTCTTTTTGCAGAGCTGGCTGGTCCTTGCCGCGGAGTTCAGATGCTTTCATATACAACTCCAATTATTGGCCGACTTGGCGGATGACAAACGTCGTCGCCAGTGGCAGTTTAGCGGCGGCAAGACGGAATGCTTCCCGTGCCAGCGCTTCATCAACGCCATCCATTTCGTACAGTACTTTGCCTGGCTGAATTTCAGCGACGTAGTACTCAGGATTACCTTTACCGTTACCCATACGGACTTCAGCCGGTTTGTTCGAAATCGGTTTATCCGGAAAATACGGATCCAGATACGGCCACCGCGCTTGATGTGACGCGTCATTGCACGACGCGCCGCTTCAATTTGACGCGCAGTGATACGACCGCGCGCAACTGCCTTCAGACCGAATTCGCCAAACGACACGGCGGTGCCGCGGCTGTGCGAAATACCGGTGTTACGGCCTTTCTGCTCTTTACGATACTTCTGCGTGCTGGTTGCAGCATGATTATTCTCCTGCTTTCTCAGCTGGTGCTGCTGCGGCGGCCGGTTTAGCGGCGGTACGCACACGTGCACCTGGTGCTGTGGATGGTTTCGCACCGGCACCGGCTGGACGTGGACGGCCAGCTGGCTTGCCATCGTCACGGCGTGGGCCGCGGCTTTTCTTCTCGTCAGCTGGGGTATCGATGACTGGTGCATCGCCGTTAGGCGCGCGGTCACCTTTGTATACCCACACCTTGACACCGATGATGCCGTAGGTGGTCGACGCTTCGCTGGTACCGTAGTCGATATCGGCGCGCAGGGTATGCAGAGGCACGCGGCCTTCGCGGTACCACTCTTTACGCGCGATTTCGATACCGTTCAGACGGCCGGACGACATGATCTTGATACCGAGAGCACCCAGGCGCATTGCATTTTGCATTGCACGCTTCATGGCGCGGCGGAACATGATCCGTTTTTCCAGCTGCTGAGCGATCGAATCGGCGATCAGTTGCGAGTCGATTTCTGGCTTGCGAATTTCTTCGATGTTCACGTGAACAGGCACGCCCATGATCTTGGTCAGCGCGGACTTCAGTACTTCGATGTCTTCGCCTTTTTTACCAATGACCACGCCTGGACGCGAGCTGTAGATCGTGAAGCGCGCGTTCTTGGCTGGGCGCTCGATAACGATGCGGCCAACGGAAGCGTTCTTCAGTTTCTTTTTCAGGTAAGCACGTGCTTTCAAGTCTTCGTTCAGCATGGCAGCGAAATTACCGTTGCCTGCATACCAGCGCGAAGCCCAGTTACGGGTGACCGCCAGACGGAAACCGGTTGGATGAATTTTCTGACCCATCGTGGCTCCTTAGTTACCGACAGTCACGTAAACGTGACAGGATTGTTTCGAAATACGGTCGCCACGGCCTTTTGCACGCGCGGTGAAGCGCTTCAGGACCGGGCCTTTTCGACGTAGATCGTTTTCACGAACAATTCGTCGATGTCCGCGCCATCATTGTGCTCGGCATTCGCAATAGCGGATTCCAGAACGCGTTTGATGATCGCAGCACCTTTTTTCGGGCTGAATTGCAAGATGTTGAGTGCAGCGTCAACTTTCTTGCCACGGATCAGGTCAGCAACCAGGCGGCCCTTTTGGTCCGACAGGCGCACACCTTTGAGGATAGCTTTAGTTTCCATTATTTCTTAGCCTTTTTGTCAGCTGCATGGCCCTTGAACGTACGGGTCAGTGCGAATTCGCCGAGCTTGTGACCAACCATGTTTTCGGAAACATAAACCGGCACGTGCAGCTTGCCGTTATGCACCGCGATCGTCAGGCCGATGAAGTCAGGCATGATTGTCGAACGACGCGACCAGGTTTTGATTGGCTTTTTGTCTTTGGCTGCTTGTGCGGCTTCAACTTTTTTCACCAGGTGGCGTCACAGAACGGCCCTTTTTTCAATAACGTGTCATGTGCTACCCCTTATTTTCTTGCCGCGGCGCGAGACGATCATGGAAGTAGTACGCTTGGTTGCTGCGTGTCTTCTTACCTTGGTCTGTTGGCCCCATGGCGAAACTGGATGACGACCAGCTGCTGTTTTACCTTCACCACCACCGTGCGGGTGATCGACCGGGTTCATGACCACACGCGAACGGTAGGACGAACACCGCGCCAGCGCATCGCACCAGCTTTACCGATTTTACGCAGGCTATGCTCGGCATTGCGACTTCACCAACCGTTGCACGGCCTCCGATGTGCACGCGACGTACTTCACCCGAGCGCAGACGCACTTGAGCGTAGGTACCTTCACGTGCCATCAGCACAACGCCAGCGCCGCGGTACGTGCCATTTGGGCACCTTTACCTGGCAGCATTTCAACGCAATGCATCACGGTACCGACTGGGATGTTACGGATTGGCAAGCAGTTACCCGATTTGATCGGTGCTCCGAACCGTTCATCACGCTGTCGCCAACGGCCATGCCTTTGGTTGCGATGATGTAGTGACGTTCGCCGTCGCGTAGCACAACAGAGCGATATTCGCGGTGCGGTTTGGATCGTATTCGATACGTTCCACTTTCGCTGGAATACCATCTTTGGTGCGCTTGAAGTCGATCAAGCGGTAGTGTTGCTTATGACACCACCGATATGACGGGTGGTGATGTGACCGTTGTTGTTACGACCAGCGGTCTTGGATTTCTTTTCAACCAGGGCAGCAAACGGACGACTTTGTACAGGTCGGCATTCACCACCTTCACCATGCCGCGACGCCTGGCGAGGTTGGTTTCATCTTAACGAGTCCATTATGCAGCCTCCTCGGAGAAGTTGATTTCTGGCCAGGCTTCAGGCACACGAAAGCACGCTGGTATGGTTACGACGACCGTTGAACTTGCGGTGCGCTTTTGCTTACCTTCGCGGTTTGCAGTTTGCACGACAGAACTTCAACCTTGAACAGCAGTTCGACCGCTGCCTTGATTTCAGGCTTGGTTGCATCCGGCAGTACGCGGAATACAATTTGCTCGTTCTTTTCGCGACATGGTGGCCTTTTCGGAAATCACGGGCGCCAACAGCACCTTCATCAAGCGTTCTTCGCTATGTTTCAAAATCGCGCTCATGCCAGCATCTCCTCAATCTTGGCCAATGCAGCTTTGGTGACCAGGATCTTCTTGTAGAACACCAGGACATCGGGTTGGTGACTGGCTCAACGACGAGTAGTTAGGCAGGTTGCGCGATGCCAGTTCCAGGTTTCGTTCAGAACGTCGGTGATGATCAGAACCGAATCAAAGCCCAGGCCGTTCAATTTTTGCGACAGCAGCTTGGTTTTTGGCGCGTCGATCGTCAGATCGTCGATGACGATCAGGCGCTCTTCGCGAGCCACTGCGACAGGATCGAGCAGATACCTGCGCGATACATCTTTTTGTTCACTTTGTGGGTGAAGTTTTCGTCAGGCGAGTTCGGGAAATCCGACCACCGCCGCGCCACAGTGGCGACGACGACATACCAGCACGAGCGCGGCCGGTACCTTTTTGCGCCATGGCTTTTTCGTCGTGTGGTGAACTTCTTCACGGTCTTTTTGCTTGCGTTACCACTACGTGCATTCGCTTGATAAGCGATGACGACTTGGTGGATCAGCGCTTCATTGTAGTCACGGCCGAAAATCGTATCGGCTGCAGCAACGTTCGAGGCGGCTTGACCTTGCGCATTCAGAAGCTTGAGTTCCATCGTTTAAGCTCCCTTCTTGGCTTTGGTTTTGATGGCTGGCGAGACAACTACCTGGCATTTTTCGCACCTGGAATGCGCCTTTGACCAGCAGCAGCTGACGGTCGGCATCGATACGGCGATCACGAGGTTCTGGATGTACGGTTAACGTCACCCAGATGACCGGTCATGCGCTTACCAGGGAAAACGCGACCTGGATCTTGTGCCATACCGATGGAACCTGGACGTTGTGCGAACGCGAGTTACGTGCGTTGCACGGCCAGAAGCGAAGTGGTAACGTTTGATAACGCCTGCATAGCCTTTACCGATGGTAACGCCTTGCACGTCGATCTTTTGACCGACTTCGAACAGGGAAGCAGCGACAACATCGCCAGCTTTCAGTTCAGCGGCTTTGGCAGCGTCGACACGGAACTCTTTCAACAGAGTACCGGCTTCAACGCCAGCTTTAGCGTGATGACCAGCAACAGCTTTGGTCACGCGGGAAGCGCGACGTTGACCGAATGCGACCTGAACAGCGGAGTAGCCATCTGTTTCAGGGGTTTTGATTTGCGCAACACGGTTGTTCGATACGTCCAACACGGTGACCGGGATCGAATCCCCTTCATCCGTGAAAATGCGCATCATACCAACCTTGCGACCGAGAAGGCCTAGGCTCATTTTTTCTCCATTCCCACCTGCGATTGGCGGGGCTTGTTTAACTACAAAGTAACGTAGGACTCAAAAAAGACGAATCCATACCGAAGCCGCTAGTATATAGCACAAAAACCTTGACGCAACAAGTTAACACGAGGTATGTCAAAGTGTTGCGCGACGCCCTGCGGGAGTTGTCGGCGCCCCTGAAAAACGCTGCCACAAGGCAATTTAACAGGCGCAAAGCACGGCGGCATGCGCCCTTGCGGGCGATGGCACAAACACACAGGGCTCGCCATGGCATGCGCGCCCTGCTCCACTCATCCTGGGCGTGGCGCCCGGAAAAGCTTATTGCTGGCAGTTGATCAGGCAATGTTCGTACAGGTCCTCGCAGATCGGGCTGCCGCCGAGTGCGCCCGGCAATTCGCCACTTTTTGCCCGCACTCGCTATAGCACTGCGTGACGTCGCCAGCGGCAAACGCGTACGAGGCGCTCAGGCCCAACGCAAACAGAAAAACCATCGTCTTCTTGATCATATTGCATCTCCGTTTTATCGGATGGACAAACAACCAGGACGCCACGCCATCCTCGCACCGCCCGGGCAGACGCCACGGGCCCGCCATTACCTAAAAAGCAATGCCAATAGCATACCGTAAACAATACCAACCAACTACCAATTAATGCTGCAGTTCTTTCCCCGCGCAAAATGCAAAAGCCAGCCCGGCATATCACTGTCCGGGCTGGCTGCAAGGTGGCGCATGGCGCCAAGGTAAGTCTTACTCTTGGGCGCTCCTTTGCCAATCTGATACCAGTCCACCTTGCGCGTCGCCACCATGATGGCGGCCAGCACGGCAAACAGCAGGATGCTGCCCATCACCAGCGCATTGTTTTCCGAGCTCAGCAAGCCATACAGGGCGCCATACAGCATGGTCAGCCCCACGCCGAAGCCGATCCCGCGCCAGGCGTTGTGCAGCACGTGCACCAGATAAAAGCTGGTCAGCACGATACAGGCGGCGCTGGCGATCAGATAGGCGGTCAGGAAGGCGATGTGTTCCGCCAGGCCCACCAGCAGCAGGAAAAAGATCACCAGCGACAGGCCCACCAGCAGGTACTGCACCGGTGGATCGGCAGGCTTTTCAGGATTTCAAAGATGAAGAAGGCGGCAAAGGTCAGTGCCACGAACAGCAAGCCATATTTGGTGGCCCGGTCCGATTGCGAATACACGTTCACCGGCTCGATGAAGCCCACGCTGAAGCGGTCGATCTGGCCCAGCGGCGCACTGTCGGGCACCTTGAACTCGCCCTCGATCGTGCTCAGCTGCGTTTGCGCATTGGTGGCCAGCGAGGAGATGCTCCACTCGACCTGAAAGCCATCGGCGTTGATCTGGCGGAATTTCGGCGACGGCAGGAAGCGCCGCCAAACTGCGGATGGGCCAGTTCGACTTGATGCTGATCTGACTGTTTTTCGCCACCGGCACGAAGTGCTGGCGTTCGATGCCATCGAGGCCCAGGTCAAAGCTGAAATGCACCTGCTGCGGCGCCGCCAGCGGCATGGCGCCCAGCGGCGCATGCAGGCCGCTGCGGAAGGCAAACAGGTCGCTACCCTGCTCGAACTCGATCTTCTGGCCGCCCCAGTCGATTTCGGGATGTTGCGGATACCGCGCACGTCCTCGATGGACAGGGCCACGAACGGCGCACCCAGAGTCACGCGCGAATCCGGCGACTTGCGCGGCAGCTGGCTGCCGGCCGGCACCGTGAAGTCGCCCTTGAACGCGTGCTGGCCGCTGTAGACCAGCACCTGGTGGATGCCGCGGTAGCGGCGGTCCGTGTCGATGTTACCGTTGAGCAGTAAATTATTCGGGTAGACAAGCAGACGGCGCTGCACCGTGCGGCGCAACAACTCCGTGCGCACCGCCGATTTCGCCTCCTTGTCATCGCCCTTGGCCACCTCCACGCGCTCTTCATACTGCTCCGTGTAGGGAATCACCAGGATGGGGCCGATGATGGTTTGTTCGCGCACCGAATCGGCGGCGATGCTGTTGACGGCTTCCTGGCGGAATTCCATCCGCTCCTTGATCGTTTCCTGAATCATCAGCAAAGGCAGGCCGATTATCAGCATCAGGCCGAACACGATCAACGCTTTGACTAACAGAGTTTTTGCATGGCGCATCCTTGAAGTAAGGCGGCCAGTGTAAAAAAGCTGTATGCGCTGACGATGCAGTCCGTGTGAAGCGGGCAAATAAAGTGCGCTAAGAGTGTGCTAAGCCAGCGGCAGGCACAGGTGCGCGCAGGCGCCACCGTCCGCATGATTGAGCACCTCGACCGTGCCGCCATGCAGGGAGGCGACCTCGCGCACGAAGGCAGGCCCAGGCCCGTGCTCTTGCCGGCGCTCGGGCGCGGCAGGGAGTAAAAACGCTCGAAGACGCGCTCCAGCGCATACGCGGGGATGCCTGCGCCGCGGTCGCGCACGGCGATTTCCACGTGCGCGCCCCGGCGATGCGCCGTCACGTCGATGCAGCTGCCCGGCGGCGCAAAGCCGGCCGCGTTGTCGAGCAGATTGCCCAGCGCCTGGCGCAGCAGCAGTGCGTCCCCGGCCACACTCGCCTCGTCCGCCTGAAGCTGCAGGCGCACGCCGCGCGCCGCCAGCGTGGCGGCCGCATCCTGCGCCACTTGCGCGAGCAGGGGCCCCAGCGCGATGCGCTCGGGGTGGTCGAGGCGCTGCTGCTTCTCCACACGCACGAGGGCCAGCAGCTTGTCGATCAATTGCCGCTGGCGCGCGTTCTGCTCGAGGATACTGGCAAGGAACTGGCGCCGCTCGGCCGGCGGCATGTCTTCCTGCAGCAGCTCGGCCGAGGCCTGGATGGCGGCGATCGGGCTTTTCAATTCATGCGTCAGCGTATGCATCAGCTGCTCCACGTATTCCTTGCCTTCCAGACGCGTGCGCATCGCCTCCAGCGCCGTCCCAGGGTGCCGATCTCGTTCGTACCCAGCGCCGGCAGCGCCACCTTGCGCCCCGCTTCCACATCGCCGATATAGGTCATCAGCTTGCCCAGCGCATGGTGCAGCCACCACGCGAACGCCAGGCCGATCAGCAGCGACAGCAGCAACAGCACGGCGCCGCGCTGCAGGATCTTGCGCTGGCTGCGCTCGACAAACGCTTGCACGCTGGCGTTCGGCTTGGCCACCGTCAGCACGCCGATCACCTCATTGCCGTCGCGAATCGGCGCGGCCACGTGCATCACGGTCGACATCTCGTCGTCGGGCCGGCTGCGCGTGCTGCGCGCGCCATACTTGCCCTGCAAGGTCAGATACACGTCATTCCAGCGCGAATAGTCGCGCCCCACGTCGCGCCCGCCGGAGTCGAACAGCACGATGCCGTGCCGGTCCGTGATGGTGATGCGGTAATCGAGCGTGCGCTTGCGCACGCCATTGATATTGACGTCCACGCCATGGCGCGCGTAATCCTGCATGCGCGCGGCCACGGGCGACTGCGCCAGCGTACCCGCCTTCACGTCGGGCGCCACCAGGCTGGCCAGCAGCTGCGAGGTGTCGACCAGGGTGTCTTCCAGGGTCGAGCGCACGCCCGGCTTGACCTGCTCCATGAAGACATTCAGCAGGAACCACGCGGCCAGCCCGACGATCAGGAAGTAGCCGAGCAGGATGCGCAGGCCGATCTTCATGCGCCGGCCAGGCTGTAGCCGAGGCCACGGTGGGTGTGGATGGGATCGGCCTGCGCGTCGACGGCGCGCAGCTTGGCGCGCAGCGATTTGACATGCGCATCGACCGTGCGCTCGAGCGTGTCGGGCGCCCCGCTCCACACGCGCTCCATCAGCTGCGCGCGCGACAGCACGTGGCCCGGATGCGCGAGCAGGGTTTTCAGCAACAGGTATTCATAGCGGGTCAGGTCCAGCGGCTGGCCGTGAAACAGTACCCGCGCCTCGAGCGCGCGCAACTCGAAGCGCGCCGGCGCGGTCGCGACGGCAGGCGCAGCTATCGTCATGCCCGCCTCGCGCGGCGCCTGGGCGACGCCTGCGCGGCGCAGGATGACGCGGATGCGCGCCACCAGTTCGCGCGGCGAAAACGGTTTGGTGACGTAATCGTCGGCGCCGATTTCCAGGCCGACGATACGGTCGATCTCGTCGCTGCGGGCCGTCAGGAAGATCACCGGCACCTCGGAAAACTGGCGCAGCCGGCGGCATACTTCCAGCCCGCTCATGTCAGGCAAGCCCACGTCGAGCACCACGAGAACAGGCGTCTGAGCGTCTTCGCCGGACATGGGGCGCAGCGCGGCCAGGGCGTGCTCGCCCAACATCACATGGCGCGGCGTAAAGCCGTCCGTGCGCAGGGCATAGGCGATGCTGTCGGCAATCGCCTGTTCATCTTCCACGATCAGGACAGTCTTGGACATGGCGGCGGCACGCATTAGTGGACAATCCCGGAGTATCACTGAAGCATGCAAGCGGCGTCAATCGCGCGGCCGGCGAAAAGCCACCCGCCCCAAAAAACTTGGAGTATATTTATTACGGCATGACTCCGCCGATACACCGTGTTTGACACCCGTCCGAGGAGACTATGAAGACCCATACCATCAGCCTGCTATGCGCTGTCAGCCTGCTGGCCGCCTGCACGGCGCCAGCGACACTCGCCACCTCCAACGCACAACAAGATGCCTGTAACGCGGCCGAACGCAAGGGCCAGTTTGGCGAAGCGGAACTGGCTTGCGTACAGGCGCTGCGCAGCGCCGAGCAGGCCGGGGCCGGCGCGGACATCGTCTCGCAGCGCCAGTCCAACCTGGGCCGCATCAAGCGCTTGCAGGGCAAGAATGCCGAAGCGGAGCAACTGTACCGGCAAGCCCTGGACACGGAGGAGACGGCGCAGCCGCGCAGCGATGCGCGCGTCGGCCGCCGCATGGTGGAACTGGCGTCGGCCCTGGCCGCGCAAGGCAAATGGCAGGAAGGCACGGGCTATCTGGAACGCGTGCTGCCGCTGCTGCCGAAGCTGTCGCCCGGCTCGCGCACGTATTCGGCAGAAGTGCTGCGCCAGTACGCCAAACAGCTGCAAGGCGGCCCGCAAGCAGCGCTGGGCGCGCGCTTCGAGGCGGTGGCGGCCAGCCTGTAATAAGCGACTGCCTGCGCCTAAGGCTGGGCCACGTGGATGCTGGCCTTGATGTGCTTGAGGTGGGCCACGATCGTGAACGTCATCACCACCAGCAGCGACCATGAGCTCCATTTGCTGACGTGCACCACCGACCACGCGCCAAGCTGGTTCGGATAGCGCCACACGCCCCAGAAGGTGCTGATGTTTTCGGCCAGCCAGATGAAGAAGCCGACCAGCACGAAACCGAGCAGCAGGGGCATGCTGCGGTCGCGGTCGAGCGGGCGGAACACCACGGTGGTGCGCGCATACAAGCCCAGCGCACAGGCGGCCAGGTACCAGCGATAGTCGCCGATGTAGTGGTGGGTAAAGAAGTTAGCGTAGATCAGCAGCGCGATCAGCACCGCCATCCAGTACGGCGGATGGTGGCGGATCCGCATGTCGAGCAGGCGCCAGGTCTGGATGATGTAGCTGCCCACGGCCGCATACATGAAGCCGGAAAACAGGGGAACGCCAAACACCTTGGTGTAGGCAAAGTCGGGATAGCTCCACGACTGTATCGTCCCCGACACCTTAAACACCTCCAGCGCGAAGCCGACCGCATGAAACAGGCAGATGGCTTTCAATTCATCCCACGTTTCCAGCCCCCTCCAGACCATCGCGCCCTGGATCGCCAGCGCTACCAGCAGCAGCACGTCATAGCGCGGCAGGCCGAACAGGCCGGCGCGCGGCACCAGGAACACGGCAGCAAAAAACAGTCCCACAAACAGGCATGACCTCGCCTCCTTGATGCCGAAATACAAAAATTCGGTCAGGAAGCGCGGCCAGCCGCGCAGGCGCTGACGGGGAGTTGCATTGAGCAGGTGGGTATCGAGGGCGTTGAGCATGCGGCAACTTTATCGGGCGGGCGCGGCACTGTAAAGTGGTTTTGCACGGCACAAAAGCAATGGGGCCGGGCGCACTCACGATCGTGAGCAGGCCCGGCCCCATCTCAGGCGGCGGGATACCCCGCCGGCCTTCTTAAAAACGATTATTGCAGTTTGATTTCGACATCAACACCAGCTGGCAGGTCCAGCTTCATCAGCGCGTCAACGGTTTTGTCCGTTGGGTCAACGATGTCCATCAGGCGTTGGTGCGTACGGATCTCGAACTGATCGCGCGAAGTTTTGTTGACGTGCGGGGAACGCAGCACATCGAAACGCTGAATACGGGTAGGCAGTGGTACTGGGCCTTTGACGACAGCGCCGGTGCGCTTCGCGGTCTCAACGATTTCCAGAGCGGACTGGTCGATCAGCTTGTAATCGAAAGCCTTCAGGCGGATACGGATTTTTTGGTTTGGTGCCGACATGATATTTCCTTAAAAGAACGAACCGCGCGGATTGCACGGCAATGAGGTCATACGGGAATTTCTGACGCAACAACCGTCAGGGTCGACATGATAGCACCAAAATGCTTGCCAACCCCGGCAGTTGAATAAAAAGAAGGGCGCCGGGCGACGACGCGTCTTCTTTTATATTCGCTTAATAATTAAGCGATGATTTTTGCAACAACACCAGCGCCGACGGTACGGCCGCCTTCGCGGATAGCGAAGCGCAGGCCTTCTTCCATCGCGATCGGGTTGATCAGCTTGACGGTGATCGACACGTTATCGCCTGGCATGACCATTTCTTTGTCTGCTGGCAACTCGATCGAACCGGTTACGTCCGTCGTGCGGAAGTAGAACTGTGGACGATAGTTGTTGAAGAATGGCGTATGACGGCCGCCTTCGTCTTTCGACAGAACATAGATCTCGCCGGTGAAGTGCGCATGCGGCTTGATCGAGCCTGGCTTGGCCAGCACTTGACCACGTTGCACGTCTTCACGCTTGGTGCCGCGCAGCAGCAGACCAACGTTGTCGCCAGCTTGACCTTGGTCCAGCAGCTTGCGGAACATTTCCACGCCGGTGCAAGTCGTTTTGACGGTATCGGTGATACCGACGATTTCGATCTCTTCGCCGACTTTAACAATGCCGCGCTCGATACGACCGGTCACAACGGTACCGCGACCCGAGATCGAGAACACGTCTTCCACTGGCATCAGGAACGCACCGTCAACAGCGCGCTCTGGCGTTGGGATGTAAGCATCCAGCGCATCGGCCAGACGCAGCACTGCGTCAACGCCCATTTCGCCTTCTTTGCCTTCCAGCGCCATACGTGCCGAACCTTTGATGATTGGCAGGTCGTCGCCTGGGAATTCGTACTTCGACAACAGCTCGCGCACTTCCATTTCAACCAGTTCCAGCAGCTCTGCGTCGTCGACCAGGTCGCACTTGTTCAGGAACACGATGATGTATGGAACGCCAACTTGGCGGGCCAGCAGGATGTGTTCGCGGGTCTGTGGCATTGGGCCGTCAGCTGCGGAGCACACCAGGATCGCGCCGTCCATCTGGGCTGCACCGGTAATCATGTTTTTGATGTAATCGGCGTGGCCTGGGCAGTCAACGTGCGCGTAGTGACGCGTTTCCGTTTCGTACTCGACGTGGGCGGTGTTAATCGTGATACCGCGCGCTTTTTCTTCTGGTGCTGCATCGATCTGGTCGTATGCTTTAGCTTCGCCGCCGAATTTCTTCGACAGAACCGTTGCGATTGCAGCGGTCAGCGTGGTTTTACCGTGGTCGACGTGGCCGATGGTGCCGACGTTGACGTGCGGCTTGGTCCGTTCGAATTTACCTTTTGCCATTTTATTCTTCCTTAGAACAATGATTTAAATGTAGGGACCGGCATTCTCGTGAAAGCCGGCCCGGAACTTCTATTACTTAGCTTTCGAGCTTACGATTGCTTCAGTCACATGCTTAGGTGCTTCAGCATAGTGCTTGAATTCCATCGTGTAAGTCGCACGACCTTGGGTCGACGAACGCAACGATGTAGCGTAACCGAACATTTCCGACAGAGGTACTTCGGCCTTGATGATCTTGCCGCCACCGCCAGCAATTTCATCCATACCTTGCACCATGCCGCGACGCGACGACAGATCGCCCATCACGGTACCGGCGTAGTCTTCCGGCGTTTCCACTTCCACGGCCATCATCGGCTCCAGGATGACTGGCGATGCTTTGCGGCAGCCATCTTTGAATGCCATCGAAGCGGCCATGCGGAATGCATTTTCGTTCGAGTCAACATCATGGTACGAACCGAAGAACAGCGTGACTTTCACGTCAACGACTGGGTAGCCAGCCATCACGCCCGAAGTCAGCGTGTCGCGCACACCTTTTTCAACTGCAGGGATGTATTCGCGAGGAACGGTACCGCCCTTGATCGCGTCAACGAATTCGAAGCCCTTGCCCGGCTCTTGCGGTTCGATCTTCAGAACCACGTGACCGTATTGACCACGACCACCCGATTGCTTGACGAATTTGCCTTCCGACTCTTCGCACACTTTACGGATCGTTTCGCGGTAAGCCACTTGTGGCTTGCCGACGGTCGCTTCAACGTTGAATTCGCGCTTCATGCGGTCAACGATGATGTCCAGGTGCAACTCGCCCATACCGGCGATGATGGTCTGGCCCGATTCTTCATCGGTACGCACGCGGAACGATGGATCTTCTGCAGCCAGGCGGTTCAGGGCCAGACCCATTTTTTCCTGGTCGGCCTTGGTTTTTGGCTCGACTGCCTGCGAAATCACCGGCTCAGGGAAGACCATGCGCTCCAGAACCACGCTGGCTTTTTCGTCGCAAAGCGTATCGCCCGTGGTGGTGTCTTTCAGACCCACAACGGCGGCGATGTCGCCAGCGCGCATTTCCTTGATTTCTTCGCGTTCGTTCGCTTGCATCTGCACGATACGGCCGATACGCTCTTTCTTCTGCTTCACGGAGTTCAACACCGAGTCGCCCGAATTCAGGGTACCCGAGTAGCAACGGATGAAGCACAACTGACCGACGAACGGATCGGTTGCGATCTTGAACGCCAATGCCGAGAATTTCTCATTGTCGTCAGCTGCGCGCTCGACTGGCTGCTCGTCGTCATCCAGACCTGGGACAGGCGGAATGTCGATTGGCGATGGCAGGTACTCGATGACCGCGTCCAACATGGCTTGTACGCCCTTGTTTTTAAAGGCGGTACCGCACAACATTGGAACGATTTCGCTGGCGATGGTACGCTGACGCAGAGCAGCCTTGATCTCGGCTTCCGACAGGTCGCCTTCTTCCAGGTACTTGTTCATCAGGTCTTCCGACGCTTCAGCAGCGGCTTCAACCATGTTTTCGCGCCACTTGGCAGCATCGGCGGCCAGGTGTGCAGGAATGTCGCCGTATTCAAACTTCATGCCTTGCGAAGCGTCGTCCCAGATAACCGCTTTCATCTTGACCAGATCGATCACACCGGTGAAGACGTCTTCAGCGCCGATAGGCATCTGAATAGGTACTGGGTTCGCTTTCAGACGCGAACGCATCTGATCGTAGACCTTGAAGAAGTTGGCGCCGGTACGGTCCATCTTGTTCACGAAGGCCAGACGTGGCACTTTGTACTTGTTAGCCTGACGCCATACCGTTTCCGATTGTGGCTGCACGCCGCCGACTGCACAGTAAACCATGCAGGCGCCATCCAACACGCGCATCGAACGTTCCACTTCAATGGTGAAGTCAACGTGGCCTGGGGTGTCGATGATGTTGATGTGGTGCGCTGGGAAGTTGTTTGCCATGCCTTTCCAGAAGCACGTAACAGCAGCCGAGGTAATCGTGATACCGCGCTCTTGCTCCTGTGCCATCCAGTCGGTGGTGGCAGCGCCATCATGGACTTCGCCCAGCTTATGGTTCACGCCTGTGTAGAACAGGACGCGCTCAGTCGTGGTCGTCTTACCTGCATCGATGTGAGCGGAAATACCGATATTGCGGTAGCGCTCAATGGGGGTCTTGCGGGCCATAATTAATCCTAAATGAATGGACAAAACCGAGCAGCATTTTTTTGCAAAAATGAGCCCGGCCTCGAACAACAGATGCTTGACAGCCGCCTTGCGGTAGCTGGCTTTATATTAGAAGCGGAAATGCGAGAACGCTTTGTTCGCTTCAGCCATACGATGGACTTCGTCGCGTTTTTTCATCGCGCCGCCGCGGCTTTCAGCCGCTTCCATCAGCTCACCGCCGAGGCGTTGTGGCATCGATTTTTCGCTGCGCTTGTTAGCAGCTTCACGCAACCAACGCATGGACAGAGCCATACGACGGACTGGGCGAACTTCGACCGGCACCTGGTAGTTTGCACCACCGACGCGACGGGATTTCACCTCAACCAGCGGCTTGGCGTTGTTGATTGCGGTAGCAAAAACTTCGAGCGGATCTTTGCCCGATTTTGCTGCGATGTGCTCGAAAGCACCGTAGATGATGTTTTCTGCAACCGATTTCTTACCGGACAGCATCAGCACGTTTACAAATTTAGCGACATCAGTGTTGCCGAATTTTGGATCTGGCAAAATTTCGCGCTTGGGTACTTCACGACGACGTGGCATATCAATTCCTTTCAATCTTCAGTTGAGCGCGCGTTCTTCGCACACTCGCGGACGACCATCATAGTCTTCCACTTACTCGACCAGATGCGGTCGACTACATTCACTTAGCTAGTTGCCACTGAGCGAAACTTGGGTTTGCTGCGTACAACTTATTACTTCTTGCCAGCTTTAGCGCGCTTGGTACCGTACTTCGAACGCGATTGCTTACGGTCTTTGACGCCTTGGGTATCGAGGGCACCGCGAACCATGTGGTAACGCACACCCGGCAAATCCTTGACGCGGCCGCCGCGCAACAGCACAACACTATGCTCTTGCAGGTTATGGCCTTCACCGCCAATGTACGAAATGACTTCGAAACCATTGGTCAGGCGAACTTTAGCGACTTTACGCAGAGCCGAGTTAGGCTTCTTTGGAGTCGTGGTGTAAACACGTGTGCAGACGCCACGTTTTTGCGGGCTGTTTTCCAGCGCCGGCGATTTGCTCTTCACGGTCAAAGCGACGCGTGGATTGCGAATCAATTGATTGATGGTTGGCATCGTTATAAATCCAACAAAAAACTACGATTAATAACCCGGGCAAGATGCCCGGCGACTAAAACCTCGTCCCGCTTTCATCTACTGCGCACCGGAGGCGCCCGCAGCCACTCGATAAGGAGCGGCCATGAAATGCCAAGTAATGCGTAAACGATGAGCAGAATAAAATCGAGAACTCGCTAGTTTAGACCTTGTGTTACAGGGGGTCAATCAGTTTACCGCTTTTTGCTATAAAAAAAGGCAAAAATCGCGGGCATTTGTGGTGTTTTGACTAATTTTCGGCAGCGAGGCGCGGACGCCGCCACGCGCAAACGCTTGATGATTTGGCACTCTTTCCCTGCGACCAAGCATCTGGCACGCACATTCTTGTATGACCGCAAGACAACAAAAGGATTGATAATAGCGGACATTTTTCGCTGCCCTCCCGCCCTCCTTTATGCGCTCCTTGCTTCGCCCCGCCAATCTGTTCCTGCTCCTGACGTATGCCTTGCTGACGGCCGTGCCCTTCATCCCCACGCTGCTGGGGCGCGCGCTCGAGCATCCGTGGCAGATGCTCACCTTCGAGCTGCTGGCCTGGCTGGCCGTCTGGAGCGTGTTCCAGCGCCCCGCCTACTTCCACTGGCTGCTGGTGCCCGCCTTCCTGGCCCTGCCGACGGAAATCTACCTGTTCATCTTCTATGGCCAGGGCATTTCCACGCACCACCTGGGCATCATCTTCGAAACCAGTCCCAAGGAAGCGATGGAATTTCTCGGGCAAAAAGTATGGCTGATGGGCGCCGTCATGCTGGGCGTGATCGCCTGGTGCGCCCTGAGTTGGTATGCGGCCACGCGCACGCGCGACCTGGACTGGCGCGGCAAGACGCGCCCGGCCGCCTTCGTACTGCTGATCCTGCTGGGCGGCTTCTGGTGGTATGGCTACGAATTCGGTTTCGAGGCCAAGGTGCTGCACAGCGCCGCCGCATCCGCCAAGGCCAGCCATCCGGCGGCCAGCGGCAAGGCGGGCGCCTCCGGTTTCGGCGACGCCAGTTCGGCCGACGACGAAACGGCCGAGGAAGACGAAGAGAGCAGCAAGCCCGAGAACGCCAGCATCGCCGGCGCCGACGAGACGGGCCTGGGCTGGCCCAGCCTGCCCCACTGGGCGCGCCTGCCCTACGCCTTCGACACCGTCAGCAATTCCTGGCCCTTCGGCCTGGCCGCGCGCGGCTTCGATTTCTACAAGGAACGCAGATACCTGGCCGAGCTGGGACAGAAGAGCAGCAGCTTCCGTTTCGGCGCGCACCAGCAACAGCCCGATCCCCATCCGGAAGTGGTGGTCATGGTGATCGGCGAATCGTCGCGCTACGACCGCTGGAGCCTGAACGGCTACGAACGCGACACCAATCCCCTGCTGAAGCAGGAAGCCAATCTGGTGCCGCTGGCCGACGTCATCACGGCCGTTTCCGCCACGCGCCTGTCCGTGCCCGTCATCATCTCGCGCAAGCCGGCCACGCAAAGCCTCAAGGATGGCTTCTCGGAAAAATCCTTCCTCACCGCCTACAAGGAAGCGGGCTTCAAGACCTACTGGCTGTCGAACCAGATCTCGTTCGGCCAGTTCGACACACCCGTCTCCGTCTTTGCCAAGGAAGCGGACGTGGTGCAATTCCTGAACCTGGGCGGCTTTACCAACAGCTCGAACTTCGACCAGATCCTGTTCGATCCGTTCAAGAATGCGCTAGCCGACCCGGCGCCGAAAAAACTCATCGTGCTGCATACCCTGGGCAGCCACTGGAACTACAGCCAGCGCTATCCGAAATCGTTCGACAAGTGGCAGCCGTCGCTGTTCGGCGTCGACAAGCCCGTCTACACGGACACGGCGATCAAGCCGCAGCTGAACAACAGCTACGACAGCTCCATCCTGTACACGGACTGGTTCCTGTCGAACGTGATCGGCATGCTGAAGGACGACGGCCAGCGCACTGCCCTGCGCAGCTCGCTCGTCTACGTGGCCGATCACGGCCAGACCCTGTACGACGGCACCTGCCGCCTGGCCTTCCATGGGCACAACACGCAGTTCGAATTCCACGTGCCCGCCTTCGTCTGGTATTCGCCGCAATTCCAGCAGCACTATCCGGACAAGGTGACGCAGCTGCAGCGCCATCAGAAGGCGCGTCTGTCGACGGAAAACATGTTCCACACGCTGCTTGACCTCGGCGACATCCGCTTTGCCGGGGAACAGCCCGAATGGAGCATCGCCAGCCCCCGCTTCAAGCAGCACAAGCGCTACGTCGACAGCTACGGCTGGACCAATTACGACAACGCCATCATCCGTGGCGATTGCCGCGAAGTGATCGACAAGAGCACGCCGGAAAAGCAGGACAAATAAGCGCGGCCCTCAGGCCCGATCCAGCACGCCGCCGCAATCGGCCGGTTGCGCCATGTGCGTGCTGAGCCAGTCGAAGACGCGCCCGGCCTTGTCCGCGATACCGGCGTCAAAACCGCGCTGCGCCAGCAGGGCGATGCCGTTCGTGGCCTGCAGCACGCCGGGCGCCAGCAGCAGCGCGCCCGCATCGTCGCGGCGCACGCACCACGGCGCCAGGCAGTCTTCCAGCAAGGGCCCCAGCACCAGGTTGTGCGACGAGACGATCACCAGGTGGCGCGCGGCCAGCGTATGCAGCACGGCGGCAGCCGCCGCCACGGATTCGAGGTGGTTCGTGCCGCGAAAAATCTCGTCGATCAGGAACAGCGCCGGCGTCCCCTCCTCGGCCAACGCCAGCAATTCGCGCGCGCGGCGCAATTCGGCGATGTACAGACTTTCGCCGCCATCGAGCGAGTCCTCGTTCTGCATGCTCGCATACACGGCCAGGCGCGGCACATCGGCGCTGTGCGCATGACAAAAGCCAAAGGCCCGCGCGCAGACCAGGTTCAAGCCTATGCAACGCAGCAAGGTGCTCTTGCCGATACCGTTCTGGCCTGAGATGAAGCCCCCCTTGCCCTGCACGCCGAACGACAGCGGCGCGGCGTTCGCCAGCAGTGGATGCCGCATGCCCTGCAAGGCCAGGGAGCGCGGCGCCGCGGTGCCCGCCCAGCAAAACACGGGAAGCGCGCGCAGGTGCCGCGCCAGCGCCAGGTCCGCTTCCAGCTGCGCCACCTGGGTGAAGCTGTCGCGCAGAAAGGGCAGCTGCCGCGCCACCAACTGGCGCGTGCGGAAATAGCGCTTGATGTTTTTCAGCAGGAGCCAGTCGCCATATTCGACCAGTACCATATCGATGAAGGGCACGTAGTGCAGCAGCGAGCGCTCGATGGCGCGCGTCAGCCTGGCCGCCTGCGCGCCGCCGGCAGCCCATGGCAAGGCTGCCGGTCCATCAAGCCGCGCCAGCGCGGCACGGGTTTTCAGCAGGTGGCGCAAGGTATCGAGCGTGCGCTCCCATAGCTTGGCGCTTTCGTAAAAACGCACCTGTACGGCCATCAGCGCGACACAGGCGGCCAGCACGCCAAACAGCGCCGGCCAGCCCACCAGCCAGGCAGCGGCGATGGCCAGCAACAGGGCCAGCGGCACCAGCCATAGCCAGGCGCTCCACCATGGCGCCGGTGCCAGCGCCGCGCCGAACAGGGTCTCGCTCACCTCTGTATCGGCCTGGCGCAAGGGCAGGCAGACGCGCTCCAGGCTGGCCACTTGTGCCGGGTCGTCCAGCAATCGCCGGACGCGCGCGACAGAGGCCGGATCGGCCTGGCCGCCGCTCAGACGCCGGTGCAGCTCCTGCTGGCCGAAGATGCCGGTCTCGCGCGCCAGCTGCGCCGCATACTGGTCGAGCAGCAGCTCGTCCCAGGTCTGGCCATCGAGCGATGGCGCCTCGCCCGTCAGCCGCTGCAGCATCGCCACGTCGCTGCGCGCGAAAGGATAATCGAGCGCCGGCGCGAAGGCGCTGGCAGGGAAAAGTTGCTGGAGGAACGGATGCATGGCGCCTGCGGAGGAGTCGATGAAGGGAATGCCACAGCAGATGCAGGCGATTGCCAATTTATCAAGTGCCGCCTGCGCCTGCGGACACGCCGGACGGCACGGACACGGCGGACAGCCGGACGCCCGATATTTTTCCCAGTCAAATCAACGACTTAATTATTGGCATGGATCGTGCATTGGAAAAGTCATCCTTCACGAGACATGACCATGATCCGCGATACCTCCTCTCAAGACGCCGTACTGTCCGCCCCGCCGGGCCAGCGCCGCAGGCAACGCGCCCTGCTGCTGGCCGGCGCCGTCATCGTCATCGGCGCCGCCGTCGCGGTCGTTGCCGGCTGGCGCAACAGCGAGCATTCCGTCAACAGCAGCCGCCTGCGCATCGCCGACGTCACGCGCGGCACCCTGATCCGCGACGCGGCCGTCACGGGCCGCGTGGTCGCCTCGATCAGCCCCACCCTGTATTCGACCACGGTGGCCACCGTCACGCTGAAAGCGAAGGCGGGCGACACGGTGAAAAAGGGCGACATCCTGGCCGTGCTGGAGTCGCCTGACCTGTCCGACGCCCTCAAGCGCGAACAGTCGAGCGTGCAGCAGCTGGAGGCGGAAGTGGCGCGCCAGCAGATCCTGGCCAAGAAGCAGAAACTGCTGGCGCGCCGTGAAGCCGACACGGCCGAGATCGAGCGCCTGTCCGCGCAGCGCACGCTCGAACGCTATGAGAGCGTGGCGCAGGTGGGCATCATCGCCAAGATCGATTACCAGAAGGCGAAGGATGCCTTGAATTCCGCCGATATCCGCAGCAAGCACGCGTCGCAGGCGGCGGGCCTGGAAAGCGAAGACGTGACCCTGGCGCTGAAGACCAAGGTCAACGAACTGGAACGCCAGCGCCTCGTCCGCGACAACGCCCAGCGCAGGGTCGACGAGCTGACCGTGCGCGCGCCCGTCAACGGCTTCATCGGCACCCTGTCGGTGGCCAACCGCAGCGTGGTGCAAGCCAATACCGCGCTGATGACGCTGGTCGACCTGTCGCAGCTGGAAGTCGAACTCGAAGTGCCGGAAACCTATGTGGCCGACATGGGCCTGGGCATGCGCGCCGAGATCGAAACGGGCGTCGTCCGGGCGACCGGCAAGCTGTCGGCGCTGTCGCCCGAAGTGGTGAAAAACCAGGTGCTGGCGCGCGTGCGTTTCGACGGCGCGCAGCCGGCCGGCCTGCGCCAGAACCAGCGCGTGGCGGCGCGCCTGCTGATCGATGAAAAACCGGATGTGCTGATGCTGGCGCGCGGCTCCTTCGTCGAAGCCGAAGGCGGCCGTTTCGCCTACGTCGTGCGCGACGGCGTGGCGATGCGCACGCCGATCAAACTGGGCGCAACCAGCGTGGCGGCCGTGGAAATCCTCGACGGCTTGAAGCTGGGCGACAAGGTGGTCGTCGCCGGCACGGAAAACTTCGAGAACGCGGCACGCGTCTCGCTCAACTGAATCTCACTCATCTCACCCCACAAGAGGCCCCGCCATGCTGCGCATGCACAACCTGAGCAAAGTCTACCGCACCCACATGATCGAAACCCACGCCCTGCGCGGCTTCGACATCCACGTACAACAAGGTGAATTCGTCACCGTCACAGGGCCGTCCGGCTCGGGCAAGACGAGCTTTCTGAACATCGCCGGCCTGCTCGAGGAATTCACCGACGGCGAATACATCCTTGACGGCGTCAACGTCAGGGGCATGGACGACAATGCCCGTTCGCGCCTGCGCAATGAAAAGCTGGGCTTCATCTTCCAGGGTTTTAATCTGATTCCCGACCTGTCGCTGTTCGACAATGTCGACGTGCCGCTGCGCTACCGGGGCTTCAACCGCGCCGAGCGCAAGGAGCGCATCGAGGACGCGCTGGCCAAGGTGGGCCTGGCGTCGCGCATGAAACACTATCCAGCCGAACTGTCGGGCGGCCAGCAGCAGCGCGTGGCGATCGCGCGCGCGCTGGCCGGGTCGCCCAAGCTGCTGCTGGCCGATGAACCGACGGGCAACCTGGACACGCAGATGGCGCGCGGCGTGATGGAGCTGCTGGAAGACATCAACGCGCAAGGCACCACCATCCTGATGGTCACGCACGATCCGGAACTGGCGCTGCGCAGCCAGCGCAACGTGCACATCATCGACGGCCAGGTGTCGGACCTGGTGCAGCACGGCGCCTCGCTGTCGGCCAGGCCGCAGCACGCCGCGACCGCGTAAGGAGAGACCATGTTCCGCTACTATTTCACGCTGGGCCTGCGCAGCCTGCGCCGCAACCGCGCCCTGACCGCGCTGATGGTGCTGACCCTGGCCGTCGGCGTGGCCGCCAGCGTGTCGACCGTCACCATCCTGCATGCCATGTCGGGCGACCCGCTGCCGCACAAGAGCGACCGCCTGTTCGTGCCGATGATCGACGTCGTCCCCTTGAAAAGTTATGTGCCGGGCGCCAAGCCCAGCTTCGGCCAGTCGCAGCTGGCTTACACCGACGCGAAGAATTTCATGGCCAGCAACATGGGCGTGCGCCGCACCGTCATGTACGGCGTGGCCGGCCCGGTCGAGCCAGCACGCACGGATATCGGCGCCTTCCAGGCCCAGGGCCTGGCGCCCACGCGCGATTTCTTCGCCATGTTCGAAGTCCCCTTCCTGTATGGCCAGCCATGGAGCGAAACCGATGACGCCAGCGGCGCCGACATCATCGTGCTGAGCCGCTCGCTGGCGGAAAGACTGCTGGGTACGGTCAATCCCGTGGGCCGGCGCGTGACGGTACTGGGACAGTCCTATCTGGTCAGCGGCGTGCTCGATCACTGGGATCCCGTGCCGCGCATACACCGCATCATCGGCAGCAAGGGCGCCTTTGGCACGGAAGATGAATTCTTCATTCCGTTTGCCAGCGCCATCCGCCATGAAACGCGGCATGACGGCGGCATGGCCTGCAGCGGCGTCGAACGCGGCCCCGGCTTCCAGGGCACCCTGGCGTCGGACTGTACCTGGCTGCAGTTCTGGTTCGAGATGGAAAACGCGGGCCAGCGTGGCGAGCTGCAGGCATATCTCGACAGCTATGCTGCCGAGCAGCGCAAGCTGGGCCGCATGCCGCGCCACGCGCCCAACGCGCTGTACAACGTCAAGGAATGGATGGTGTTCCTGAACGTGGTCGACAACGACAACAAGCTGGCGGCCTGGCTGGCCTTTGGCTTTCTGCTGCTGTGCCTGGTCAATACCATCGGCCTGCTGCTGGCGAAGTTTTCCGTGCGCGCCAGTGAAGTGGGGATCCGCCGTGCGCTGGGCGCCACGCGGCGCGACATCTTTCGCCAGTTCCTGATCGAGACGGGCGTCATCGGCCTGGCCGGCGGCGTGCTGGGCCTGCTGCTGGCGTATGCAGCGCTGGCCGTCGTGCGTTCGCAATCGAAGGAACTGGGCACCGTGGCGCACATGGATATCCCGATGCTGCTGCTGACGTTTGCCGTCTCCGTGCTGGCCGCCCTGCTGGCGGGGTTGCTGCCCACCTGGCGCGCCTGCCAGGTGACGCCGGCGATACAGCTCAAATCCCAATGACATTCACCGTACCGCAATGAGGTTCAACATGGAAATCCGCCCCATCCTGTCGGCACTGATGCGCAGCAAAACCGGTGCCGTACTCGTCGCCGTGCAGGTCGCCATCAGCCTGGCCATCCTGGCCAACGCCCTGCATATCGTTAACCTGCGCCAGGCGATCGCCGCCCGCCCCACCGGCGTGGCCGCTGAAAACGACATCTTTTATGTCAACATCCAAAGCATGGACAAAGGCAGCCACCAGCGCCAGCTGGCCGACCAGAAACGCCAGGCTGCCTTGCTGCGCAGCCTGCCCGGCGTGCTCTCCGTGGCGCAGACCTCGCAGGCCGTGCTGTCGCGTTCCGGCAGCAGCACCAATGTCTCCATCAAGCGTGGACAGCCCACGGCCAGCGCCACCACGTCGATGTATTTCACGCCTGACTCGCTGGTCAAGACATACGGACTCAAGCTGGTGGAAGGCCGTGATTTCCATCCCGACGAGGTGCTGGAAATCGATGAAAAAGTCGATGAGACCTTTCCCAAGGTGGTCATCGTGACGCTCGCCGCAGCGCAAAAGATCTGGCCTGGCGAAAGCAGCTTTGTCGGCAAGACCCTGTTCAACGGCACCGGCGACGATGACGACGAAATGCGCGTGATCGGCGTGGTGGAGCGGTTGCAGACACAGGTCGGCCAGGTCAGCGCGCATGGCGAGCATTCGCTGATCCTGCCGGCGCGCCTGACGGGTTCGCGCGACTCGCTGCTGTACGCCGTGCGGGCCGAGCCTGGCCAGCGCGACCGCCTGATGAAGGAGGCCGAGCAAGCCATCCGCAGCGCCACCAGCGAGCGCCTGCTGGTACGCACCGATACACTGGAAAAGCACCGCACGTCACGCTACCGGGCCGACCAGGGCTTGTCCTGGATGCTGATCGCCGTGTCGACCCTGCTGCTGCTGGTGACGGCCAGCGGCATCGTCGGCATCGCCAGCCTGTGGGTGACGCAGCGCAGGAAGCAGATCGGCGTGCGGCGCGCATTGGGCGCCCGCCGCGTCGACATCCTGCGCTACTTCCTGACGGAGAATTTCATGATCACCAGCGCCGGCGTGGCGTGCGGCGTGCTGCTGGCCCTGGGCTTGAACCAGCTGCTGGTAAGCCAGCTGGAAATGGCGCGCCTGCCGCCCGGCTACCTGCTGGCCGGCGCGCTCGTGTTCTGGCTGCTGGGCCTGGGCGCCGTGTACGGCCCGGCATGGCGCGCGGCCAGCATTTCGCCGGCCACCGCCACCCGCAGTACCTGAGCCGGCACCTGAGTGATATGCTGCGCGCATGCCTACCGTACTGATTATTGACGACAATGCCGCCGTGGCCATCGCGCTCGACGTGCTGTTTTCCCTGCACGAGATCGACGCCGTGCGCGCCGCCTCGCCCGAGGAAGGCTTGCACCTGCTCGAGCGCCACGCCATCGACCTGGTGGTGCAGGACATGAACTTCACGGCCGACACCACGTCGGGCGAGGAAGGCAGCGCGCTGTTCCACGCCATCCGCGCGCGCTACCCCGACCTGCCCGTGATCCTGCTGACGGCATGGACCCAGCTCGACGCGGCCGTCGACCTGATCAAGTCCGGCGCGGCCGACTACCTGGCCAAGCCCTGGGATGACCGGCGCCTGATCGCCAGCGTGCAGAACCTGCTGGAACTGGGACAGGCCAACCGCGCGCTGCGCCAGCGCGTGCTGGCCGAGCAGCGCCAGCGCCACGCTCTGGAACACGACTTCGACTTGCGCGGCATGGTATGGCAAGACCCGGCCACCGAAAGAGTCGTGCACCTGGCGTGCCAGGTGGCGCGCGCCGACGTGCCCGTGCTCATTTCGGGGCCGAACGGCAGCGGCAAGGAACGCATCGCCGCCATCGTGCAAGCCAATTCCCAGGTCGCCGGCGGCCCCTTCGTCGTGCTCAATTGCGGCGCCGTTCCCGTGGAGCTGATCGAGGCGGAACTGTTCGGCGCCGAGGCCGGCGCCTATACCGGCATCACGCGCGCGCGCGACGGCAAGTTCGACGCGGCCGACGGCGGCACCTTGTTCCTCGACGAGATCGGCAACCTGCCGCTGGCCGGACAAATGAAACTGCTGCGCGTGCTCGAAACGGGACGCTTCGAACGCCTCGGCTCGAACCGCGAGCGGCAGGTGAAAGTGCGCGTCATCAGCGCCAGCAACGCCGACCTGCCGGCGATGATCAAGGCCGGCACGTTTCGCGAAGACCTGTTCTACCGCCTGAACGTGATCGAACTGCGCCTGCCGCCGCTGGCCCAGCGTCCGCTGGACATCCTCGTGCTGGCGCGGCATTTCCTGGGCAGCGAAAAAACGCTGGACGCGCAGGCGCAGGCTAGTTTGCTGGCCCACGGCTGGCCGGGCAATGTGCGCGAACTGAAAAACGTCATGCAGCGCGCCAGCCTGCTGACGGCCGGCCCGGTGATCGGCGCGCTGGAAACGGGCTTGCCGCTGGCCGGTGCCACATCGCCGCGCGCGCCGCAGGATGCCGGCGCGGCGGAACCGGACCGCGACAGCGTCACCGCGGCGCTCGCGCGCGCACACGGCGTGGTGGCGCAGGCGGCGCAGGAACTGGGACTGTCGCGCCAGGCCCTGTACCGGCGCATGGAACGCCTGGGCATCGCGCGCGGCTGATGGCAGACCGCCCCATGCGTCTTTCCCTGCTCACGCGCTGGACGGCGCTGATCGTCACCTTGCTGGTGCTGGGCATCGTCATCGCCCTGCTGCTCGCGCATTTTTTGCCAGGCCAGCCGCTGCTGGTGCTGGCCGGTACCCTGCTGTGCGTGCTGCCGGTGGCCGTCATTACCATCCGCGCGCAACTGCAGGCGATGCTGTCGCTGTTTCGCGCCTTGAGCGGCACAGTCGCCAGCTACCAGGACGGCGACTTCGGCTTCAGCCTGCGCTGGCCGCAGAACGATGAACTGGCCGATCTGGTGGCGGCCCACAATGCGCTGGGCGACGTGCTGCGCAAGCAGCGCCTGGACCTGGTGCAGCGCGAACTGCTGCTCGACACCATGGTGCAAAACACGCCGGTGGCCATGCTGCTGGTGGCCGAGGGCAGCGCCATCGTCTACGCCAACCTGGCCGCGCGCCAGCTGCTGCACCACGGACGCCGGCTCGAAGGGCATCATCTGGCCGACATCGTGCAGCAGGCGGCGCCGGCCCTGGCCGAAGCGCTGGCGCGCCGCAACGACGGCTTGTTTACCAGCGGCGAAGGGGAGCAGGAAGAGGTGTATCACCTGGCGCGGCGCAGCTTCAGCCTGAACGGGCGCAAGCACGAACTGCTGCTGCTGCGCCAGCTGACGCTGGAGCTGCGGCGCCAGGAAGTGCAAACCTGGAAAAAGGTCATCCGCGTCATCAGCCATGAGCTCAACAACTCGCTGGCGCCGCTGGCCTCGCTGGCCCATTCCGGCGCCGAGCTGGTGCGCCGTGGCCACACGGAGCGCCTGCCGCAAATCCTCGCCACCATCGAGGAGCGCACGCGCCATCTGGAAACCTTCATCCTCGGCTACGCGCGCTTTGCCAAGCTGCCCGCACCGCGACTGGCACCGTGCGAATGGCAACCCTTCCTCGACAGCCTGGCCTCGCAAGCGGCCTTCACGCTGGACGGTCCGCCTCCCGCGCAGGCTGCCGTGTTCGATGCGGCGCAAATGCAGCAGGCGCTGCTGAACCTGCTCAAGAATGCGCTGGAGTCCGGCTCCAAGCTCCAGCATATCGGCCTGCACGTCAGCCAGGCGCAAGGGCAGCTGCGCATCGAAGTGAGCGACCGCGGGCCGGGCATGAGCGGCGCCGTGCTGGAAAACGCGCTGGTGCCGTTTTATTCCACCAAGCGCAGCGGCACGGGACTGGGCCTGGCCCTGGCGCGCGAAATCGCCGAAGCCCATGGCGGGCGCATCACCCTGGCCAACCGCGAGGACGGAGGCCTGGCGGTGACCTTGATTCTTCCCTTACTCGACAGAAATTAGTTCCTTGTGTAACGATTTTTAAATCACATCATCCGCGATTAATTTTCAGTGCAACACTGACAATTATCATGTCCAGTATTGCAACTGAGCGAGCCCCATGCCCGTGTGTTAGAAATAAGCTATTTGAGTTTGCATAATGATATCAAAATAACTAATTGACAATGACTAGTCTCGGCGATAATTTATCAACGCGGTACGGTTTTTTTGAAACATTAATCGTTTTTTCGCGGGGATCAATATGAAATTAAAATCACTCATCGCAGCGGCAGTCCTGAGCGCTGCTTCCATTGGCAGCGCCAGCGCCACCGCCTACACAGTCAACCTCGTCAATACCACGGGCAATCTGTGGACCAGCGGCTTCAGCGCCGTTCCCAGCCCGCTCGGCGACTTCACCGATACGTTCACGTTCACGCCCAACGCGACCTTCGGTTCAACCGCGCAAGCCTTCCTGGCCAACCTGTCCGTCACGGGTTCGGACAGCTCTTCCATCAGCTTCACCAGCGCCAACCTGAATGGCATCGGCCTGACGGGGTTTGGCAGCCCCACCCCCTTTGGCTATGCCCAGGGCGAAGTCCTGGCGCCTACAAGCCTCCTGTTCAACGGCCCGCTGGTCCTCACCGTCATCGGCAATACCAAGGGCGGCAGCTATGGCGGCGTCTTCAATCTGAACCTGGCGCCCGTTCCCGAACCGGAAACCTATGGCATGCTGCTGGCCGGCCTGGGCATACTCGGCTTCCTGGCGCGACGCCGCAAGCAATCTTGAGCGCTCTAACCAAAAGACGCCACGGCGTCTTTTTCTTTGGCGGCTGCTAAACTGGCGCCATGACGACCGACTTTATCTCCACCAGCAACACCGCTTTCAGCCACCCGGGCCACCCGCCCGCCACCACCACCGAACACCGCGGCATCCGCTACCTGCACCTGGGCACCAAGTGGGTGCAGGGCGCCATGCGCCTGGACAAACCGGACGCCATCGAGCTCGAGTACGTGCAGATGATGATGATGTGGATGCTGTTCAAGACGCAGCCCAAACGCATCGTGCAGCTGGGTCTGGGCAGCGCCGCGCTGACCAAGTTCAGCTACCGCCGCTTTCCCGACGCCACGGTCACGGCCATCGAACTCAATCCGAACGTGATCGCCATCTGCGGCGCCCAGTTCGCGCTGCCGCCGAACGATGCTCGCCTCGACGTGCGCGAAATGAATGCGCTCGACTTCGTGCTCGACCCGGCCAACCACGGCACGGTCGACGCGTTGCAAGTGGACCTGTACGACGAAGACGCTCGCGGCCCCGTGCTCGACACGCCCGAGTTCTACCAGGCCTGCTTTGACTGCCTGACGGACGACGGCATCATGTGCACGAATGTCTTCGGCGACTTCCCCAACTACGACAAGAACTTGCAGGCGATGGAACTGGTCTTCGACGCCGTCGTCTGGGTGCCGGAAATGGAAGATGAAAACATCGTCGTGTTGGCCTTCAAAAAATCGCCATCGCTCGACTTCAGCGAGCTATATGAACGCGCCGCCACCATCAAGAAACAGTTCAACCTGCCCGCCAAGAACTGGGTCAACGGCTTGAAGCAGTGGATGCAGGATCAGCAGTAAGGCGGTAGCGCCGCATCACGCCGGCAGCAGCGCGCCCAAGCGGCGCGCCAGGCCATCCATGTTCTCGGCCGGCACCTGCGCATAACCGAGCAGGAAACCGTTCCAGCCTGGTCCCTCGCCGGTGCCATGCGCGGACAGCGCCAGCGCCACGATGCTGTCCTGCGCGGCGCGGCGGCTCAGCGCCAGGTCATCCCATGCGCTATCGTGAAAACGCAGCGCCAGGTGCATGCCGGCCGTGCCGCCATGGATGGCCGCGCCCGCACACGCATGGCGCCGCAAGGCCTCGCTCAAGGCGTCGCGGCGCTGGCGGTACAGCCTGCGCATGCGGCGCACGTGGCGCGCAAACAGGCCACTGCGCAGGAACTCGGCCAGCGCCAGCTGCTCGGCGACGCGGCCGCGCGCGGCGCCCTGCGCCTGCATCTGCGCGAAGGCGCCGGCCAGCGCGGCCGGCACGACGATAAAGGCGATGCGCAAGGCGGGGAACATGGTCTTGCTGAAGGTGCCCAGATACACGACGGGCGCGTCGGCCACCAGTCCCTGCATGGCCGCCAGGGGCGGTCCGCCATGGCGAAACTCGCTGTCGTAATCGTCTTCGATGATCAGCGCTCTGGCCGCGCGCGCGCGTTCGAGCAGCGCCATGCGGCGCGCGGGACTGAGCACGCTGCCCGTCGGATACTGGTGCGACGGCGTCGTATAGATCAGCCGCGGCGGCGTATCGCGCCAGTCGGCGTCCGTCGGCGCGATGCCATCGATGTCGACGGCGATACCGGTCACCTGCAAGCCGGCGCCACGGCCCGCCGCCAGCGCGCCGCCATAGCCGGGATGCTCGATCCACAAGGTGTCGCCCTGGTCGGCAAAGGCGCGCAGGCAGACATCGAGACTGCTCTGCGTGCCATCCGTGATGAACACCTGGCCCGCATCGCAGACGACGCCGCGCGCGGCGCGCAAATGGTCGGCGATGGCCATGCGCAGCTGGGGCTCGCCGGCAGGGTCGCCGTAATTGAGCTGGCGCGGCGTCAGCGCGCGCCACGCGCGGTCCAGCATGCGCCGCCACTGCGCCAGCGGAAATGCGTCGAGCGCCGGTACCCCAGGCGCGAACGCGCCCATGGCGTCGGCGGGAAACACCAGCGCCGCGCTGGCATCCTGTCCTGACACGCCGCGCAAATGCCGGGCGCGGCGCGACAAGCCATCCTGGCCACCGCTCACTGGCGACGTCACCGGCATGCCGGCGCCGCCGGCGACAACGGTGCCGCGCCGGTCCGGCAAGACAAACCCTTCGCTGGCCAGCTGCTCGTAGGCATACAGCACGGTATTGCGCGCCACGCCCAGTTCGGCCGCCAGCACGCGCGTGGCGGCCAGCCGCGTGCCCGGCGCCAGCTGGCCGCCGCGGATGGCCGCGCGCAGGCATTCATGCAGCAGGCGCTGGCGCGGCCAGCCCCGCTCGCGGTGCGTGCGCTCGAACGCGCCCAGCAGCAAAGCGAAATCCATGCGCCCCTTTCATCGTGGCTCTATATTATTTGGCAGTTCTGGATCTTTTTTCAGGGCCAGATGCCGATTATAGTGCGGCCTGCTTCTTCAACCAACCGGATTCCCGCCATGACCGCTACCGCCCTGCCTCCCAGCCCCCGTACCCGCGTGCGCCGCGTCGCCGAACTGGCCAGCTACGAGCAAGCCGCCCTGTACGCCATCGTCGATGCCGCCTACCTGTGCCATATCGCCTTCCACGACGACAAGGGCAGCCATTGCATCCCGACCGCCTGCTGGCGCATCGAGGGCCACCTGTACATCCATGGTTCGAACGGCAGCCGCATGCTCAAGCGCCTGCAAGAGAGCGACGTCTGCGTGACCATCACCCATCTCGACGGCCTGGTGCTGGCGCGCTCCGCCTTCAATCACACGATGAACTACCGTTCGGCGATGGTGTACGGGCAGTTTGAAAAAGTAAGCGATATCGGCCGGCAGCATGCGGCCATGGACGCGCTGATGGAAAAGCTGGTGCCGGGACGCCTGGCGCACGTGCGCGGCGGCAGCGCCAAGGAATACGCGGCCACCACCGTGCTGCGCATCGCGCTCGACGAATATGCCGTCAAGCAGCGCCAGGGCGGCCCACTCGACGACGCGGACGACATGGCGCATGCCGTCTGGACGGGCGAACTGCCCTTTACGCACGGCCGTGGCACGGCCATCGCCGATGCGCTCAACACCTGCGAGTTGCCCCCGTATGCCGCCGCCTGGGGGACGGAATCCGCTTGACCGGCCAGCGTGCTTGCCCGATGATCGGCATTGATGGCGATCGCCACCAATTCACCAACCGATCCAATCACGCATGGAGCATATGATGATGAAGCGAGTATCCCTGGCCGCGGCCCTGACGGTCATGCTGGCCTGTGGCGGCAGCGGCGCGGCACTGGCCGCAGACACGGGCGACGCGGCCCCGAAAGCGGCCATCGCCGGCAGTGCGCGCACGCCAGCCAACGCGCTGCGCGACAGCGCCCGCCACCCGTATGAAACGCTGACGTTCTTCGGCATCAAGCCGACCATGACGGTGGTGGAACTGGCGCCCGGCGGCGGCTGGTACACGGAGATCCTGGCGCCCTACCTGCGCGACAATGGCAAGCTGATCGCCGCCGGCAACGACCCGCAATCGGCCAGCGAAGGTGCCCGCCGCGGCGCGGCGCGCTTCCAGCAAAAACTCGACGCCAACCCGGCCGCCTTCGGCAAGGTGGAAATCGGCGCCTTCGCACCGCCCACCACCTACCGCATCGCGCCCAAGGGCACGGCCGACATGGTGCTCACCTTCCGCAATATCCACAACTGGATACCGATCGGCGAAGCGGGCATGCAGACCCTGTTCAAGGAAGTGTATGACAGCCTGAAACCGGGCGGCGTCTTCGGCGTCGTTGAACATCGCCTGCCGGCGCACAAGACGCAGGATGCCACGGCCAGCAGCGGCTACATGCACGAAGCGTATGTGATCAAGCTGGCCGAGAACGCGGGCTTCAAGCTGGCGGCCAAGTCGGACATCAACGCCAATCCGAAAGACACGGCGGACCATCAAGGCGGCGTCTGGGCGCTGCCGCCCACCTACGCCAACAAGGATGTGGACCGGGCCAAGTACACGGCCATCGGCGAGAGCGACCGCATGACCTTGAAGTTCGTCAAGCCATAGTCAATCCAACGGCGGCGTGCCAATCCGGCGCGCCGCCCGAGCGCGGATTTACCTGCCGGCTACAGGTGGATGCCGTACACGCCGCACAGGCGACGCACCAGCGCGCAGTCGTTTTCATTGCCATCGGCGAGACAGGAATCGCGGGCTTCCTCGCAGGTTTCGCGCGACGGCAGGGCATACGCCGAAGAACTGACGGCGCCGGCAAAACCGACGGCGGCGCAAAAGACAAATACGGCTTTTTTCACATTGATCATTTTTATCCCATTCCCAAGAGTTGAGTCGATATAAAAACCATGGCACAAGCGCCAGCCGCCCGCATTCAGCCATCTCCGGGCTTATGACGCGTGGAAATAGTAGCACCTTGAAAAGTTAGTAAATACGCAAACCACAAATCAAGATAACGTTTATTTTTCGCCCCATTTCATGGAATAAAAACCGGCCCGCCGCCCTTGCGCCGCGCATTTGCATGGCAACGGGCGAAAAAAAACCGCAGCCCAGGCTGCGGTTTCGGTAGCGACCCTTTATTTCTTCGCTTCCTTCGGCTTCACCGGCACCAGGCTCAGGTCCTGGAAGTCGTAGCTGAAATCCGTCTCGGCCGACACGGGCGCCATCTTTACCCGGTCGATGCTGCCATCGGGATTGAGCGAGAACGTCACGTAGGCGTCGGCGTTGAAATTGCGCTCTTTCCAGCGCACGATGAAGGTGTCGTGCTGCCAGTGTTCCAGCTCGCCCGTCAGGTCCGGCGTGCGCGTAAAACTGAGGATATGTTTTTTCCCTTCCGGCTTGATCACGACCTTGCCGTACCAGGCGTCTTCATACTCGCCGTCATACGCCGCCAGCGGCAGCGATGGCTGCGATTTCGCCGCGCGCGCGCTCGACGCCTTGCCCTGCTTTTTCACTTCTTCCGCATGCTGGTCCTGCTCCACCTTGGCCACCAGCGCCAGCCAGTCCGACGGCGCCGCCTGCAGGTAATGGTCGAGGATGCGCCATTGCAGCGCCGTCATCGAACCGCCATTTTCCGCATTGGTGAGGATGGCCACGCCCAATTTCGCTTCCGGCACCATCACCACGCGCGAATAGAATCCCTGCAGCGCGCCGCCGTGCATGGCGACCTTCATGCCCTTGTAGTCGCGCAGCTGGAAGCCCAGGCCATACGCGCTGAAGTTCGGTTTCGTCGCGGCCAATGCCGGTTTCGGCTCGGGGATCTTGATCGGCGTTTGCGCCGTCCACATTTCGCGGCCCTGCTTTTCGCTGAACAGACGCGCTTCCTTGCCGTCCTTGTCCTGCACGCCGGCGATCTTGCCGCCATCGAGCAGCACCATCATCCACTTGGCGATGTCTTCCGCATTCGTGTTGATGCCCACGGCGCCCACGGCGTTCGGCACGGGCATCGACTTGACGGCGGCGATCTTGCCGTCGATCTTGCTGTGCGCGCTGGCGACATCGGGATTGCCCGCATTCTCGGCCAGGCTGGTCGTGGTGCCCGTCATGCCCAGCGGCGCCAGGATGCGCTCATGCATGGCCTCGCCCCAGCTTTTCCCCGCCTTGTCGGCGATGATCTTGCCGGCCACGATGTACAGCAGGTTATCGTAGGCATAGCTGTTGCGAAAACTCGTGGCCGGACGGATGTAGCGCAGCTTCTCGATGATCTCGTCGGTGCTGAACGTGGTGGTGGGCCACCACAGCAAGTCGCCGGCACCCAGCCCCAGGCCGCTGCGGTGCGTCAGCAAATCGCGGATGGTCATGGCGCCCGTCACGTAGGAATCGTGCATCTGGAAGCCGGGCAGATGCTTGGTGACGGGATCGTCCCAGGCCAGCTTGCCCTCGTCGACCAGCATGGCCAGCGCGGCGGCCGTAAAACCCTTCGAGTTCGATGCCACCTCGAACACGGTCTGCGCATCGACGGCGGCCGGTTCGCCCAGCTTGCGTACGCCAAAACCCTTGGCGGTGACGACTTTGCCATCCTTGACGATGGCGATCGCCATGCCGGGCACGTCGAACACTTTCAGGGCGGTGGCGACGTCGCGCTCAAGATCGAAGGCAGGCGCAGGAACCGGCGCTGCGGCAACGACGGGGGCTGCGTCAAATGCCAGCGCCGGCACGGCGATGCTGGAAAACGCCAGCACGATGGCGGCGGCGAGGCGATTCATGGTATGCATGGTCAGGTTGTCCAAAGAAGGTTCAATGCGCTTGCGCGGCCATCAATTTATCGACGCTTTCCTGCGTCACCGGGTGGTAGCGTTCGCGCGCCTGCGCATACACGTCCTTGGCCCAGGCATGGCCCTGCGGCGTCTTCATCAAGGCGCTGTACAGGGGCACGACGAACTTCTGGCGGCCCACGCTCAGCAGGAATGCCTGCAAGGGCTGGCGCACGTCGTAGCCGGCGTTCACGGAGGCCAGGTAGAAGCGGTAGGCCACTTCATTGTTGCCGCTCTTGCCCACGCCGTAGACCTGGTCCAGCTCACGCAATTGCGCCGCGCTGGCCTTGTTGTTGATGTCGTTCAGGAAGTGCATCGATTCGATGGCGATCCACTTGTCCATGCCCAGATCCTTGGTGGCAAGTTCGCCTTTCAGCCAGGCGTCGCGGTGCTGGTCGAGCAGCGCCAGGCGCGGCGAGACGACGCGCTGCGCGCTGGCCGGCACGCCCGTGCCATAAAGCCATTCCTCGAGTTCCGCTTCCGGCATCACGTCCGGATGCTGCGCCAGCAGGTTCTTGCGCAGGTAGGCGATGAACTGCTCCGTCGTCACGCTCTGGAACGCATGCTGGTCGAACCAGCCGCGCAGGAAGGGGTCGAACACGGCGCGGCCGGCGCGGCGCTCCATGGTGGCCAGGAACCAGGCGCCTTTCGGGTAGATGATGCCGTCGTCCGTGTACGTTTCCGCGGGATTGACATCCGCATCGCGCGTGATCAGCGCCGTTTTCGCCGCCGGCAACTCCTTGATCGACGCGGCCAGTTCTTCCTGGTCGACCTGCACGCCCATCTGCGCCACGTCGCTGCCATACAGCTGCTCGACGATGCGCGTCGTGACGTAGGTGGTGAAGCCTTCGTTGAGCCACATGTGCTTCCACGAGGCGTTGGTGACCAGGTTGCCCGACCAGGAGTGGGCCAGTTCATGCGCGATCAGGTCGACCAGGCTGCGGTCGCCCGCAATCATGGTCGGCGTGAGGAAGGTCAGGCGCGGGTTTTCCATGCCGCCGTAGGGAAACGACGGCGGCAGCACGATCATGTCGTAGCGCCCCCAGCCATACGGGCCATACAGCGCCTCGGCTGCCTGGATCATCTTTTCCGTATCGGCCAGCTCGTACTCGGCCGCCTTGATGCGCGGCGGTTCCGCATACACGGCGGAGCGTGGGCCGAGTTTGCGCACTTCCAGTTCGCCGATGGCGATGGCCAGCAGGTACGAGGGAATCGGCTGCGGCATCCTGAATTTCCAGCCGCCCTTGCCGGTCGCCTTTTCGTCGTTCTCGGCGCTCATCACGACGCGCATGCCGCTTGGTGCCTCGATGCGCGCGCTATACGTAAAGCGCACGGCCGGCGTATCCTGCGAAGGCACCCACGAGCGGGCGTTGATGCTTTGCGACTGGCTGAACATGAACGGCAGCTTGCCCGACATCGTCTGCTGCGGCGTGAGCCACTGCAGCGCGATGGCGTTCGGCGCCGTGTGATAGTAGACGCGCACCTTGCCCGGCTGGCCCGTGGTGGTGATGCGCAGCGCCTGGCCCTTTTCCGGGTCGGCCTTGTCCAGCTGGTACGGCGCCATCTGCCAGGCGCCGCGCTTGTCCTGTACCTGCACCTTGGCGATCGACAGATCGCGCGTATCGAGCACCAGCGTGCGCGCCGCCGGATCGATCCAGTTCAAGGACAGCTCGGCATAGCCGGAGAGCGTCTTTTGCTTGAAGTCGGCTTTCAGGTCCAGCTGCAGGTCGCGCGTGCGCACCTGGTCGTAGCGCGCATAGCTGAGGGGATCGGCGTGCGCAGCCAGCGTTAGCTGGCAAAATAGCGCACAGCCCAGCGCGCGCAGGAAGGTCAAAGTTTGCATGGTCGTCTTTTGAATGATTTGCGAAAGCCCCGGTCCGTGTGCGCCGGGGCGTCGCGCAGAATAGCACTTCCGGCGCGGGCCGGCAGAAAAAAGCGCCGGACCGGCCGGCGCTGTTTTCCTATTTTGCTTCTGCCCTGGCTTGCGGCTTGGCCTCGGGCGCCTTCAGCGGCGTATTCAAATCCTTCATCAGGTTATGCTTGTCGCGGTCCTGTTTGAACAGCTCCAGGCGCGACGGCGTGATTTTTCGCGGCCAGCTATTGTTGCTCGTGTCGATGTCGGCCGTCTCCCAGTACGGGTCCTGCACCAGGCCCACCATCGGCTCGTCCGTGATGATCACCTTGCTGATCTTGTGCGGCGCGTAGCGCCACACTTCGGCCGGCACGCGCTCGATGATTTTCTTGCCGCTTTTCAGTTCGATTTCCAGGATCAGCGGCATCACCAGGCCGCCGAGATTCGAAAAATCGACCAGGTACAGATGCTTGCCCATGTTGCGCTGTTCCAGCAGCTTTTTCTCCCACGGCTCCAGCGTTTCCTGCTCTTCCGCATAGCTGTTGCGGTCCTTGTTGGTGACCGTGAAGTCGTCGTGCCGGTTATAGAAATCCTTCAGCGCAGGATCGGTATCGACCTTCTTCGGCAGCGCCTTGTTGCGCTGGTCCGAGATCGAGATGGGCTGCGCGTCCTTCTGCGCCTTCTTCCACGCTTTCTCGACTTCCGGATTCTTCGTGCTCACGCCGTATTCGCTGATGCCGTCGATGCTGATGTCGACCGCATCGGTGGTATAGAACCAGCCGCGCCAGAACCAGTCCAGGTCGGTGCCGGAAGCGTCTTCCATGGTGCGGAAAAAGTCGGCCGGCGTCGGGCGCTTGAACTTCCAGCGCAAGGCGTACTGCTTGAAGGCGAAGTCGAACAGCTCGCGCCCGAGGATGGTTTCGCGCAGGATGTTGAGCGCCGTGGCCGGCTTGTCGTAGGCGTTCGCCGTGAACTGCAGCAAGGACTCGGAATTGGTCATGATGGGCACCTGGTTCTGGCTGCGCATGTAGTCGACGATCTTGCGCGGCTCGCCATTCCAGGAGGGGAAATGCTCTTCCCACGCCTGCTCGGCCAGGTACTGCAGGAAGGAGTTGAGGCCCTCGTCCATCCACGTCCACTGGCGCTCGTCCGAATTGACGATCATGGGGAAATAATTGTGCCCCACTTCATGGATGATCACGCCGATCAGGTCATATTTGTCCGTCTTCGAATACGTGAGTTCCCCCGTCTTCTTGTCCTTCACGGGGCGCCCGCCATTGAACGCAATCATCGGATACTCCATGCCGCCCACGGCGCCATTGACGGAAATCGCGTTCGGATACGGATACTCGAAACTGTATTTGTTGTACTGCTCGATCGCATGCACGACGGCGCGCGTGCTGTACTGCTGCCACAGCGGATTGCCCTCGTTCGGATAGTAGGACATGGCCATCACGCGCTTGCCGCCGCTATCCAAACCCTGCGCATCCCAGATGAACTTGCGGCTCGAGGCCCACGCCACGTCGCGCACATTGGCCGCCTTGAAGTGCCAGGTTTTCATGCCCGCCGGCTTGCCCTTTTCCGCCGCCAGCGCCTCGGCGGGCGTGATCACCAGCAGCGGCGTAGCGCTGTTTTTCGCCCGCGCCAGGCGCTCGCGCTGCGCCGCGCTCAATACAGCGGCAGGGTTTTGCAGCTCGCCCGTGGCGGCCACCACATGGTCGGCCGGCACGGTCAGGTACAGCTCGTAGTCGCCAAACTCGAGCGTGAATTCCCCGGAGCCGAGAAACTGCTTGTGCTGCCAGCCGACGGCGTCGTAATACGCGGCCATGCGGGGGAACCACTGCGCGATCTGGAAAATCGTGTTCTTGTCGTCTTCAAAATACTCGTAGCCGGAGCGCTCGACGAGCACCTTCTGGTCATTGATCCGGTACGACCAGTCGATGTTGAACGTGACGCTCTGGCCGGGCGCCAGCGCCACCGGCAGATCGATGCGCAGCATGGTCTGGTTGACCACATACGGCAGCGGCTTGCCGCTGGCCGCTTTCACGGCGGTCAGCTTGAAGCCGCCGTCAAATTCGCGCCCCGCATGGATGGCGCGCAAGTCCTCGAATTTCAGCGCTTCGTCTTCGTTACCGCTCAGCCAGGCCTGGCGCGACGGTGCGCTCAATACGCGGCGCTGGTCGGCATCCTGGCGCAAACCGTTCTGGTCCAGCTGCAGCCACAGATACGCGAGGCTGTCGGGCGAACGGTTGTGATAGGTGATCTGTTCGCTGGCCGTGATGGCGCGGCGCGCTTCATCCAGCGTGGCGCGGATCACGTAATCGGCGCGCTGCTGCCAGTAGGCGTGACCGGGCGCGCCGGACGCCGTGCGGTAGCTGTTCGGCGTGGGCAGCAGTTCTTCGAGCTGGCGGAACTTGTCGTCGAAGGGCGCGGCGGCGCACAGGCCAGGCAAGGGAGCAAACAAGGTCAAACACAGGGCAAGCAAGCGGACAAGAACCGGCATGGCGCATTCCATCTGGGAGTCGTGGACAGAACTGCATTCTAAGTCGAGTCTGTTTGCAATCGATCATTGTTGTGGAAGTCCCACACGCAGCACGGCGCCCGGGGCCGGCGGCACTGGCGCAGAAACACGCATAGGCGTATGATGCGCCTCGAACATTGGGGAGTAGTCGTCCTGCGGTCCTGCCGCGGGAACCTGTATCAACATGATTGGCCCGCAGGCCATGGTGCAGGTGGTTGCAAAACTTGACGAGACCATTGATCCAGGGCGGCCGCATGGGCCGGAGTCGCCCGTGGATCATTGGTTAATTCGTCCGGCCCGCGTACCTCTTGCAATCTCATGGAAGCATTCCTCATCTCCACCGGCATCGTCGGTCTCGCTGAAATCGGCGACAAAACCCAACTGCTGGCCTTTCTGCTGGCCGCCAAATTCCGCAAGCCTTTGCCCATCGTGCTGGCCATTTTCGTCGCCACCGTCGCCAACCACGCGTTCGCCGCCGCCGTCGGCGCCTGGATCACCAGCATGCTGGGCCCGGACGTGCTGCGCTGGGTGCTGGTCGTCTCCTTTTTGGCCATGGCCGCCTGGACCCTGATCCCCGACAAGCTCGATGAAGACGAGACCAAGCTGGCCAAATACGGCGTCTTCCTGACCACCCTGATCGCCTTCTTCATGGCGGAAATGGGAGACAAGACGCAGGTGGCGACGGTGGCGCTGGCGGCGCGCTACCACGATATCGTTTCCGTCGTGCTGGGCACCACCTTCGGCATGATGCTGGCCAACGTGCCGGCCGTCTACCTGGGCGACAGGATCGCCAACCGCGTCCCGCTGCGCCTCGTGCATGGTATCGCGGCCCTGGTCTTTGCCGTGCTGGGCGTGGCCACCCTGCTGGGCGCGGGCGCCGCCCTGGGATTTTGAGACAACCCTGTATAATTTCCAATTTACAATATTCATGCTCATAATTACAATATCGTCGGCATGAATACCGGCGCGCCGATCGGGAACGGTCAGCGCGCTTTCTTGAGGAATGTATGCAGTTGAATAGAAACGTGGCGGCGCTGTGCCTGGCCGCTTGCGCCAGCCAGCCTGCCGCCGCCATGGCGGCACCCTTGCGTCACCACCAGACGGCGACGCCATCCGCACCCGAAGTGCGCACGCGCGATTTGCTGCTATTTGGCGCCGGCCTGATCCTGCTGGCTGGCCGGCGCCGTCCCGAACACGAGAAGTGGCAAAACTAGAGCAGCAGTAGCACCGCATACTCGCGGCCCTCGTCGCGCAGGACGATGCTGTTGCCGCCCTGTGCCACGCCATCGAGCGACAACCCCACGGGCCGCCCCTGCGCCTGCTCCACCGTGATGGCATAGCTGCTGGCGCCGAAACGGTAATGCAGCTTGAAGCTGTCCCATTCGGCCGGCATGGACGGCGCCAGACGCAGCACGTTCGCTTCGCGCGTCAAGCCGAGCAGGGATTCGACGATCAGGCGGTACAGCCAGCCCGACGATCCCGTGTACCAGCTCCAGCCGCCGCGCCCTACGTGCGGCGCCACGGCATACACGTCGGCCGTCACCACGTACGGTTCCACCTTGTAGCGCGCCACCGCCTGCGCGTCGACGCCATGGCGCACGGGATTGATCATGCGCAGCAATTCCCACGCCTTTTCGCCGTCGCCCATGCGGGCAAACGCCATCGCCGTCCAGATGGCAGCATGCGTGTACTGGCCGCCGTTCTCGCGCACGCCCGGCACATAGCCGCGGATGTAGCCGGGATTGAGGTCGGCCTTGTCGAACGGCGGATCGAGCAGCTGGATCACGCCGGAATCCCGGCGCACGAGGCGCGCATCGACCTGGCGCATGGCGCCGGCGACCCGCTCCTTGTTGGCGGCGCCCGACAGCACACCCCAGCTTTGCGAAATCGAATCGATCTGGCATTCCTCGTTCGTGTGCGAACCCAATGGCGTGCCATCGTCGAAATACGCGCGCCGGTACCACTCGCCATCCCAAGCATGTTCTTCGACGTTGGCCGCCAGTTTCACGGCTTCGTCGCGGCAGAACTGGGCGAATGCGGCGTCGCCGCGCAGCATGGCCACCTCGGCGAAACGCTGCAGCACTTCGTACAGGAAGAAGGCCAGCCAGACGCTCTCGCCCTTGCCATGTTCGCCCACCTTGTCCATGCCGTCGTTCCAGTCGCAGGAACCGATCAGCGGCAAGCCGTGCACGCCCATGCGCAAGCCATGGCGGATGGCGCGCACGCAGTGCTCGTACAGGTCGGCCGACTCGCCCGAACGCATGGGCAAGTCATAGTAGGAATCCTCTTCCGGCTTGACGGCCCGCCCCTCGATGAAGGGCGCCACTTCCGACAGCACGTTGACGTCGCCCGTGGCGATCACATAGCGGCAGGCGGCCAGCGGCAGCCACAGGTAATCGTCGGAGCAGTGCGTGCGCACGCCCCGGTCCGACGGCGGATGCCACCAATGCTGCACATCGCCTTCAACAAACTGGTGCGCCGCACACAGCAGCAAGTGCTTGCGCAGCAATTGCGGCGCCGTGTGGATCATCGCCATCGCGTCCTGCAGCTGGTCGCGGAAACCGTAGGCGCCGCCCGACTGGTAATAGCCGCTGCGCGCCCACAAACGGCAGGCGATGGTCTGGTACATCAGCCAGCCATTGGCAATCACGTCGAGCGACGGGTCTGGCGTCTCGATGCGCACGGCCCCCAGCGTGCTTTCCCAGTGCGCGCGTACCGCGTCGAGCGCCATGCGGGCCGCTTCCTTGCCCGCATGGCGCTGCACCATGGTGCTGGCGTCGGCATTGCGGCGCCCGCCCACGCCGAGCAGGAAGACGATTTCGCGCTCCTGTCCCGGCTGCAGTTCGAACGGCACCTGGATGGCGGCACACTGGTCCAGCCCCGTGCCCGCCTTGCCGGACAGGCGCACGCGGCGCAGCGCCGCCGGCTGCGCCAGGCTGCCGTTGCGGCCGATGAATTCATTACGGTCGCAGGTGATGGAGCGGATGCTGGCGTCCGTATTGAAAAAGCCGACGCGGCCGGAAAACTCCGTGTTGTAGTTATTGCGCGCAAACAGCGCGCCGCTGATCGTATCAACTTCGGTGGCCACATGCATGCCGGACTTGGCGCGCAGGTCGGCCATCACCCATTCCACGTAGCCGGTGACGGACAAACGGCGCGGCACGCCGCTGTCGTTGCGCACCTTGATCACCGAGTATTTGACGGCCGCATCGAGCGCCACATAGGTGCACAACTCGGTGGCGATGCCGCCCTCGCTGTGCTCAAAAATGCTGTAGCCGAAACCGTGGCGCGTCACGTAGTCGCCGCTGCCGCGCGCGGGCAGGGACGAGGGCGACCAGAACTGGCCGGTCTGCTCGTCGCGCACATAAAACGCTTCGCCCGACAGGTCCGACACGGGGTCGTTCTGCCATGGCGTGAGGCGGAATTCATGCGCGTTCTCGCTCCACGTGTACGCCTGGCCGGCTTCGGACACCACCGTGCCGAACTGCGCATTGGCCAGCACGTTCGACCACGGCGCCGGCGTCTGCTTGCCTTCTGCCGTGGTGATCACGTATTCGCGCCCATCGGGCGTGAAACCGCCGAGGCCATTTTCCAGGATCAGCTCGCGCTGCGGCGCCCGGTGCGGCACGCCGCCATGGTCGCGTGCCGGGTCCTGCAGCAGCGGCGGCATGCGCAGCACGGGGCTCGGCGGACGCTTGACCTGCTCGGCCAGGGTGCCGCGCAAATCGCTGATGATGGCGCGCGCCACCGATTGCAGCAAGATGCGGTCTTCGTTGGCGATCTGCTCGGCCAGGCGCACGAAGATGCCGCCCGGGCGGTCGATCGCCTGCGCATCGATGCCCGAGGCGATCAAGCCCATGATCTGGTCGTGCAGCAGCTGGCGGTAGCCCGACTGCTCTTCGTACCAGATCACCAGGTCGACGATCAATCCTTTCAGGCGCCAATAGGCATGGGCCTGCACCATCTGGCGCGCCAGTTCGATATTGGCCGCGTCGCGTATCTGCAGCAGCACGATGGGCAGGTCGCCGGAAATCGCATACGCCCACAGGCCGGACTGGCCGCGCTGGTTCTTGATCAGGATGCTCGCTTCCGCGCGCAGGGCCGCATTCGGGTAGATCACTGCGTTGGCCAGGCGCGCATACAGCTGCGCGTCCGCTTCGCTGGCGTTCAACTGGCGCAGCACCACCTGGCTGTGCGTCCAGGCCAGTTCGAAGACCCGGTCGGCCAGATGGCGGTCCTGGTATTTGTCGATCAGGTGCAGCGCCGCCTCGCGCTGCTCCACCATGCCGGTGACGCTGTCGACGGTGACGGCCTGGTCGGGTTCGAGCGTGATGACGTAGCGGATGGCCACGATGGGGTCGAGCACGGAGCCGTGGCCGCCGCTGAGCGGCCCGTCGTCCTGCAGCGCCTGCGGCAGCTGCGCCGTGTTGCCGCGGCCGATGAAGCGCGCGCGGTCCGTCTCGAACGACACTTCGTAGCGCTCGATATCGTGCACCGTCATCACATGCAGCAGCCACGGCATCTGCTCGTCTTTCGAGCGGGGCCGGCGCGTGCATAAAATCGCCTTTTCATGCGCGAGGATTTCCGTCTGCACGAACAGCTTGCTGAATGCGGGATGGGCCGCATCGGCCGCCGCCGGCGCCATCACCACTTCGGCAAAACTGGTGATCTCGATGCGCCGCTGGCGGTTCGAATTATTGCTGATGCGCGTGCGGCGGATTTCGATGTCGTCCTCGGGCGAGACGACGATTTCCGTGTACAGGTCGAGGCCATGGTCGGCACGGCGGAACTCGGCCCGCCCTTCCGAAAAAATCACTTCGTATTTCTTCGGTTCGGCCAGGGTCGGCTGGTACATGGTGGACCAGACTTCACCGTCGTCGAGGTCGCGCAGGTAGCAGAAATTGCCCCAGTTGTCGCGCGTGCTGTCTTCGCGCCAGCGCGTCACGGACAGGTCTTTCCAGCGGCTGTAGCTGCCGCCCGCATTGCTCACCATGACGTGGTAGCGGCCGTTTGACAGCAGCTGCGTTTCGGGCACGGCGCTGTTGGCCTGCGTGAGGATGCGCATCGGCATGGCCTGCTCGGGCGCGCCGCTGCGCAGCACTGCCAGTTCGGCCGTGTTCGAGTAAAACGCGCCGGCCTGCGGCGTGCGTTCCTGCAGCACCAGCAAGGCCGATTGCAGCAGCGGATCGGACTCGAAACGGCGCTGCATCGGCCGGTCGTGCAGCAGGTAGCTGAGGGCCAGAAAGCCCATGCCCTGGTGGTGCACCATGAAGGACCGGATGACGGCGCTGCCCTGCCCGCGCGGCAGGCGCGCGGTGGTGAAATCGATCGCTTCAAAAAAGCCGTAGCGACCCATGTAGCCGGCCGCCTGCATGCGCTGCAGGTTCTGGCACGACGCTTCCGGCTGCACCATCAGGCCCATCATGCTGGCGTACGGCGCCACCACCAGGTCGTCGGCCAGGCCCCGCTTCAGGCCCAGGCCGGGCACGCCAAAGGCGCGGTACTGGTAATTCAGGCTGGCGTCGACCGTGTTGTAGCCGGATTCGGAAATCCCCCACGGCACGTCGCGCTGGCGCCCGTAATCGATCTGCGCCTCGATGACGGAATGGTAGGTCTGGTCGAGCAGGGTGTTCGGGTAGTTCGGCATCACGAGCAGCGGCATCAGGTACTCGAACATCGAACCGCTCCACGACAGCAGCACGGGCTGGCCGGCCACCATGCACAACTGGCGGCCCAGGGCGAACCAGTGCTCCTGCGGCAGCTGCCCTTGGGCGATGGCGATGAAGCTGGCCAGACGCACTTCGGAAGCCAATAAATCGTAGTAGCTGGGGTCCAGGCGCCGTTCGCTGACGTTGTAGCCGATGGCCAGCAGCTTGGTCGACGGGTTGTACAGGAAACCGTATTCGATCTGCGCGAAGTCGCGCGCCTGGCCCGCCGCGTGGGCGATGTCGCGCATGTGGCGGCCCGCCTGTTCGCGGCCTTGCGCCAGCAGGGCGGCCAGCTCGGATGGCGTGCCTTCGGGCACCTCCAGGTTGGCCAGTTCGCGCAGGGTCGGCACGCGCAGCCAAGCAGGATCGACACCCGCCTGCGCCGCCCACGGCGCCAGTTGCAGCAATTCGGCCAGCGCCGCGCGGCACTGGCGCGCCAGCGCGCCCGTCCACATGGACAGCTCGCCATCCTCGCTGTGCAGGGTCAGCGACAGCAGCGCATCGGCCGCGCCATTCGCGGCGGCGAGATAAGCATGCCATTCGGCCAGGGTGGCGGGCGCGGCGGACGCCTGCAACAGGCTCATGCTCTCGCGCATGGCCTTGCCCTCGCCTTCGGCGGCGATGAATTCCTGCAGCACCTGCGCCGTCGTGCGGATGCCCTGCACCACTTGCGCGCCGATGATGGGAGCGTCGTACAGTTCCACCAGTCCCGGCTGCAAGGTCAGCAGATGGCCGGCCAGGTTGCCGCTGTCGACCGTCGAGATGTACATCGGCTGCAGCGCCTTAAGCGTTTGCGTGTCGTACCAGTTATAGAAATGGCCCTGGAAGCGTTCCAGCTCGCCCATGCTGTGCAGGGTAGCGCGGCTGCGCTCGATCAACTGGCCGAGGGTGATGTAGCCGAAATCGTAGGCCGTCAGGTTGGCCAGCAGCGCCAGGCCGATATTCGTCGGCGAAGTGCGGTGCGCCACCACGAGGTTCGGGTGTTCCTGCATGTTATCGGGCGGCAGCCAGTGGTCGTCCGGCCCGACGAAGGTATCGAAATACGCCCAGGTCTTGCGCGCCACGCCATGCAGGAAACGCCCCTGCTCGGCCGACAGGCGCGCCACGGCCCGCTCGATGGGGCGACTGATCCACCAGGCGATGGCGGGCGCGGCCAGCCACAGCAGCAGTACCACGGCGGCGGCCGGCAAGGCGGCCGGGCGCCAGTAGAGCAAGGCGCCGAAGGTGGCCAGCGCCAGCGCGGGCGAGCACCACATGGCGCGCCAGCTGTCGGCTTGACTGCCGGAAGAGCTGTGCAGGTTCGAGGCGCGCCAATCGAGCAAATGCTTGTGCGACACACCGAGGCGCCACAGCGTGCGCGCGATGGCGTCCAGGCTGATCCACGCTTCATACGGCAGGAAGACGAGGGTCAGCATGGCGTGCGAAAACTGCACGCCGCAGCGCCGTTCGAACGCGGCCAGATGCTGGCGCCACAGGGTGTCGCGCGGTTTGCGCAGCAGATCGTACAGGGCCGAAAACACGGGCGGCAGGAAGATGATGGCCAGCACGGCCGCGCTCCAGAAGGCCACGTGCGGCAGGAAGCCCCACACCAGCAACAGGGACACGGTGGTGGCCGGCGCCACGACGCTGCGGCGCAGGTTGTCGAACAGCTTCCACCGCGACAGCATCGACAAAGGATTGCGTTCGCGCTTGCCGGCGCGGCCCGGCACCCGGCCCAGCAGCCAGCCGATCAGCTGCCAGTCGCCGCGGATCCAGCGCTGGCGGCGGCTGACGTCGGCGTCGTAGCGGGCCGGATATTCTTCATACAGCTGCGAGTCGCTGAGCAGGCCGGCGCGCAAATAACAGCCTTCCAGCAAATCGTGGCTGAGGATTTTATTGTCGGGCAGCCGCTGGCCCAGCACGCGCTCGAACATGTCGAGGTCATAGATGCCCTTGCCGATGAACGAGCCTTCATAAAACACGTCCTGGTACAGGTCGGACACGGTGCGCGTGTACGGGTCGATGCCCGGTTCGCCGCCGCACAGCAGCTCGTAGCGCGACGCGTTCGCGCTGGGCAGGGCCACGGCCACGCGCGGCTGCAGGATGCCGTAGCCGGCCACCACGCGCGTGCCGGCCGCGTCGAGCACGGGACGGTTCAGCGGGTGCATCATGGTGGCGATGAATTCGCGCGCCGCGTCGCGCGGCAGCTGCGTATCGGTGTCGAGCGTGATCACGTACTTGATCGTACGCAGGCCGCGCAACTCGCCTTCCACCAGCGAGAATTTGTCGCGCGCGCCGCCGCGCAAAAACGCGTGCAGGTCGGACAATTTGCCGCGCTTGCGCTCTTGCCCCATCCACGCGTTTTGCTGCGAATTCCACAGGCGCGGACGATGCAGCAGCAGGAACGGCCCCGCATGGCCCAGCTCTTCCGGATCGGCCGGGTCGCCGTTGTCCTTGAACTCGGCTCCCTCCACGCGGTATTTCTCGTTCAGGCCACGGATGGTCTCCTGCGCCTGGTTCAGCAGGGCTTCGTCGCCGGGCAGGGTTTGCGCCTGCGCGTCGACAAAATCCGTCAGCAGGCAGAAACGCAGGTTCGGGTCGCGGTTGGCGAGATAACGCACTTCCAGCGCCTCGCACAGGGCCGCCACGTTTTCCGCGCTGTAGATCAAGGTCGGCACCACGACGATGCCGCGCGCATCGGACGGAATGCCGGACCGGTAATCCATGCGCGGCAGCGGATGCGGCGACGTCATCAGGGTTGCCAGCCAGTTCACCACGGCCACGGCCAGCTGGCTGCTGCCCAGCAGCGCCAGCGCGCCCAGCGCCGCCAGGGGCCAGCCCTGCACGCCATGGCGCACGGCGCGCTCGAGCAGCAAGGCGCTCGTCGCCAGGGTCAGGAACGCAATGGCGCCCAGATAGCTGGCCAGCGGCGCGGCGCGCGCCGTATGCTGCAGCGCCTCGATGAACGGCAGTCTGGCGCCAGCCTGCTTTTCCAGTACCAGCACGCCGCGCCCGACCAGGTAAAAGCCGATGTGGCCGCGGCGCGCGTCATTGCCATTGCCGTGCGTGTGCGCCAGCTGCACCGCCATCTCGGCCACTTCCACTTCGCTGCGCGCGCTGCGCTTGGCGATGCGTTCGATGGCGTGGCGGTAGCTGTCGCGCGTGGCGAAATCCATCAAGCCATATGTGCCGGCCGGGTCCAGGCGCAAGGTTTGCTCGACCACGCTCATGGTCTCGACGAACTCCTGCCAATCCATGGTGCCGAGAAAACGCAGGCTGCCGATGCTGTTGGCGATCGATACCTGGTCGGCCGCCTGCTGCCCGATCTCGGACTGGATCTGCTGCTCGATGGTGAGGCCCGACTCGGCCAGCTTGTGCGTCAGCCACGACAGCGCCAGGGTCAGCGAGGAACTCTGTCCCTGCAGGCGGCGCGACAATTCGGCCACGAAGGCGCTGGTCATCGGGGGATTCGAACGGGCCATGTCCGCCACGAGCAGGATCAAGCCGCTGGGATTGCGCTCGGCGATCTCCGTCATCTGGTCGGCCCAGGTGTTGGCCAGGTCGCGCTGCATGCGGTCGTCGGCCACGCGCGCGGCAACGCGGCGCAGGTTTTCGATCAGCGCCAGGCGCAGCATGATGGGCACGGCCCACAGTTCACCCAGGGTCAAGGTGGCCACGTCCTGGTAAGCCTCGACGAAGTGGCAGAGGTTTTCCAGGTCGACCCTGCCATCGCCGTGCGAGATGATTTCCAGCGCGATTTTATACACGCGCGGGCAGCCCGCATCCACGCCGGAACTCAGCCGTGGCAACTCCTTGCTGTAATTCTTCGGCAAGTGGCGCCGCGTGGTGCGGATCTGCTCTTCGATCAGATAAAAATTATCGAGCAGCCACTCCGAGGCGGGCGTGACCTGGCGCCCGCTTTTGACAGTCGCCGTCAGTTCGTTGACGGTGGCCGTGATGAGGGCCGCATTGTCGGCCAGGCGCGCCAACAGGCGGTCGCGGCCATGATGCCTGCCCACCGCATGGCCGGCGGCCACGTGCTTGCCGTGGGCGGCCATCTGCATGGCGCTGAATAACTCGGAACGCAGGGGCAAGGCATCGTCGCGCGCGGCGTCGAAGGTGTCCGGTGCAAGGGAATGGTCGCGGAAGATTTCTTTGACTTTGGAAACCTGTTCCTTGATCTGCTGCGTGACAACTGCTGTGTACTCTTTCAACTTTAGCCTCGCTAGGTGCGCGCAGGCAGCCAGCGGCCACCGTCATGCGGGCCCAGTCTGGAAGAACACGATCGGACACTGGCGAAGACGGAAAGCGAAGCGCCGGAGCGTTGCGACGAATCTCAGGGTATAGGGAGATTTTCTGAACTTCATCGTAGGAGGGCGACGCAGGCAAGACCGTGCGCTAGCGTACATACTCCGTGTTTTAGGGACGTTTCAACAAAGAAATCAGCGTGTTGAATGGCAGAAAAATGCCGGTGGGAAATGAACGGGAGAAAAGGCGCGACATGCACCGTGCCGATGATGGCACGGTGCAATATTTCATGAAAGAAAGTTCAAGCAGTTCAGGCCGCAATCGCCAGCGGATGGCGCGTCGCCTCCGCCATCGCCATGCCGCCGTTGAGTTGCCATGCCGCGCCGTGACCGAGGCGGCGCAGGCAGGCGGCGGCCCGTGCGCTGCGGTTGCCGCTGCGGCAGAAAAACACCAGCGGGCGCTGCGGCTGCTGCAGCCAGGCCGCCACCTGCCCCGCCAAGCGGCTCAGCGGTACGCTGCGCACTTCGCAGCCCTCGAACACGGTGCCGGCGCACGCCGCGTGTTCATACGCTTCGCGCACGTCGATCAGGATGGCGTCGGGATGCTGGCGCAGGAAGGCGGGCAAGGCGGCCGCGTCGAGCTGCAGTTCGGCGGCCGGCACGCTACCGTTCTGCACCGTGCGCACGGTGCCGCAGATGCTGCCGTCGTCGCCGGACGCGCACAGCACGGTGTCCTGCGTCAGCAGCGCCGCATCCAGCAAGGGGGTCAACGCCTCGGGCGCCAGGGAGCCGATGAAGGCGAAGCGCTGCTCCAGCAGGTACACATGGGTTTCGCCGCACTCGATGCGGCGCAGCCGCTGCCGGCCCAGCGCCAGCTCGCCATCGATATCGACGCGGCCCACCTGCTCGATAGCGAGTTCCTGCAGCAGCGCCAGACGCGCGGCGCCATGGTCCGCTGGCGCCGTCGTGTGCACGATGGCGCGCAAGGCCAGGTGCTGGCAGCGGATGAAAGCGGCCAGACGCGGCACGAGCGCGGCGGCGGGATCGATGACGACGCAACTGGCGCTGGCGGCGTCGCTGAGCAGCCAGGTGCACTGGCCGTCGACGCTCAGCTGGATTATGCCGTCCTGCGGCGATGGCGCCAGCGCCGACGGCAGCAGACAGCTGCTGCGCAGCGCTTCGCCGCAGCGCTCGATGCGCGCGCAGGCGGAAGCGACCGTCGCCGCATCGATCAGGGGACCGAACGACAGCCGGATGGCGGAACTGGCGCGCCATTGCGGCACGTGCATCGCTTCCAGCACATAACTTGGCAGCGCCTTGGCGGCGGAACAGGCGCTGCCAGAGCTGACGCGCACGCGCGCCGCGTCGAACAGGTCCAGCAGCTCTTTCGAGGACAGGCCCGGCACGGAAAAATTGAGCGTCGTCGGCAAGGACAGATCGAACGGCATATTGAACACGATGCCGGGGAAAGCGTGTTCCAGGCTGGCCACCAGCTGCTCGCGGAACGCGGCCAGGTCGGCGTGGCTGCGGAAGGTCTTGCCATCGTCCAGCGCGGCGAGCACGGCGCCCAGCGCGGCGATGCCGGCCATGTTTTCCGTGCCAGAACGCAGGCCCGCTTCCTGGCCGCCGCCCATCATCAAGGGCGTAAACGGGGCGCCGGCGCGCACATACAGCATGCCGATGCCCTTGGGCGCATACAGCTTGTGGCCGGAAAACGGCGCGTAGTCAATGCGCGTGGCGGCCAGGTTCAGTTTCAGCTTGCCCAGCGCCTGCACGCAATCGACCATCCAGTAGGCGTCGGCACCGCGTTCCTGCAGCAGCTGGGCGATGGCGGACAAATCGCTGACGACACCGGTTTCATTATTCGCCGCCATCGTGCACAGCATGGCCGCCTCGCCGATCAGCGCATCGAGCGCCTGCAGGTCGTGGCGCCCCTGCGCATCGACGGGCAGCTTGCGCACTTCCAGCTTCAGGCCCAGTAAACGGTTCCAGTGCGCCAGGCTCTCCGGCACGGCCTTGTGCTCGGTCGCGCCATACAGCAGCAGGCTGCCGATGCGCTTGCCCGCGTCGCGCCGTTCGCGCAGCGCACACAGGGCCGACAGCACGGCCGTCTGGATGCCCTCGGTGGCGCCGCTGTTGAACATCAATCGGCCGTCGCCCACGCCCAGCAAGCCGCTGGCACGCTGGCGCACGCCATCCATCATGGCCTTGGCCTGCAAACCCGTCGCATGTGTGCTGCTGGGGTTGCCATAGCCCTGCTCCATCGCTTGCCGGGCGGCGGCAACGGCGGCGGGCAGCACGCAAGTGGTGGCATTGCTGTCGAGGTAGATGTCTTTCATGATGGCAGTCCGAATATTCTATAAAAAGGGCGCAGTTAAAAAGGCGCAGCGCAGGCAGCTGGGCCATCTCGATAGTCTACCGGCCGGTCCCCGTGAAGATATGCCAAAAGACACTGCAACTACGCTACTATGCAGCATGTTCATGCCATAAAAACCGGAATATTAAAATGAATTCACCAAACGCCTCGCTCGACAAATTCGACTGCGCCATCCTCGCCGCCCTGCAGCAGGACGGCACCCTGTCGATCGCCGCCCTCAGCGAAAAGATCGGCCTGTCCAGCACGCCGTGCTGGAAGCGGGTCAAGCGCCTCGAGGAAGACGGCTATATCGAGAGCCGCGTGGCCATCGTCAACCGGCAAAAAGTGGGTTTGCCCGTGACCGTCTTCGTCAGCGTGCGCACGGGGCAGCACGATGAAAAATGGCTGCGCCGCTTCGCCGCCGCCGTCATCGTCTTACCCGAGGTACAGGAATTTCACCGCATGAGCGGCGACATCGACTACCTGCTGAAAGTCGTCACCACCGACATCAAGGGCTACGACACGTTTTATAAAAAACTCATCAAGGCCGCGCAACTGACGGGCGTGTCGTCCGCCTTTTCCATGGAGCAAATCAAGTGCAGCACGGAATTGCCGCTGGAATTGATCGCCCACGGCTTGCCTGCCTGAGGCGTTTTCCGGCCATGCGGGGCAGATGGGGAAAGTACGTTGCCGCAACGCAACATAAGTAAACAAAAAGCAGCATTCGTGCGGCGGGACGCGCAGCGCGGCCGGTATACTGTCCGCTCGCCTGCCCGCTTTCTGTCTATTGTGCAGGCCATCCTCCAAGGTCTTCCATGTCTCTGCTCCGCCGCCTCTCCATCCAGAAAAAACTCCTGTTCAGCATGGGCTTGTGCCTGCTGCTCTTCATGGCGATCTCGTCTTTCCTCAGCGTGCGCATGAGCAGCGATTACGTGCGCGAGCGCGTCGTCAGCCAGGAATTGCCGGCCCAGGTGGGCGAGATCCGCAACGACGTGCTGCGCCAGATCAGCCAACCCCTGTCGGTGGTGCAAACCATGGCCAACGATGTCTATCTGCAAGACTGGGAAGACGCCGGCTTGCCCGACAGCGGCATCGCCACCTTCCAGCGCTACGCTACCGTGGTCAAGGACAAGAACAAGGCCGCCTCGATCAACTGGGCTTCCGCCAGCACGGGCAAATACTTCACCACGGAAGGCTTGCTGCGCACCCTGGACAAGAACCAGGCCGCCGACCAGTGGTTTTATGGCTTGCTGGCCGGCGACAAGGCCTACACGCTCGATATCGACAAGGCGGACAATTCCAGCGACCTGATGCTCTATCTGAATGCGCGCGGCCAGACGGCGGGCGGAAAGCAGATCGCGGCCGGCCTGGGCTTGTCCATCAATGCGCTGGCCGACACCATCCGCAGCTACAAGATCGGCCAGACGGGCCATGTCTACCTGGCGCGCGCCAATGGCGTGCTGCTGGTGCACCGCGACACGGCCCTGTCCGACGGCAAGCACCTGCTCAAGGATTTACCCGGATTTAGCGATAGCCTGAGCAAGAGCCTGCTGACCGGCAACAAATACGCGTACGCCGTCTACGACGCGCCTGCGGGACGCCAGTTCGTCGCCGCGTCCTTCGTGCCGGAACTCAATCTATATGTGGTGGCCGAAGTGCCGGAAGCGGAAGTGCTGGGCAATGTCACGCGCTCGGCCCTGATCGCCGCCCTGATTGCCGGCCTGGTCGGTGGCGGTATCGCCCTGTGCATCATTTATGTCATCAGCCGCGCCATCGCCGCGCCCGTCGCGCGGGCAGCGGACATGCTCAGTGAAATCGCCAGCGGGAATGGCGACTTGAGCCGCCGCATGCCCGTGGAATCGGAAGACGAGGTCGGCGCGCTGGCCGCTGCCTTCAACCGCTTCGTCGCGTCGCTGAACGTGACGATACGCGAAGTTCGCGACAGTACCGGGGCCATTGCCAGTGCATCGAGCCAGATCGCGTCGGGCAACCTGGACCTGTCTGCCCGCACGGAAGCCCAGGCATCGAGCCTGGAAGAAACAGCGGCGGCCATGGAAGAGCTGACGTCGACGGTGAAACAGAATGCGGACAACGCGCGCCAGGCGAATCAGCTGGTGGTGTCGGCCTCGGGCCACGCCGTCAAGGGCGGCGAAGTGGTCGGCCAAGTCGTGCAGACGATGGGCGCGATTACGGAAAGTTCGCGCAAGATCGCGGATATTATCGGCGTGATCGACGGCATTGCCTTTCAAACCAATATCCTCGCCCTGAACGCTGCCGTCGAGGCGGCCCGCGCGGGCGAACAGGGCCGCGGCTTTGCCGTGGTGGCAACCGAGGTGCGCAGCCTGGCGCAACGCTCAGCGGCAGCAGCCCGGGAAATCAAGGACTTGATCGTCGACTCGGGCAGCAAGGTGGAAGCGGGCAGCAAGCTGGTCGACTCGGCCGGCACCACCATGCAGGACATCGTCGTCTCCGTCCAGAGAGTCGCAGACCTGATGGGAGAGATCGCGTCGGCCAGCCAGGAACAAAGCCAGGGCATCGCGCAAGTCAATGCCACGGTCACGCAGATGGATGATGCGACCCAGCAAAATGCAGCGCTGGTGGAAGAAGCGGCGGCGGCGGCCCAATCCCTGCAGGACCAGGCGGGACGCCTGGCGCAGGTGGTCAGCGTTTTCAAGCTGGAAGAAACGGGGCATGCGGCGCAGCAGCAGCAGCAGCAGCAGCAGCCTCGGCAGCCAGCGCACAAGCCCATGCTGCCCACGCCAGCGCGCCCGAAAGCGCCGGCCAGCGATGCGTGGGAAGAGTTTTAAGGAAGTTTGAAAAACGCTTAAATCGCCGGCGCTTTCACGCTGGCGGCTTGTTTAAAGAAATCATAGATGCCGCTCTCGCTCATGCGGCGGGCATTCGCCAGTTCGCCGCCCTTGGTGGCGTACAGCACCTGGTTGTTGTCGCTCGAGACCAGCACGGCGGCGGGGATGCCTTTCTTGAGCGGATTGCCATAGGCTTGCGCCACGTCCAGGTTATGGTCGAAGTTACCCACGTCGACCTTGACGACCTTGAACTGCTGTTGCATCAGCTCGGCGTTCTTGCCTTCCTTCAAGGCCTTGTCGAGTGCGCGGCAATCCTCGCACCAGTTGGCGCCAAAGATCAGCAAGACAGGCACGTGCGCCGCCTTGGCTTCGGCCAGCGCGCGGGCCACGTCGGCCTTGGCGTCGGCCGCCGCGTTGTACGGCAGATGCGGCGTGGCGACCGGGTTGGCCGGTGTGGGGGCGGCGGCAATAGCGGTACCGGCAAGCAGCAGGCTGGCAAAGAATGGGGCGACGAAACGGGAAAGGCGCATGCAGGGCTCCTGAGAGAAATCGTGAAGCCAGCTGAACAGCTGCCAGCGGGCGTGATTGTCTAGAATATGCCTGCTTGTAAGAAATATCCACCATTTAATTGCACTGTGCTTATGCGGAAAACATATAAGCACGTATCAGAGCACCACCCAGGAGAAGCCGCTTGAGCATGCCAGATACCCTGCCCCCGACATTGTCCGGCGCCGCGCGCATGTTGCGCGACGCCTATCCCGGCGGCATGCCCGATACGGCATATTTCGCCGTGCTGGCCCTGCTGTATGAACACTTTTCCGACCGCAACCTGACCGAGCTGATGGCCGCCGTCACGGGCAAAGATGCGGCGACGATCCTCAATGACATCTATGCCTGCGCCAGCAGCGAGCCGGCGCCGTCCGCCATCGCGGCCGCCAGGAAACTGCTGGCACGGCACGGCTTGCAGGCCGTCTGCGCCGAGGATTAATGCCCACCGGCAGCGAAATGGAACGCATGGGATAATATCGGGCTCACACTGAGCAACGCGGCCCGAACGCGCCCTCCCCATGACGACTTCTTTCCTGGCACGCTGGCTGCCGCAACCGAACAACGGCAGCCGCCGCGAACAATTGCGCGCCTGCGCGGGCGCCATCTGCGGCTTGCTGCTGACGGGCCTAATCTGCCATTTCCTGCTGGCCCCGGACAGCGCCAGCGTCTACCTGATCGCGCCCATGGGCGCCTCGGCCGTGCTGCTGTTCTGCCTGCCGGCCAGCCCGCTGGCGCAACCGTGGTCCGTGGTGGGCGGCAACGTCGTCTCCGGCCTGGTCGGCATGGCCTGCGTCAAATGGTTCGGATCCAGCGTGGGCGTGGCGGCGCTGGCCGCCTGCCTGGCCATCGGCGCCATGTTTGCCCTACGCTGTTTGCATCCGCCTGGCGGCGCCGTGGCGCTCACCACCGTCGTCGGCGGCGCCAGCGTGCATGCGGCCGGCTTTGAATTCGTCTTCATCACCGTACTGTTCAATTCCGCCGTGCTGGTCGCTTGCGCCGTGCTGTACAACAACCTGACGGGACGCCGCTACCCGCACGTCCAGCAACTGGTGGCGCCGCATCCGCACGCCACCAAGGATGAGGTGCCCAGCAACCGCCTGGGCTTTTCACCGGACGACCTCGATGCCGTCTTGCGCCAGCACAGTGAAGTGCTCGACATCAGCCGCGACGATTTGCAGGCGATCTTCCTGCAAACGGAAATGCGCGCCTACCAGCGCCGCTTCGGCGTCGTCACCTGCGCCGACATCATGTCGAAAGACGTGCTCAGCGTGGAATTCGGCACGCCGCTCGATGTTGCATGGCGCACCATGCGCGAGCACGATATAGGCGCCCTGCCCGTTGTCAACCGGGCGCGCCGCGTCATCGGCATCATCACGCAGACGGATTTCCTGCGCCATGGCGGCCTCGACGATTACCAGGGCATGCGCCAGCGCCTGCGCGGCTTGCTGCAGCGCAGCGGCCTGTCCCACGGCGACAAGCCGGAAGCGGTGGGACAGCTGATGACGGCGTCGCCGCACACGGCCCGCCTCGGCACGCCCATCATCGATCTCGTGCCCCTGATGGCCGACGCCGGCTATCACCATATTCCCATCCTCGACGAGGAAGAACGCCTGGCCGGCATCATCAGCCAGTCCGACCTGATGGCCGCCCTGTACGAAAGCCGCTTTGCCGAGGCCGCCGCATGACGCCATTCCGGGCACTGCTGAGCGGCCCCGACGGCGGCCCGGCGGGCACAGCCGTCAGCGCGCATTTCTTCGGCAGCCAGCTGACCATCGATGCGCCCGGCCATGATGTCGACGTGGCGCAGCTGGTCGTCAGCGTGGGCGGTGTCGACGGACCGGAACTGTTCCTGAACTGGCTCGAAGAACAAGGACGGCAAGCCTCGCTCAAGCCGCTGACAGCGGACGACATCGCCATCGTGCTAAAAGAAGCGCCGGCCGCGCTGCAGCCGCAACTGCAGCGCCTGTGGGGCGAGCGCCAGCGCAACCGGCGGCAGGTGTCGGGCTGGCTGGCCGGTTTGACGGGCGCGGCCGTCGTCGCCACTGCCCTGTTGTGGTGGCAAGGAAGCAACGCCATCGGCGTGCTGGCGGGATGGATTCCCCTGTCGACAGAAAAGCAGCTGGGCGAACTGGCCCTGGCGCAAGTGCGCGCGCAGGGCGGCATCGTCGAGAGCGGCGTGGCGCAGCAGACGGTGCAGGACATCGGCCGCACGCTGACGGCCGGTTCGCGCTACCCGTACCGCTGGCTGGTCAAGCAGGATGACACGGTCAACGCGTTTGCCATGCCAGGCGGCATCATCGTCGTGCATACGGGCTTGCTGCGCCAGGCGGGGGACCCGGGCGAACTGGCCGGCGTGCTCGCGCATGAAGTGCAGCACGTGGAACAGCGCCATTCGTTGCGGCAGATGATCAGCAGCCTGGGCTGGGGCGCCCTGGTGGGCCTGACCATCGGCGACATCAGCGCCGTGGCCGCCATGCTGGCGCACCAGGCCGGCACCCTGTATTTCAGCCGCGACATGGAGGAAGAAGCGGACCGGCTCGGTTTGCTGGCCTTGCAGCGCGCGCAGATCCGCCCCGACGGCATGCTGCGTTTTTTCCAGAGGCTCGATGGCAAGGATCAGGCCAAGGTGCCGGGATGGATTTCCTCGCACCCGCAAACGGCGGCGCGCGCGCAGCAGATCCAAAGCCTGATCGACGCCACGCCCTGCCCGGCCTGCCTGCCCTTGACCAGCCGTCACTGGCCAGCGATGAAAGCGGCCCTGCCGCCTACAGAAAAATAGCAACATTTCTTCCGCACAATTTATCCAAACGCACTGGGCAATGGCGTATGCTTACGCCCCGGCTGTTCCTTCTTGAACGGCCACCCCCGACCTCGCTACGCCTCCGTTCATTCCCTCCTTACAAAGGATTTCGCGCATGAAGCATCGTTTTGCCGCCGGCACCCTCGGCACCCTGGCCATCTCCCTGTTGCTCGCCTACGCGCCCATGGCGCAAGCGGCCCAGCCCGCGGCCAAAGCGGCCGTCGCGCCGGCCGTCAGCGCGCCAAAAGCCAAGCAGCAGCTGCAAGTGCTGGCCGACCAGTACTACGATGCGTTGGCCCGTTTCGAGCCGATCAATGCCACAGAGAGCGGCGACAACCGTTTTGACGACCAGCTCGGTTCAGCCATCGTGCCCGCCGCGCGCGCAAAGCAGTTCGCCCTGTACCGCCAGTATCAGAAGACCCTGCGCGGTATTGCCCGCGCGCAGCTTTCGCACCAAGACCAGATCAACTACGATATCCTCGACTATGAACTGGCCACGGCGCTGAGCTTCGAGCGCTTCCCCGAATACCTGCTGCCTTTGAACCAGATGGACAGCATGCCCGTCACCCTGGCCAATTATGCGGGCGGCGAGGCATCGCAACCGCTGACCGCGGTCAAGGAATACGATGCTTACCTGAGCCGTATCGGCCAGTTGCCGGGCTGGATAGACCAGGCCATCGCCAACATGAAAGTCGGCATGCAAATGGGCATCGTGCTGCCGAAGGCGCTGACGGAATCGACCCTGCCGCAATTCAAGAAGCTCGTCAGCGCCACGCCGCAGGACAGCGTGTATTACACGCCCATCAAGAACTTGCCGGCCAGCTTTTCCGCCGCCGACAGGGAACGCCTGACGCAAACCTACACCGTCATCATCGAGGCCAAGCTGATGCCTGCGCTGCAGCGCCTGGCCACCTTCATGGAACGCGATTACCTGCCGGCCGGCCGCACGAGCAGCGGCTGGAGCGCCCTGCCCGATGGCGCGGCCTGGTACCAGGCGCGCGTGGCCAGCAGCACCACGACGGATTTGAAACCGGAGCAGATCCACGCCATCGGCTTGAAGGAAGTGGCGCGCATCCAGGAACAATACGCGATCGTCGGTCCGAAGATGGGCTACAACGGCCCGGCCGCCGGCTTGCCCGTGTGGGTGTCGGAACAGGCGAAATACCGCCCGTTCAAGACGGAGCAGGAAGTGCTCGACGTCTACCGCAAGCTGAACGTGCTGCTCGACAGCAAATTGCCCGCCCTGTTCACCCTGGTGCCGAAAGCGCCGCTGGACTTGCGCCTGGAACCTGAACTGAGCCGCGATACGGCCGCCGATCACTACACGGCCCCGGCCGCCGACGGTTCGCGCCCGGGCGTGTTCTGGTCCGTCGTCACGGATCCGAAACTGTATGGCGACACGGGCATGACCACCCTGTTCCTGCACGAAGGCAAACCTGGCCACCATTTCCACCTGGCGCTGGTGCAAGAGATGGACTTGCCGAACTTCCGCCGCTTCGGCGGCAACAATGCCTTCACGGAAGGCTGGGCCCTGTATGCGGAAACCCTGGGCAAGGAAATGGGCCTGTTCGACGATCCTGCCCAGTACTTCGGCCATTTGAACGACGAGATGCTGCGCGCCGTGCGCCTGGTGGTCGACACGGGCTTGCACACCAAGGGCTGGACACGCGAGCAGACGATCAAGTACATGCGCGACACCCTCGGCTACGACGCCGTGGCGAGGAGCGAAACGGAACGCTACATGGCCTGGCCTGGCCAGGCGCTGGGCTACAAGATCGGTTCGCTGAAAATCGTCGAACTGCGCCAGCGTGCCCAGCAGGCGTTGGGCGACAAGTTCAGCCTGCCGAAGTTCCACGAAGTGGTGCTCGGCGACGGCACCCTGCCCCTGAAACTGCTGGAAGCCAAGGTCGACCGGTGGATCGCGCAGCAAAAGTAAGCTAGCCCACTCCTGCGAGAACGGCAGCGCCAGTTGGGGCTGCCGTTTTTTTTTCGTGCCGATATTTGATCTGGCACAGATCCAGCGTATGTCGCGCACGCCCGCCGGAACGCGTACCAGACAATGCTGCCTAATTCCCATACACAGAAGGGAGGCAGCATGCAAAGCGAAGACAGGAACGACGCCGCCACGGCTGGCCCGCCCGCATGGCAAACATCAGCGGAGATGCCCTATCACGGGCATGACGCCATTCTTCACTACACCAGTGCACGCGGCCAGGCCGATGGACGGCCGCAGCGGCACATTCCCGACGATACCGCACGCGGCAAGCCTGCCATGATCACGGCGCTTGGCTGGCTCAGCATCGGCCTGGGCCTGGCCCAGCTGGTGGCGCCGCGCGGCCTGGCGCGGGCCAGCGGCTTGCGCGGCGTCTCGTCTTTCTGGATACGCGCCATCGGCCTGCGCGAAATGGCGTGCGGCGTGGCCTTGCTGCGCGGCGAAACCGCTCCGGCATGGCGCTGGTCGCGCATCGCCGGCGACGCCATGGACCTGTCGCTGCTGGGCGTGGCCATGGCCAGCCGGCGCCATGCACGCACGCGCCTGGCGGCGACGGCGGCCGTGGTGGCAGGCGTGACGGCCATCGACTACATCGCCAGCGCCCAACTGGCGCCGCGCAAGCTGAGCGAATTACCCGCGCCCGGCGAAGAGGGATTGGCGCTGCAAAAGAGCGTCATCGTCAACCGTTCCGCCGACGATTGCTACCGCGCCTGGCGCGACCTGGAAAACCTGCCCCGCTTCATGCCGGGCCTGCAGTCGGTGCAGGTGATCGATGCGCGCCGCTCGCGCTGGCACAGCGTCGAGGGCGAGTGGATAGGCGAACTGACGCAAGAGCGTCCGGGTCAGGGCTTGCGCTGGCGCGCGGCACAGAACCATGCCGAAACGGGAGCGCTGGAACTGTCGCCCGCTCCCGGCGGGCGCGGCACCGTGGTCACCATGCAACTGCACATGCAGCCGCCGGCCGGCAAGGTGGGCGCGGCCGTGGCGGGCCTGTTCAGCCAGGCGCCCGCCTACCAGATCGAAACCACCTTGCGCCGCTTCAAGCAGTGGATGGAAACGGGCGAGGTCAGCACCACCGAGGGCCAGCCGTCGGGCAAGCGCAGCTTCAAGACGCGCTTGCTGCACAAGGCTGGTGCCACGGCCGCTGCCCCTCGACCGCAAGCAAACGGAGGTGTGTCATGAAAGCCAATTGCTGGCACGGCAAGCGCGACGTGCGGATCGAACAAGTACCCGATCCCGTCATCCTCAATCCCGGAGACGCCATCATCAAGGTCAGTTCCACGGCCATCTGCGGTTCCGATTTGCACCTCTACAATGGCGTCGTGCCCACCATGGAACAAGGCGACATCCTCGGCCATGAATTCATGGGCGAGGTGGTGGAGGTGGGCTCCGCGGTGCGCAAACTCAAGGAAGGAGAACGGGTGGTCGTGCCGTTTCCCATCGCCTGCGGACGCTGCTTCTTTTGCGAACAACAGCTGTACTCGGTGTGCGAGAACTCCAATCCCAACGCCTACATGGCGGAAAAGATGTGGGGCCACTCGGGGGCGGGCATCTTTGGCTATTCCCACCTGACGGGCGGTTACGCGGGCGGCCAGGCGGAATACGTGCGCGTGCCGTTTGCCGACGTCGGCCCCATCCAGGTGCCGGACGAGCTCAAGGATGAACAGGTACTGTTCCTCTCGGACATACTGCCGACCGGCTACATGGCGGCCGAAGCCTGCGCCATCACGCCGGGCCAAGTGGTGGCCGTGTGGGGTTGCGGCCCCGTGGGGCAGTTCGCCATCCAGAGCGCCTTCCTGCTCGGCGCCGAGCGCGTCATCGCCATCGACCATTACCCGGAACGCCTGCGCATGGCACGCGAACTGTCCGGCGCCGAAACCCTGCATTTCGATGCGGTGGACGTGCCCGACGCCCTGCGGGAAATGACGGGAGGACGGGGACCCGATGCCTGCATCGATGCCGTCGGCATGGAAGCGCACGGTTCCGGCGTCAGCTATATCTACGACCGCCTCAAGCAGACGATGAAACTGGAATCGGACCGCCCCACAGCCCTGCGCGAAGCACTGATGGCGTGCCGCAACGGCGGCGTCGTCTCGGTGCCGGGCGCGTATGGCGGCTTCAGCGACAAGATCCCGTTTGGCTCCATCATGAACCGTTCATTGACCATCAAGACGGGGCAAACCCACGTGCAGCGCTACATGCAGCCGCTGCTGGAACGGATACAACGGGGCGAGCTCGATCCCGGTGCCATCATTTCCCATCACTTGAGCCTGGACGAAGCACCGCACGGCTACGAGATCTTCCAGAAGAAGCAGGAGCAATGCATCAAGGTCGTATTGCATCCCGGCCCCTGACCGGTCCCGGCAGGCATGCTGGCAGACGGCGTGGGCGGGTCAGACAAGCAATGCGCTGACCTCAGACGAGCAGCGCGGCACTCATCGAGCGTACTTCCTCGTCCGATTCGGCCAGGATGCTTTGCAGGGTCTCGTTGTCGATAATGAAATCGATGACGGAATCGGAGGGCGTGAGCATTTCCACGTACGTCACCTGCAAGGGCGAGGGCACGGGCGACAGTTGCTTGGCCAACAACAAGGTGTCGAGCAGGGAGTCGGGCGGAATGGACAGCAAGCCATCGCGCAAGCCTTCGATGGCTTCGCTCACGGCCCGCGGAATCAGCAGCTTCTTCATGACTTCGCGGGAAATAATTTCTTCGGCGGACTCCATCCAGTGATCGGCATCGTCGTCGAGCAGGCCGGGAAATTCATCGGCACGCGACAACAGGTAAAAACCGCCCACCTCATGCACGATGCCGGCGAACAGCGCCGTATCGGCATCGACGTTCGTCACGCGGCGGGCCAGCACGTGCGCCAGCGCCGCCACGTGGGCAGTGTGCTCCCACAGCTGGGTCGCCTTCTGGCGCAGCACGGGGTCGATGATCTTGCTGCCGAACTGGCGCACCACCATGGCCGCCACCAGCGCGTACAGATTGCGGTAGCCCATGCGCATGACGGCGGCGCGCACGCTGGTCACGGGCGCCGCATCGCCGCGGCTGTACACGGCCGAATTGGCCAGCGCGACCGTGCGCGCCGCCAGCAAGGGCTCGGCCAGTACCAGCTTGATCGCATGGTCGATATGGCAGTCCGGTTCAGCCAGGGCCAATTGCAATTGCAGTGCTGAATTAACGCTCGTGGGAAACGTTAATTCTCCGCGCACCGCTTGGGAAACAATTAAACCGAAAGCCTGTAGTTTATTCATCATACGATCAATCCGCCTCAGATATTATTCTGGCCAACAATTTCATGTACCTGAAATTGAATGCCAGGCCCGGCCTTTAGAATACAGATGGCATGTCATTCGCTTGTAATGAAGAATCCGGTAATGCCAGCGCCTGCAATAGCGATTCATCGCCGATGACAAACAACTTCGGCTGCTGTAATACCTGCAGCAGAAATGGCTGGCCTTCACGCAGCCGCCGGCGATAATCCGCCAGCGTATATAGGTTGGGATTGATTTTACGCCGTAAGGTTCGCTCGGCCGGGGCCAATCCCGTCAACAGATCGCCATAATTGGCTTCTTCGCCCACCAGCAGCAAATCGATGGCGCTGCCGGGCAGGTCCTGCCCCTTCGCCGCGGCGCCCGACACAAATGCCAGGTGCAGCTGGGCACGCAAGGGCGCCAGGGTCATGCTGAGCACACCGACGATGCCGAAGGTTTTTTGCACCAGTCCGCTCAACTCCGGATACACGAGACTTTCCTTGTTAGGCCAGAAGCGCCGCACGTTGCCGATCCGCTCCGATATGATCAGGCCGGACTCATGCAGACGGCGCAGCTCCCGCTGTGCCGACGCGCTCCCCATGCCCGTCAAGCGCATGATCTCGTTCAAGTGAAAGCCTTCATTCACGCGGACAAAGAGCAAACCCAGCAGTTTTTGCTGGGCGGGAGTAAACAGGGCTTGGGCAATCATGCGCCAAATCTTAGCATGAATGAACTGAAAACTGGCGTGGCGCAGGCAACGGGGCGTGACGCCACAACAACGCCGTGATACGTCATCACCAGCAGTTGGGCGAGCCCATGGGCAGCAAAGCGGGATGACGCAACAGCAGTAGCCAAGAGCCGTCAACGGCAAGCAGCCATTCTTGTAAGCGCTCACTTCAAATTCGTCGGCGCCACGTCTACCATCCTGCCTCGCACCTGCACGAGTCTGGCGTCAACCGCGTTACACGGTTTTAGTCCATCAATTCAAACATGCTCGACGTAATTTAGCTCGGCCGCATTAAGCTATCAGCGTATCAGAATGCATGCCTGCATAAGAATCTTGTTCGTCATCTTGGCCGGTAATAAAGAGCATGACTTTTAATGCGTGCGTTGACCTTCCATTTTACGCTTGCCATTTATATAGGCTGCGAAATACAAATGAATGGGTGCGAACAAGCGACAACCGAAAATCGTGTTCCTCAGTGAGCGATATAAATGATGTGCTGCCGTGGCGATATGCATGCCAATCGAATAGACAAATGGAATGGGCTGCCATCATTTACCGCCTGCCACGCTATCTTTTCGCGCATGGCAATGCGGACAGGCATAAAAAACGGCACCCGAAGGTGCCGTTCTTGTCAGCTAGCAGCGGTCAGCTAGCAACGCAGATTACGCTTCGTCGCCGTGGTGTTACTGGGTCTCGATTTTCTAGCAGATCTTCGGTGGCGGCACCGGCCAGCGTGGTTTTATCGGCCAGCAGCAGCGCTTGACGCTCTTCCACTTCCCACGCTTCTTTCTCTTTGCGTGCATCGTGGAAGGCTGTGCAACGGGCATAAAAAAACGGCACCCGAAGGTGCCGTTCTTGTCAGCTAGCAGCGCAGATTACACTTCGTCGCCGTGGTGTTGCTGGGTCTCGATTTTCTAGCAGATCTTCGGTGGCTGCACCGGCCAGCGTGGTTTTATCGGCCAGCAGCAGCGCTTGACGCTCTTCCACTTCCCACGCTTCTTTCTCTTTGCGTGCATCGTGGAAGGCTGTGCAACGGGCATAAAAAAACGGCACCCGAAGGTGCCGTTCTTGTCAGCTAGCAGCGCAGATTACGCTTCGTCGCCGTGGTGTTGCTGGGTCTCGATTTTCTAGCAGATCTTCGGTGGCTGCACCGGCCAGCGTGGTTTTATCGGCCAGCAGCAGCGCTTGACGCTCTTCCACTTCCCACGCTTCTTTCTCTTTGCGTGCATCGTGGAAGGCCGCGCAACGGGCATAAAAAAACGGCACCCGAAGGTGCCGTTCTTGTCAGCTAGCAGCGCAGATTACGCTTCGTCGCCGTGGTGTTGCTGGGTCTCAATATCCTGCAGCGCTTCGGCAGCTTCGCCAGCCATCGAGGCTTTCTCGGCCAGCAGCAGTGCTTGACGCTCTTCCACTTCCCACGCTTCTTTCTCTTTGCGTGCGCGGTGGAAGGCCAGGCCCGTACCGCCAGGAATCAGACGGCCGACGATGACGTTCTCTTTCAGGCCGCGCAGACCATCGCGCTTGCCCATGATCGCCGCTTCGGTCAGCACGCGGGTGGTTTCCTGGAACGATGCGGCCGAGATGAACGAATCGGTCGACAGCGATGCCTTGGTAATACCCAACAAGACGTTTTCGTAGGTCGCTGGAATCTTGTTCTCAACGGCCATGCGATCGTTCTCGTCCAGCAGTTCCGAACGCTCTACCTGCTCGCCAACGATGTAGTTGGTGTCGCCGGCATTGACGATCTGTACGCGGCGCAGCATCTGACGCACGATCACTTCGATGTGCTTGTCATTGATCTTCACGCCTTGCAGACGGTACACGTCCTGCACTTCGTCAACGATGTAACGTGCCAGCGCTTCGATACCCAGCAGACGCAGGATGTCTTGCGGATCGGCCGGGCCGTCCACGATCATCTCGCCCTTGTTCACGACTTGGCCGTCATGCACCAGCACTTGTTTGTCCTTGGTGATCAAGAACTCATGCTTGTTGCCGTCCATGTCCGTGATTTCCAGACGCTGCTTGCCCTTGGTTTCTTTACCGAACGCAACCGTACCCGTGACTTCCGCCAGCATACCGGCATCTTTCGGCGAGCGCGCTTCGAACAGTTCCGCAACGCGTGGCAGACCACCGGTAATATCGCGCGTTTTTTGCGATTCGGTAGGAATACGTGCCAGCACTTCACCCACCGATACCTGTTGACCGTCCTTGACCATGATCAGCGCGCCGACCTGGAAGCCGATCGCCACCGAGTGTTCGGTGCCGGCGATCTTGACTTCTTCGTTCGCATCGTTGATCAGCTTGACTTGCGGACGCAGGGTCTTGGTCAGCGAACCGCGACGTTTCGCATCGATCGCCACCAGGGTGGACAGACCGGTCACTTCGTCGACCTGACGGGCGACGGTGACGCCTTCTTCGACGTTCTCGAAACGCACTTGACCGGCGTATTCGGTAATGATCGGACGGGTCAGCGGATCCCACGTTGCCAGGGCCGTACCGGCCTTGATGACCATGCCGTCCTTGACGATCAGGGTCGCACCGTACGGTACTTTATGACGCTCACGCTCACGGCCGTGGTCGTCGGTAATCAGCACTTCGCCGGAACGGGAAATGACGATTTGCGCGCCCTTGCCGTTCGTCACGTAACGCATGGTTGCCGTGAAGCGGATGGTACCGTTCGACTTGGCTTCCACCGACGATGCCACTGCCGCACGCGATGCCGCACCACCAATGTGGAACGTACGCATGGTCAGCTGGGTACCAGGTTCACCAATCGACTGCGCTGCCACCACACCGACGGCTTCGCCGGCGTTGACCAGCATGCCGCGGCCCAGGTCGCGGCCATAGCACTTGGCGCACAGGCCGAAGCGCGTGTCGCAAGTCAGTGGCGTGCGGACCTTGACTTCATCGATGGACAGACGCTCGATCTCTTCGACCATGTCTTCGTCCATCAGGGTGCCGGCTTCGTACAGCGTTTCCTGGGTTTCAGGATTGACGACGTCATGCACCACCACGCGGCCGAGGATACGGTCACGCAACGGCTCGATGACTTCACCACCTTCGACCAGTGCCTTCATGACGGCGCCGTTCATGGTGCCGCAATCGTCCTCGATCACCACCAAGTCTTGCGTCACGTCCACCAGACGACGCGTCAGGTAACCGGAGTTCGCCGTTTTCAGCGCCGTATCGGCCAGACCTTTACGTGCACCGTGGGTCGAAATGAAGTACTGCAAAACGTTCAGACCTTCGCGGAAGTTCGCGGTAATCGGCGTTTCGATAATCGAGCCATCCGGTTTGGCCATCAGACCACGCATACCGGCCAACTGGCGAATCTGGGCTGCGGAACCGCGCGCGCCGGAGTCGGCCATCATGTAAATGGCGTTGAACGATTCTTGCGTCGACTTGGTGCCGTCGCGGCGGATCACGTCTTCGACTTTGAGCTGGTCCATCATGGCCTTGCCGACTTCATCCGAGGTTTTGCCCCAGATATCGACGACCTTGTTGTAACGCTCGCCGGCGGTCACGAGACCCGAGGCGTATTGCTGTTCGATCTGCTTGACTTCCGATTCGGCCGTCGCGATCAAAGTGACTTTTTGAGGCGGTACCAGCATGTCGTCGACGCAGATCGAGATACCGGCGCGTGTCGCCAGGCGGAAACCCGATTGCATCAGTTTGTCTGCGAACACCACGGTGGCGCGCAGGCCGCACTTGCGGAACGACGTGTTGATCAGCTTGGAAATTTCTTTCTTTTTCAGCGCGCGGTTCAAGACGGAGAACGGCAGGCCTTTCGGCAGAATTTCCGACAGGATCGCACGGCCGATCGTCGTTTCGTAGCGGGTAACCGTTTTCTCGAATTCGCCCGTTTCGGCGTTTTTCGGGTATTCGGTAATACGCACGGTGACGCGGGTCGTCAGTTCGACTTCCTTGTTGTCGTAGGCGCGGATCACTTCCGACACGTCAGGGAACATCATCCCTTCGTTCTTCGCATTGATCGCTTCGCGGGTCGCGTAGTACAGACCCAGCACGATATCCTGGGAAGGAACGATCGACGGTTCGCCGTTCGATGGGAACAGGATGTTGTTCGATGCCAGCATCAGGGTGCGTGCTTCCATCTGCGCTTCGATCGACAGAGGAACGTGGACCGCCATTTGGTCACCGTCAAAGTCGGCGTTGAATGCGGCGCAGACGAGCGGGTGCAGCTGGATGGCCTTGCCTTCAATCAGGACTGGCTCGAAGGCCTGGATACCCAGACGGTGCAAGGTCGGTGCGCGGTTCAACATGATCGGATGTTCACGGATCACGTCTTCCAGGATGTCCCACACGACCGGCTCCTGGATCTCGACCAGCTTTTTAGCGGCCTTGATCGTGGTCGCCAGACCCATCAGTTCCAGTTTATTGAAAATGAATGGCTTGAACAGTTCCAACGCCATCAGTTTCGGCAAGCCGCACTGATGCAGTTTCAATTGCGGGCCCACGACGATGACCGAACGACCGGAGTAATCGACGCGTTTGCCCAGCAAGTTTTGACGGAAACGGCCGCCCTTGCCCTTGATCATCTCGGCCAAGGACTTCAGCGGACGCTTGTTGGCGCCGGTCATCGCTTTGCCGCGACGGCCGTTGTCCAGCAGCGAATCGACCGCTTCTTGCAGCATGCGCTTTTCGTTACGCGTGATGATCTCTGGAGCGCGCAGCTCCATCAGGCGTTTCAGGCGGTTGTTACGGTTGATGACGCGGCGATACAGATCGTTCAGATCCGAGGTCGCGAAACGGCCACCGTCCAGCGGTACCAGCGGACGCAATTCCGGCGGCAGCACTGGCAGCACTTCCATGATCATCCAGTCAGGCTTGATGCCCGAACGTTGGAACGCTTCCAGCACTTTCAGGCGCTTCGCGTATTTCTTGATCTTGGCTTCGGATTTCGATTCCTTCAGTTCCACGCGCAGGGTTTCGGCATCGCGGTGGATGTCGATCGAGCGCAGCAGTTCACGGATACCTTCGGCGCCCATGAAGGCGGTGAAGTCGTCGCCGTACTCTTCGTACTTGGCGGCGTAGTCGTCTTCCGACATGATCTGGCACTTCTTCAGCGGGGTCATGCCTGGATCGGTCACGACGTATGCTTCAAAGTACAGCACGCGTTCGATGTCCCGCAGGGTCATGTCCAGGACCATGCCCAGACGCGACGGCAGCGACTTCAGGAACCAGATGTGCGCGGTCGGCGAGGCCAGCTCGATGTGGCCCATGCGCTCGCGGCGCACTTTGGCCAAGGTGACTTCGACGCCGCACTTTTCGCAGATCACGCCGCGGTGTTTCAGGCGCTTGTACTTGCCGCACAGGCATTCGTAATCCTTGATCGGGCCAAAGATCTTGGCGCAGAACAGGCCGTCGCGCTCAGGCTTGAAGGTACGGTAGTTGATGGTTTCCGGCTTCTTGACTTCGCCGTAGGACCACGAACGGATTTTCTCAGGCGAAGCGAGACCGATCTTGATTGCATCGAAGGTCTCGTTGGTCTGTACTTGCTTGAATAGATCGAGCAGTGCTTTCATGTATCACTCCAGAGGTGATTAAATTTCTATATTCCTGAGACTACATTGCCCGGCGTGGTTTCCCAGCCGGGCTTTGTGTTTCCCAAACCAAATGACAGGGTGCTGTCGTTTAGTTGCGTTCGAGGTCGATATCGATACCCAGCGAACGGATTTCCTTGACCAGCACGTTGAACGATTCCGGCATGCCGGCGTCGATCACGTGGTCGCCCTTGACGAGGTTCTCGTACACTTTGGTACGGCCATTCACGTCATCGGACTTGACGGTCAACATCTCTTGCAAGACATACGACGCGCCATACGCTTCCAGTGCCCAGACTTCCATCTCACCGAAACGCTGACCACCGAACTGGGCTTTACCACCCAGCGGCTGTTGCGTCACCAGCGAGTAAGGACCGGTCGAACGCGCATGCATCTTGTCATCAACCAAGTGATGCAGTTTCAGCATGTGCATGACGCCGACAGTGACCTTGCGCTCGAACGCTTCACCGGTGCGACCGTCATACATGGTCACCTGGTTTTTCGAAGCGGTCATGCCCAGGTTCTTGGCGATGTCGTCCGGATACGCCAGGTCCAGCATGCGGCGGATCTCTTCTTCATTGGCGCCATCGAACACTGGCGTGGCGAATGGAACACCTTTTTTCAGGTTTTCCGCCAGCTTCATGATCTCTTCGTCGTCGAAGTCGTTCAGGTCTTCCGCACGGCCGTTGTCGTTGTAGATCGTCGTCAGGTACTTGCGCACTTGCTCGACCTTGGTTTGCGCCTTCAGCATTTCGCCGATGCGGATACCCAGACCCTTGGCAGCCCAGCCCAAGTGCGTCTCGAGAATCTGACCAACGTTCATCCGCGAAGGAACGCCCAGCGGGTTCAGCACAACGTCGGCTGGCGTGCCGTCGGCCATGTATGGCATGTCTTCCACAGGAACAATACGGGAAACCACACCCTTGTTACCGTGGCGACCTGCCATCTTGTCGCCCGACTGCAGGCGGCGTTTCACGGCCAGGTAGACCTTGACCATTTTTTGCACGCCTGGTTGCAGCTCATCGCCTTGCGTCAGTTTCTTGCGCTTCTCTTCGAAGGCCAGATCGAACTGGTGACGCTTCTCGTTGATCGACTCCTTGATCGCTTCCAGCGCTACCGCGGCATCGTCGTCCGCAGGGCGGATGTCGAACCAGTGGTATTTGTCCAGATCGGCCAGGTATTCCTTGGTGATCTTGGCGCCTTTGGCCAGCTTTTTCGGGCCGCCGTTGACAACTTTGCCGATCAGCATTTTTTCCAGACGCTGGAAGGCATCGCCTTCAACGATACGCATCTGGTCGTTCAAGTCCAGACGGAAGCGTTTCAGTTCGTCATCGATAATTTGCTGGGCACGCTTGTCGCGCACAATGCCTTCACGGGTGAAGACTTGCACGTCGATCACGGTACCGATCATGCCCGAAGGCACGCGCAGCGACGTATCTTTCACGTCCGAGGCTTTTTCGCCGAAAATCGCGCGCAGCAGCTTCTCTTCCGGGGTCAGCTGGGTTTCGCCTTTTGGCGTCACTTTACCAACCAGGGTGTCGCCCGCTTGGACTTCTGCACCGATGTAGACGATACCGGACTCATCCAGACGTGCCAGCTGATTTTCAGCCAGGTTCGAGATGTCGCGCGTAATTTCTTCCGCGCCCAGTTTCGTGTCACGGGCCACCACCGACAACTCTTCGATGTGAATCGAGGTGTAGCGGTCGTCCTTGACGACGTTTTCCGAGATCAGGATCGAATCTTCGAAGTTCAGACCATTCCATGGCATGAAGGCCACGGTCATGTTCTGGCCCAGCGCCAATTCACCCAGGTCGGTCGATGCGCCGTCGGCGATCACGTCGCGCTTGGCAACACGGTCGCCCACTTGCACGATAGGACGCTGGTTGATGTTGGTGTTCTGGTTCGAACGGGTGTACTTGATCAGGTTGTAGATGTCGACGCCCACTTCACCAGCTTGCGCTTCGTCATCATTGACGCGAATCACGACACGGCCCGCATCGATGTAATCGACGATACCGCCACGCAGCGCTTGCACGGTGGTGCCCGAGTCGACCGCAACGGTGCGTTCGATACCGGTACCGACCAGCGCTTTTTCCGGACGCAAGCAAGGCACGGCCTGGCGTTGCATGTTGGCGCCCATCAATGCACGGTTTGCATCATCGTGTTCGAGGAACGGAATCAGCGAGGCAGCGACGGAAACGATCTGGCCTGGCGCCACGTCCATGTACTGGATGCGCTCCGGGGAGACCAGGATGGTTTCGCCGGCTTCACGGGCCGAGACCAGTTCATCGGACAACATGCCGGCGTCGTTGATGGTCGCATTCGCCTGAGCGATGATGTAGCGGCCTTCTTCGATGGCGGACAGGTAGTCGATCTGATCGGTAATCTTGGAGCCTTCGACCTTGCGGTACGGGGTTTCCAGGAAGCCGTATTCATTCAGGCGGGCGTACAGAGCCAGCGAGTTGATCAGACCAATGTTCGGACCTTCCGGTGTCTCGATCGGGCAGACGCGGCCGTAGTGGGTCGGATGCACGTCGCGCACTTCAAAGCCGGCGCGTTCGCGTGTCAGACCGCCGGGTCCCAGAGCCGATACGCGGCGCTTGTGGGTAATTTCCGACAGAGGATTGGTTTGGTCCATAAACTGCGACAGCTGGGACGAACCGAAGAACTCGCGAATCGCAGCCGAAATCGGCTTCGAGTTGATCAGGTCGTGCGGCATCAGGTTGTCCGCTTCGGCTTGGCCGAGGCGTTCCTTGACGGCGCGCTCAACACGCACCAGGCCGGCGCGGAATTGATTCTCGGCCAGTTCGCCCACGCAACGTACGCGACGGTTACCCAAGTGATCGATATCGTCGACTTCGCCGCGGCCATTGCGCAGTTCCACCAAGATCTTGATCACGGCCAGCACGTCTTCGTTCGACAGCGTCATGGCGCCGGTCAGTTCATCGCGGCCAATGCGACGGTTGAACTTCATGCGGCCCACGGCCGACAGGTCGTAGCGGTCCGAGTTGTAGAACAGGCCATTGAACAGCGCTTCAACGGAATCTTCCGTTGGCGGTTCGCCTGGACGCATCATGCGGTAGATCGCCACTTTCGCAGCCATCTGGTCGGCGGTGTCGTCGATACGCAGGGTTTGCGAGATGTAGGCGCCCTGGTCCAGGTCGTTCGTGTACAAGGTCTGGATTTCGGAAATGTTGGCGTCGCGCAGGCGGCCCAACAGGTCTTCCGTCAGCTCATCGTTCGCGGAAGCGACGACTTCACCGGTGTCGCCATCGACGATATTCTTCGCCAATACGCGGCCCAGCAGGTAGTCTTCCGGTACGGAAATGTGCTTGATGCCGGCAGCTTCGATATCACGCACGTGTTTCGCGTTGATACGCTTGTCTTTCAGCACCAGGGTCTTGCCCGACTTGTCGACGATGTCGAAACGCGCCACTTCGCCGCGCAGACGCTCGGAGACGAATTCCATTTCCGCGCCTTCGGAGCGCAGGTTGAAATTGTCGAAGACGAAGAAGTTCGCCAGGATTTGCTCGTGAGACATGCCGATGGCTTTAAGCAGAATCGTCACTGGCATCTTGCGGCGGCGGTCGACGCGGAAGAACAGGATGTCTTTCGGGTCGAACTCGAAGTCCAGCCACGAACCGCGGTAAGGAATGATACGCGCGGAGAACAGCAGCTTGCCGGACGAGTGAGTCTTGCCGCGGTCGTGCTCGAAGAACACGCCAGGCGAACGGTGCAGCTGGGAAACGATCACCCGCTCCGTGCCGTTGATCACGAACGAACCGGTGGTCGTCATGAGCGGCAATTCGCCCATGTAGACTTCCTGTTCCTTCATCTCTTTGACGACGGGCTTGGTCGGCGATTCCTTGTCCAGGATCACCAGGCGCACTTTCGCGCGCAGCGGCGACGCGAACGTCAGGCCACGTTGTTGACATTCTTTGACGTCAAAGGCAGGATCGCCCAGAACGTACGACAAGAATTCGAGTCGCGCAAAACCATTGTGCGACACGATAGGGAAAATCGAGGTGAAAGCCGACTGCAGGCCATCATTCTTGCGGCCGGACGGTGCTATGTCCTCTTGCAAGAAGCTATGATAAGACTCGAGCTGGGTCGCCAGCAGGAACGGAACGTGGTGAACGTTGGCGCGCTTCGCGAATGATTTGCGAATGCGTTTCTTCTCAGTAAATGAGTAGTGCATGGACACTCCGTGAGTGACAGAAAGGATAGAAAATTCAGGTTTTGCAAGTGTTCGTTTGCACCGCTGCGTGTGACACAGACGAAACCTCAAGGCTCTGCTTTCCGGCTTGAATCGAATAAAAACTGCTGCTACAACTACATGACAAATACGATGCAGACGACAAAGGAGCCAAAGTCGGATTTCCCCCCTTGCGAGGGGAAACCTCAGACTTTGACTCGGGCGCTAACTGCCGCCGGTACAGATATTACTTCATCGAAGCGGTTGCGCCGGCTTCAACCAGTTTCTTCACTGCAGCTTCAGCGTCAGCTTTCGACACTGCTTCTTTCACAGTTTTTGGTGCGCCATCGACCAGGTCTTTAGCTTCTTTCAAGCCCAGGCCGGTGATTTCGCGAACTGCTTTAATGACGCCAACTTTGTTTGCGCCGAAGGTGTCCAGAACAACGTTGAACTCGGTTTGCTCTTCAGCAGCTGCTGCTGGGCCTGCTGCAGGACCGGCCGAAGCCATTGCTGCTGCGGACACGCCGAATTTTTCTTCGAATGCTTTAACCAGGTCGTTCAGGTCCATTACGGACATGGCGCTAACTGCTTCCAGGATATCGTCTTTGCTAATTGCCATTTTGAAACTCCTAAATTTATTACGTTAGTTACATCAGATTGGTACTGAGAGAAAAAAGCGCGCGCAATTAAGCGGCTGCTGGGGCTTCTTCTGCTGCTGCTTCTGCAGGAGCTTCGGCGCCTTCGCCTTTTTTCGCTGCCAGGGCAGCCAGACCACGTGCAAAGCCCGAAACCGGAGCCAGCATAACGCCCAACAACTGCGAAATGAGGACTTCACGGCTAGGAATGCTCGCCAACGCGGTGACAGCAGCTGTATCCAGCGGCTTGCCTGCGTAGTTACCTGCTTTGATGACCAGTTTGTCGTTGGTTTTAGCGAAGTCAGCGATGACTTTAGCTGCTGCAACGGCATCGGCCGAGATCGAGTAGATCAACGGGCCGGTCATGGCATCTGCCAGGCTGGCGAATGCGGTACCTTCAACGGAGCGACGAGCCAGAGTGTTTTTCAACACACGCAGGTACACGCCTTGGGCACGCGCTTTAGCACGCAGTTGCGTCAAGTGACCAACCTGGATGCCACGATATTCGGCCACGACGATCGTTTGCGCATTTGCTACTTGTGCGGAAACTTCGGCGACGACGGCCTTTTTGTCATTCAGATTGAGACTCACGGTCAACCTCCTTAAATGATGTTCAGCGATCACAACCGAGTGGTTGAGCGCCTTGCATCGGTTCGAACACGGCGTCCGAAGTCAAGAAGTACTAAACTGAGCGGATGGATTCACGCAGCATGAGGACTACAAAACTTGTTCGGGTACACCATCTGCGTTGGGCACTTGCCGTTGCCGGCAAGCCTATTAACCTTCTGCATGTGCAATCGCAGTCGGCCCAACGGTCTTTGATTGTCTGCCTGCCTGATGTGAACACCAGGCAGACAGCCCAAAGATGCGCCCGCAGCGCCCGAAGGCGCTACAGGACTTGATTCTGTTACTTAAGCTGCCAGGCTAGCCTGGTCAACACGGACGCCAGCGCCCATGGTCGACGACAGCGAAACTTTGCGCAGGTACACGCCTTTGCTCGATGCTGGCTTGGCTTTGTTCAGTGCGTCGATCAGTGCGACCAGATTCGACTTCAGATCTGCGTCAGCGAACGATTTACGGCCGATGGTAGCGTGGATGATACCGGATTTGTCGGTACGGTACTGAACTTGACCGGCTTTCGCGTTTTTCACGGCGGTAGCGACGTCAGGAGTAACAGTGCCGACTTTCGGGTTAGGCATCATGCCGCGTGGGCCCAGGATCTGACCCAGGGTACCAACGATACGCATGGTATCTGGCGAAGCGATGACGATGTCGAAAGGCATGTCGCCGGCTTTGATCTGCTCGGCCAGGTCTTCCATACCAACGATGTCGGCGCCAGCTGCTTTGGCAGCTTCCGCTTTTTCGCCCGACGCGAAGACTGCCACGCGTACGGTTTTGCCGGTACCAGCTGGCAGCACGACGGAGCCGCGCACCACTTGGTCGGATTTCTTAGGATCAACACCCAGTTGTACCGATACGTCGATCGATTCATTGAACTTGGCCGTTGCGCACTCTTTGATCAGAGCGACAGCGTTGTCGAAAGCGTACACTTTGGTACGGTCGACTTTGGCTTTCAAAGCCTTGATACGTTTGGATAACTTAGCCATTATACAACACCTTCCACCGTGATACCAATCGAACGAGCGGAACCAGCGATGGTGCGTACAGCAGCATCCATGTCGGCAGCGGTCAGATCAGGGGTTTTCAATTTAGCGATTTCTTCAGCTTGTGCGCGGGTCAGCGTACCGACTTTGTCGGTATGTGGCTTCGGCGAACCTTTGGTGATCGCAGCAGCTTTTTTGATCAGGTAGGTTGCTGGAGGCGTCTTCATCACGAACGTGAAGGACTTGTCAGCGAACGCGGTGATCACGACTGGGATCGGCATGCCTGGTTCCATACCTTGGGTCTGCGCGTTGAACGCTTTGCAGAATTCCATGATGTTCAGACCGCGTTGACCCAGAGCTGGACCGATTGGTGGGGATGGGTTTGCTTTACCAGCTGGCACTTGCAGCTTGATAAAACCAATGATTTTCTTTGCCATGATGGCTCCTATCTTGGATTGAGTAGTAGCGCCCCGCCGATCCTACCCTGGCGGGGCTCCTCTGACCGGATTTTGCTGTTACTACCGCAACGCTCCTGGTGGCGCTTTCAAACCTACTGCGCGGCGCGATTTGCGGCTTCCGATGCTCACTGTGCATTTGCACAGCTCCGCTTCTCAGCCACAACCCACATCCGCTCGCTACGGTTTTGTGAACCGCCTTAAACTTTTTCGACCTGGCCGAATTCGAGCTCTACCGGGGTAGCGCGGCCGAAGATGGTGACAGAGACGCGCACTTTGGATTTCTCGTAATTGACTTCTTCGACATTGCCGTTGAAATCGGTGAACGGACCATCCTTGATGCGTACCTGCTCGCCCACCTCGTACAAGGTTTTCGGACGGGGCTTTTCAACGCCTTCCTGCATCTGCTTCATGATGCCGTCGATTTCGCGCGCGGAGATCGGCGTCGGCTTGTTCGACTTGCCACCAATGAAACCGGTAACCTTGCTGGTGTTCTTGACCAAGTGCCAACTCTCGTCCGTCATTTCCATTTCAACCAGCACATAGCCAGGATAGAAACGACGTTCGGTGACGGACTTCACGCCATTCTTGACTTCGACAACTTCTTCGATCGGCACCAGGATCTGGCCGAACTGGTCTTGCATGCCCGCGCGCTCGATGCGCTCGGTCAGTGCGCGCATGACGCTTTTTTCCATGCCGGAATAAGCATGCACGACATACCAGCGCTTGCTGCTCACTGGCACGCTCAGCGCTGCACCAGTATCCGCTGCCGGAGCGTCGCCCGGAACGGACTCTTCCGCCGCTTCATCATGCACATTTTCGCTCATTATTTTTTCCAACCCAGAATTACGTCATACAACAAAAACTCGAGCAATTTATCCGTGCCCCACAGGAAAATCGCCATGACCAGCACAAAGGCAAACACGATCGCGGTAATCTGCGTGGCTTCTTTGCGGGTAGGCCAAACGACTTTCTTGGTTTCGCGCACAGCTTCTTTGGCGAAATTGAGAAATTCACGGCCGGTCGTCGAGACATACAAGAGCGCAACAGCAATAACCAAACCAGCCACAAGCGCGCTTGCACGCACCAGAGCTGGTTGGCCTGCCAGGTAATAAAACCCGACTACTCCTGCAATCGCAGCTACTATTGCCAGCGCGACTTTTATCTTGTCACTCGACGTGCTAACGGTTTGCACGGATTGATTTGACATTTTTCTACTTTCGGTGCCCTGCACCTTGACGGTGGCAGGGACGGAGGGCATCGAACCCCCAACCTTCGGTTTTGGAGACCGACGCTCTGCCAATTGAGCTACGTCCCTACGTAAAACTTTCGAGGAGTGCTATTCTACCACCCAGGACGCCCCGGGTGGAAGCATAACATTTCCTTATGCGATGATTTTTGCAACCACGCCGGCGCCGACGGTACGGCCGCCTTCACGGATAGCGAAGCGCAGACCTTCTTCCATCGCGATCGGGTTGATCAGCTTGACGGTGATCGACACGTTATCGCCTGGCATGACCATTTCTTTGTCTGCTGGCAACTCGATCGAACCGGTTACGTCCGTCGTGCGGAAGTAGAACTGTGGACGATAGTTGTTGAAGAATGGCGTATGACGGCCGCCTTCGTCTTTCGACAGAACATAGATCTCGCCGGTGAAGTGCGCATGCGGCTTGATCGAGCCTGGCTTGGCCAGCACTTGACCACGTTGCACGTCTTCACGCTTGGTGCCGCGCAGCAGCAGACCAACGTTGTCGCCAGCTTGACCTTGGTCCAGCAGCTTGCGGAACATTTCCACGCCGGTGCAAGTCGTTTTGACGGTATCGGTGATACCGACGATTTCGATCTCTTCGCCGACTTTAACAATGCCGCGCTCGATACGACCGGTCACAACGGTACCGCGACCCGAGATCGAGAACACGTCTTCCACTGGCATCAGGAACGCACCGTCAACAGCGCGCTCTGGCGTTGGGATGTAAGCATCCAGCGCATCGGCCAGACGCAGCACTGCGTCAACGCCCATTTCGCCTTCTTTGCCTTCCAGCGCCATACGTGCCGAACCTTTGATGATTGGCAGGTCGTCGCCTGGGAATTCGTACTTCGACAACAGCTCGCGCACTTCCATTTCAACCAGTTCCAGCAGCTCTGCGTCGTCGACCAGGTCGCACTTGTTCAGGAACACGATGATGTATGGAACGCCAACTTGGCGGGCCAGCAGGATGTGTTCGCGGGTCTGTGGCATTGGGCCGTCAGCTGCGGAGCACACCAGGATCGCGCCGTCCATCTGGGCTGCACCGGTAATCATGTTTTTGATGTAATCGGCGTGGCCTGGGCAGTCAACGTGCGCGTAGTGACGCGTTTCCGTTTCGTACTCGACGTGGGCGGTGTTAATCGTGATACCGCGCGCTTTTTCTTCTGGTGCTGCATCGATCTGGTCGTATGCTTTAGCTTCGCCGCCGAATTTCTTCGACAGAACCGTTGCGATTGCAGCGGTCAGCGTGGTTTTACCGTGGTCGACGTGGCCGATGGTGCCGACGTTGACGTGCGGCTTGGTCCGTTCGAATTTACCTTTTGCCATTTTGAACTCCTAATGATTTGATTAGATTGCTCAGGCACACGCCCGACGGTCTGGTTTGAATTGCTTCTGTGCTGCCTGCTGCGAATTCTGGTGCCCTTGACGTGGATCGAACACGTGGCCTCTCCCTTACCAAGGGAGTGCTCTACCACTGAGCTACAAGGGCTGTAATTTGTTGCATGCGATGCATCAAGCATCTGAACGGAAACTGGAGCGGGTGAAGGGAATCGAACCCTCGTCGTAAGCTTGGAAGGCTTCTGCTCTACCATTGAGCTACACCCGCGAGGTATCGTTCACTTTATCTTCACTTGCTTTTTGCTACTACCCAGTTTTCCTTGCAAAAACTTGGTGGAGGGGGCTGGATTCGAACCAGCGTACTCATAGAGAACAGATTTACAGTCTGTCGCCTTTAACCACTCGGCCACCCCTCCGCGGGAACCGCAGAGTATGAAGCATCTACTCACAACTGTCAACCTTATTTACTGATGCCTGACTGCTGCATTTGCGTATAAAGAAGAAGTTGGCTGCTTCGGGGCGTGATTATAAGCTCCCGATTTGAGAAAGTGCAAGGGTTGGCGCGAAAAAGTCAGCTTTTTTCGTATTTTTTTTATCGCCCCTGCCGGCAAGCCGCATTTTTTCGTCATTTGCCCCGCATTTCCCCGCTTACCTTGCGTCAGGCGGATGCATCCAGGCATTGCCCAAGGGCTTGTATTTACGCAACAACTGCTGATGCAGGCCCGACAGCACGGGCAATTTGGGATTGCGCGGGTCCAGGCGGCGCACGCCGGCGATAAAAGTCAGCGCCTGCTGCCCCATGCGCTCATCCCAGCCCTCGTGCTCCAGGCATTTCAGCACGGCCACGGCCGCATTGAAGACCACCTGCGGATTGTCGGGCAGGCGCGTGACGGCCTCGCCCATCAGATCGACGGCGCCGCGGAAATCGCCCTCGCCCGCCCGGGCTGCCCCGGCCGCCACCATGTCGGCCACTTCCTGGCGGCTTTGCCGCGCCAATGCCTTGGCCAGTTCCTCGCGCCCCGCCTGTTCGAACACGGCCATGGCGCGCGTCATGGCCGCGCTGTCGGGCGCATTGCGCATGACTTCGCGCATCACCTCGGCCGCGCCGTCTTCGCGCCCGTGCGCCAGGCAGTGGCGCGCCAGCTCCGTTTTCAGCGTATTCGAGCTGCCCACGCTGTGACGGTTGGCGGCCAGGGCCGCGTCGAGCGATTGCTGCAGGCGCTCCTCGTTGCCCGTATGCGCATGCAGCATGGCGCTGCACAGGGCGCTGCACAGTTCCGCATTCTTTTGCCCGCCCATCGATTTGTCGAGGTCGCGGATCACGGCGCCCGCCTGCAAGGGATCTCCTTTGCGCACCAGGGTCTGCACCAGGCGCACATGGTCTTCCGGATCGCGGAATTCCGAATATTTGGCCTTGCTGACCACCAGTTTCAGGGATTTTTCCGCCATGTCGATATCGTCGGCCGCCAGGGCCGCCTCGCCCAGGCGGCGCAAGCGGCGCACGGCATGCGGCGACAGGGCCACCGCTTCGCTCAAGGCCGCCTGCGCCAGTTCCGGCTTGCCTTGCGCCATATGCGTGCGCGCCAGCCAGTCATAGGCGTCGAGAAAACGCTTGTTGTTTTCCAGCAGCCCTTCCAGGGTGCCCTGCGCCGCTTCGTACTCGCCCAGCAGGAACTGCGTCTTGGCCTGCCCCAGGCGCGCCCAGCCGATGGACTTGCTTTCGTATAAGGCTGTGTAGATCGGACCGGCATCGGCCGCCTCGCCCAGCAGCAAATGCAGCTCCGCGCGCAGGCGCAGGAAATCCGTGGCGTAACGGGGGTACAGGCTGGCGCCTTCGGTGCAGGCGGCGATCGCCGCGCGCTCATTGCCCACGTCGATCAGTTCGTACACGGGCACGAAGGCATTGCGCTTGTCGAGCGCGCGGGCTATGCGCTCGAGCATGTTGTCAGCGGTAAATGGCTTGAGGATGTAATCGGTGGGCAACAGCTCGACGGCGCTGACCACCTTGGCGAAGCTGCCTTCGCCCGTGACCATGAAGAACATGGTCGACGCGTGCATCAATTTATGGTGGCGCAAGTCTTCCAGCATCTGCTGGCCATCCTGCCCGCCGCCGAGGTCGTATTCGCACAGGATCAGATCATACGATTTGCTGCCCAGCATGCGGATCGCCTGGCCCGAGCTGGCCGCGTCGTCGATCTTCGCCAGGCCGCACAGGTTGAGCATATTGTGCAGGCTGGCGCGCATGCCCGGATGCGGCTCGATGATCAGTGCGCTAAGGCCCTTGAGTTCTTTCATGTCGTGATGTCCGAAAACTCCGCGGCGCGCCACACCGGTGCGTGGCGCCGGCCAGCATGAGGCTGCCGAGTATATGACGGCGCCGCGCGCAAGGGAATGGGGCCGTGCCGAAAAGCGCCAACGAAGTTGCTGCTCAAGCGGTGGCGCGCTCCGGATGCCACAGTTGCGGCTCGTTGTCGATCAGATCCAGCAGCGCCGCCACCACTTCCGGGTCGAACTGGCTGCCGCTGCGCTGCTCGATGTATTCACGCACCTGCGGATACGGCCACGGCTCCTTGTACGGCCGCTCATGCAGCAAGGCATCGAAGACGTCGACCACGGCAACGATGCGCGCGGCCAAGGGAATGTCGCGTCCCTTCAGGCCGTTCGGATAGCCGGCGCCGTCGAAATGTTCATGGTGGCCGCCCGCGATCTGCGCGCCATACGTGAGGTAGCTGACGCCGTCGACCATGTTGGCGGCCCGCTCGAGGATGGTGCGCCCGACGCTGGCGTGCAGCTGCATCTGCACCCGCTCCTCGTCCGTATGCCGGCCCGGCTTGAGCAGCACGGCGTCCGGCGTGGCCACCTTGCCCACGTCGTGCAGGATGCTGGCCAGGCCGATCATGTCGAGCAGCTGCGGCGTGAGCTCGTCGGCATACACCCCGCGCTGCTGGATGCGCAGGGCGATGGCGTCGGACAGCTGCTGCACGCGCCGCACGTGGCCGCCCGTGTCGCTGTCGCGGAACTCGGCCAGGTCGGCCAGCGCCACGACGGTCGCTTCCTGCGCCTTGCGCAGCTGGCCGAACATGTACAGGTTGTCGAAGGCGGCCGCGATACGCTGGCAAAACACTTCCAGCAGATCGCGCTGGATCTGCGCCAGCGGCCACGGCGGCGTGACGGAAATGGCCAGCTCGCGGTTGCCTTCCGTGTGGATGAACAGCACATTGGCCGGATGCTCGAACTGGCTGCGCTTTTCCGCGAACGCCTTGTCGATGGTGGGCGTGAGCGCGTGGTCGGCCGGCATGGCTTCCGCCTCGGCCAGCACGGCGTAGGTGCCCGTGGCAGCGACCACCTCGGGCCGCCCGGCGCCGCCCTGCATCAGGCACAGCACGCCGTCGGCACCCACGTCGAGGATGGCGCTAACCTGGTTGAGCACGCCGGAAGCGAATTCGCGCAGCGAATGGATCTGGTACAGATTGGTGGCGCCGGCGAGGATCTTGCCCAGGCCGATGCGGCTGCGCTCGAGCATCATCAGGCTCTCGTAGGCGCGCAAAGCCGAGATAACGGTGGTAAACAGCTTTTGCGTCGTCAGCTCCGTCTTGGCCTTGTAATCGTTGATGTCGTATTCGATGATGACGCGCTGCTCGGGCGCCTGGCCCGGCTGGCCCGTGCGCAGCACGACGCGCACGATGGAGTTGTTCAGGTCGGCGCGGATGCGCTTGGCGAGGATCAGGCCGGCGTCATCCGTTTCCATCACCACGTCGAGCAGCACCAGCGCGATATCGGGCGTGTCGCGCAGGATCTCGTACCCCTCGCGGCCGCTGTAGGCGGAAAACAGTTCCAGTTCGCGGCCCTTGAAGCTGACATTGCGCAGCGCCAGCCGCGTGACCGCATGCACATCGACGTCGTCATCGACGATCAGCACACGCCACAGGCGCTGGTCGGGCGCGGCCAACCCGGCTGGACTGGCCACCGGCTCATCTTCGTCGAGCAGCCAGTTATCATCTGCATCGGCTTTGAGGTCGGTCATGAATACTCCTAAGGGATAAGTTCGATGTGGACGCTGCGTTGACGCATATCAAGCATAATCAGATTAGATGCTGCTTACAACAGGATTCTGCGTACCACCCTCTCCCGCGGCAGGCGCCGGCGCCGGTATCGAGGCGCCGCTGCGCGTGGTGCCGCCGCAATTGTCCTGGCCTGGCCCGACGGCCTGGTAGCGCACTTCGTATTTGCCCGCGCTGAGCTGCTCCACGGTCAGCTTGTCATTGGCCAGGATGTACAGGTAGCGCACATTCGAGCGCCGCTCCTGGTCATACAGCTTGACGAAGACGGGCGCCGTATTGCTGCTGTTATCGATGGTTAAACTCAGTTCATCGCCCTTGTTGCCGATCGGGAAGCCATCGACATAGCCGGACCGCGCCGGCCAAGGCTCGCCATTCGGCGCCACCAGCCCCGCCGACTCGGCCTGGCTGGCGCCATCGCAGGCGGGCCGGCTGGCTTTCAGGCTCAGCTGCGCCACGGCCAGCACGCGGATCTCGGGCGCCTTCGCTTGCGCGGGCTCGGCCGCATACGGCTTGCCCACGGCCCAGCTATCGATAGCCACCGCCTCGTTTTTTGCCGGCGGCGTGGCTGCGCTCTCCGCCGTTGCCGTGTCCGGGTGCACCCTGGCGCCATCGCGGGCCAGCCCGCTCCAGGCCGACGCCAGCGCGGCAGGCACGGGCGGCGAGGTATCGAGCATCAGCAAGGCGCCCAGCCAGCCCAGCAGCAGGCAGACAAGCAAACTCAGCCACCAGCGCCAGTTGCGCCAGATGGGCAGCGCCCCACTCCGCGGCTTGCCCTTCGGCGGCGGCACATCCTGCGCCCAGGTGTGCTCATGCGATTGGGCATGGCCTTTCGCGCGGCCATCGCGGCTCTTGCCTTCTTCGTGGTGGGTGCTTTCCAGCCATTCGATTTCCCACTCCTCGGCGGCGATCCACTCGTCGTGTTCCTTGCGGCGTTGCGGATCGGACAAGGTGCCATAGGCGCTGTTGAGGATGGCCATGATGCGGGCGGCCTTTTCGTCGCCGGGATTCTTGTCGGGGTGGTATTTCTGGCTGAGGGCTTTATACGCGGCACGTATGACTTCCTGCGGCGCCAGGCGCGCCACTTTCAGGTTGTCATAGTGTGTATGTATCTTTCCCATCGTTCTATCTTGAAATCGGTGCGCGGCGACGGGTTCTTGCAGGATGGAACCGTGCTGTGTCGGTCATCATATACGATATGACAAGATAATAACCACCGGCGGACAGGAAATTACAGGGCGGTACGGCCCTGCCTTGATATTGACCGCGCTTACAGGCGGTGACTGCGGTCACTGGACAACAGCGCTTCCGGCAACGCCACCTGGTGCCCCACCGCCAGTACCTTGAACAATTCGCCCATCTCGGCCGGCGACACCAGCTTTTGCACGGCGCTGGCCTGCGGCAGGTAGGTCTTGACCTGCTCGGGGTCGGTGCGCAGCAGCAAGTCGCCGATACCGGAGCCCAGCAGGAAGGACGCCTGGTTCATGTATGCGAGCACGTCGAGGCCCGCATCCTGCGCCGCCACCGCCATGGCCGTAAAATCCACGTGAGCCGTGATGTCCTGCAAACCGGGCAGATAAAACGGTTCCGCATGGGCATGGTGGCGGTAATGGCACATCAGGGTGCCCGTGGCGCGCAGGTCCAGATAATACTCGTGCGCAGGAAAACCGTAATCGAACAGCACGGCCGCGCCGCCCTTGCCATTGGTCAGCATGCGCGCCAGCGAGCGCATGAAGCCGCAGGCCACGCCATGAATTTCTGTGACATAGCCGACCGGCAAGTCATCGGCGTCCGGCACCTGGGCGGCGATCTGCGCGGCCACGTCGGCGCCGGCAGGGCGTTCGACAAACACGAACTGGCCGTCGGCAATGCTGACGTCGAGTTCGCACCAGCCGGCGGGCGTCTTGCTGATCAGGTTGACGGGCATGGCGTCGAGCACTTCATTGCCGAACACGGCGCCTTCAAAACTGTCGGGGAAGCCGTCGAGCCACACCACTTGCGGAAAGGCGGCCAGCGCCAGCTCCTGGCGCGCGCGCAATTCGCCGGACAATTCGACGATCGCATACTGTTCGATAGCGATGCCGGCATTCGCCGCTTCCGTCAGGATATCGAAAGCCAGCTTGCCCGTGCCGGCGCCGAATTCGAGGATGCGCGGGGCCGTTTGCGCCATAATAGCGGCTGCCACATGGGCCAGCGTGGCGCCGAACAGGGGCGAAATCTCCGGCGCGGTTGTAAAATCGCCATCTTTGCCCAGCTTGGCGGCGCCGCCGCTGTAATAGCCGAGGTCAGGCGCGTACAGCGCCAGCTCCATGAAGCGGACAAAAGGAATGGCGCCGTCATTGCGCGCGATTTCGGCGGCAATCTGGTGCTGCAAGGCATGGGACGCGGCCAGCGCGTCGCTATCGGGTGCGGGAAGAGACATTCCCGCATTGTAGCGAATCGGCGGCGCATGCCGCCAGTGTGGCGTCCACCGAATATCTCAACCATAGCAAAGACATGACAGAAGCAACGACAACGCCCTTCGACAGCATTCCCCGCGTCGCCCTTGTCACGGGCGCGGCGCGCCGCATCGGCCGCGCCATCGCGCTGGGCCTGGCGCGCGACGGCTGGGATATCGCCGTCCACTACCGCGACTCGCGCGATGAAGCGCTCAGCCTGGTGGCGGACGTCACGGCGCTGGGCCGCCGCGCGCAAGCGTTCGCCTGCGACCTGGCGCAGGAAGACGCCGTGCGCCAGCTGCTGCCGCAGGCACAGGCGGCGCTGGGACCCGTCACTTGCGTAGTCAACAACGCATCGTTGTTTGAATACGACAATGCGGGCGATTTTTCCTTCGCCGCCCTGGACGCCCACATGCACGCCAACCTGGCCGCCCCCATCCTGCTGGCGCAAGCGCTGTACCATGCCACCCCGGCAGGCGGGCAAGCCGTGGTCATCAACTTGCTGGACCAAAAACTGTACAATCTCAATCCTGATTTTTTGTCGTACACGCTGTCCAAGGCGGCGCTGCTGTCAGCGACCACCATGCTGGCCCAGGCGCTGGCGCCGAAAGTGCGCGTGGTGGGTATTGCCCCCGGCATCACCATGGTCTCCGGCGAGCAGACGGCAGCGAACTTTGCCAAGGCGCATGAAAACACGCCGCTAGGACGCTCCAGCACGCCCGAAGATGTGGCCGACAGCGTCTGTTACGTGGCCGGCGCGCGCGCGCTGACGGGCACGACCCTGCTGGTCGATGGCGGCCAGCATTTGATCGGCTTGCCGCGCGACGTCATGTTTTTGACCAAATAATCAGCAGCCCTGCCAAACAACCCGCATTCAGCATTCCCGAAAAGGTAAAACTATGTCGTCCGCCCTGTCCCACCCTCGCCTGCTTGATTGCCGCCGGCTGTTCCTGCGCAATTACGAAGTCCTCATCAACATCGGCGTCTACGACTTCGAGAAAAAGGGCGAGCAGCGCGTCCTCATCAACGTCGACCTGTACATTCCCCTGGCCCTGTCGACGCCCAAGGATGACCAGCTGGAAGAGGTGGTCGATTACGACTTCATGCGCGAAACCATCGCCAGGCGCATGGCGCAAGGCCACGTGCAGCTGCAGGAAAGCCTGGTCGACGACGTGCTCGCCGCCATGCTGGCCCACCCGCGCGTGCGCGCCGCGCGCGTGTCGAGCATGAAACCGGACGTGTATCCCGACTGCGAAGGCGTGGGCGTGGAAGTATTCAAGATCAAGGATGAAGCATGAACAACATGAGCAACACCGCCGTGCTGGAAACGACGACGACGGCCGTGGAATTCCCGGCCAATGTGGAAGCGCAGAAACTGGCGCGCAAGAAGGCGGAAAAGATCGCCCTGGAAAACAACAAGCTGCACAAGCGCCTGTGCCGCCTGGTGGGCCAGGCCATCGGCGACTTCAATATGATCGAAGACGGCGACAAGGTAATGGTGTGCCTGTCGGGCGGCAAGGATAGCTATGCCCTGCTGGACATCCTGATGACCTTGCGCGAACGTGCGCCGATTCACTTCGATATCGTCGCCGTCAACCTGGATCAGAAGCAGCCGAACTTCCCGCCGGAAATCCTGCCCGCCTACCTGACGGAACTGGGCGTGGCCTTCCATATCGAAAACCAGGATACCTACAGCATCGTCAAGCGCCTGATCCCGGAAGGCAAGACGACCTGCTCGCTGTGCTCGCGCCTGCGCCGCGGCATCCTGTACCGCGTGGCCGACGAGCTGGGCGCCAACAAGATCGCCCTGGGCCACCACCGCGATGATATTTTGGAAACGTTCTTCCTGAATATGTTCTTCGGCGGCAAACTGAAAGGCATGCCGGCCAAGCTGCAATCGGACGACGGCAAGCACATCGTCATCCGCCCGATGGCGTATGTGAAGGAAGAAGACACGCAGCGCTATGCGGAAGTCAAGGGCTTCCCCATCATTCCATGCGATTTGTGCGGTTCGCAGGAAAACCTGCAGCGCAAGCAGATCAAGGGCTTGATGCGCGAATGGGACAAGAAATTCCCGGGCCGCGTGGAAAGCATCTTCTCGGCCCTGTCGAACGTGGCGCCATCGCACCTGATGGATCCGAAGCTGTTCGGCTTCAAGGACTTGAAGGCGGACGGCGTGGCCAACCCCATGGGCGACATCGCCTTCGACGAAGAGCCGTGCTCGACGCCGACCACGTTCGGCACGATTCCGCTGCAAGCGCTGTAATCGGCTGTTCTCAGCCCGTGTTGTTTCGCCGCCACCGCCCAGGTGGCGGCGCCCCGCCTCTTTCCCCCTCCCCTCATTTGCTGTACCGTAGGTAACTCTGCCGGTACGCGGTGTGTCACGCGCACGTCCCTGCCCGGCGGTCAGCACGCATTCTTCCGACAACCTCACTGGAATGAACCATGACGCCATCCGCACTCAAGCGCCCCCTGCTGTTCTCCCTGCTGGCCCTCAGCCTCGCCACCGCCTCTGCCGCTCCTGCGCCAGCCCCCGCTCAGACCGACAAACAGGCCGACCGCTGGGATTTGACGGCGCTGTATCAAAACGACGCCGCATTCGACGCCGACGCGAAAAAACTGTCGGGCCAGCTGCAGCAACTGGGCGGCTGCAAGGGGCAGCTGGGAGGCTCGCCGGCCCGCCTGAAAAGCTGCCTGGACCTGTACGCCGATGCGCGCAAGCGCGTCAACACGCTGTATACCTATGCGGCGCAGTATTACGACCAGGATACGGGCGACAGCAAGGGCAACCAGCTGAACCAGCGCGCCGCCCTGCTGGGCAACGAGTTCACCCAGGCGGTGACCTTTTTACAGCCGGAAATCCTCGCCCTGGGCAGCAAGCGCATCGATGCCATGCTGGCGAAAGACAAGGGCCTGCAGCTGTACCGCTTTCAATTGAGTAACATGCTGCGCAGCGCGCCGCACACGCTCGACGCGGCCGGCGAACAGCTGGTGGCGCAGTTCGGCCTGGCAACAAGCTCGGCCGCCAGCGTCTACCGCACCCTGGCCAATGCGGAAATCCCGTGGCCGACCGTCACACTGTCGGACGGCAAGCAAGTGCGCCTCGACCAGGCGGCGTACACGAAATACCGGGGCGATGACAATCGCGCCGACCGCAAGCGGGTGTTCGACGCCTTCTTCGGCAAGTGGAAAGAGTACGAACGCACGTTCGGCGAAACCCTGTACGGCCAGCTGAAAACGGATGCCGCGTATGCCAAGGTGCGCCGTTACGCCGATTCGCAAAGCGCCGCGCTCGATGCCGACAACTTGCCGCCGGCCGTCTACCAGACCCTGATCGCGCAAACCAACGCCAACCTGCCCACCCTGCACCGCTACTTCAAGCTGCGCGCGCGCATGCTGGGCATCAAGGACCTGGCGTACTACGACGTGTATGCGCCGCTGCTGAAAAGCGAGCGCACCTTCCCGCTGGCCGAAGGCAAGCAGATGATGCTCGCTTCCGCCGCGCCGCTGGGCCCCGACTACGTCAAGGCGCTCACTGCCGCCGTGGACGCGCGCTGGATGGATGTGTATCCGCGTCCGCGCAAGGTTGCGGGTGCCTACATGAATGGCGACGCGTATGACGTGCATCCGTTCGTGCTGCTCAATTACACGGACAATTACGAAGCCGTCAGCACCCTGACGCACGAATGGGGCCACGCCATGCACTCGGTGCTGGCCAACAAGGCGCAGCCGTCGATCTATGCGCCGTACAGCATCTTTGTCGCGGAAATCGCCTCGACCACGAACGAGGCGCTGCTGCTCGACGCGCGCCTGAAGCAGGCCAAGGATGACGACGAGCGCCTGCTGTACCTGGGCGCAGCGCTGGAAAACCTGCGCGGCACCTTCTTCCGCCAATCCATGTTCGCCGAATTCGAGGCGGCCATCCACGGCAAGGTGGACAAGGGAGCGTCGCTGACGGGCGAAGAAATCACGGCCATCTATGCCGATATCCTCAAGCGCTACCACGGCGAAGCGCAGGGCGTCATGACCATCGACCCCGCCTACGCGCTGGAATGGGCGTATGTGCCGCATTTCTATCACGGTTTCTATGTGTTCCAGTACGCCACCTCGATCGCGGCGGCGCAGGATTTCGCACAGCGCATCCTCGACAAGGAACCGGGCGCGCTGGCCGCCTACCTGAAGATGCTCAGTGCGGGCGGCTCGGCCTACCCCTACGATCTGGTGAAGGCGGCCGGCGTCGACCTGGCATCGCCGAAACCGTACCAGGCGCTGGCGGCGCGCATGAACGGCATCATGGACCAGATCGAGGCGATTGAGAGCAAACGGGGAAAATAAGCCGCTTGCCAGGAGGCGTAGGTCGGCTTAGCGCAAAGCGCGTAAGCCGACACCGCCAACACGATGTCGGATTACGCGGTTCCCGCTAATCCGACCTACCGTTCTCCGCTTCCGCCGCCGCAAACGCGGCCGCATCGCTCTCGAACATGTCTTCCAGCTCCTCGCGCGCCTGGCGCGTGAGGGACATGACTTTTTGCTGGTCCTGGAAGTGCGGCGCCACTTCCAGCAAAGTTTTCAGGTTATGCCGGCCGAAGATGCCGGCCGCGCGCTGCGCCCGCTCGGCGCTGAAGCCCACCTGCTGCAAGGTCTGCTCGCCCAGCAACAGGGCCGCGGCAAACGTCTCGCGCTCGATCAGGGTCACGCCGCGCTTCATCAATTCATAGTAATGCGTGACGTTGCGCGCGCGCGCCAGGATCGTCAGCTCGGGCAGGCGCAGGCGCACGGCGTCGACCAGGGCCAGGCTGTCGTCCACATTGTCGATGGCGATCACCAGCGCCTTCGCCTTCTCGATGCCGGCCGCCACCAGCAGGTCCACGCGCGTGGCGTCGCCATAAAACACCTTGAAGCCAAACTTGCGCAGCAGTTCGATCTGGTCCGGGTCGTGGTCGAGCACCGTCACGCCGATCTTGTTGGCCGCCAGCAGGCGGCCGATGATCTGGCCGAAGCGGCCGAAGCCGGCGATGACGATGGGGTTGTCCTGCGCCTCGATATGGTCGTCGGGACGGCGCTTCTTCTCGCCCTGCAGACGCGGCGCGACGAACTTGTCGTGCGCCAGCAGCAGCAGGGGCGTGGCCACCATCGACAGGGTCACCACCACGACCAGCAGCGCGGCCGTCTGCGGCGCAAACACATGCGCGGCCTCGGCGGCGGCAAACACGACGAAGGCAAATTCGCCACCCTGCGACAGCAGCAGCGCAAAAAACAGCTGCTGGCCGCGGGGAATGTCGAAAAACTTCGACAACACATACAGCAAGCCGATCTTGACCACCAGCAGCCCCGCCACCAGGGCCAGGATCAGCAGCGGCTGGGCGCGCAGCACGCCGAAATCGACGGACATGCCCACGGCGATGAAGAACAGGCCCAGCAGCAAACCCTTGAACGGTTCCAGGTCGGAAATGAGTTCATGCCGGTATTCGGAATCGGCCAGCAGCACGCCCGCCATGAAGGTGCCCAGCGCCATCGACAAGCCCACCGATTCCATCAGCACGCAAATGGCGATCACCAGCAGCAGGGCAAAGGCCGTGAAGATTTCGCGCAAGTCCGTCTTGGCGATGAAGCGCAGGATGGGGTTCACCAGGAAGCGCCCGCCGATCACCAGGGCGGCCAGCACGGCGGCCAGCTTGGCCACGCGCAGCCAGCCCGGTTCGCCGCTATGCGTGACCAGGCCGCCCAAGAGCGGCACCAGCGCGATCATGGGAATGGCGGCGATATCCTGGAACAGCAAGATGGAAAAGCCGGCGGAACCGGCCGGCGTACTCATCAGTTTACGTTCGCCCAAGGTGGCCAGCACGATGGCCGTCGACGACAGCGACAGCCCCAGCGCACCGACCAGCGCCGTGCGCCAGTCCACGCCGAACGCCATGGCCACGGCGCACAGTCCCGCGCTGACGACGCCCACCTGCGCCCCGCCCCAGCCGAAGATGGGCCGGCGCAGCAGCCACAATCGCCTGGGCTCGAGCTCCAGTCCGATCAAAAACAGCAGCAGCACCACACCGAACTCGGAAAAGCTGAGAATCACCTCGACATTCTTGATCAGGCCCAGGCCCCACGGTCCGATGACGACGCCGGCCACCAGATAACCGAGCACGGCGCCCATGCCCAGACGCTTGGCCAGCGGCACCATGATGATGGCGGCGACCAGGTAAAACAGTATGTTGATGAGAAAGCTGTGGTGTTCCATGCGGATTCCGGGCGGATGTGTGGATGAAACGACATCATGCCTGAAGTGGCGCGCCCGCGTGAAGTGGCTGCTCCGCCACGCCGGCTATTTGCGCGCAGCCACCCGCGCCCGCAGCGCGTCGAACATTTTCGGGATGCTGTCGCGGCTCATGCTGTCGACGATCCAGCCCAGGCCCATCGGCACGGGGCCCGGATCCGTGTACACCTGGTACCTGACGGCGGCAGCGCCCGCGTCAAACGGATCCGGCGACAGCTGCCAGTAGCCGCTGGTGTCGGCGATGGTGTCCTCCACCTTCAGTCCCTCCATCGGCACCAGCTTCCAGGCCAGGCTGCAGCTGGCGTCAAGCACCTTGGGCGTCATTCTCAGGCGGTATTGCTTGATTTCTCCCATCGGCAGCTTGAGCGTGACGTCGACCAGCGACACGCCGCCGCCGGCGGCCGTCACCTTGATCTTGTCCACGTTCGGCATGAACTGCGGATAGCCGGCGAAATCCTGGATGGCCGCGCAGACGGTGGCCACGCTGGCCGGCATGCTAGTCGTGGCGGCAAAGGTCTTGCCGGGCATGCCGGCTTTGCTGACATCGCGCACATCGAGCGCAGGCGTGGCCGCCAGGGCGGCCGGCGGATAACAGGCGGAACAGGCGGCCAGTGCGAACAGCAGGGTCTTCATGGTTTTTCCTGTTCGATCTGCGCGCGCAGCGCCGCCACGTCGACGCGCTTGAGGTAGCTTTCGATATTCTTCCACACGGCGTGATAGCCGTAACCGCCGTTCTTCAACTCGTCGATCGCCTTCGCGCGCGGCCAGCCCTGGTACAGCATGCGGTACATGGCAGCCATCAGGCCCGTGCGGTCGGCGCCGTGCAGGCAGTGCAGCAGCACGGGGCCCTGCTGTTCGGCGGCGCGGATGCTGCGCATGGTCTCGATCACATGCTTGTCGCGGATGGCCCAGGTATTGATGGGAATGCGGACGGCGCGGATGCCGCTGCCATCGAGCACCTGCGTGTCCGAATGGAAGGAGCGCAGGCTGATCACCGTCTTCACGCCCAGCGTCTGCAGCTGGGCCACGTCGGCGCTGTCGAGCTTTGCGCTGCGGAACAGGACGGGGGTGACCTGGTGCAGGTTCGACACGTGCGGCAGCGGCGTCGCCCACTCGGCATTGCGCTCGGGCGCCCCGGGCGCTTGCGCGCCGGCGGAACCGGCCGCCAGGGCCAGGAATAGCAGCAAAAGATGCGGCAAGGGCGATAAGGTCATGACTTCCTCTTGTATGAAAACCACAGCAGCACGCCAGCCAGCAGCAGCGATACCCAGTAGTCGGTCGGCGCCCACCACAGCCAGTGCTTGTGCCAGGCGATGTGGGCCGGATTGAAGTGCGCCACGCCATAGGCGGGATTGAGCACGAACCACAGATAATCCTCGATGATCCAGAACAGCATGATGCAGCCGATGGCGCGGCACTCGAGGCGCGGCGACCATTGCGCCAGGAAGAGCATGGGAAAATGGAAGAACAGGGCAATGAAGGGAAACACCCAGGCATGGTAGCCCGTCATCGGCCGCCCGCCCCAGAAGATATCGAGCAGCCAATGGCTTTCGATACGCCAGGTGGGCAGGTTCGCGGCCCAGCCGGCCGGCCCCTCGATCTGGATTTCCACCTGCGCAAAAAACAGTCCCAGCAGGGCTACCCAGGCCAGCGTCAGGGCGATCTGCCAGGGTTTTACTACGCCCCCTGTCAAGCCAGCACCTGCGCCAGTACATCCAGGGCGGCGCGCGGACGGCCCAGGGCCAGCGCTTTTGCGCGCATGGCTTGCAACTGCTCCGGATGATCGAGCAACAGGCGCACGCGGTATTCGAGGGTGACGGCGTCGAATGCCTTCAGGGCCACGCCCTGCTCCAGCAGATAGTCGGCATTGCGCTCTTCCTGCCCCGGAATCGGCGAGTTGACGATCATGGGCAAGCCCAGGGCCAGGCATTCGGACGTGGTCAACCCGCCCGGCTTGGTGATCACCAGATCGGCACACGCCATCAGGCGCTCGACTTCGCTGGTAAAGCCTTGCGCCAGCAGGCGGCCCGGATACTGGCCGGCCAGCGCCTGCAGCGCCGCCAGTGCGGCGGCATTTTTTCCCGCCAGCACGATCAGCTGGAAGTCGCCCGGCAGCGCCAGCAGGCGCGCGGCCACCGTTTCAAGGCTGCCCAGTCCCGCTCCGCCGCCCATCAGCAAAATCGTCGTGCGCCGCGGGTCGAGGCCAAACGCCTGCGCGCACTGCGCCCGACCGGGCGCCTGCGCAAAGGCGGGCATGATGGGGATGCCCGTCACATGGATGCGCTCGGCGGGGATGCCTTCGTGGCGCATGCGGAACGCCACTTCGTCGGTGGCGGCAAAATAGCCCTGCATTTGCTCATGCACCCACATGCGGTGCAAGTCGAAATCGGTGACCTGTACCCACACCGGGCAGGCCAGTTGCTGCTGGCGCAGCGCGCGCGACAGCAGTTCGGCCGGCAGGAAATGCGTGCAGATGATGGCATCGGGCTGGAAGGCGGCGATCTGCGCCATCAGCGCGCGCGTGTTGAGGCGCTCGACGGCGCGGCGCAATCGCTGCATCGAGCTGTCGCGCGGCGCGTCGTGGGTGGCATGGTACAGATAGCCCCACAGCGCGGGCGCCTTGTTGACCAGCTTGATATAAAAATCCGTGTACAGCTTGCGGAATGCGGGCGTGACGAAATCCATCACGTCGAGATGGCTGGCGACGGTGTGCTGCTCCAGGCCGGCATATGCCTCGATGGCTTGCGCCGCGCGCAGGTGGCCGGCGCCGGCCGAAACGCTCAACAAGAGAATTTTTTTCTGTTTTTTTTCTGTCATGGGGAAACCGGTGAATGGAACAGCTGGCCGCTGGCGCGGAAGATCGAAAGAATAACATTTCCCCAATTGAATCTGATTGATCGTGCGCATCTCGTTACTGCCGTGCGCGCTAGCGTGGGATGGCAAACGGCAAGGCCGACACTTTCCAGCTGCCTTTGAGCTTGCGCTCCATCAAGGCCGGCAAGGTGCTGGCGCCGGGCGCGCCTTTCTTTGTGTACGCCACCGGCACCAGCAGATAGATGGTGACCTTGTCATCGTCGGCAACGTCGTCTTCCTCCGGCTCGGGGTTCCAGCGCTTGTCGATGGCCAGCAGCGCATCGACGCCTTCCGGCCACGCCAGGTCCGCCAGATAAGGATCGTCGCGCCGCAGCAGCTCGCCCGCCGCCAGGCTGGCCTGGTCGAGCGTGCGCCGTCCCAGGCGTGCCAGCAGCGCCACGGGAAAGCGCCATGGGCTGTGCTCCGCAAAGCCGTGTACGGTCAGCGGCCAGCGGGCCGGCAGGCAGACGGCCAGTTCGGTCATCGGCGATTGCTGGAACAGGCCAGCCGTGAACAGCAGCTTGAATTCGCGCTTGCCGCCGATGCAGCTGATCCCCAGCGAAAAGCGCGCGTCGCCGCTGTCCGGGCTGAACACCGCTGGCAATACCCAGCCGGCGCTATGGTGCATGAAGGTGCGGATGACATCCTGCGGTGAGGCGGCCGCTTGTTGCGGCACGTCGAGTATGCTGACGCCGCCGGCGGTGGCGAGCATCTGGACGATAGCGGGAAAGCCCCAGCCGGCGGCAATATCGACCGGCGCCTGGTTCCAGCGCGTATGCAGGCGGTTCGGATTGGCGCCCCGCTGCAGCAGCAGGGCAACCACGTCCTGATGGCCGTCCACACAGGCGCTGTCCAGCGGCGACAAGATATTGTCCGGCAAGCCATCGACGGCGGCGCCATGGTCGAGCAGCCAGCGGCAGGTGTCGACGTGGCCATGACCGGCCGCCTCGCTCAGCGGCGTATGGTTGCGGTAACCGGGCAACGGCAAATCGATGTCCATGCCCAGCGACACGAGCAGGGCGCAGACCTCGCGGCTGCCGCTGACCGCGGCCAGATGCAGCAACGATTCGCCGTCATACATGTTGTAGCGGCGCAAGGTCGAGAGCAGCGGCGTGGCCTCGAGCAGGCTGCGCACCTGCTCCACCTGATTCTCGCCCACGGCGTCGCAGACGCGAAAAAACGCTTCCCGGTGCTGGTTGTACAGTGTGCTGTGACCCATTCTTCGTCTCTGCTCGTGGTGGCGGCGCCCTCATCGTGCGGAGAATAGCATTTTCTTTCGATTAATCTACGCGATTTGACAACTTCGGTGTGCGCGCAGGCGGCGATGCCATGCCGGCCGGCGCGGCATCCGTGCGCAGCACCGGATACAGGTTCAGACGCTCATCCCAGGAAGCATGGCGGCGGGCGAAGAACTCCAGGCGCGCGGCCGGGCTTTTTGCAAACGCGGGGTCGCTGGCCAGCTTTTCGTGGAACTGCGCCGCCAGCGCCGGATCGGCCGCCAGCTGCGCACGGGCCACATCTTCGGCCACGTATTCTTCCATGTATTCCTTGCGCTCGAAGGCCGTATTGAAACTGCCCCAGGCCAGCAGGGAATCGGGCGCGCGCGGCTCGAGCAGGGCCACGACCAGCCGCGCCTTGGCCTGGTTGACGGGCACGTACAGAGCACCTGCACCGACCGGACGCTCCTCTTTCTGCCACTCGCCCTGCACAGCCGCCGTCTGGCGCCCCTCGAACGACTGCGCGCCGAATTTCACCAGCGTGGCGCGGAAGGTTTCGACGGGCAGCGTGCCGGGCGCGGTGGCCAGCACCTGGTACGACACGCCATGCTGGCGCAGCTTGGCCGCCACCATCTGCGCCTGCGCGGCGGGCACGAGGTAGCCGGCCTTGGGCGCAGCCTGCTGCAGGTCGGGCACGATCTCGTCGCGCAGGGGCACGTTCCAGATCTGCGGCGTGGTTTCATCGTAGCGCGTCATCAGCGCGCCCGACACCTCGGATGGCGTGCGCGTGTAGGCGTAGCCGCGAAACGCGATCATGCGGCTCTTGTCTGTCGTTTTATACGTGAGCGGCAAGGTGGCGCCGGCCAGCTGCGCGGCGCGCGCGTCCGCCTCGAGCGCCGTTTGCCGCCACTGCGCGCCATGCTGCGCCACTTGCGACAGCAGCGAAACGATGGTGTTGCGCGTGATGCGCACGCGGGTCGGATAGTCCTTCCACGAATGGGTTTCCACCAGCATGCCGAAGCGGTTGCGCAGCTGGAAATAGCCATGCGAGAAGCGCGGATTCGGCGCCGAATCGACAAAGCCCGATTGCGGATTGTCGTTCTCGGCAAACGAAATATAGAACGGTTTCGGGTCCGAGCCCTGCCTAGCCAGGTCGGCCAGGACCTGATCGCGCAAGGCCGTGCCGGCCACGCGCAGGGCCGCGTCGCCCGCATGCACGGGTTCGACCTGGATCGAGATATCGGGTTCGAATTGCGCGCCATCGGTGACGTGCAAGTCGACATAGGCCAGCGGATCCCAGGCGTTCACCAGCGCCAGCATGTGCTGCATCTCGGGCGTATCGGCCTTCATGTATTCGCGGTTCAGATTGTAGTTTTGCGCCGTGCTGCGCCAGCCCATTTCCACGGGGCCGCGCTGGTTCGGACGGTTCCACCGGCCGAAGCGCTCATGGCCGTCGACATTGAAGACGGGCACGAACAGCAGCACTTGTTTATCCAGCGCGCCGGGCGCCGCCTTGCCCTCCAAGACTTCGCGCAAGGCCAGGAAACCGGCATCCTTGCCATCGATTTCGCCCGCATGGATGCCGCCCTGCACCAGCAGCACGGGCAGCTTGCGGCGCGCCGCCTCGGCCGGCGTCAGCGCGCCCGTGTTGGAGACGGCCAGCGCCAGCATGGGGCGGTTTTCCGGCGTGCGGCCAAATTCCACGCAGCGCACCTGCTTCGGATAGCGCGCCTGGAACTGGCGGCACAGGGCTTCCACTTCCGCATAGCGGCCGGTGCTGACAAAGCCCGAGCGTTCGGCCACCGTGGTCAACGGCGCGCCGGCTTGGGCGGGAGAGGCAAAGACGGACAATATGGCGGCGGACAGCAGGGCGAGGCGTAGCATGGGGGAGGCTCCAGCGGGCAGATGGGAAGCGGGGGATTATATGGCTAAATAAGCGAAAAAAATAAAAGCCAGGATAGCAATATGCGCTCCCGGCTTTTCTATTTACCTCCAACACCGCAAAGGCTGGGGTCAGACCCTCAATGCCGCTGACTCAGAGACTTGCGCCAACGTTCGCGGGGGTCTGACCCCGGGTTTCAGCTACCGAAGTGGTAATTGAATTCGACCCATCCCTGGCGTCCCTGCGGGCTGTAGCTGCCCACCGGATAGTACGGCCAGCCGCCGCTGTCGTCGCGCTTGATCTTGTCGAATACGTTGTTGACGATCAGCGACAAGGTGGCGCGGTCGTTGATGCGGTACACGGTGCTGATATTGGCCAGCGCCGTCGGCGTCAGATAGGCTTTGCCGGCGGCGTTCGGGATCTTGCTGTAGCGGCTGACCAGCAAGGTGTTCGACCAGTCGCCAGCGCTCCAGTTCACGCTCAGGTTGAGCTTGTCGCGCCAGTCCGAATTGTTCAGCGATTTGAGCTCGTCGATCTCTTCGTCGCCGACGAATTGCTGCGATTTATTGCTCAGCACCTTGGCGTAGTTGGCCTTGAAGGCAAAGCGGCCATAGTCCGTCGTGCGCAGCAAATACTTGACGCTGATGTCGATGCCGCTGCTGCTCTGCTTGGCCGCGTTGATCGGATTGACGGTGATGGTCTTGATCTCGCCGGCACGGTTCAGCGCATTGGCGGCAAAGCGCTCGACGCGGTTCAGGGTATCGACGCAGGTCGGCGAGTTGATGTCGGTCTTGCCCAGGCGGCAATCGGCTTCATCGCGCAGTATCTTGTCGGAGCTCAGGTTGGTTACCAGGTCGTCGATCTTGATATTCCAGTAGTCGACCGAGACGTCGAAATTGGATGTCGGCGACCAGACGGCGCCCACGCCGAACGACTTGCCCTTCTCCGACTGCAGATCCTTGCTGCCGTTCTGCACATAGTCGGCGCCCGGCGATTTGTTCGCGTAGTCGCAATCATCGATGGCCTGCCCGGCGACGCCGCAGCGGTAATAGTCGGTGGTGCTCGAGTAGTAACCGGTGCCGCGCGCCTTGTAGATGTAGTTCATGTCCGGTGCGCGGAAGCTGGTGGCGTAGTTGGCGCGGAACAGCAGCTCCGGCGTGGGACGCAGTTCCAGGCCGCCGTTATAGGTGAACTTGCCGTCATGGCGGCCGGCAAAGCTGTAGCGGTCGTAGCGGCCGGCCAGGGTGCCGGTCAGCTTTTCATGCAGCGGCAGGTTCACTTCCGCCCCCAGCGCATAGCGGGTGCGCGTGCCGGCCGTGATGTCGGACTTGGTGGCGACGTTGAAGTAACCTTCGTTCAGGCGCGCGTCGGGCACGTTGCTGAAGCCCTGCTTGCCCACTTCGGCGATGGTGGCGATCTTCGCCACGCCAGCGGGAAGCTGGAACAGGTCGCCGTTGGTAGCCAGACTCAGGGTATTCGTCCAGGCCTTGTCGTCGCTGTCGGAATTGCCCGTGATGCTGTCGAACTCGGCCGCCGTCACCCGGCGCGACAGGCGTGCCGGATCCGGCGCGTAGACCGGCACGCCGGCGGCATCGGTGCCCAGTTTCGGACCCAGGAAGAAGCTGTCGATATTGGCCAGCGCGCGCGGCGTGTGGCTTTCGCTCTTGTACACCGAGGCATTGTAATTGGCTTCGTATTGCCAGCTGCTGGTGCCCGGCACGCGGCCCTTGGCGCCCAGCGAGATGGCCGTGGCCAGGTCGTCCCACTTGCGGTTGTAGCGCTCCACGCCGCCCATTTCCTCGGGCGAGATATAACGCGTCCACGCTTCGTAGCGATCGGTATTCTGGTTGCGGAAATAGCTGCTGCCCGTCGACGACGACGTCCACGTCGGGCCGCGCGTGTTGTTCTCGGTCGAGTTCTTGCCGATCAGGAAGTCGGCGAACAAGGTCGTTTCCGGCGACAGCTCATAGTTGGCGCTGCCGAACACGTTCTGGCTGCGGTTCTTGGTTTGCGTGGTCCAGTAAGTGGGGCCCACTTTCGGGCTGGCGCAATAGCTGCCGTTCTTCGCCTGATACTTGACGGTGCTGCCGCCGAACAGGTCGCCGAACTGCGTGCAGGTGTCGCCCAGGTCCACATAGGTGCCGGAAGACCCCGCCTTTACCACGCGGCGCGACGCGATATTCGTCGGCGTGCCCGAGCGGGTGGCCATGAAGTCGCGCTGCAGGCTCGACAGCGGATCGCGCTGGCTCAGCTCCACGCTGAACAAGGTATGCAGCTTGTCGAAATTGCCGCCGCCCGTCAGCTGCACGCGCTGGTTGCCGGCGCCGCCGCGCGTGGTGCCGCCCGCCTTGACGTTGATATCGAAACCTTCCGTCTGCTTTTTCAGGATGACGTTGACCACGCCGGCGATCGCGTCGGAACCATAGATGGCCGAGGCGCCGCCGTTGAGGATCTCGATGCGGTCGACAATGCTCGACGGGATATTCGCCAGGTTGGTGAAGTTGACTGTGCCTTCGTAGGCGACGGGGAAGTCGGCCAGGCGGCGGCCATTGAGCAGGATCAGGGTGTGGTTCGGACCGAGGCCGCGCAAGCTGATGGTATTGGCCGACGGCGTAAACGTGTTGCCGAAGTCCTCGCCTTGCGTAAAGCCGCTGTTCTGTACCTGGTTGGTCAGCGCATCGAAAACGTTCTTGTACCCTTGCTTGGTGATTTCATCGCCCGTCAGGATGGTGACGGACGATGGTCCCTCCAGGCTGGCGCGGGGAATCCGCGAACCGGTGACCACGACGGCTGGCGGGGTGGCCGCCGGCTGCTGATCCGCTGCGGGCGCTTGCGTCTGCGCGTGCGCCTGCCATGCGGAACCGCCAAGGATGGCCAGTACGGCTACGGTGAGCGGTGGTAACTTGAATTGTATAGGCATCTTTGCGCTTCTCAAGGTTAGGGAGAAGGTGAAAGATATCAAGATGCCAGCAATTACAGAACGAATGGATTCGTCTTTCTATATATCATAATTGTTATATAGAAATATTTATGAGAAGAAAGATGCCCCACCCTCATCCAGGAAGGGGGGCAACATGGGGTTTTATCATTTCAATACAGCAATTTCCTTGTAGGCCGGGCGCAGCAGCCGCGCGGCCGTTTCGGCCGGACTCGCCATCGAACCCGGCAGCCTGAGCGCGCCCGTGGCCGGGGTACAGCTGCCGCTGCCGCGGTAGCGCAACGCCGCCGCCAGCATGGCTTCGGCAGGATCGCCCAGCGCGTGCTGGTAATCGTCCGTCACGTCGCACGTTGGCGCCATGCCATCGGCAAAGTCGCCAAAGCCCTTGGCGTTGACACCCTGGAACTGCACGGCGAAATACGTGGTGCCGCAATTCGGCGTGGGATAGAAACCATAGGGCTTGCCGCACGTCGTGCCGCCGATCAGGTTGACCTGCACGTCGACGCCGCGCAAGCCGTTGATGATCGCTTCGCTGGCCGAACAGGTATTGCCCGTCGTCAGCAAGGTCACCCGCTTGAGGCCCAGCGAAGGCAAAGGCGTGCCCTTGGGCAAGGGATTCGGCCCGGCAAAGCCCTGGCTTTGCGTGTGGAATGGCACGGGCGCTTCCGGCCGCGTCTTGTCATTGGCCAGCACCTGCTCGAAGGTCTTGCCGGTGGTGACTTGCGGACCGGCAATCATGTAGGCGAGCTCGCTGGCGACATCGAGATAGCCGCCGCCGTTGTAGCGCACGTCAAGCACCAGGTCGCTGATGCCGGCCGCCTGGAAGCGGCGCATGGTCTCGACCAGCTGGCGTTCGGCCACGTTGTTGTGGGTGTTGAAGGTCAGGTAGCCCACCTTGCCCGTGGGCGTGTCGATGATGCGCTCGTTTTGCACGGCGCTCGTGCTCACTTCCACCGCCTGCAGGTTCGCCGAGAGGGGCGAGCCATTGCGGCTGAACGCCAGCGTGTGCGTGCCTTGCGCTGCAGGGAACAGGCCGGCGTTAATGATCTTCACGCTGGCAGCGTCGGGGGCATTGACGAAATCGGTGCCATCGACGGTTTGCAGCTCATCGCCGCGGCGCAAGCCCGCCAGGTCGGCCGGCGAGCCTGGCTCGACGATCGAGATCACGGCCTTGCGCGGCGGCGTGGTGCGCGTCAGCGCCAGCAACATGCCGTAACCGAGCTCCACGCCGTTGAGCGAGGCTTCCCATTCGGCCGTCGTATACGTGAAATGGAACTGGTCCTTCGGCTTGCCGGACGCCGTCGTGGCCGTTGTTTTGAGCACATCGAAATACGCCTTGGCCGTGGAAAAGCTTTGCGGCAGGTAGGTGGTCGGCACTTCGCGGTACCACAGATACGTTTCATCGATCCAGCTGCGCACCCACGTTTGCTCATCGAGCAAGCTGCCCGGCTTGTCGATGCTGCTGCCGCTGCGCGGCGCCTCGCAACGGTTCGCCACCGTGGAGGAGGCAACCAGCGCCGTCGGCCCTGTCGGAGTCACGGGCGGGACGACGGGCGCGCTGTCGCTGCTGCCGCCTCCGCCGCCGCAGGCACTCAACACACATACGAGGGAAACAGCGAGGGAGCCAAGTCGCAGGGAATGCATGAGAAACTTTCCATAAAGAAATTATCGAAAAATTATAATGCGTTTCGCCAGCAAGCGTTGCTTTCTTTGATACAAAAAAAATGGCGCCCGCAGGCGCCATTGCTACAGCGAGGAACTCACCCCATCACGCCACGGTGGCCGCCACGGGTGCTGCCACGACGGGCGGCAGCGGCGTCGGCGCATTGAAGGCGATCAAGAGACTCGCTTCCTTCTCTTTCGCCGCCTTCAAATGACGCTCCTTCACGTGGCCATAGCCGCGGATGTCTTCCGGAATGCTGGCGATCGCCACGGCTTGCGCCAGCTTGGCCGTCGTCAGCTTCGGCAGCAAGCCGCCCACCGTCGCGCGGTATTCCGCGATCAGCGCACGCTCTATCTTGCGCTCGGCCGTATGGCCGAACACGTCGAAGGCCGTGCCGCGCAAGCCCTTGAACTTGGCCAGCACGCCGAAGGCCTTCAGCATCCACGGGCCATATTCCTTCTTGATCAGATGACCCTGGGCATCCGTTTTCGCCATGATCGGCGGCGCCAGGTGGAACTTGAGCTTGATGTCGCCTTCGAACATGGACGCGATCTTCGCCTGGAAGGCGCCGTCCGTGTACAGACGCGCCACTTCGTACTCGTCCTTGTAGGCCATCAGCTTGTAGAAGTAACGGGCCACGGCTTCCGTCAGGCGCAAGTGCGGGCCGTTCAGTGCGCTTTCGGCGGCGCGCACCTGGCCGACGAAGTCCAGATACTGCTGCGCATACGCGCGGTCCTGGTAAGCCGTCAGCAGGGCCACGCGCTTTTCAATGATGTCGTCGAGCGTGTCGATGCGCTTGAATTCCACCACCTTCGCTGGCGTGGTCATGCGCACCAGGCTGGCCGCATCGTGGGCGCCCGCGCGGCCCCAGTTGAAGGCCGCCTTGTTGAATGCCACCGAGACGTTGTTCAAGTCGATGGCCTTCATGATGGCCGCTTCGCTCAAGGGCACCTTGCCCTTTTGCCAGGCGTAACCGAGCATGAACATATTCGTCGCAATCGAGTCGCCCATCAGCGCCGTAGCGATCTGGCCCGCGTCGATGAAGTCGACGTGGTCGCTGCCGCAGGCCTTTTCGATTTCCATGCGCGCCGAAGCGCCGGGGAATTGCCAGTCCGGATTCTTCACGAAAGCGGCCGTCGACGAGCTGGTCGAGTTGATCATGGCCCAGCTGCGCCCCTCTCCCATGCGCGACAGGGCGTCGCGGCTGGCCGTGACGATCAAATCGCAGCCGATCACCAGGTCGGCCGCACCCGTGCCGACGCGCGTCGAGTGGATATCTTCCTGGCGGTCCGCCAGACGCACGTGCGACATCACGGGGCCGCCCTTTTGCGCCAGGCCGCTCATGTCCAGCACGGAACAGCCCTTGCCTTCCACGTGGGCCGCCATGGCCAGGATCTGGCCGACGGTGACGACACCCGTGCCGCCGATGCCGGTCACCAGAATACCGAACGGCTCTGCCGTCGATGGAATGCTTGGCGTCGGCAAGGCCGGTGCGGCTGGCGCATCCTTGTCGGCGGCAGCCGCCTTTTTCGGCTTTTTCAGGCCGCCGCCTTCCACCGTCACGAAACTGGGGCAGAAACCCGTCGTGCACGAGAAATCCTTGTTGCACGACGACTGGTTGATCTGGCGCTTGCGCCCCAGTTCCGTTTCCAGCGGTTCCACCGACAGGCAGTTCGATTGCACGGAGCAGTCGCCGCAGCCTTCGCAGACGGCTTCGTTGATGACGGCGCGCTTGGCCGGGTCCGGGTATTCATTGCGTTTCCGGCGGCGGCGTTTTTCCGAGGCGCAGGTCTGGTCGTAGATCATGGCCGACACGCCGGGCATGTCGCGCAGCTCGCGCTGCACGTCCATCAGTTCGGAACGGTGGCGCACGGTGACGCCTTCGGCCCAGGCGTAATCGTCCGGATACTTTTCCGGTTCGTCGGTGACGACGATGATGGGGCCCACGCCTTCGGCGGCGATCTGGCGCGAAATGATGGCCGGAGATAATGGCCCGTCGAATTCCTGGCCGCCCGTCATCGCCACCGCATCGTTGAACAGAATCTTGTAGGTGATGTTGACCTTGGCCGAGACGGCCGCGCGGATGGCCAGGATGCCCGAGTGGAAATACGTGCCGTCGCCGAGGTTGGTAAACACGTGCTTTTCATTCGTGAACGGCGCCTGCCCCACCCAGGTGACGCCTTCGGCGCCCATGTGGGTAAAGGTCGACGTTTCGCGGTCCATCCACAGCACCATGTAATGGCAGCCGATGCCGGCCAGCGCGCGCGAGCCTTCCGGCACCTTGGTCGAGGTATTGTGCGGGCAGCCGGAGCAGAAGAACGGCGTGCGGTCCTTTTGCGGATCGGGTTTTACGCTGATGGCCTTGAGGACGTTTTCCTTCGCTTCCAGGTAGGCGATGCGTTCCTTCACGCGCTGCTCGACGGGGTGGCCCGCGTAGTAGCGCGAAATGCGGCTGGCGATCGCGCGGGCGATCATGGCCGGGTTCAGTTCATACGTGGCCGGCAGCAGCCAGTCGCCGTGCCCCGTACCCTTCTGGTTGCTCCACTCGCCCGTGTCGTCGAACTTGCCGACCACGCGCGGACGCTCGCCGTCCTTCAGGTTGTACAGCTCTTCCTTCAGCGCGTATTCGAGGATTTGCCGCTTTTCTTCCACCACGAGGATTTCGTCGAGGCCCTTGGCGAATTCATGCACGCCGTCCGCTTCCAGCGGCCAGGTCATGCCGATCTTGTACAGGCGGATGCCGATGTCGGACGCCGTCTGCTCGTCGATGCCGAGATCCGCCAGCGCCTGGCGCGTGTCCAGATACGATTTGCCGGCCGTGATGATGCCGATGCGCGCCTTCGGGCTGTCCCAGATGATCTTGTTGAGCTTGTTGGCACGCGCATACGCCAGCGCCGCATACCATTTGTAGCTGTTCATGCGAACTTCTTGTTCCAGCACCGTGTCGGGCCAGCGGATGTTCAAGCCACCGGCCGGCATCTCGAAGTCGGTCGGCAAAGTGATCTGCACGCGGTCCGGGTCGAAATCGACGGCGGCGCCCGACTCGATGATGTCGGTCACGCATTTCATCGACACCCACAAGCCCGTGTAGCGGCTCATGGCCCAGGCGTGCAAGCCGTAATCGATGTATTCCTGCACCGACGACGGGTACAGCACGGGGATGCCGCAGGCGTTCAGGATATGGTCGGACTGGTGCGCCGTGGACGACGATTTCGCCGCATGGTCGTCGCCGGCCAGCACCAGCACGCCGCCGTGCTTGGCGGAACCGGCGTTATTCGCGTGCTTGAAGACGTCGCCGCAGCGGTCGACGCCGGGACCCTTGCCGTACCACATGCCGAACACGCCGTCGTATTTCGCGTCTTCGAACAGATTCGTCTGCTGCGTGCCCCAGACGGCCGTGGCGGCCAGGTCTTCGTTCAGACCCGGATGGAATTTGACGTGGTGTTCATCGAGGTATTTCTTGGCCTTGATCGCCGTCATGTCGACGGACGTCACAGGCGAACCGCGGTAACCGGTGATGTAGCCGGCCGTATTCAGGCCAGCTTTTACATCGCGCTCGCGCTGCAGCATGGGCAGGCGGATCAGCGCTTGCGTACCCGTCATGAAGGCGCGGCCACGCTCCAGGGTGTATTTGTCGTTCAGGGAAATTTCGGACGCGTGCGCGCCCGGCTCAAGACTCGAGCCCTTGATTGGTGCATTCATTACTTGTCTCCATTATTCTCTGTGCTACGCGTGCAGGTCGGTTGAACTCACACGTACCGGCCGCGCTTTATGAGCAATGCCGGTGCGGAAAAATGACTTGTTTGTCGTAGACTACCACAGGAAGGCGCGCAGTTCTTTGCTGCGCTGCACTCCCGTGTTTTACCTTTTTGCTGCTTCTTTTTCTGGCAATGTCGGCAATGTCGGATGACGCTGCGCTAATCCCACCTACAGATATTGGCCGCTTGCTGGCAATGTCGGATGACGCTGCGCCTCGGCGGCCCCGCTCATCCGACATACAGCCAGGATCAACCCTGTAGGTCGGCTTAGCCGGAACGGCGTAAGCCGACAAACAGCAGCCCCCGGCTTAGGCCGCGCTCGTATCTTTCAGCACGCCGCGCTTGATCTGGTCCAGCTCGATCGACTCGAACAGCGCGCGGAAGTTGCCTTCGCCGAAGCCCTGGTCGCCCTTGCGCTGGATGATCTCGAAGAAGATCGGACCGATCACCGTCTGCGTGAAGATCTGCAGCAGCAGTTCGCGTTCGTTTTCCGTGCTGTGGCCATCGATCAGGATGCGCAACCGGCGCAGTTCATCGAGCTGCTCGCCGTGGTTCGGCAGGCGGCGGTTGACCAGCTCATAGTACGTTTCAATCGTGTCCTGGAAATCGATACCCGTATCGCGCATGCCTTGCACGGAGGCATAGATATTGTCCGTGCCCAGGGCGATGTGCTGGATGCCTTCGCCATGGTACTGGTCCAGGTATTCGGCGATCTGCGACTTGTCGTCCGACGATTCGTTGATCGGGATGCGGATCTTGCCGCACGGCGAGGTCATGGCCTTCGATTTGAGGCCCGTCAGCTTGCCTTCGATGTCGAAGTAGCGCACTTCGCGGAAGTTGAACAGGTTTTCATAGAAGCTTGCCCATTCCTTCATGCGGCCACGGTGCACATTGTGCGTCAGGTGATCGATGTAGGTCAGGCCATGGCCGACGGGGTTGGCGACGGCGCCGGGAATGGCGACGAAATCGACGTCATAGATACTGATGTCGCCGATGCCGCCCGGTGCGGCCGCGTCCGGCTTGTCGGCGCCCTTGCCGCGCCAGCGGTCGACGAAGTACAGCAGCGAATCGCCCACGCCCTTGATGGCGGGGATATTCAGCTCCATCGGACCCGTTTTGTTATCGAAACCCCAGGCGCCCAGTTCCAGCGCGCGGCGGTACACGAAGGCCGCGTCGTCGACACGGATGGCGATGGCGCACACGGACGGGCCGTGATGGCGGGCAAAACGCTGCGCGAACGAATCTTGTTCGGCATTGATGATGAAATTGATGTCGCCCTGACGGTACAGGGTGACATCCTTGTGGCGGTGGCGCGCGATGGCCGTGAATCCCATGTTCTCGAACAGCTTGCCCAATGCTTTTGGGTCTGGTGCTGCATACTCGACGAACTCGAAACCATCGGTACCCATCGGGTTATCCCAAGGCTGAAATTGCATGATGTCTCCTCCAAGAAGTAGCGCACAGTATAGGCGTGGGTCACGGGCATTAAATGCCAAAGATCTCCCGAACAATCATGATTTGCGCAATAATATTGCGTGAAATACGAACCACCGGAGGAAGCATGAGCAAAATTACGCTGGATAAAACGGATCGCAAGATCCTCGCCGTCCTGCAGGCCGATGGCCGCCTGTCGAATCAGGACGTGGCCGAGCAGGTCAGCCTGTCGCCATCGCCATGCTTGCGCCGCGTCAAACGACTGGAAGAAGCGGGCGTCATCCGCCAGTACGTGGCCCTGCTGGACCCGGAAAAGATCGGCCTGGGCTTGCTCGCCTACGTGAACGTGCGGCTGGAAAAGCACAGCGACGCCACGGCCCACAGCACGGCCCGCGTGCTGGCGCCGAATCTGGTGACGAATACCTCGCCGCGCGCCGACTTCGCCGTGGCCGTGGCGCATTGGCCGGAAGTGGTGGCCTGCTATGCGATGACGGGCGAAATGGATTATCTGTTGCGCGTGCACGTGGAAGATATGGAACACTTTTCGCGCTTCATGATGGCCACGCTGCTGCGCCACCCGGCCGTGCTGGACGTGAAATCGAGTTTCGCCTTGCAGCGCATCAAGGATACGACGGCCCTGCCCTTATTGTGATGGCGGCCCGGGCTGCTTCTTGCGCCCCGGCAAGCGCTCGAACAGTTTGCTGGCGGCGCGCGCATTCGCCTTGAAGGTGTAGTCGAACATGGCGAACTGCTCCTGCACGGCTTCCTGCAGCATGCTCGTCGGGTTCGGCGGCAACAGTTTCAAATATGCATCGGCTTCGCCATAGTCGCGCTGGATTTCCATGCCCGCCTTCTTGGCGATATGCATCATCGTCTTGTTGGAGGACAAACAATGCATGTACAGGGTATCGACATCGTTGTTGCGGCAGTGAATCGCCGCCCGCTCGAACAGTTTCGAACCGACGCCCATGCCGCGCATCGATTTCGACACGGACACGCCAAATTCCGCCACCTGCTCCTTGTCCGTCACCACGCTTTTCGCCGGCGACTGGTCCTTCGGCGCGAACGCCAGATGGCCCACGCCCACCAGTTTGAACAGGCTGTTGTAGACGCCGTAGATCATGTCGCGCGAGAAATCCATCTTTTGCACGTACTGCGCGACGAGTTCATCGGGCAAGGCGCTGCCGAAGCGCAGCAGGCGGTCGCTTTTCTCGAGCGACAGGAAATGCTTCATCATGCGGCGCCGGTCGCGCTCATGCAATTGCTTGACGAGCACGGTCGGACGCCCGCCGCCGCTACGGCTGAGCCAGCGGCGAAACGGGTTTTGAAACAGCTTGGGTAAGGTCACGTCGACTCCTGGAAGCGGTGCTGCGGCACGTCAGGCCGTTATTGTGCAGTGCAGCATCTGCCGTATTGTAGCCTATTCCCGCCATTCAAGCCTGGGCCAGGAAGGCCGCCACGGCCGCCACCCGTGCCGCATGGATGATTTCGGGGATGCGTTTCGGCTCCGTACAGCCTTGCGCCAGCGCACCCGCATTCACGCCGCGCGCCGCGTCCAGCCCGCCCTGCAGCCGCGCCGCCTGGGGAAAGCCGCCGGTGACCAGTCCGTCGCAAGCCACGGCCTGCAGCAGTTGCACGAAGCGCTGCGGCTTGCGCAAGCCGTCGCAGCGTTCGCACAGACTGACGATGGCCTCGGCGCCCAAGTCCAGCGCGCCGTTGATATTGTCCCGCTCGCGCGCTGCCATGATGGCCAGTTCGCGGCACTCGTTGGGCACGCGCAGGCGCTCGCTCAGCTGCTCGATGGCATCCTTGCTCAAATGCAGCATCAAGGCGGCAAAGCGCACGGGCAAGTCATGACCTTGTGCGGCGGCATGGTCGACGACCTGCACCAAGCGCTCGCTCAGCTGAATTTCCCCCATGATGCGCGCCAGGGCGCCGCACTCGTGCAGCACCGTCAGCATGCGCGCAGGATGGCTTTCCATCAGTCCCTTGGCCACTTCCTGCCACACGCGCTCGGCCACCAGGGCGTCGACTTCGCCGTTGGCCACCATCTGGCGCATCAGCGCCATGGTGGCCGGTGCGACAGTGAAAGTATGAAAACGGGCAGCAAAGCGGGCCAGACGCAAGATGCGCACGGGGTCTTCGCCGAACGCGTCGGAGACGTGGCGAAACACTCTGCGCTCGATATCGGCGACGCCGCCGAACGGGTCGGTCAACGTCCCATCCTCGGCCCGGGCGATGGCGTTGATGGTGAGATCGCGCCGCACCAGATCGTCTTCCAAGGTGACGTCGGGCGCCGTGTGGAAGACGAAACCCCGGTAGCCGGGGGCCGTCTTGCGTTCCGTGCGGGCCAAGGCGTATTCTTCCTGCGTCTTCGGGTGCAGGAAGACGGGAAAATCCTTGCCGACGGGCCGGAAACCCTGGCGCAGCATGTCTTCCGGCGTGGCGCCCACGACGACGTGGTCGTGGTCTTTCACGGGCAAGCCCAGCAGTTGGTCGCGCACCGCGCCACCGACCGTGTATATCTTCATAACACTCTTTTCTTAATCAGGCAATTCCGCGTCGTGCTTGGGCGCCGTTTCCGTTTCCGCCAGCGCTTCCGCGATCCAGCGGGCCACGGCAGGGTGCGCCTGCACGCGCTCGCAGTAGGCGTTCAGGGCCGGTGCCAGCGACACGCCATACGTGCGGAAACGCATGACGACAGGGGCGAAATACGCATCGGCGATGGAAAACTCGCCAAACAGGAACTGGTGGTGGCCAAAGCGCGACAGGCACTCTTCCCAGATTTCGCTGATGCGGCCGATGTCGGCCTGCGCGGCAGCCGTGCGGCCCCGTCCCGGCAACTTCGCCTTGATATTCATCGACATATCCGTGCGCAAGCCGGTAAAGCCCGAATGCATTTCCGCACAGACACAACGCGCCATGGCGCGCGCGGCCACATCCTGCGGCCACAGGTGTTTATCTGGAAACTGCTCGGCCAGGTATTCGCAGATGGCCAGGCTGTCCCAGATCGTGATCTCGCCCGCCAGCAGCACGGGCACCCGGCCACAGGCCGAATATTCGGCAATTTTGGTGGCCGTGTCGCTCTGGTCGAGCAGCACGCGTACTTCATGGAACGGAATACCGAAGGCCGTCATGGCCACCCACGGGCGCATCGACCACGACGAGTAATTCTTGTTGCCGATGATGAGGGTCAGGCCCGGCTCGCGGGCAGCGGCCAGGGTTTGCGTCAGGCTGGGGTCAAGGATGGTCGTTTGCATGGTCGGCTAGCTTTAGTTGGATGATGGCAAATCGGCCGCGACGGCGCTGTTTTTCGGCCCCACGGTGCCCAGGCGCGCTTTCAGCGATTGCGGGCTTTTTTCGAACAGGGCCGCGTAGTACGTGGCGTTGGCCATCACGTTCTTCACGTAGCCGCGCGTTTCCGTGTAGGGAATGATCTCGGCAAAGACGGCGCCTTCCAGCGGCCGCGTCATGGTGGCGCGCCAGATGCGCAAGCGCCCCGGCCCCGCGTTGTAGGCGGCGCTGGCCAGCACTTGCGAACCGTCCAGGCCACCGAGCACCATGTTCAGGTAATTCGTGCCCAGCAAGACGTTGGTGCGCACATCGCTCAAGGTTTCCGTGACGAAATCGGTCAGGCCGATCTTCTTGGCGACATACCGTGCCGTCGACGGCATGACCTGCATCAAACCGGACGCGCCCACGTGCGACTGCGCATCCATGATGAAGCGCGATTCCTGGCGGATCAAGCCGTACACCCAGGCCTTGTCCAGGCCCAGGGTTTGCGTGGCCGGATGCATGACATCGTCGTGCGGCGTCGGGTAGCGTTGCGTATAGTCCACTTCCAGGCGCGTGCGGTCGGAAGTATTGACCATGCGGTCGAGCACATTGTTCTGGCGCGCAAACTCCGCGGCGGCCAGATGTTGCCTGTCCGTCATCGAACGCAATTCCCAGTTCCACTCGCGCGTGCCCTCGAAGCGCAAGCGCATATTGAAGAATTTCAAGGCGCGCTGCAGCCCCGGATTGGCGGCCATGGCGGCGATTTCCGCCGGCGTGACGGGCTGGCCCGGCGGCGGCAAGACCAGGTGGTTGCCCAGCTCTTCATTGGCCAGCAAGCCGTAGAAATTCGATTGATCGCTGATCGTGCGGTACAAGGCATCGGCCTGCGCATTCGGGCGGCCCGGCGTTTCCGCCTGCTGCGCGCGCGCCAGCCAGTAGACCCATGTCGGGTCCGCGCGCAGCGAGGCCGGCATGGCCTGGATCGCCGTCTTCACCTGGGGCCAGTTGCCTTCACGCAAAGCGATACGCGCCTTCCATTGCATCTGCTCCTGGGTCAATGGTGCACCATTGGTTTTTTGCCAATATTCGAATGCTTCCGGCGCCAGCGAATACGACGCCTGCAGGGCCAGGCTGGCCCAGCCGATGGCCTGTTCCTGCGCCGTCAGCTGCGCACTGGCCTTTTGCAGCGCCACCACGCCCAGTTTTAATGTGCTTTTCGCCATGCGGCCGACGGCCACCAGGTACATCTCGTGGTCGGCGCGACTGGCGCCTGGGCCTTTGGCCAGCACCAGCGCGGGCAGGTCGATCGCTTGCGCCATCTTCGCGTCGGACGCACCCAGCAGCAGCGCGATGCGGCGCGCCGGGCCCGTGGCGTTGGTCTGGCCCGCCAGGCGGATCTGCGCCCACAGGTCGTTCGCGTCGAACTGGCCATTTTGCGCCAGTGCGGCGATCAGGCTGCCGCACGCTTCGCCATAGCCAGGCGGCGAGACGAGCAGCTTGCGCGCCTCGGACGCCACGTTCTGCCCCTTGGCGGCGCGCGACATCAGCGCATAGCACTTGAGCTGGGTGTCGTCGTCGAGGGCGAATTGCGGATATTGTTCATCGAACACGACCCAGTCGCGCTTGCGACCGAGTTCCAGCAGCCAGTCGTTGCGGAAACGGTCGGCGATGGCGCTGCCCTTGTAGCGGTTCAGGTAATCGCGAAATTGCGCCTCGGTCAGCAGTTTGATGCGCGGTTTCAGTCGATAATAGTCAACATACGATGGAATCTGGTAATTCGTCAGGCGCCCCGCATAAAAGTCGGCTTTTTCGACGTCATCCTTGCGCGCGGCATCGCGCAGCAGCAGGAAGGCATCGTCCTCGCTGCGCGTGTCGGGGGCGGCTGGGGGGACGGTGGTGGATACCTGGGCCAGGGCGGCCAGGGGAGACAAGGCCGATGCAACACACAGCATCGTGCCGGCAATCCATTTCAGTGGGGAAATCAATGTACGACTCTCAATCTTAACTTGATGGTGATATGAATAGCGACCCTAGAATAACATGCGATCCGGCTACACGGCCACCCATTGCGCCACAGGAAAAAGCCGGCTTGCGCAAAGCCTTGCTGGCGGCCCGGCGCGCCCTGCCCGAGACCACGCGAGCAAGGTGGGATGCGGCCATCGCGCAGCGCCTGCTCGGCTGGTGCGCCGGGGAAAACGTCAAGGAACTGGGCGTGTACTGGCCCCTGCACGGCGAGCCGGACTTGCACGAGGCATATGCGCAGCTGGCCGCGCGCGGCGTGCAATTAAGCTTGCCCGTGGTGCTGGAAAAACATGCGCCGCTGGCATTTTCCGACTGGACGCCGGGCGAGCCCATGGTCAAGGATGGCATGGGCGTGGCCGTGCCCGCGCAATTGCGCCTGCGCCAGGCGCCCGCCGCCCTGCTCGTGCCCTGCCTGGGTTTTAACCAGGAACGCTTTCGCCTCGGCTATGGCGGCGGCTATTACGACCGCACCCTGGCGGCCACGCCCCGTCCGCACACCCTCGGCGTCGCCTATGCCTGCCTGGCGGCAAATTTTCCCAACGGCGAATACGACATCGCCCTCGATCACATCGTGACCGAGGGCGATCTGTTCTGACAAGTCAGGACGGTTTATTTCACCAGGCGCTGCCACAAGGCCGTCGTGGGCGCCGCCTGGTTCATGCTATAGAAATGCAAGCCTGGCGCGCCGCCTTCCAGCAGGCGTTCGCACAGGCCCGTCACCACGTCCAGGCCAAAAGCCTTGATGGACGCGCTGTCGTCGCCGAAGCTGGCCAGTTTCAGACGCACCCAGCGTGGAATTTCCGCGCCGCACATGTCCGAAAAGCGCATCAGCTGCGTGTAGTTCGTGATCGGCATGATACCGGCCACGATAGGCACGTTGATGCCCATCTTCTGCGTCTGCTCGACAAACTGGAAATACGCGTCGGCATTGTAGAAGTACTGGGTGATGGCGGCATTGGCGCCGGCCTGCACCTTGCGCGCGAACGCGTTCAGGTCATCCTGCGGCGAACGGGCTTGCGGATGCACTTCCGGATAGGCGGCCACTTCGATATGAAAATGGTCGCCCGTCTCGGCGCGGATGAATTCCACCAGCTCGTTGGCGTAGCGGAACTCGCCCGAGGCGCCGTAGCCGCTCGGCAAGTCGCCGCGCAAGGCCACGATACGCTTCACGCCGGCGGCCTTGAAGTCGGCCAGCACGGCGCGGATCGATTCGCGCGAGCCGCCGACGCAAGACAGGTGCGGCGCGGCCTGTTCGCCGGCCGCCAGGATCTCGCGCACGGTGTCCAGCGTGCCCTGCTGCGTGGTGCCGCCCGCGCCGAACGTCACCGAGAAATACTTCGGATGCAATTCAGACAACTTGACACGCGTGGCGCGCAGCTTTTCCGCCCCTTCCAGGGTTTTCGGCGGGAAAAACTCAATACTGAAATTATGCTTTTCCATCGTCATTACTCAAAAGTAAGGTCGACAAGGCCCAGGAAATGATGCTGTACAGAATGGCGCCGCCCACGGCAGACCAGAAACTGGCGACATGGAAACCATCGATCACCTGCGCCACCAGCCAGAACAGGAATCCATTGATGATCAAAATGAACAGGCCCAGCGACAAGAACGTCACGGGCAGGGTCAGCAGGATCAGCAAAGGGCGGATCAGCGCATTGACCAGCCCCAGCACGGCAGCGGCCAGCAGCGCGGTCCAGCCGCTGCTCATCGTCACCGAGTGCATCAAATACGGGACGGCAAACAGGGCTGCCGCATTGATAAACCAAATCAGTAGCAAGCGCATTTCTCTAGCCTGTCAAAAAAGAGGGGCAAGCCGGCATAGCCGGCCTTTTCAAAGTACACCGATCAGTCTTGTTGCCTCGCGAACCGTAGCGAGCGGATGCGCGGCGTGGCCGAGAAGCGCAGCTGTACTTTATGTACAGCGAGCATCGCCGGCCGCGCCCCGCGTCGCGCAGTAGGCTCGCGGAGCAACCAGCCAAATTAATAGCGGTAGTGCTCTGGCTTGTATGGACCTTCCGTGCGCACGCCAATGTAGTCGGCTTGCTCTTGCGTCAGTTCCGTCAGCTGCGCATTCAACTTTTTGAGTTGCAAACGGGCGACTTTTTCATCCAGGTGTTTTGGCAGGGTGTACACGCCGACCGGGTAGTTGGCCGTGTTCGCGTACAGCTCGATCTGGGCGATCGTCTGGTTGGCGAACGACGAGCTCATCACGTACGACGGGTGGCCCGTGCCGCAACCGAGGTTGACCAGACGGCCTTCGGCCAGCAGGATGATGCGGCGGCCCGACGGGAAGATGATGTGGTCGACTTGCGGCTTGATGTTTTCCCACTCGTATTGTTTCAACGAAGCGACGTCGATTTCATTGTCGAAGTGACCAATGTTGCAGACGATGGCCTGGTCTTTCATGCGCGTCAGGTGATCGTGCGTCAGGATGTGATAGTTGCCGGTGCAGGTGACGAAGATGTCGCCGTGTTCGCACGCGTAATCCATCGTGACCACGCGGTAGCCTTCCATCGCCGCCTGCAGTGCGCAGATCGGGTCGACTTCCGTCACCCATACTTGCGCCGACAGGGCGCGCATGGCTTGCGCCGAACCTTTACCTACGTCACCGTAACCGGCGATGACGGCCACTTTACCGGCGATCATCACGTCGGTGGCGCGCTTGATGCCGTCGACCAGGGACTCGCGGCAGCCGTACAGGTTGTCGAATTTCGATTTCGTGACGGAATCGTTGACGTTGATCGCAGGGAAAGCCAGCTTGCCTTCCTTGTGCATCTGGTACAGGCGGTGCACGCCGGTCGTCGTTTCTTCCGTCACGCCGAGGATTTCCGGCAGGCGCTTCGAGTACCAGGTCGGATCGGCCAGCAAGTGCTTCTTGATCGAGTTGAACAGGCAGATTTCTTCGTCCGAACCGGGGTTGGCCAGCACCGACAGGTCGGTTTCCGCGCGCACGCCCAGGTGCAGCAGCAGGGTAGCATCGCCGCCATCGTCGAGGATCATGTTCGAGTAGACAGCCTTGCCGTCAGCATCCGGCCATTCGAAGATGCGGTGCGTGTATTCCCAGTAGTCGTCCAGCGACTCGCCCTTGACGGCGAACACAGGCGTGCCAGCGGCAGCGATGGCGGCGGCGGCGTGGTCTTGCGTCGAGTAAATGTTGCAAGATGCCCAACGCACTTGCGCGCCCAGTGCTTCCAGGGTCTGGATCAGCACGGCGGTCTGGATGGTCATGTGGATGGAACCGGTGATGCGCGCGCCTTTCAGAGGCTGCGCCGCCGCGAATTCTTCGCGGATGGCCATCAGGCCAGGCATTTCCGTTTCAGCAATCTTGATTTCTTTGTCGCCCCATGCGGCCAAGGTGATATCGGCGATGGTGTAGTCGTGTTGCGATTTGAGTACGGCGTTCATCACGCCCTCCTTTCAGTTGTTGAAAAAGGTACGTGAGCGCGGTTGCAGGATATTCCGAGCCTGGCGAATTTCTTCGTCGCAACGCTCCTCGGACGGTGGATTTTAACATCGTCAATGCCGGCGCGCCAGCTTGTTCGCCATACATTGCCACGTAACAACACATAAAAAAAGCGCCCGCAGCCTGGCGGCCGGGGCGCTTTTCTTGCACATCTGACTAGATTACTTCAGGCCGGCAGCGTCGCGCAGCAGGGCGACCTTGTCCGTGCGCTCCCACGTGAATTCCGGCTCTTCGCGGCCGAAGTGGCCGTAGGCGGCGCTCTTCTGGTAGATCGGGCGCAGCAGGTCGAGCATTTGCACGATGCCTTTTGGACGCAGATCAAAGTGCGCCAGCACCAGCTTGGCGATTTCCGCGTCGGGAATTACGCCCGTGCCTTCCGTGTAGACGGTGATGTTGATCGGCTTGGCCACGCCGATGGCGTAGCTGACCTGCACCTGGCATTGACGCGCCAGGCCGGCCGCGACGATGTTTTTCGCCACATAGCGGGCCGCATACGCTGCCGAACGGTCGACTTTCGATGGGTCCTTGCCCGAGAACGCGCCGCCGCCGTGCGGGGCCGCGCCACCGTAGGTGTCGACGATGATCTTGCGCCCGGTCAAGCCGCAATCGCCTTGCGGACCGCCGATGACGAAACGGCCCGTCGGGTTGACGAGGAATTTGGTCTCCGTCAGCCATTCGCGCGGCAGGATGGGCTTGATGATTTCTTCGATGACGGCTTCTTCGATCTGCTTGTGCGAGATTTCCGGCGCATGCTGGGTCGACAGCACCACCGTGTGCACGCCGACGGGGCGGCCATCGACGTAGCGCAGGGTTACTTGCGATTTCGCATCCGGACGCAGCCATGGCAGACGGCCATCCTTGCGCAGTTGTGACTGGCGCTCGACCAGGCGGTGCGCGTAGTGGATGGCGGCGGGCATCAGCTCGGCCGTTTCATCGCAGGCGTAGCCGAACATCAGGCCCTGATCGCCGGCGCCTTGATCCAGGTCAATGCCAGCACCTTCATCGACGCCTTGCGCGATGTCCGGCGACTGCTTGTCGTAGGCCACCAGCACGGCGCAACCCTTGTAGTCGATACCGTATTCCGTGTTGTCGTAGCCGATGCGTTTGATGGTTTCGCGCGCAACTTGAATATAATCAACATTGGCGTGCGTGGTAATCTCGCCAGCCAGTACCACCAGACCCGTGTTGCACAGGGTTTCGGCGGCCACGCGGGCGCTCGGATCCTGGGCCAGGATGGCGTCAAGGATGGCGTCGGAAATTTGATCGGCAACCTTGTCGGGATGGCCTTCCGAAACGGATTCGGAAGTGAAGAGATAGTCGTTTGACATTGCAAGCTCCTGATTACTATGTGAATGTTCTGTCGCAGTAAAGAGGATTTTGCCTGCGACGCTTTAGCGATATTTATATTCCGCTTCGCAAGTTGTCTATTAACTCAGCGGTTACTGCATACGTGGTATTTTACGCTTCTTAAAAAATTTTGGCACGGCAACACGCCATTCCTGGAAACAGCTTATACATGTTAGTCCCAATTTTCCGCTTCTTGTCCGTCTTTCCCCTGCCCGTCCTGCATGGCCTTGGCGCTGTGCTGGGATGGGTGATTTACGCCATTTCCCCGTCCTACCGCCGCCGCATGCGCGAGAACATGCAAGGTGCGGGGTTTTCGCAACACTTGCACACGGCCGTGGCCGAAGCGGGCAAGAGCGTGCTGGAACTGCCCTTCATCTGGTGCGCCCCCGCCGAGCGCGTGGCGCGCCATGCGACGGTGGAAAACTGGGAACTGGTGGAAAAAGCGCTGCAGCATGGCCGCGGCATTGTCTTCCTGACACCACACCTGGGCTGCTTTGAAATCGTCGCCCAGCAGATCGCGCTGCGCACGCCGCTCACCGTGATGTACCGCCCGCCCAAGCGCGCCGCCCTGAAACCGCTGATCGAAGGGGCGCGCGCGCGCGAAAACCTGATGCTGGCGCCGGCGAACATGTCGGGTGTGCGCATCTTCGCCAAATGCCTGAAAAAGGGACAACCGATCGGCCTGCTGCCCGACCAGGTGCCGCAGGAAGGCGAAGGCGTATGGGCCGATTTCTTCGGCCGCCCCGCCTACACCATGACCCTGCCCGCCAAGCTGGCGCAGATGGGCGGCGCCGAAGTCATCATCACCTACGCGGAACGCCTGCCGGGCGGACGCGGCTATGTCGTGCATTTCGTGCCGTTTACCGAGTCGCTCGACAGCAGCTCGGCCGAACAGGCGCGCACCATCAATGCGGCCATGGAGCAATTGATCGCCCGCAGCCCGGCGCAATACCTGTGGAGCTACAACCGCTATAAAGTGCCGCGCGGCGCGCCGCCGCCCACGCCTGCCACGACCGCTGCCACCGGGGAGCAGGCATGAGACTGCTGATCGCCTTCATGTGGCTGCTGCACTGGCTGCCTCTGCCCATCCTCGGCCGCTTCGGCGTGGCCGTCGGCAGCGTGCTGTTCATCGCCATGCCCACGCGGCGCAGGATCGCCCTGACGAATCTGCGCCTGTGCATGCCGGAACTGACGGAAGCCCAGCGCGTGGCGCTGGCGCGCCAGCATTTCCAGGCCTATTCGCGCAGCGTGTGGGAACGCAGCATCCTGTGGTGGTCATCGGAAGCGCGATTGAACCGCCTGATCAAAAAGGTACCCGCCTTCCCGGGCCAGCAGATCGCGGCCAAGCCCACCATCTTGCTGTGCCCGCACTTCGTCTGCCTCGACGTGGCCGGCGCCGCCACGGCCATGGAAATTTCCGCTTCGTCAATGTACGTGCAGCAAAAAAACGCCGCCTTCGACCAGGCCTTGCGCAACGGCCGTTCGCGCTTCAAGCCGCCCAAGCTGTTTACGCGCCAGGACGGCATCAAGACGATTTTGCGCGCGCTGCGCGACGGCTTGCCATATTTCATGCTGCCGGACATGGACTTCGGCGAAAAGGATGCGGAATTCGTGCCCTTCTTCGGCGTGCCAGCCGCCACCCTGACGGCCACGGCGCGCCTGGCGCTGGCCGCCAAGGCGCAGGTGATTCCCGTCATCGCCACTTTTTTACCCAATTACCAGGGCTGGCAAGTGACCTATTACCCGGCCTGGGACGATTATCCGGGCGACGACATCACGGCCGCCACGCGCCGCATGAACGAATTCATCGAAGAGCGCGTGCGCGAAGCGCCGGCCGAGTATTTCTGGACGCACAAACGCTTCAAGACGCGTCCGGAAGGCGAAGCCTCGTTCTATAACCAGCACAAGTGATACGGCAGAACATGAAACTCCACTTTACCAAGATGCACGGCGCGGGCAATGACTTCATCGTCATCGACGCCATCAATCAGGACATCGACTTCACGCCGGCCCAATGGCAGCGCCTGGCCGACCGCCGTTTCGGCATCGGCGCCGACCAGATCCTCGTGGTGGAAAAGCCGCGCCTGCCCGGCTGCGACTTCCGCTACCGCATCTATAACAACGATGGCGGCGAAGTGGAACAGTGCGGCAACGGCGCGCGCGCCTTCGTCAAGTTCGTCAGCGAAAAAGGCTTGTCCAGCAAGGCCAGCATCCGCGTGGAAACCATGGCCGGCGTCATCGCGCCGCGCCTGGAACTCGACGGCAGCATCACGGTCGACATGGGCGCGCCCGTGCTCGAGCCACAGCTGGTACCGTTCGATGCGGCCGGCCTCGCCGGTGTAGCGGAAGGCAACGACACCTTGTGGCCGCTGGACCTGGCCTTGCCGGACCACGCAGCTTCCGTGCTGGTATCCGTCGTCTCGATGGGCAATCCGCATGCCGTGCAAGTGGTCGACGATGTTGATGCGCAAGACCTGGAAGTGACGGGCCCGCTGATCGAGCACCACCCGCGCTTTCCCCGCCGGGTCAACGCCGGCTACATGCAGATCGTCGACCGCCAGCACGTGAAACTGCGCGTGTTCGAGCGGGGCGCGGGAGAAACCCTCGCGTGCGGCACGGGCGCCTGCGCCGCTGCCGTGGCCGGCATCCGTCGCGGCCTGCTCGATTCCCCCGTGCGCATCAGCGCGCGCGGCGGCGAACTGTCGATCGCCTGGCAAGGCCCCGGCCAGCCCGTCCTGATGACGGGCCCGGCAGTGACCGTGTTCGAGGGCACGATCGAGCTGTAGACGGGTGAAGGTCAGAAGTAAAAGTCAGGCGGCCAGGAACTGCTGTTCCTGTACCACATCGAGTTCCGCCAAATAGCACTTCAGGCGATACAGGCGCTGCCGGTAATTGCCTTCCGGCCCCGCCACGCCGCAATCGACGCGCTCGAACAGGCGCACCACCTGATCGAGCAGCTGGCGCTCCTGCGCCGTGCGGATCAGCACGAGGCGCCGCTTGCCGCGGCCATGCGTGGCGCTGATATCGATCAACAGACAATGGCCCTGGTCGGCCGCGTGGATGTCGAGCAGCAAGGCCTCGGCACGCGACAGATGAAAGCAGCGCGCCAGTTCCAGGCGCGCCGCCAGCAGGGGGTGGTTCTGGCCCAGCTGGCGCACATTCCCGTCGGCGTGCATGGCGGCGCACTGGCCCCAGTCGCCGGGCTCGCCTCGAGGCGCGATTTTCGCCAGCGCCGCCTCCGCTTCACGGCTGCCTTGCGCCTGCGCCTGCAGCAGCCAATACGCGGCGCGCACATCGTTGTTGACGCCGTCGCGGCGGTTACGCCAGGCATGCATGCCGCACTCGAGCTGCGCCGGCCCATGCCCCAGGTCGGCCGCGCGCTCCAGGCAGAAATGCGCTTCGACGACATTGCGCTGGGAAAATTCCGGTTTCGTATAGATGCGCGACAGCACGAACCAGGCTTCGGCCAGTCCCTGCTCGCCCGCCTGCGTCAGCCAGCGCACGGCACGCTTGAAATTGGCGGCGCCGTTGCGCGTGGCCAGGCGCTGGCCGTGCGCATCCATGCGCGCATAGCCGAGTCCCAGCTCCAGCTGCGCCGTGCGGTCGCCGCCATGCGCGGCCAGCTCGCAGCACTGCCAGCCCTCGGCATCGCCGCCCGGCGCCAATGCCTGGGCGCAACGCGACAGCAACAGCACCTGCTGAGCGTCGAGGGCGATCGTGCGCGCCCCGGCGGCGGCCTGGCGCAGCAGCAGCTCGCGCGCCAGCGGCAAGCCTTGCGACAGAAAACCCGCATGGTTGCCCTGGCGCCAAGCCTGCTCCAGCCAGGCGTGCAGCGGCGCGTCGCCATCGAAGGCCAGCTCGCCAGCCACGCTGGTGGCCGGCCCCGGTGTTGCCGATGATTTTTCTTGTAGCGACAACAACCACTGCGCATCGGGCAAGCCGGCGCGTACGGCAGCGTCCAGCGCCACGCGCGCCTTGGCGCGCAAGGCTTCACAGTGACTGGCGGCGTTGCCCAGCACCAGTTGCGCCAGTACCAGGCCCGCCTGCACCAGGCCCGCATCGAACGCTTGCGCGTAATACGGAATCAGCGCCTTGGCTGCCGGTTGCGCGACTTCGAAAGGCACGTGGGTGCCAATCAGCCGGCACGCTTCCTCGCTATCCTCCTGGGCCGCCCGCGCCAGCCAGTGCAAGGCCGTCGGCAAGCTTTGCGGCACACCGTGTCCAAACAGATACACCCGTCCCAACGCCAGTTGGCAAGCCACGTCGCCAGCACGTGCCCCCTTGATCAATCCTAATGTTTCGCGATTTGCCATCGATTCTCGATATTGAGTCAATGATTCTAATAATAGTGAGTCGTCTCCAGGCCCATCAGTGCAGGCCGTCCCTTAGTGTAACGTCCTTGTGTCGTAAATCCGCCAAAGCGACCGCAAGAACTTGATTCAACGCAACAATCCCTCGGCCTGGACATGCCAAGATTGCAATGCGCCGCTACGGTGGCGATGGGAGAACCTTGTCCATCGGCGCAGGACGGGCAGAAATCGCGCGTTACAAAAATACAACAGGGGCATGCAGTTATGCCGCTTTTCACCAATCTTTTCACGCATATTTGACCAATCCCGCGCGTCTTGCGCGCCGACGAATTAAGGTTCATTCATCGAAACGCGACAGTCAGCGCATTTCAATCTGCTCGGATCTCGGACGGAACTCACTTTTAAATAGGGAAGAAGACATGAAAAAATCACTCGTTGCCCTCGCACTCTTCGGCGCCTTTGCCGCAACCGCACAAGCGCAGTCGTCCGTCCAAATCTACGGCACGATCGATGCAGGCCTGGGCAAAGCGACTGGTTCAACCACCGCTGTCACGAAGCGCGACAACAACAAACTGGGCTTCAAGGGTACGGAAGATCTGGGCAATGGTTTGAAAGCTATTTTCCAACTGGAAATTCGCTATGAATCCGACACCGGCACCGTAGAAAACACGTCGGGCGCCAATTCGCGTCCGCTGTTCCAGGGTCAAAGCCGCGTCGGCCTGCAAGGCGACTTCGGTACCGTACGCCTGGGCCGTGGCCTGACCGCATACCAGGAAGTGAGCACCTCGTTCGAACCATGGTCGGGCATGCCTACGCCAGCCGGTTTTCAGACCGACCTGACCGTCGCCGGCTACACCAGCGATCCGCTGAGCGCACCAGGCAACTCGCGTAACCGCTTCTCGAACGCCGTGTTCTACAACACGCCAGTGTTCAATGGCTTCCAGCTCAACGCCACCGTTGCTGCCAAGGAAGCTAATAACAACAGCGCAGTGCCAGCGCGCGCGCCGGGCAACTCGGTAACATTTGCTTCGGGCAACCGTGCCGTGGCAGCCAACGTGGCGCCGACGTCGACCCCGTACTCGATCTCCGCAACGTACACCTCGACTGGATTTGCTGCCATGGCTGCCTACGAGCGCAATGGCTTGCAAGCCAAGCTGTGGTCGGTTGCTGCCTCGGTCAATCCTATTCCTGAGCTGAAAGTCATGCTGTCGATCCAGCACCAGAAAGATGATGACTTCAAAATCATCAATACCGGCACCAAATCGTGGGTACTGGGCGCCAACTACGACGTAGGCCCAGGCAAGATCCGCGCCGGCTATGGCCAGAAAACGCCCGATGGCGTCGTCAAAACCAAGCAAGCATCGCTGGGCTATGACTACAATCTGTCGAAGCGCACCTACGTCTATGCAGATATCTCGAACAAAAAAGCCGCTGTTGCTGACAGCATCAACTACAACGTTGCGAAAAGCGTCAACTACGTCGGCATCGGCGTACATCACAACTTCTAATGGCATCGCGCGTCTCCCGCGACGGGTGACGTGACTCGCCAGACGGAGCAAGGCGGCATGGGCAACCATGCCGCTTTTTTCATGGGCGCGCGCTTTTGCTCCATATTGCGGCGCACTCTCGGTTAGAATCAAGTGTTCATCCTTCTCTCTTCTGACACTATCAATGACCGCCACACTCGATTCCAGCACCGTCGCCCAGTACCTGAGCGAGCATCCGACGTTCTTCGAAGAGCATACCGTGCTGCTCGGCGAGGTCAAGCTGAGCAGCCCGCTGACGGGACGCACCATCTCGCTGCAGGAGCGGCAGATGGAAGTGATGCGCGACAAGTACAAGGCGCTCGAGCTGCGCATGTCCAAGCTGAGCCGCCTGGCCGAGGAAAATGGCGATATCGCCAGCAAGTTCCACGGCTGGAACCAGGCCATGCTGCAAGTGCGCAACGATGCGGACATGCCGCGCGTGCTGGTCGATGCCTTGCAAAGCAATTTCGACGTGCCCTACGTCAGCCTGCGCCTGTGGCAAGTACTGCCGGAACACGCCGACGGCTGGTTCACGGAAGATGTGACGGCCGACGTGCGCATGTTCGCCAACAGCCTGCAAACGCCGTACTGCGGCAGCAACCGCGATTTCGAAGCCGTGCACTGGTTACAGGCGGACAAGATCGAATCGACCGTCATGATCGCCCTGCGCGCCCCGAACACCACGGGCACCTTCGGCTTGCTGGTGCTGGGTTCGCCCGACAGCGAACGCTTTACCTCGAGCATGGGCACGGATTTCCTCGTGCATATCGGCGCCACAGCCGGCGCCGCGCTGGCCGCGCTGCGCGCCGGCACGCCTGCCTGAATCAGCCATGCATGCGGCGCGCGGCAAGGCAGAGTGGCTCGACGCCTACCTGGCGCAGCTGGCCACGCAGCGCAAGCTGTCGCCGCATACGCTGGACGCTTACGGGCGCGACTTGCGCGCCTTGCTGGAACTGAGCGGCAATACGCCGTGGACGGCGCTGGCGCACAACGAAGTGCGCCGCTACACGGCCAAGCTGCATGCCGGCGGCCTGGACCCGCGCTCGATCGCCCGCAAGCTGTCATCGTGGCGCGGTTTTTTCAACTGGCTCAGCGGTGAAACGGCGCTCGACGCCAATCCCGTCGACGGCATCCGCGCGCCCAAGCGGGCCAAGACCTTGCCCAAAGCCCTGTCGGTGGACGACGCCGTGCGCCTCGTGGCGCCCGCGCAACACCAGCAAGGCGCTGCCGAGCCGGAGCAACTGTGCAACCGCGCCATGTTCGAGCTGCTGTATTCAAGCGGCTTGCGCGTGTCCGAACTGACCAGCCTGGACACCCATTACTGCAAGGCCGAGAACGGCCGGGAGGCCTCGCTGGGCTGGCTCGACATGGCCAGCTTCGAAGTCATCGTCACAGGCAAGGGCAACAAGATGCGCAAGGTGCCCGTCGGCAAGGCGGCCCTCGTGGCCCTGACGGCCTGGCTGGCCGTGCGCCCGCCAGCGGCCGATGGCAGCGCTGCATTGTTTCTCAGCACGCGCGGCACGCGCATCTCGCCGCGTGTACTGCAGCTGCGCCTGAAGGCGCACGCGTTGGCGACCGACATTCCCGCGAATGTGCACCCGCATGTGCTGCGCCACTCGTTCGCTTCGCATGTGCTGCAATCGTCGGGCGACTTGCGCGCCGTGCAGGAAATGCTGGGCCATTCCAGCATCACCTCGACCCAGGTCTACACGGCCCTCGATTTCCAGCACCTGGCGCACGTATACGACCAGGCGCACCCGCGCGCCAAGGTCAAGTAGGCCGCGCTCGTTGGCCAGCCTGATCCATATCAAGCGGATCGGCGCGTATTTGCAAGCTTTTGCAAAATTCCGGCATAATCGTCCGCATTCTTCCGCTTGCGCGGCGGCACCACCGATTACAGCATAGGCATCCTTCATGGCACTGATTCCAACCACCATCCTCACCGGCTTCCTGGGCGCAGGCAAAACCACCTTGCTCAACCGCATACTGCAGGAAGACCATGGCATGCGCATCGCCGTGATCGAAAACGAGTTTGGCCAGGAAAACATCGACAATGACATCCTGGTGCAGGACAGCAACGAGCACATCATCGAGATGAACAACGGCTGCATCTGCTGCACCGTGCGTGGCGACCTGATCGTGGGCTTGACGGAACTGGCGCGCAAGCGCGACGCCGGACTGCTGGCGTTCGACCGCGTCGTCATCGAAACGACGGGCCTGGCCAATCCCGGCCCCGTGGCGCAGACCTTCTTTGTCGACGAAGAAGTGGGCAGCCACTACATGCTCGACGCCATCATCACGGTGGTCGATGCGCGTCATGCGATGAAGCAACTCGATGAATACGAGGAAGCCCAGCGGCAAGTGGGCTTTGCCGACAAGCTGCTGCTGTCGAAAACCGACCTCGTCAGTGAAGACGACGTGGCCGCCCTGACGCGCCGTTTGAAACGCATCAATCCCCGCGCGCCCATCGCCAAGGTCGATTTCGGCCGCGCGCCGCTGGCCGAAGTGCTCGACATCCGCGGTTTCAACCTGAATGAAAAACTGGAGCTGGACCCGGATTTCCTGGAGACAGAGACGGCGCACGTCCACGATCACGACCATGCGCACGACCACGAGCACGCACATGAACACGGCAATGAGCACGGCCATGAGCACGCGCATGAGCACAGCGACGCCTGCGCCACCGATTGCGGTCATGCCGACCACCACCATGCGCAACACAGCGACGACATCGCCGCCTTTGTTTTCAAGAGCACGCAACCGTTCGACAGCGCCAAGCTCGACGAGTTCCTCGGCGGCCTGGTGCAAGTGTATGGCCCGCGCATGCTGCGCTACAAGGGCGTGCTGCTGATGCAGGGCGCCGAACGCAAGGTGGTCTTCCAGGGCGTGCACCAGCTGATGGGCAGCGACCTGGGCGCCAAATGGGGCGAACACGAAGTGCGTGGCAGCAAAATGGTCTTTATTGGCAAAAATCTACCAAAAGACATTTTTATTCGCGGACTCGAACAATGTTTGGTATAAACTAGCCGGGTTTTGCAAAGTATCCTTTGCAAAGCAGAAACAAAAGGGAAAGTTAAGCACGCTTTCCCGCTGCCCGACACCGATCTTGCTGGCATAAACCAACAAGTAGCCGTCCCTGATCGGCTAGTCAACAAATCGGGATGGCAATATAAGGCAAAGCGTGCCAAAATCAGCGACGAAAACGGCCCATGTCGTTAGCCTGTCATGAAATGCTGGCAAACTGCCGCTGGCCGCATGCCAGGCATGCAAGCGATCCACCCAACACGCCCGTTGTCGCGCACAGAGCGCGATTGGCATAGAGCGGTAAAAAGTTATCAACATGGCACCATGGCCGGCCGGTAGTCCTGGCTTTCGCCGGCAAGCCAAGGTCGCACGCAGTACAGCGGGACAGCAATGCCAAGCGGAACCTGTACAGTTGCTCGGTATCGCCGCATCAACTGATCAATTTGAAAACTCTGTCGTATCGAAGGTAAGCGAAGTTATGACCAAAACTAATAAATCGACCCCGGCCGCCAACCAAGACATCCCTCTCATCAGCGAAGACCAAATTCGCGCCATGAGCGAAGATGACTACATGAATCCGGCACAACTGGCATTCTTCAAGGCGCGCCTGCAGCAGCTCGAGAAAGACCTGCTGAAAAACGCCGGCGAAACCACGGAACACTTGCGTGAAACCGTGCTCGTACCGGACCCTGCCGACCGCGCCACCATCGAGGAAGAGCATGCGCTGGAACTGCGCACGCGCGACCGCGAACGCAAATTGCTGAAGAAAGTACAGCAATCGATCGCCAGCATCGATGCCGGCGACTATGGCTGGTGCGAAGAAACGGGCGAGCCTATCGGCATCCCGCGCCTGATCGCCCGTCCGACCGCCACCCTGTCGCTGGAAGCCCAGCAACGGCGCGAACTGAAGCAAAAGCTGTACGGCGACTGATCACCCCTCCCCTTGCGCGGCCGCCCAAGCGGTCCCGCGCTGGCGATAAAAAGCACACGACTCCGGTTGCGTGCTTTTTTTTCGTCCCGCGACGACTACACTGAAGCAAGCACGACAGCGGCACATGCCGCTTGCAATTGCCTTTTCCATCCCCACGTTTGAACCATGGGCGCGCAATCGCATGGCCTTGCACGCATCGGCACGAATCTTTTGAGGTCACTATGGAACAATTTCACGGCACCACCATCCTCTGCGTCCGGCGCGGCAAGCAAGTCGCCCTGGGTGGCGACGGCCAGGTAACGCTCGGCAACATCGTCATGAAGGGCACGGCCCGCAAAGTGCGTAAGTTGTATCAGGGCAAGGTCCTGGTCGGCTTTGCCGGCGGCACCGCCGACGCCTTTACCCTGCTCGACCGATTTGAAGGCAAGCTGGAAAAACACCAGGGCAATTTGCTACGCGCCTCTGTCGAACTGGCCAAGGACTGGCGCACCGACCGCGTGCTGCGCCGCCTGGAAGCGATGCTGCTGGTGGCCGACAGCGAGTCGACCCTGGTCATCACAGGCAATGGCGACGTGCTGGAACCGGAAGACGGCATCGGCGCCATCGGCTCGGGCGGCACCTACGCCCAATCCGCCGCCAAGGCGCTGCAGGAAAACACGGATTTGTCACCGGCCGACGTGGTCAAGAAATCGCTGACCATCGCCGCCGAGCTGTGCATTTATACGAATATGTCGCACATCATCGAGACGCTCGACTAAGCGTCCGCGAGCAAAGAATAGAAAGCCAACTATGATCATGAACATGACCCCGTCGGAAATCGTCACGGAACTCGACAAGCACGTGGTGGGCCAGGCCAAGGCCAAGCGCGCCGTCGCCATCGCCCTGCGCAACCGCTGGCGCCGCCAGCAGGTGGCCGAACCTCTGCGCCATGAAATCACGCCCAAGAACATCCTCATGATCGGCCCCACGGGCGTCGGCAAGACGGAAATCGCGCGCCGCCTGGCCAAGCTGGCCGAGGCGCCCTTCATCAAGATCGAAGCGACCAAATTTACGGAAGTCGGTTATGTGGGCCGCGACGTCGACACCATCATCCGCGACCTGATCGACATCGGCATCAAGCAGACGCGCGCGCTGGAAATGAAAAAAGTGCGCGCGCGCGCCGAAGATGCGGCCGAAGACCGCGTGATCGACATTCTCGTGCCGCCGGCGCGCGACTTCGGCTTCACGCCGAATACGGCAGCGGCCGTGGACACGGGCAGCGGCGACAGCACGCGCCAGACCTTCCGCAAGCGCTTGCGCCAGGGCGAGCTCGATGACAAGGAAATCGAGATCGAGCTGGCCGAGGCGGGGCCGCAGATGGAAATCATGGCGCCGCCGGGCATGGAGGAAATGACGGAGCAGATCAAGTCCATGTTCTCGGGCGTGGGCGGGCAGCGCAAGAAGGCGCGCAAGGTCAAGATCAAGGAAGCCTTGAAACTGCTGGTCGAGGAAGAAGCGGCCAAGCTGCTCAACGAAGATGAGCTGAAACAGAAGGCCATCCAGAACGTCGAGCAGAACGGCATCGTGTTTTTGGACGAAATCGACAAGATCGCCTCGCGTTCGGAATCGGGCGGCGCCGACGTCTCGCGCGCCGGCGTGCAGCGCGACCTGCTGCCGCTGGTCGAGGGCACGACCGTCAACACGAAATATGGCATGATCCGCACGGACCACATCCTGTTCATCGCCTCGGGCGCCTTCCATTTGTCGAAGCCGTCGGACCTGATTCCCGAGCTGCAGGGGCGCTTCCCCATCCGCGTGGAGCTGGAATCGCTGTCGATTGCGGACTTCGAGCGCATTTTGACGAGCACCGACGCCTGCCTGACGATGCAGTACGAAGCCTTGCTGGCGACGGAAAACCTGAAACTGCAATTCGCGCCGGAAGGCATCACGCGCCTGGCGGAAATCGCCTATTCGGTCAACGAGCGCACGGAAAACATCGGCGCGCGCCGGCTGCACACGGTGATGGAAAAACTGCTGGAAGAAGTGTCGTTTACGGCCAGCGAAGGCAGCAGCAGCACGGAAAACCTGCTGGTGATCGATGCCGCGTACGTCAACGAACGCCTGGAAGCGCTGTCGGTCAACGAGGACCTGTCGCGCTACGTGCTGTAATCAAGGAGGGACCGATGGCAAACAAGGCATTGGCGACGCGGCAGAAAATGCAGTTCCGCGTCGAACCCTCGCAAAAACCGCGCAACCCCGTCGCCACGGCCGCCCTGCAGCGCACGGCCGGGGCGCACGTAAAGACCGTGTCCGGCCAGCGCCAGCAGGAAAAACGCCTGCTGGCGAAATTGCTGTTGAAAGTCGAGACGGACAAATAGGCCGCCCGCGGACACCCTTTTCATAGGGCGTCCGCCATCAGGCCACTCTCTGCCGCAGCATCATCCCCTTAGAAACGGTAGGACGCGCCCAGCGAAAACATGTCGACCTTGGTCGTTTGCTTGCTGCTGTATTTGACCGGCACGCGGTCCCAGTCGAGGTGCAGCGACCAGTTCTGGTTCAGCGCATACGCCGCGCCGATGCCGTAAGTCAGGCCGATCTTGTCCTTCTTGTCCGAACCGCCGCCCAGATAATCGACCTTGCCCTGCGTGTACGCCGCGCCGGCGCGTCCGCTCAGGGTAAAGGCGTCGAACTGGTAGCCGAGCACGCCCTGGATGCCGAGGCCCGTGAACTTGCCGCGGCCAGCGCGCTTGCCGGCGTCCGTATCGAAGCCGGACTTGACCTCGCCGCCCATGTACCCCACCAGCTCAACCGAAGGCAGGGCCACGCCGCCCTGAAACGGCAACGCGTCGAAACTGTAACCCAGGTAGGCCTTGCCATTGCGCTTGCTGCTTTTGTCGCAATCGCTTTGTCCGGCGATGCAATCGAGGCCTGTGCTGGCGCGAAAGCCGTAGCTGGCGCCCGCATAGAAGGGACCCGGCGCCGGTTCGGCGGCGGCGGCGTGCAAGGGAGCGATGGCGGCCAGCGCCAGCAGCGCTGCGGGGAAACGGAAAGATGGGAACATGGATAACCTCTACAAGTGGATGGATTGCCTGGTTGTAGCGCGCTGCGCGAGCCACAAGCGGGAGTGTCATCGCTTTTGCCGAAAAGTACTATCACCTTGTGCAAAGTTCCATTAAGGGCTACATTCGGTACCGCCATCCGCTACCAAACTTACCAAAAAGGATATTCCGTGAGTTCACCTGAACTGGTTTTGCGCGTGCTGCGCACCCAACTGCGTGCCGCCGGCATCACGTACAAGGTATTGGCCGAACGCATCGGCATGAGCGAGTCGAGCGTCAAGCGCATGTTTGGCCAGCACGACATGTCGCTGTCGCGCCTGGCCCTGATCTGCAAGGCATCGGGCATCGCCATGGAAGACGTGCTGCGCGGCGCGGCCGACATCACGCCGCATGCCGACACGCTCACCCTGGTGCAGGAAAAGTCGCTGGTGGCGCATCCGCGTCTGCTGCTGGTGGCGATCTGCTGCCTCGGCCACTGGAGCCTGGAGCAGGTGGTGGAAACGTATGCGCTGACGCAGGCCGAATGCATCGGTTGCCTGGCCGAACTGGACCGGTTGGGCTTGATCGAACTCAAACCGCTGAACCGCTACAGCCTGCGCGTCTCGAACGCCTTCCACTGGCTGGCCGACGGCCCGGTGCAACAGTACTTCCGCGAACACGTGGTGGCCGATTATTTCAGCGGGCATTTTGACGGCGCCGGCGAGACCCTGATGTGCATCCCGGCGCGCCTGTCGCTGTCGAGCGCGCAGGAGCTGGTACAGAAGATCCGCCAGCTGGCCGAGGAACTGGCGCGCCTGCATCAGAACGACCGCCGCCTGCCGCCGCAGGAACGCGACGGCTTTACCCTGCTGCTGGGCTTTCGCTCATGGGAATTTGCCGCCTTCACGGCCCTGCGCCGCAGCTCGGCGTCCGCCGCCCCGGCGGCGCCTTACCAGACCGGTCCCAGGAACAGGTAAAGCGTGCTCTCGCCGCCCTTCGATGCGCCCGAGGCCACGTACACGGGACCGAAGCGCGTATCGACCGAGATGAAGGCGCTGCTGGCCTGCGTGAACTTGGTGGCTTTCCAGCGCTCGCTCTGATCGAAGCCGCCGCCCATTTCCAGCGAAAAGCCGGCCCGCACGGCGCCACCCAGGGTGCTGGGCAGGGAACCGATGCGGCGCGCCATCACGAAGCGCGCCAGGGCCACGCTGCGCCCCGTCACCGACTCGAACTGCGTGCCGGACAGGCGCAGGAAGCCGCCCAGGCTGAGCGGCGCCTCGCCCCGTTGCGCGCGCGCCCATTCGCCATACACATGGCCGGCCCAGTTGCCGCTGCCAAACGCCTTCAGGCCCGTGATGGCGGAGCGCCCCAGGCCCGACTCGCCCGTACCGGTGGTCGCGGAGCGCGTCCAGGTGGCGTCGAACAGCACGCCGCGCGTGGGGAAACCGGGCGAATCGAGCGTATCGACGCGGAACTGGACGAACTGGTTGGTGCCCAGCGCCCGCTCCTTGGGATAGCTCGGGTCGGCGGGGATGCTGACGTCCGCCTTGACTTCGCTGCGCGTGACGCCGAACTGCAGATCGCCCCAGAAACCGAACTGGCGCCCCAGCACCAGGCTGGCGCCCTGGCCGCTGTAAGCGACGCGCGCATTGCGCCGTCCCTTGTCGAACAGGTCGACCGCCTGGGAGGTGTACTGGAACGATGGCGCGATATACCACGGGTTGCCGGCGCCCAGCGGCTGCCAGTACTGCACCCCGAAATTGCGCGCGGTGCCGATCTGCACCATGCTGCGCAATTCGCCGCCCCAACTGTTCAAGTTCGAGCGCACATGCAGCAGCTTCAGGGCAAAGGTATTGCTGTCCCTGAAATCGCTGGCCATTTCCAGACCCACGCGCAAGCGGCTGCTGGCCCACGGCGCCTCGACCGCCTTGATGGTGACGGCGCGCTGCTCGCCCGCGTCGACCACTTCCGTCTCCACGCGCGCCACGTCGCCGCGGCCATACAACCTGGCCGCCGCCTTGAGCACATCTTCCTGGCTGACGGCCTGCCCTTCCACCAGGCCCGATTGCGCCTGCAGGATGCGCGGATTGATATCGCCTTCGCTTTCCACGGCCAGGCGCGTGAGCGGCAAGGCCACGTCCAGCAGGGCCGGCGCCGCCAGGCGCAGCTGCTCGCGCGCCGCATACTGTTCCGGCGACAGCGCCAGCGGCGCCAGGCGGGCGGCCAGTGCCTGCGCCGCCTGTTCGCCGGCGCGCATGGCGCGCGCATAGTTTTCAAAGTCGAGGAAACTGACGCCCGTCAGGTCGGGCGCCACCAGGATGTCCTGCGGCTGCAGCTCCTTGAGCGAGCGCTGCACGTTCTGCTCCGTGAGGATCTGCAGCATCTGCTGCGCCACGCCGATGGCGCTGCCCAGCTCTTTTTCCGGCGCCAGCGGCGTGCCCACGTTGACGGCAATGATGATGTCGGCGCCCATGGCGCGCGCCATGTCGACGGGCAGGTTGCGCACCAGGCCTCCGTCGACCACCAGGCGGTTGTTCACGCGCACGGGAGCAAACACGCCCGGCACGGCCAGCGAGGCGCGCATCGACAGGAACAGGGGCGTATCGACCAGCTCCACCAGCTCGCCATTGACCAGGTCCGACGCCACCGAGCGGAAAGGCAGCGGCAGCTGGCTGGCGGGACGGTCGCGCATGCCGGCCGGCAGCAGCCGGTTCAAGGCCATTTCCAGGGCCGCATTGCTGGCCGCTGCCGGCGGCGTGGAAATGCCGTTGCGGCTGGTGCCAAATTCGATGCGCGACGGCAGCAATAAATCTTCCTCCCGGCGGCGGAACGCCAGTTCGTCGCGCGGCGGCCGGTCGGCCACCACGCGCGCCCAGTTGGTCTCGCGCGCCATCTTTTCCAGGTCCGCCACGGAAGCGCCGGCCGCATACGCCCCGCCCACCACGCCGCCCATGCTGGTGCCCACCACCATGTCGATCGGCACGTGCAGCTCCTGCAGCACTTTCAATACGCCGATATGCGCGAGACCGCGCGCGCCGCCGCCCGACAGCACGAGGGCGATGCGCGGACGCGCCGGTGCCGGCGCAGAAACGGCCAGTGCGGGAGCGGAGGAAGCGGCGGCGGGAACGTCAGCGGCGGCGCCGGCTTGCGGCAAGACGCACAGCGCCGCCACGCAGCCCGCCAGGACGGCACGGATCGAGAACATGAAGACTCCTGTCGCGACGGCGGCATGGCGCCATCGGCAAAATACGATAAGAACAGCGTTAATTGGCGTTAATTCGACGGCGGCGGCGTACTGGTCGTCACCTGCGGCGGCGCCGGCATCACGGTCGCCGGACGCTGCTGTTCCATCGGCAGCGGCGGCGGCACCAGGTTCGTTGCCGGCGCGGGGGCTGGTGCCGGCGCGGGGGTGGCGGACACTGGCCCCGGCAAGGCCAGTGCCTTGTCGTCGGCCACCAGGTCGATGCGCTTGCTTACGCCGCCATCGCGCAGCAGCACGTGGCGCGCATGCACTTCCAGCACCGTCACGCCAGGCACCACCTCGGCGCCTTCCGGCAAGGCCACGGACGGCTTGCCATCGGTCGAGATGATGGCCACGCTGCCGCGGCCATTGCCGGCGGCGACCACGCCCTTGAGCTGGTAATTGCTGGCCGTGGCCACGCTGACCTGGCCGCCGAACAGCGAGGCGCCCGCCTCCACGCTGGCATCCTGCACCACCGGTACGGCCGGTGGATTGATGGGGCGCTGCGGCGCCTTGAACAGCTGCATGGCCCAGTAGGCCAGCGACACGGACAGCGCCACGACGGCGAGCAAACTTGTAAATTGAGGCAAACGCTTCATGGCTTCCTTGGTTTTCTTATCTGACGAGCTGATTGATTTCGATAATCGGCATCAGCACGGCCAGCACGATCAGCAGCACCACCACGCCCATGGCCAGGATCAGGGCCGGCTCCAGCAGGCCGGCAATGGTGAGCGTGCGGCGCTCCAGGTCCTGCTCCTGCGCGCTGGCCGCGCGTTCCAGCATGGCCGGCAGCTCGCCCGTGATTTCGCCCGCGCGTATCATGTGGATCAGCATGGGCGGAAAATGCTTTTGCGCCGACAGCGCGCGCGCCAGGCTCACGCCTTCGCGCACGGCGCCGCTGGCATCGCTCACCAGTTCCTGCATCGCCACGTTGGTCAAGGTGTCGCGGCTGGTGTCGAGCGCGCGCAGGATAGGCACGCCGGAACCCGTGGTAATGGCCAGGGTGCTGGCAAAGCGCGCCGTATTCAGGCTGCGTTCGAACTTGCCGTACAAAGGCGCCGTCAGCAGCCAGGTATGCCAGCGCCGTTTCAATGCCGGCTGCTGCAGCGCGCGGCGCCAGGCGAACCAGGCGCCGGCAAGGGCGATCGCCACGACGATGCCGTAGTTGCGCACGAAGTCCGACAGCGCCAGCATGATCACGGTCAGCATGGGCAGCTTTTGCTTGGTATTGGCGAACACGGAGACGATCTGCGGCACCACGTAGGTGAGCAGGAAAATGACGATGGAAAACGCCACCACCGTGACGATGGCCGGATAGGTAAACGCCAGCTTGACCTTCTGCACCAGCGCATTGCGCCGTTCGATATAGTCGGCCAGGCGCGAGAGCACGCGCGACAAATGGCCGATCTGCTCGCCCGACGCCACCAGCGCCCGGTAAATCTCGGCGAAATCGCGCGGATGGCGCGCCAGCACGTCGGAGAACGCGGCGCCGCCGATCACTTCCGAACGGATCGAGGCGATCAGGTCGCGCAGATACGGCCGCTCGGCCTGTTCCAGCAGCGCGGAAAAGGCCTGCTCCAGCGGCAGGCCCGCTTCGAGCAAACTGGCCAGCTGGCGCGTAAACAGGGCCAGCTCGGTGCTGGACAGGCGCTCGCCGAAGCCGCGCCGTCTGGTGACGCCGGCGGCGTCGACCTGCGCGGCGATCGGTTCGACGGCCAGCGGCACCAGGCCTTGCACGCGCAACTCGGCGCGCGCGGAACGGGGACTGTCGGCATTGAGCACGCCCTTGCGGGTGGCGCCCTGGGCGTCGACGGCTTCATAGCGGAATGCGGGCATGGTGGCGGGCCTAGTCTTTGGTCACGCGCAGCAATTCAGCCTGCGTGGTGGTGCCGTCGCGCAGCCAGCGTTCGCCATCCTCGCGCATGCTCGTCATGCCGTCCTGCAGGGCGACGGCGCGCACTTCCGCTTCCGACGCACGGTTGTGGATCTGCGCGCGGATCTGCTCCGTCGTGCGCAGCAATTCATACACGCCCACGCGGCCCTGGTAGCCCGTCTGGCCGCAATGTTCGCAGCCGACCGCCTGCCAGTACTGGCCATCGAAGGTCTTGCACGCGCCGCACAGTTTGCGCACCAGCCGCTGCGCCAGCACGCCCAAGAGAGACGACGACAGCAGGAACGGTTCGATGCCCATGTCGAGCAAGCGCGTGACCGCCGCCGACGCGTCGTTCGTGTGCAGGGTCGCCAGCACCAGGTGGCCCGTCAGCGACGCCTGCACGGCGATCTGCGCCGTTTCCAGGTCGCGGATCTCGCCGATCATGATCACGTCGGGATCCTGCCGCAAAATCGCCCGCAGCGCCTTGGCAAAGGTCATGTCGATGCGCGGATTGACTTGCGTCTGGCCCACGCCGGCCAGGTCGTACTCGATCGGGTCTTCCACCGTCAGAATATTCGTCGTCGTGGCGTTGAGCATCGACAGCGCCGCATACAAGGTCGTCGTCTTGCCCGAGCCGGTGGGACCGGTGACGAGCACGATGCCGTGCGGCTGCGTGATCAGGCCATCGAACTGCGCCAGCATGGGCGCGCTCATGCCCAGGTGCTGCAGGTCGAGGCGGCCCGCTTCCTTGTCCAGCAAGCGCAATACGGCCCGTTCGCCATGCCCCGTGGGCAGGGTCGAGACGCGCACGTCGACGGGTTTGCCGCCCACGCGCAGGGTGATGCGGCCGTCCTGCGGCAGGCGTTTTTCCGCGATGTCGAGCTGCGCCATGATCTTGATACGCGAGATCAGCGAGCCGTGGATGGCTTTGCGGGGACGCACCACGTCGCGCAGGCTGCCGTCGATGCGGAAGCGCACGACGGAGGTCTGCTCGAACGGCTCGATGTGGATATCGGACGCGCCTTCGCGCAGCGCCTGCGTGAGCAGCGCGTTGATCATGCGGATGACGGGCGCGTCGTCTGACGATTCGAGCAAGTCCTCGATGGCCGGCACGTCCTGCAGCAGCTTGGTGAGATCAAGGTCGGCGTCGAATTCATCGGCCATCTGCGACGCATCGCCGCCGCCGCCCGCGTAGGCGCCGGCAATGGCCGCATCGAGCTCGCCGCGCGGCAGCACCGTCAATTGAATCTGGCCGAAACGGCGCGACACTTCGGCAATGGCCGCCGGCGCCGTCGATGCGGCCACCAGTACCTCGACGGGGGCGCCGTCCTGCGCGCCGGGCCGCGCCAGCAAGCCGAAATCGCGCGCGTAGGCGTAGGGAAGCAGATTGCTCATGACTGCCCCATCACTTCTGCTGCTGTTGCTGATACTGCTGCAGCAGCGGCGGCGTAGCGGCATTGGCCGGCGCGCCTGGCGGCGGCGTCGGTGCCGGCGGCACGGGGCGCGTCACCATGTTGCCGCCCACGGGCTGGCCATCCTGCAGGGCCGGCAGCACAGGCGTACCGAGGTCTTTCAGCATCAGGTTGCCCGTGGCCGGCACGGCGGCCGTCTCGGCCGAGCGCATGTAATCGTAGCGGTCGGCCGCCAGGCTGCCGCTCTGCTCCTTGTTGCGCACGATGACGGGGCGCAGGAAGATCATCAGATTGGTTTTCTTGCGCTCGCGCGTCTGGTACTTGAACAGGTTGCCCAGCACGGGAATATCGCCCAGGCCGCGCACCTTCTCGGCATTGTCGCCCGTGCTGTCCTCGATCAGGCCGCCGAGCACGATGATCTGGCCATCGTCGGCCAGCACATTGTTTTCGATCACGCGGTTGTTGATGGTGATGCCGCTGACGGCCGACGCCGTGGATTTGTCCACGCTCGACGTCTCGTGATAGATGCCCAGCTTGATCGTGCCGCCTTCGGAAATCTGCGGACGCACCTTCAGGGTCAGGCCCACTTCCTTGCGGTCGATGGTCTGGAACGGATTCGTGTTGGTGCCGGCCGTGCTCGTGTACTGGCCCGTCAGGATAGGCACGTTCTGGCCCACCTTGATGGTCGCCAGCTCGTTGTCCAGGGTGATCAGGTTCGGCGTCGACAGGATATTGGCGTTGCCGTCCGATTCCAGCGCATGCGCCACGGCGCCCAGGCCCAGCGCGCCGTTGATCTGCTTGAAGATGCCCAGGGTCAGGCCGCCCGTCGGCAAGACCTTGCCGCCGCCCGTGGCGATGGCGCCGATGTTGTTGGTGGTGCCCGAAGCGAACGACTGCAGCGCGCCCACGCGGTAGTTGCTGGTGCTGTCGCCGGAAAGCCCCAGCCACTGCACGCCGAATTCGGACGCCTTGGCCGACGTCACTTCGACGATCAGCGCCTCGATGTAGACCTGGGCGCGGCGCACGTCGAGCTGGTCGATCACGGCGCGCAGGTTGCGGTAGACGGCTTCGTTGCAGGTCAGGATCAGGGTATTCGTCGATGCATCGGCCTGGATGAAACCGGCCGCCCCGCCCGACGACAGCTGCTGCGGCCCGTTGCTCAGCGATGCGCCGCCCGTGGTGCCGCTTTGCGTATTGCCGCCCAGGCCAGTGCTGTTCATGCCGCTGTTGTTCTGGCTGATCTGGTTATTCGTATTCTGGTTGCCGACGCCCTGCTGCGCCGTGGCGGCCGTGCCGTCCGACGTCACCACCGAGCGCAGGGTCTGCGCCAGCTTGGTGGCGTCCGCATTTTTCAGGTACACCACGTGCACATTGCCCAGCTGCGTGGTGGGCTGGTCCAGCTTCGAGATCAGCGACTTGGCCAGGTTGGCGCGCGCCGCCGACGGCGCGCGCAGCACCAGCGAATTGGTGCGCGGGTCGGCCAGCACGGAGACCTTGCCCGCGTCTGCCCCTGCGGCGGCGCCCGCATTTCCGCCTTCCATCAGTTTGTTCACCATCGAGGCCAGGTCGGATGCGATGGCATAGCGCACGGGGATCACGTCCAGGTCCGTCGAGGCGGGCACGTCGAGCGCGGCGATGATCTTCGCCAGGCGCTTGAGGTTATCGGCGTAATCGGTGATCACCAGCGAGTTGTTGCCCGGGTTGGCGTTGATCGTGTTGTTCGGCGAAATCAGGGGGCGCAGCACGGCCAGCAGGTTGGCCGACGATTCGTAGTTCAGGTAAAACACCTGGGTAGCGATCTGGTCGCCCTTCACCTGGCTGCTGCTGTTGCCCACCTGGGTCGGCACCGATTGCAGCTTGGCGTCCGCTTCCGGCACCACCTTCGCATAGCCGTCGCCGGAGACCACCGCGTAGCCCTGCAGGCGCAGCGCGGAAGCCAGCAGCCCGAAGGCCTGCGACTTGCTGATCGATTTTTCCGACACCAGGGTGATCGTGCCCTTGACGCGCGGGTCGATGACGAAATTGATGTTGGTGTAATGGCCCACCGCCTTGATCACCGATTCGATGTCGGCGCCGACGAAATTGAGCGCCGCCTCATCGCCGGGCGCGGCCCAGACGGGCGCCGGCATGCCGGCCACGGAACAGCACAGCAAGGCGGCGGCCGACAGGCGGCGCAGCGAGAAGGAGGAGGTAATTGGGCTCACGGATGGTTTTTTCATTGTCTGAACTCTAAGGCGATGATGTTTTTTTCGCTATTGCTACGGCGCTGTCCCAGCAAATTCAACAAACTCGCCAAGGTCTCTTCATATCCTGCTGCGGCCTGGGCCTGGCCGGAAAACTGCATGCGCCCCTGTTGCAGGCTGCCGCTGCCGTCAAGCAGCAGCGGTCCCTTGATGGAGCGCAGTGTCAACGTCGCCTGCTGCCCCTGCCAATCGAAATCGAGCTCGTAGCTGCCCAGCGGACGCAAGGACGACAGGCGCGAGGCCATGTCCGTCATCTGCAGGGTGGTGCGGCCGACGGCGGAAAACTGCCGCTGCTCAAGGGCCAGCTGCAAGGTGCTCCACGACAGGCGCATGCTGCCCATCGGCGCCACGGTATTTAACGGTGCTCCGAGACCGCCGAGGCCGTCGGCCGGCAACAGCAGGGCCGCCGGGCTGACTTGCCAGTGCGACCACGAGCCGCGCAGGTTCACCGGCTGCGACAGCGCCTGCGGGTTCTGCAGTTCCACGTCCGCCGATCCCCACAGCACCGAGGGAGAAATGCGCCAGCTGAAACGCCCCGGCAGCAGGGGCGTCACGGCGCCGTTCGCACTGGCCGCCCCGCCGATAAAGGCCGAGCCGCGCCACAGGGTACCTTGCGCGTCGCCCAAGGTCAAACGTCCGCCCGTCTGCTTTTCCACGATGCCAGCGACCCAGCTGGCCGGGAAAAACACCAGCAGGGTGACGCAGACGCTGACGATGATGGCCAGCAGCCAGCCAAGCAGGCGCATCATCGTGCCGCGCCCGGGCTCTGGTGCAGGGTCAGGCTGGCGTCGACCAGGCCCGCCACCGCCTTGTCCTGCACCGTCTGCGCCGTGATCTTCGCTTCCTGCACGGCGACGCGGCCTTCGCGGCGCAAGCCGTCCAGCCACAGCATGACGCTGGCGAACGGCACGCCGTTCAACTGCACGCGCGCATACTCTCCCGTCAGCGACAGCGATTGCGGCGCCAGGCCGCGCGCCTTGAGCGAGGCGTCGAGGCTGTCGCGGCTCATGGGTGCCACCTGCACGGGCGCCTGGCGCGCCAGCTCGCCCGCTTCACGGGCCAGCGCCTGCAGCTGGGCCGCGTTCTGGCGCAGCTCGGGCAAGCTCTTTTGCAAGGCGATGCGGCCCGTCCAGGCCGGCTCGAAAAACACGGCGTAGACGAGGGCCAGGCCCGCCACTACGCCGCCGATGCTCAAGAGCTTGCGCTCCTGCTGCGTGCGCTCGGCCCAGAAGGCCTGCACGGCCTGCTGCCGCCCCATCCACGCGGCGCGCGCCTTGTTCACTGCTGCACTCATGCTTTTGCTCCCGTGACCGGCGTGATCTTCCACACGCCAGGCGCCGTTTCATTCAAGGCCAGCTTGCGCGCGGCCAGGCCGTCGCGCACCTGCGCCTGGGCGCTGGCGTCGACCATGTCCGGCTTCAGCTTGACGATCAGGCTGCGCTCGCGGTATTCCAGCGAGGCCACCACGCCGCGTCCGGCCAGGCCGCCCAGCGCCTCGCCCAGGGCCGCGCTCATGCTGGTGAAGTCATCCATGCTGGCCTGCCCGCTTTGCAGGCGTGCGGCGGCGATATTGCGCCGCATCTGCTCCGCTTCCAGCCCATACACGGGCGCTTCGTTCGGATACGCGGCCTTGAAGGTTTGCTGCATCGAGGTGCGCACGGTGGCGGCCTCGCGCTTCAAACGCATCCATTCGATATTCATGCCGGCCAGGTTGACGACCACGGCCAGCAGCGCCAGACGGATGGGCCAGCGCCAGCGCCAGCGGCGCCACTCGGTGGCCGATCCCGTCGCCGTGCCCAAGGCAGGAGCCAGGTCCAGCCCCACGCCCCTGGCGCCGGCGATCCAGTGCGCCCAGTGGTCGGATTCCACCGTCACGCCATCCATGCCGGCGGCCAGCTGTTGATACTGCGCCAGCTCGGCCTGCGCCACGTAGACCGTCAGGGGTACGTCGCCGGCAAACGCGCGCGTCGTCAGCAGCGCCTGCTGCGGCTGGGCCGGCAAGACCAGGCCCAGCCCCTCTTGCGGCGCCTGGCGCAAGGCCAGTTCCAGACCGTCGCCGCTGGCCTGCAGGGCGGCCGTCACGCTACCCGGCTGCAAGGGCAGGCACAGCTGCGACGGCAGCAGCGCCACCTTGCGCGCGCCCTGCGCCAGCAAGGCTTTCACGAGTACCTCGGCCCAGGCGCGCTGCGCCACGGCCACCGTGCGCATACCGGACGCGTCGGGGGCGCCGGCGGCCAGCAGGCAATCCTGGGCGTCGCCGAGGATGTGTTCTTCCACCAGTCCCGGCAAGGCCGCGCGCAAACGGGCGCCGGCCAGCGGCGGGGTTTTCAGGCGCAGCAGGGTCACGTCGGCCGCCGCCAGCAGCAGCACCACCTGCTTCGCGCCGGCGATCAGCTGGCCCAGGCTGCCCAGCGGCGCGCTGCCCTGCTGCAGCAAGGCGCCGCCATCGCCAGCCAGCACGAAGGAGCAGGCGGGCGCGCTGTCGGTGGACGCCTTGGCCGGGTGACGGATATAGAATATTGTCAAAGTGACTCGCTTTCAGCTGTTAATTTTCCCGCAGCCAGACCAGGCTGGTGGTGCGTTGCGGATCCGTTTTTCGATTGACGAGCGCCACGGCATCGAGGGCGGCACGGTCCAGCCGCACGCGGATGACGGTAAGGAAGTAGCGGCTCTTCACGTCAAGCTCGACGCCTTCAATCAGTGCAGCATTAATATTATTCTGGAAATTTGCTTTATCGACAAACTTTTTACGCGGATTGCTCAAGGTCAGGGCACTGGCCTCGGACAAGGACATCATCGTCACGGCCGCCAGCACCTCGGCCGGCGCCGTATTCACGTTCACGGGCGTGAGCTCCGGCAGGACGATGACGAAGTCGCGCAGCTTCTCGATGGCCTGCGGCGTATAGCCGGGCACGGCCAGCAAATCCTCGACCTGCGTGAACGCCACCGGTTCGCTGCCGCCGCCCGTGGCCGGCTTGGCGGCGGGCGTCTTGCCGTCGGCGCCGCTGTCGGCGGTGCGTGGTTTCGGCCGCGCGCGCAGCACGGCATCTGCCGTCGCCTGCGCCAGGGAACTATCGAGCTGCAAGTTAGCCAGCAAGCGCTGGTACGCCTGCACGTTGGGCTGGCTGACGATGCCCGTCGCGGTGGCCAGGTTGGTGATATTGAAACGCGCCTGCGCATCGAGCGCGCGGCCCGAGACGGTGGCGTCGAATTTTTCCGTGTCGACCTTTTCGCGGTCCACGTAATCGTCGAGCCGCGCTTCCTCGATGGGCGTGGCCCACACGCCGTCAAGGGCCGTCAGCATGGGATTGTCCTGGCGCAGCCAGAAGCGGGCGAAGTCGACCATGCCGCGCATGGCCCACTGCGTCTGCAGGCGCAGGCGCTGGTTTTCCATCGAGCGCACCTGCACCTGCTGCTGCCAGAACAGGCTGGCGACGACGGTAATGGCCAGCGCCGTCAGCAGCAGAGCCGTGATGACGGCCACGCCGCGCTGGCGCACGGGGCGAATAAACGGCTTCATCCCGGTCCCAATAAAAAGACTTTGGACAGGCCCGCATCCTGGCCCGGCATCTGCAAGGTCACTTCCAGGCCCGGCACTTGCGTGGAGATGGTGGCGCCCGCCGTCAGTACGTTCCAGGCGCCGTTGTTCCAGCCGCGCATGACCATGCTGTCGACGCCGCGCATCAGGGTCACGTCGGCGCTGGAGGTATCGGTATCGTCGCGCGCCGCCTGCCACAGGGTGTCGAGCACGGCCAGGTCGCGCGTGCCGTTCGACTCGCGCCGCGTCAGCACGCCGCCGCGCAGGCGGTAAGTGACCACTTGCAACTGCTGCGGCTCCTGCTCCGACGCGGCCAGGCGCACCAGGGTCAGGCGGTCGGTCTCGGCTGTCAGGTTGGTGCGGCCATTCAGCAGATTGTTGTTCTGGCCGGCGCCGGCCAGGTGGTCGCAATCGCTCTGCATCTGGGCAAACGCCAGCTGCATGCCGCGCGCCTGCTCGAGCTGGCTGGTCAGCACTTCGCGCGAACGCATGATGCTGTCCAGGCCGCGCCAGCCCAGCACGGCGACCATGGCCAGGATGCCGATCGCCACGAGCAGCTCGATCAGCGTGAAACCACCAGCAGGGACGGGGCGGCGCGCCATCAGTCGTTAAAGGAAAGCAAGACCAGGCGCACGATGCGCCGGGCCGGGTATTGCACGTCATATACGTTCACGCGCACCTGGCGGATGCGGGGATTCGGCGTGGCCACCACTTCTTCCTCGCAGATGAGTTTTAAGTCGCCCTGCGGGCAGTCGACCGTGCGCTTGCCCGTCTGCGGGAATGTCTTCGCCAGGCGCAAGCGCACCAGGTGGTTTTCCGCCGACCAGGTGGCCATCATGGCGCTGCGCAAGCCGTCGCTGTTCTGCGTCAGGCTGCCGACGGCGCGCAGCGAGGCGCCCAGGGCCGTGCCGACGATGACGAGGGCGACCAGTACTTCCAGCAAGGTGAAGCCGCGCTGGCGGCGAAACGCGCGCCGCATCATTGCTCGACCGTGAAGTGGCCGATACCGTCGGCGCGGATGGCCACGCTGCGCTCGCCGCTGGCCAGGGTCAGCACGAAAGGCTTGTCGACCGGTTCACGGCCGAAGATGATGCGCAGCGGCTGGGCCACGCTGCTCGACGGCTGCACGCTGAGCAGCATGGGGGTATTCGCAAACGCGCGCTCGCGCAGCAAATCGTCCTGCGTCACGGGTTGCCACAGCTTTTCATTGAGGACCAGGAAACGGTATTGATTCTCGTCCGCCTCGAACGCCACCTGCCGGCTGCGCACGATGGCTTCATCGCGCGCCAGCTGCAGCAGCAGGGCGATGCGCTCGGCTTCCTTTTGCAGCGCCTGCTGGCCGTTCGGCATCGCATTCAGCGACACCAGGCCCAGGGTGACGCCGATGATGACCATCACCACCAGCAGCTCGATCAGCGTGAAGCCGCTGGCGCGTGGCCGGGGCAGTGCGCGACCGGTGGTCATGGCAGGCATGCAATGGAAAACTTACAGTTCCCAGGAACCGATATCGGCATCGTCCCCGCTACCGCCAGGCTGGCCGTCGGCGCCCAGCGAGATCAGGTCAACTTCGCCCTTCACGCCCGGCGACAGGTACTGGTAAGGATTGCCCCATGGATCTTTCGGCATCTTTTCCAGATAGCCGCCCGCTTTCCAGCCATTCGCGGCCGGTCCCGTGGTCGGTTTTTCGATCAGCGCCTGCAAGCCCTGCTCGGTGGTCGGGTAGCGCTGGTTATCCAGGCGATACAGTTTCAAGGCTTGCATCACGGTGGCGATGTCGACTTTCGCCGCCGCCACTTTCGACTCGCCCGTGCGGGCGATCAGCTTGGGCACCACCAGCGAGGCAAGGATGCCCATGATCACCACCACGACCATGATTTCGATCAAAGTGAAGCCGCGCGCGCGGCGCTGGCGTATCGGATGGTTTGCTGCGTTTTGCATATGAAAGAGAGAAGAAGGTGAGTAATGAGAGCAGAGTATAAAGCGGAAATATGACAAAGCCTGTCATATGGGGAAAAATTTGTGCGGCGGCCGTCAGGCGGGCAAGACCACTTCACCGCAAACGGCGCAGCCGGGGTCGCGCGCGACGCGCATGCTGCTCCATTCCATGTGCAAGCCGTCGAGCAGCAGCAGGCGCCCGGCCAAGGATGCACCCACGCCCATGATCAGTTTCAAGGCCTCGGCCGCCTGCATGGCGCCCACCACGCCCACCAGCGGCGCGAACACGCCCATGGTCGAGCACGCCTCGTCCGTGAACTGCTGCTCCTGCGGAAACAGGCAGGAATAACAGGGTTGCGTGCCCGTGCGCGGGTCGAACACGCTCACTTGCCCGTCGAAACGGATCACGGCGCCCGATACCAGCGGCACCCCAGCCGCCACGCAGGCGCGGTTGACGGCGTGGCGCGTGGCGAAGTTGTCGGTGCAGTCGAGCACCACCGTGCTTGAGCAGACCAGTTCGGCCAGGCGCGCGCCGTCGAGGCGCTCCTGCAAGGCGATGATGGCTATCTCGGGGTTGATGCCGGTCAAGGTTTCGCGCGCCGACAGCACTTTCGGCTGGCCCACGCGGGCCGTCGTGTGGGCGATCTGGCGCTGCAGATTGGTCAGATCGACCGTATCGTCATCGACCAGGGTCAGCTTGCCGACGCCGCTGGCGGCCAGGTACATGGCCGCGGGCGAACCGAGCCCGCCCGCGCCGATCACCAGCACATGCGCATCGAGCAAGGCTTGCTGGCCTTCGATGCCGATCTCGTCTAACAGGATGTGGCGCGAATAGCGCAGCAGTTGGGCGTCGTTCATGGCGGCGACTACGGTTTGCGCACGGGAATCTTCTTGTCATCGGCCTTGATGTCGGAAGCGATTTCCGGCTTGGCGCCGATCTTCTCCACCTTCGGGTCCACCTTGGCCAGTTGCACCGGCAAGCCCTGGAAGTGGTTCAAGGCTTGTTGCAGCTGGAAATCGTCCTTGGCGCCGTATTCGAGCGGCTTGCGCTTTTTCGCCGTGGCGATCAGGCGCTGCTCTTCTTCCAATTGATCCTGCATGCCTTCCATGGTCGGCTTGGCCGCTTCCGGCTTGCCGTCGTCGCTGCTCAAGTGTTTTTCCAGGTCCGCCTCGCGCACGCGCAGGCTGTTCCAGCCGTCGCCCTCGGCCGTTTCATCGACCAGCAGGTCGGGCACGATGCCGCGCGCCTGGATGGCCCGGCCTTTCGGCGTGTAGTAGCGGGCCGTCGTCAGCTTGACGGCCGTGTCGGCCGTGATCTGGCGCAAGGTTTGCACGGAACCCTTGCCGAACGTCTGCGTGCCGATGACGGTGGCGCGCTGGTAATCCTGCAAGGCGCCGGCGACGATTTCCGAGGCGGAAGCGGAGCCCGCATTGACCAGCACCACCAGCGGCACGGTTTTCAGCGCAGCGGGCAGCTTGGCCAGCGGGTCGGCCTTGGCGCCCGGCGGCGCATAAAATTCGCGGCGGCCATAAAACACCTGTTTCGATTCCGGCAACTGGCCCTTGGTGGACACGATCACGGAATTCCCCGGAAGAAATGCCGTCGCCACGCCGATCGCCCCCGGCACGACGCCGCCGGGATCATTGCGCAAGTCCAGCACCAGGCCCTTGAGCTTGGGGTCTTGCGCATACAGCGCGTTGATCTTTTTGACCATGTCATCGACGGTCGGTTCCTGGAACTGGGCGATGCGCAGCCAGGCATAGCCGGGCGCGACCATCTTGGCCTTCACGCTTTGCACGCGGATTTCCTCGCGCACGATGGGGAAGACCAGCGGCTTGCTTTCGCCCTTGCGCGACATCGTCAGCACCAGCTTGCTGCCCGGCTGGCCGCGCATCTTCTTGATGACTTCTTCCAGCTGCATGCCCTTCAGCGGCAGATTGTCGAGACGGGTGATGAAATCGCCCGCCAGGATGCCGGCCTTGGCGGCGGGGCTGTCTTCGATGGGCGAGACGACTTTCACATAGCCGTCTTCCATGCTCACTTCGATGCCGATGCCGACAAACTTGCCCTGCACGCTTTCGCGCATTTCCTTGAAGGCATTTTTATCGAGGTAGACGGAATGCGGGTCCAGCGAGGACACCATGCCGGAAATGGCTTCCGTCAAGAGTTTCTTGTCTTCCACCTTCTCGACGTAATCGGTCTTGATCAGGCCGAAGACGTCGGACAGCTGGCGCAGCTCGTCGAGCGGCAGCGGGGCATTCGTGATTTTCTGCGCCACGGCCGGGAACTGCAGCGACATGCCGATGCCGGCCAGTACGCCCAGACCGATCAGGCCGATACTTTTGACTTTGATACCCATGTATTCTTCGCAATCTACAATTTTGCTGCCGCAGCAATGGTGGGAACTTAAAACTTCACCCAGGTGGCGGGGTCGAAGGCGCGGCCCTGATGACGCAATTCAAAGTATAGCCCTGATTCCTCGTTGCCGCCGCTGTTGCCCGCGCTGGCAATGGCGTCGCCGCCCTTGACGGCATCGCCCACGCGTTTCAGCAAGGATTGGTTATTGCCATAAATACTCATGTACTGGCCGCCATGGTCGACGATGATCAAATTGCCGAAACCGCGCAGCCAGTCGGAAAACACGACGCGGCCGCCGGCGATGGCGTGGATCTCGCTGCCTTCGCCCGTGCGGATGAACACGCCCTTCCAGCTGGGGCCGTCACCACGCTTGCTGCCGAAGCGGGCGGCGATCTTGCCCGCCACGGGCGCGCGCAGCTGCCCTTTCATGCTGGCAAAGGCGCCGGCCGGCGCGGCCGGGCCCAGGCTTGGGCGTTCCGGCTCCGGTTCCGGCTTCGGCTCGGGCTTGGGTGCCACCTTGGCCACTTGCGGCGGCTCGTCGTCATCGATCGGTTCGAGCTTCACGGGCGGCGCTGGCGGCGTCTGCGGCTTGATCTTGCCCGATTTGTTTTGTTGCTCTTTCGCAATGCGTTCGCGTTCGGCCTGCGCCTGGGCGGCCTTGGCGCGCGCGGCCAACAGGCGTTCGCGTTTTTCCGCGGCAATCTTGGCGTCGGCGGCCGCTTTCGCGGCGGCGCGCTGCTCGGCCAGCAATTGCTGGCGTTTCTTTTCGGCCGCGGCGGCCGCGGCCTGCTCTTCGATCAGTTTCGCCAGCTTGTCGACCAGGTTGCCCATGCGCTGTTCGTCGCGCTCGACATTGCCCACTTCCTTGCGCTGCGCCACCAGGCGCTGCGACAAGCTCGTCAGCAAGGCGGCACGGCGCGCCTTCTCCTGCACCAGCAAGGCCTTCTGGTCGCGCTCTTCCTGCGCGATTTCTTCCAGCTCATCCTTGGCGTTTTGCACGTCCGCCTGGTTTTTCTCCACGGCCAGCAAGTTGGCACGCAAGGCATCGAGCAGACGCGCCTGCGCCTGCGACACATACGCCATCAGTTGCAAGTCGCGGTTGATGCGGTTCGGGTTATCGCCCGACAAGAGCAGCTTGATGCGGTCTTCGTTGCCGGCGACATATTGTTCACGCAGCAACTTTGACAGCTGCGTCTTTTGTTTCTCGACGGTGGCCGTCAGCTGCTGGTGCTCCTGCCCCAGCGCCGTCAGCTTCACGCCCGTCTCGCTTTGTTCCTGCGCCAGGTCGCGCAAGGCGCGGTTGGCGTTGGAAATGGCCTCTTCCGACTCGGCCAGGGTATCGGCCGCGTCATCCTTGGCGCTTTCCGTGCGGCTGATGTCGCGCTTGAGCGCCGTCAGCTTTTGTTGCAATCCAGCACGTTGTGCTTCCGCGGCCGCTTTCTGCTTGCTGCGTTCGGTGGGCTTGGCACCCTGTGCGGCACCGCTCGAGAAGAGCAGCGCTGCGCACAGCATGGCGCCGGCGCGCCACGCCGGCAGGGGTCGTTCAGCAGAGGGGGCGATCGCTGTGCCGCGGAAGAAAGACAACAAGTTACTTGGCCTTCCCTTGGTTCGCCACGGCAGCTTGCGCTGCCGCAATCGCTGCCGGGTCGCCCAGGTAGTAATGACGGATCGGTTTCAGGTCGGCATCCAGTTCATACACGAGCGGCTGGCCGTTCGGGATGTTCAGGCCGACGATGTCGCTGTCGCTGATGCCATCGAGCATCTTGATCAGCGCGCGCAGGCTGTTGCCGTGGGCCGAAATGATGATTTTCTTGCCGGCGCGGATGGCCGGGGCGATTTCCTCATCCCAGGCCGGCATCACGCGCGCCACGGTGTCTTTCAGGCATTCGGTCAGCGGGATAGCCGCTTTCGGCAAGCCGGCATAGCGCGGGTCGTTGTACGAGGCACGGTCGTCGTTCGCTTCCAGCGGCGGCGGCGGCGTGTCGTAGCTGCGGCGCCACACCAGTACTTGCTCGTCGCCATACTTGGCAGCTGTCTCGCCCTTGTCCAGGCCTTGCAGGGCGCCGTAGTGACGCTCGTTCAAGCGCCAGTCGTTCTTGATCGGCAAATACATCATGTCCATCTCGTCGAGCGCCAGCCACAGGGTGCGGATGGCGCGCTTCAGGACGGAAGTGTAGGCCACGTCGAACGTAAAACCTTCCTGCTTGAGGATCTGGCCGGCGGCCTTGGCTTCGTTGACGCCCTTTTCCGTCAGATCGACGTCGGTCCAGCCGGTAAAGCGGTTATCGAGGTTCCAGGTGGACTCGCCGTGACGCATGAAAACGATTTTGTACATAGTTCTATCTTCTCAAGGGGTTCAAATCAAAAAAGCAAAACGTAAAAAGACCTCGTCCAGCTTCTATTTTATAATGCGCGGATTGACTTAAACCATTGGACCCTACGTGAAATTCATTATCGACCACATTTTTCTGTTTGCCATCGTCATTATTTCCGGCGGCGCCCTCCTCTGGCCACTGCTGTCGATGCGCGGCAAGCGCGCGACCGTGCTGGAAGTCACGCAACTGATCAACCGTGGCAAGACCATCATCGTCGACGTGCGCAGCGCGGAAGAATTCGCCACAGGCCACTTGCCTGACGCAAAAAATATTCCGCTGCCGGAACTGGCAAAACGCCTGGGCGAGCTGGAAAAATTCAAAACGCGCCCCATTGTAGTGGTTTGCCAGAAAGGTTCGCGTTCGGCAACCGCCGTCGGCCTGCTGGGCAAAGCCGGTTTCGCTGAGGCAACAAGCCTGGAAGGCGGCCTCGACGAATGGAAAAAGCAGGGTTTGCCATTGAAAACCCTGTCGCTGGCGAAGTAAGCCGGCATTTAACTAGAAGGAATCATCATGACCGTCCCCGTAATTGTGTATAGCACCGCCGTATGCCCGTATTGCGTGCGCGCCGAGCGCCTGTTGGAAGCCAAGGGCGTCGCCGTGCAAAAGATCCGCGTCGACCTCGACCCGGAAGAGCGCATCAAGATGATGGAACGCACGGGCCGCCGCACGGTGCCGCAAATCTATGTGGGCGACACCCACGTGGGCGGATTCGACGATTTGTATGCGCTTGATCAAGCTGGCAAGCTCGACCCCTTGTTAAATGGCACGGCAGCCTGATATAAAGCGGGTTCGAGAAATTGCTTGGTTTTTTGTCGTATTGTTTTGATACAATTGCCCTCGCACCTGATCTGGCCGCGCCTATCCGGCGCGGTTTGAATACCGCAAGCACCATATTTGAACGGTGTGCCGTTCTTGTCCTTTACAACGAAAGCGTTCCATGTCTGACGAAAACCTGCAACCAGTCTTCCAAATCCAACGCGTCTACCTGAAAGACATGTCGCTGGAACAACCAAATTCCCCAGCTATTTTCCTGGAACAAGAAGCGCCAGCGATCGAAGTAGCTCTGGACGTGGGCGCTGCACCTCTGGCCGACGGCATCTTCGAAGCCACCGTGACCATCACCGTCACCGCCAAAGTCGGCGATAAAGTCGCTTTCCTGGTCGAAGGCAAGCAAGCCGGTATCTTCGAAGCACGCAATATTCCTGCCGATCAACTCGATCCGCTGCTGGGAATCGGCTGCCCGAACATCATCTACCCTTACCTGCGCGCCAACATCGCCGACGTGATCACCCGTGCCGGCTTCCCGCCAGTGCACCTGGCCGAGATCAACTTCGAAGTGTTCTACCAACAACGTCTGCAAGCTATTGCTGACGCCGCTGCAGCAGCACCAGCAGCCAGCGAAACGCACTAAGCTCTTGCAAGACCCCGCCGGCCGTCAAGGCTGGCCTGACACGGCGGCCTGGCCGCCGTGTTTCGTTAAGGTTCAAAATATCATGTTGAAAAGTGCGCTCTTGAGCAAGTTCCGCTGGATGGCCGGCGCCGTACTGTTGCTGGCGACCGCCGCCAGCCACGCCGTCGATTTCAAAACGGTGGGCGCGACCCCCGTCATCCTGTACGACGCGCCGTCCTCAAAGGGCGGCAAGCTGTACGTGGCGCCGCGCGGCATGCCGCTGGAAGTCGTGCTCAGCTACGGCGACTGGGTCAAGGTGCGCGACGCCAGCGGCGAAATGGCCTGGACGGAAGCCAAGGGCTTGTCCGCCAAGCGCAACGTCGTGGCGCGCGCCGCGAACCTCAAGGTGCGCGCCAGCCCCGACGACACCGCCTCCGCCATCATCCTCGTCGACAAGGGCGTGCTGCTGGAAATGAGCGAGCAACCGAGCTCCGGCTGGGTCAAGGTGCGCCACAAGGATGGCCAGAGCGGCTACGTCAAGACCAGCGAAGTGTGGGGCCTGTAAGGCCCGCCCTGCGCACCGGGCGACCGGCCCGGGCGCCGCACCCGTTTCTTCCGCCCCACTGAGGTTGCATGCAAGTTTCTCCAGATACATCTCCCGCCGCCAAGGCCCTGCCCCGCAAGATCACCATCCTCGGCGCCGGCGCCTGGGGCACGGCCGTGGCCATGGCCCTGGCCGGCCGCCACGACGTGCTGCTGTGGGGCCGCAATGCCGAGGCCATGTCCGCCATGGCCGCCAGCGGCGAAAACAGCTATTTACCGGGCTTCCCTTTGCCGCCGCAGCTGCGCATCAGCGCCGATTTCGACGCCGCCGTCGCGCATGCCGGCGGCGAGCATGGCCTCCTGATCGCCGCCTGCCCCGTGGCGGGCTTGCGGCCCATGCTGCATCAGCTGAAAGACAAGGCCATCGGCAGCCTGGTGTGGCTATGCAAGGGGTTTGAAGGCGGCACGGGCTTGCTGCCGCACCAGATCGTGCAAGAAGTGCTGGGCGACACGGTCGCCGGCGGCGCCCTGTCCGGCCCCTCGTTCGCGCAGGAAGTGGCGCGCGGCCTGCCGTGCGCGCTGACCATCGCCTCGCACAGCGCCACCTTGCGCGGCGCCGTCGTCTCGGCCTTGCATGGCGGCACCATCCGCGTGTATGCGAGCGAAGACGTGGTAGGCGTGGAAGTGGGCGGCGCCGTCAAGAACGTGCTGGCGATTGCCACGGGCGTGGCCGACGGCCTGGGCCTGGGTTTGAATGCGCGCGCCGCGCTGATCACGCGTGGGCTGGCGGAAATCACGCGCCTGGGCACGGCCCTGGGTGGTCAGGCGGAAACGTTCATGGGCTTGACGGGCATGGGCGACTTGATTCTCACCTGCACGGGCGACCTGTCGCGCAACCGCCGGGTCGGCCTGGGCCTGGCGCAAGGCAAAGCCCTCGATACCATCGTGGCCGAACTCGGTCACGTGGCCGAAGGCGTGCCGTGCGCCAAGGCCGTGCGCGAACTGGCGCGCCGCATGGGCGTCGACATGCCGATCACGAATGCCGTGGCCGGCGTGCTGTTCGATGGCGATTTGCCGCACGTGATGGTGCAGCAGCTGCTGTCGCGCGATCCGCGCGCCGAGGCGGCCTGAGAATCAACCGGGCGGCGCCTAGCGGCCCGCCTTGTGCATGAGTATGGTGAGCAACAACAGACTGTCTTCGCGCGCTTCCAGCGCGTGCGCCTGGCCGCCGAGCAGGTACAGCATCTGCCCCGGCCCCAGCAGGTGCTCGCCGCCATGCGCCGTCACCGCCACCTGCCCTTGCAGGCACAGCAAGGTGATTTCACCGAGCACATGATGCTCGGGCATGGTCTTGCCCTTGGGCATGCACATGCGGATCAATTCCAGTTCATCCGTCCTGGCCAGCGCGATGGCGGAAAACTGCGACAGGTCGTCGCCATCCCTGCGCAGCACCTCGATCACCTGTCCTGAACTTGCGTGCTCCAGTGCCATCATGTGCTCCTTCGGCAATTACTCGGTGACTTCCTCCGGCTCTTTCGCGCCGCGCATCCACTCGACCAGCGGCCACGCATCCTTCAAGCCTTCCGCCAGGGTCGGCAGCAGTTTCTCGGGTTCATTGACGGGCAGCGGCACTTCGGTCCAGACAAAAAAGCTCTTCAGCTTGATGAATTCGATATGTTCGGCATCCGCCTCAAAGCCTTTGGGCGGGCGCTGCAGCTTGCCCTCGTTCTGGATGGTGCCGAAACGGGCCTTCAAGCGCTTATTTTTCAGCACTTTGGAAAAACCTGGCGCGTCGTTGACCATGTGTTCGCGCAGCGCCTTCAGGCGGCCCGGCGGCGGCATGTATTCACCGGCGCCGAACAGCAGGTTGCCCTGGCCGTCGATCTGCAGATAATACGTGGGCCCGCCCGCCTTGCTGGGACGGCGCATGTCGTTCGGCGCGATGGCGGCCGAAAAGCGCGTTTTATAGGGGCTCTTGTCGTGCGCGAAACGCACGTCGCGGTTGATGCGGAACAAGGCCTTCTTCGGATTGCAGTATTTCACGGCCGGATCGAACTTGCCCAGCTCGCCGATCAGCGACGTCACCAGCGCGAGGAATTCCTCGCGCAGGATGTCGTAGCGGGGCTTGTTCATGACAAACCAGGGACGGTTGTTGTTGTCGCTCAGTTCACGTAAAAATTGGGTCAAATCACGCACATGCATGTGTCAAATTCCGATCAGCAACTATTTGGAAAGCTCTTTCGGGATGGGACGCTTGCCCACCATCACGTCGAGTGCCGCTTCGCGATTCTTGCGCAGCACCGTCATTTTAGCTTTTTCGCCGGGCGGCAGTTGGGCGATCAGGTTGAGCATTTCCGTCGTGTCGCCCACGGGCTTGCCTTGCACCGTCAGCAGGATGTCGCCGGGCACGATGCCCGCCTTGTCGGCCGGGCCGTTGCGCACCACGCCGGCGATGATGGCGCCGCTCGACCGCTGCAGGTTGAAGCTTTGCGCCAGCTCGGGCGTGATGTCCTGCGTTTCCACGCCGATCCAGCCGCGCACCACGTGGCCATCCTTGATGATGGCTTCCATCACCGTCTTGGCCGTCGAGACGGGAATGGCGAAGCCGATGCCGACGGAACCGCCGCTTTGCGAGTAAATCGCCGTATTGATGCCGATCAGATTGCCGCGCGTATCGACCAGGGCGCCGCCCGAGTTGCCGAAGTTAATCGCCGCATCCGTCTGGATGAAGTTTTCAAAGCTGTTGATGTGCAGGTTGTTGCGGCCCAGGGCGGAGATAATGCCCATGGTCACCGTCTGGCCCACGCCGAACGGGTTGCCGATGGCCAGCACCACGTCGCCCACGCGCGCCAGTTCCGACTGGCCCAGCACGATGACGGGCAGCTTGTCGAGGTTGATCTTGATGACGGCCAGGTCCGTTTCCGGGTCCAGGCCCACCACCTTGGCGGGCGCCTTGCGGCCGTCGGTGAGCACCACTTCGATTTCGTCGGCGCCTTCGACCACGTGGTTGTTGGTCAGCACATAGCCTTCATGGCTGACGATGACGCCCGAGCCGAGGCTGTTTTTCAAGTCCTCGTCATCCTCGCCGTCCGGGTCGCGGTCGCCGAAGAAACGTTTAAAGAAGGGATCGCGCGCCAGCGGATGGGCGCCGCGCTTGGGCACTTGCAGGGTGAGGATGTTGACGACGGCGGGCATGGCGCGCGCCGCCGCGTCGCGGTAGGAACCGGGCGCCAGGCTGCTCGACGCCGTTTCCACCACGGGCACCGGCTTGGCGGGAGAACCAAGCTGCTGTACCCGGCTGGCCGGGCGCAGCGCGCCGTACACAAAGTACAGCGCCAACGCGATCGTCACGGTTTGCGCAAACAATAACCAGAATCGTCGCATACAGTTCTCTGCCCAGGTCAGCCGGCCGGTGCCGGAACGGCTTATTTTGCCAGATTGTTGCTGTTGCGTGCGTTCTGCTGCAGGGAGTCGCGGATTTCACGCAGCAGCACGATGTCTTCCGGCGTGGCCGGTGCCGGGGCCGGCGCGACCGGTTCGCTGCGGCGGGCCTTGTTCATCAGGCGCACCATCTGGAAGATGATAAAGGCCAGAATGATGAAGTTGAGCAAAATGGTGAGGAAGTTACCGTAGGCCAGCACGGCGCCCGCTTTTTTCGCCTCCACCAGGGTCATCGTCGTCGCCTGGCCATTCAGGGGCAGATAGTAATTGGCGAAATCGAGGCCGCCGAAAATACGGCCGATGGGCGGCATGATCACGTCTTGCACCAAGGAATCGACAATCTTGCCGAAGGCGCCGCCGATAATGACACCGACCGCCAGATCGACGACGTTGCCTTTCATTGCAAATTCTTTAAATTCCTTCATCATTGCCATGAATTTCTCCTTCGGATAGATATAAAAACATGCCGATCATACTATTGATTCCTGGGGATACCAACTTGTGGTTGCCGGCAGGACCAATTCGTGCACAGCCGCGCGCATCTAGTTCGAAAGAACTAGCCACCTCCTGCAAAAGTATATAAATTATGGTACAAGCAACGTTTTTGTTTTATTCGTTGTTTGCTTCACTTATAATTTGCGGTTGCCAGAAGTGGCTTTTTCACTTCCGGATAATCAACAAGAAACTGGCACGGGCTGCGCCATAGTCCGAAGTTCCGCAGGGATGTTGCCACTTTACCGTACAAAGATGCGGGTTGCGGCAATCAGTGGGATAGAGCTTCGGCGACGGGTTTTTCGCGGCTGCCACTCATAATAAAGATTCGCATTTTGACTGATTGGGGTTTGCATGAGTAACGAAAAGCAGGTCGATTCAGGCCGTCGCGGCTTGCTCGTCGCCACGTGCGCGGCGGGCAGTGTAGTTGGATTGGCAACCGCGGGAGCCTTGGTAAGCACCTTCCAGCCGTCGGAGCGCGCGAAAGCGGCTGGCGCGCCGGTCGAAGTAGACATCACCACCTTGCAACCCGGCGAAATGCGCACCGTCGAATGGCGCGGCAAGCCGGTCTGGATCCTCAAGCGCACGCCGGAAATGGTCGCGTCGCTGAAAAAGACCGACGGCAAAGTCGCCGACGCCAATTCCCAGCGCAACCCCGCCGAATTCACGCCGTCGTATTGCATGAACGAATGGCGCTCGATCAAGCCTGAAATTCTCGTCGCCGTCGGCATCTGCACCCATCTGGGCTGCTCCCCTTCCTCGAAATTTGCCCCCGGCCCGCAACCATCGCTGCCCGATGACTGGGAAGGCGGCTTCCTGTGCCCTTGCCACGGCTCCACCTTCGACATGGCAGGCCGCGTGTTCAAGAACAAGCCGGCGCCGGACAACCTGCAAGTGCCGCGCCATATGTACCTGAGCGACACCAAATTGCTGATAGGTAAAGACGAGAAAGGCGAGGCTTGATCATGGCTGCTTTCAAAGAAACGAAATTTCCGGCAGACGCTCCCGCCGCCGAAAAAGCGCTGGGCTGGGTCGATGACCGCTTTCCCCTGACCAAGCTGTGGAATGACCAATGGGGCAAGTACTACGCCCCGAAAAACTTCAATTTCTGGTACATCTTCGGCTCGCTGGCCATGCTGGTGCTGGTCTTGCAGATCGTCACCGGCATCTTCCTGACCATGCACTACAAACCGGATGCGGCCCTGGCCTTCAATTCCGTCGAGTACATCATGCGCGAAGTGCCGTGGGGCTGGCTGGTGCGCTACATGCACTCGACGGGCGCCTCGGCCTTCTTCATCATCGTCTACCTGCACATGACGCGCGGCCTGCTGTACGGTTCGTACCGCAAGCCACGTGAACTGATCTGGCTGTTCGGTTTCGCCATCTTCCTGTGCCTGATGGCCGAAGCGTTCTTCGGCTACCTGCTGCCATGGGGACAGATGTCGTACTGGGGCGCACAAGTGATCGTCAACCTGTTCGGCGCCATCCCGTTCATCGGCCCTGACCTGTCGTTGTGGATCCGCGGCGACTACGTGGTGTCCGACGCCACCCTGAACCGCTTCTTCGCCTTCCACGTGATCGCCATCCCGCTGGTACTGCTGGGCTTGGTTGCAGCGCACTTGATCGCCCTGCATGAAGTCGGCTCGAGCAATCCGGACGGCATCGAAGTGAAGGAAAACCTGGGCGCCGATGGCCACCCCGTCGATTCGATCCCTTCGCATCCTTACTACACCGTGCACGACCTGTTCGGCGTCTCGATCTTCCTCGTCATTTTCAGCGCCGTCGTCTTCTTCGCGCCGGAAATGGGCGGTTACTTCCTGGAATACAACAACTTCCTGCCGGGCGACTCGCTGAAAACCCCGCTGCACATCGCGCCAACCTGGTACTTCACGCCGTTCTACTCGGTGCTGCGCGCCACCACGGCCGACTTCATGTACGTGCTGATGGGTGCCGTGGCCGCCTACGTGGTGTTCATCTGGCTCAAGTCGCGCCTGTCGACGACGGTCAAGTCCATCATCGCCGGCATCGCCATCGTCGCCATCATCGGCATGCTGCCGCAGGTGCTCGATGCGAAATTCTGGGGCGTGGTGTTCTTCGGCGGTTCCGTCGTGATCCTGGCGTTCCTGCCATGGCTCGACCATTCGCCCGTGAAATCGATCCGCTACCGTCCGACCTGGCACAAATATGTGTACGCCATCTTCGGCCTGTCGTTCCTGATCCTCGGCTACCTCGGTACCCAGCCGCCAACGGACTTCAGAACCATCGTGTCGCAAGTGTGCACCCTGATTTACTTCAGCTTCTTCCTGCTGATGCCATGGTGGAGTGCCATGGGCAAGTTCAAGACCGTGCCGTCGCGTGTGACGTTTCACCCGCACTAAGCCGCTCTCACGCCACGCTCAAAGGACATACATCATATGAAGATTGCAAAAAAACTGCTCGCCATCCTGGCACTCGTGCCCGCCATGGCTCTCGCCAGCGAAGGCGGCTTTCCGCTGGACAAGGCGCCTGACCGCCAGACCAACATGGCAGCGCTGCAACATGGCGCCAAATTGTTCGTCAATTATTGCTTGAATTGCCACGCCGCCGTGTCGATGCGCTACAACCGGCTGCGCGACCTGGGCTTGACGGAAGACCAGATCAAGCAGAATCTGTTGTTCTCCGGCGATAAAGTCGGCGACTTGATGACGACCAGCCTGGCACCGCAGGACGCCAAGGCCTTCTTTGGCGTCGTACCGCCGGATTTGTCGGTAATTTCGCGCGCGAAATCATCTTCCGCTGGCACAGGCGGCGACTACCTGTATACTTACCTGCGTACGTTCTATAAAGACGACACTCGTCCGACCGGCTGGAACAATATGGTCGTGCCGAATGTTGCCATGCCGCATGTATTATGGGAATTGCAAGGTGTCCAGACTGCCAAGTTCGTGGAAGAGAACGATCCGCACGAAGCTGGCAAGAAGATCCACAAATTTACCGGCTTCGAGCACGTCAAGCCAGGTACGTTGAACAAGATCGAGTACGACAATGCGGTAGCCGACCTGGTCGGCTACATGGAGTGGATGGCCGAACCGGCACAGCAGACACGCAAGCGCCTGGGCGTTTGGGTACTGCTGTTCCTGTCGGTCTTTGCTCTGCTGGCATGGCGCCTTAACGCGTCGTTCTGGAAGGAAGTCAAATAAGTGAGGCGCCGGCCATAGGCCGGTTTATGCCTGTTTCTGCGTTGTCCGCATGAGTGGACAAGCGACCTGGGGTGAGCCGTTCGCGGCTTCACCCCCTTTGTTTCTAAGGAACTATAAAAAATGATGGTTCTCTATTCGGGTACAACCTGCCCATTTTCGCAACGCTGCCGCCTGGTCCTGTTTGAAAAAGGCATGGACTTCGAAGTGCGCGACGTCGACCTGTTCAACAAACCGGAAGACATTTCGACCATGAACCCGTATGGCCAGGTGCCCATCCTGGTCGAGCGCGAACTGATCCTGTATGAATCGAACATCATCAACGAGTACATCGATGAGCGCTTCCCGCATCCGCAACTGATGCCGGCCGATCCGCTGATGCGTGCCCGCGCGCGCCTGATGCTGTTCAATTTCGAGAAAGAACTGTTCGTGCACGTGCACGTGCTGGAAAGCGAACGCGCCAAGAGCAACGACAAGGCCCACGACAAGGCACGCGCGGAAATCCGCGACCGCCTGACGACCCTGGCGCCGCTGTTCCTGAAAAACAAGTACATGCTGGGCGACGAATTCTCGATGCTCGACGTGGCTGTCGCGCCGCTGCTGTGGCGCCTGGACCACTACGGCATCGAACTGTCGAAGACGGCTGCACCGCTGATGAAATACGCCGAACGCATCTTCTCGCGTCCTGCCTACATCGAAGCGCTGACGCCATCCGAAAAAGTCATGCGCCGCTAAAAGATATCCCCATAAAGCTGCTGCGCAGCCCGCTCTCGACTCGGCGTTACCCGCCGTACTGAAGTACGGCTGCGTTACTCAAGCCGATATCGGGCTTGCTCGCGACGCTTTCTGGGGCATCTTGGGCCACGTGTTAAAGTTGTTTTTTGCGCTGTCCCAGTCTTTTGAACTACCGGTGCGCCCGCCTCATGCTGACGGGGGCGCTCCCGCCTCACAGTGCCTATCATGTCTGAAATCTCAACCAAACCTTATATGCTGCGCGCCATCTACGAATGGTGCACCGACAGCGGCTACACGCCTTATCTCGCGGTCAAAGTCGATTCGCGCACCACGGTACCGATGGAATACGTGAAAAAGGGCGAAATCGTGCTCAACATCAGCTTCGGCGCCACCAGCGGCCTGAAGATGGACAACGACGCCATCCGCTTCCACGCCCGCTTTGGCGGCGTCTCGCGCGAAATCTACGTGCCGGTCGACAACGTGATGGCCATCTACGCCAACGAAAACGGCCAGGGCATGGCCTTCGAGCCCGTGCTGGGCAACGATGACCCCGACGCGCAACCGACGGACAGCCCCGCTTCCGCCGACGTCCCGCCGCCCGTGCTCGCCCCCGCCGCCAGCGGCCCGACCCTGTCGTCCGTGCCGGCCAGCTCCCCCGAACAACGCGACAACGCCACGCCCGGCGACGACGAGCCGCCAAAAAAAGGCGGCCGCCCGACCCTGACACGCATTAAATAGCGTATAATTCGCAACGCGCAGTTTTTGCCGACTTAGCTCATTTGGTAGAGCAGTTGATTTGTAATCATCAGGTGGCCAGTTCGAAACCGGCAGTCGGCACCAAGAATATCAAGGGCTTACAGAAATGTAAGCCCTTTTCTTTTGGATCAGTAGCAAGCAAGTGACAACGCCAACTTATAGTTGCGCCTCTCTTGATTACAAGCAATCACACCTCACGTACTACTTTCCAGCGTGGCTTCTTGTCGACGTTCCCGGCAAAGACAGGCATCAATCAGTGTGGTTTCCAGGCTGGTGCACGGTGGAACCCTTTTTGCCGCATGACGACATGCAGAAGCACGTTGACCGACCTCCCCGTCTAGCGGCAAAGCCATCCAGCCGATGCGCTGGCGCTTATCGATTTCGTTTGACAATTATCAAAACTACTGTACATTTATACAGCTAAACTGATCTCATCCACTTTCCGCACATGTTGCATGAGCCAGAGCATCATGCACGGCAATATGTTGACAGCGATGTACTTTGTGCGTAGATTGATCTCGAATAGCTATCCAAATTGCTCAAAATTGATGCGATGGAGGCTCAAAATTATGCAAAACTTATATTCCGAAAAGAAAGCCGCGCAGGTTGCCGCTTACTTCCTATTTCAAGCCCAAGGCCGCCTTCCTGTACTTAAGCTGATGAAGTTGCTTTATCTAGCAGAGCGGCGCTCATATGAGATGTACGGCGATCCGATCATTGGCGACAAGCTTGTTTCTATGGATCACGGACCTGTTCTGTCTCAAACACTGAATCGCATTAACGGAATGTCCTCATCTGAAGATAATGGGTGGGATGCGTGGATCGCGGATCGTGAGGATCATGCTGTGGCTTTGCGTGACGGAAGTCGGATTCGCTCGCCAGAGCAAGACCTTCTGGAATTATCTGAAGCCGAGTTTGAAGTTCTCGCAGAAACTTGGAAAGATTTTGGTCACTTGAGCAAATATCAGATTCGCGACCTCACTCACAAAATTTGCCCTGAGTGGGAAGATCCTGAAGGCTCATCAGTACCCATCACGTTAGAAAAATTGTTCGAAGTACTTAAATTTAATAATGAACAGACACGGTTACTGAAAAAACAATTACGCGAGCAGCAGGCGATCAACGCCGCTTTTACATCGGCGGCATGATGCCCGGCTGGTTACCGCGAGCCAAGGAAACACTCCTCATACCATCTGGTCCTGGTGGTATGTTTCATTTATTTATAGTACTAAATGACCCAGCGCCCATCGATGGCTATCCTGACAATATGTGCGCGCTGGTATGCGTTTGTTCGACCTATCCGAACGTCCCGTTCGATGCAACTTGTGAGCTTCAGGTCGGAAGCCATCCTTTCGTAGAGCATCACAGTCACATCGCCTACAAGCATACTCGACTGGAGCCTGCGGCAACATTGTCGCAATTGGTGGAGAGCGGGGTGTTTCGTGTGCACCGTCCTTGCGGAGACCCGCCTTTTTCAGAGATCAAAGCCGGGCTGAATGCATCGAAGTTCACGAAGGGTGCCTTCAAACGACTACCCATTTAGTTGTGTAGCTAACCTTTTTCTTCCCAGGCGCCTGCAGGATGCTCCTGGTGCCATTGACGCTCATCGCGACCCGAAGTGAGCGCATAGCGTGGGACGCAACGCGGACTATCTCCACCCACACGCCGACAAGACCAACTGAAGTCCCGGTTTTAACCGACAGCAATGTTGCCAACATGATGGCAGCCTTCGCCAGATTCGCAATCGCCTTGCTGCACCGCGCAATGACTATCAGCACATTTAGGCGCAAGATGAGCACGTGCCTGCGCAATGCAGGCTCCCGATGTCTGGCTTGCCTACCTGGGGAAATATCATGTCCGCACACACTTACAAGCTGATCGAACTGGTCGGCACGTCGACCGAGAGCAGCGATCAGGCGATACGCGATGCCATTGCCAAGGCGGCGCTGACGGTCAAGCACATGGACTGGTATGAAGTGACGGAATCGCGCGGGCATATCGTCGATGGCAAGGTGGCGCACTTCCAGGTCACGCTGAAGGTCGGCTTCCGGCTCGAATAGCGTACTGCGGCGCATTCACCGCCGCCCGGCTACTGCCCGGCTCTCCAGCCACTCCCGGCCGCCGGCCTCCAGCGCGGCCTCGATAACCTTTTCCGGCAAGCTGTAGACGGTCGCCCAGCTGGCGCGGCCGTCCTGCGTATTCGCGGGGAAGCTGTGCGTTTCAATCGGCCAGTGGTATTTGCGTTTCAGCGCTTTCACGATGGCGGCCAGCGAGACGCGGCCTTGCAGCGGTTCGGCGCCGGACTGGTCGCGGTTCGACAGCAGCACGGCCAGGACCTGGCCGCGGCCCGTGCGTGCGCCGGGGAAAGTGGGGGTTTTGTTTGCCATGGCCTATTTTACCGGGCAAGCCATGATGTGCCGCACCTTTGATCTGGCGCAAGCGCCGCAACGGCGTTGCGGCCACGATGAGCATTTCGCCAGGCGTGCCGGCGCCCCTCCGGCAGCCTGGGCTAGCGACAAGGGGCACAGGAGAACATCATGCACAGCCTGAACATCCACGCCATGCAATGGCAGCCCGTCGCCGATATTTCCGCCGTCGATCCGCTGCTGCCCGACGACCTGGCGTGTTTTCGCGAACTGCGCGACGTGCTGCAGCGCTATGGCGCGCTCGACCGCTTCGGCATTTCCCTGATCCACCGCCATTTCGACATCGCCGACGACGAGGAGCTGATGGAGTACACGGATGCGGCCGCCCGCACGTTGACGGTGAAGCCTGTCAAGAAAAGCGACATCGACTGGCAGCACACGACGATTACCAACTGGAAATTGACGGAAGGCGAGGAAGTGGCGCGCATCGGCTGCGGCTGCGCGCGCAATTCGGGTGGCCACCTGGGTTATCACCGGGGCACCTGAAAGCGGCGTCGGCCTTTCTTACACTTTGCTTCCACCGGCTCAGTCTGCTTTACGCAAGCACTTGATTCCATGTGCTTTTTTTGTGTGGCATACAAGCTGCTTATCACTGTCTACGAGATGAATTCAGACAAGTCATTCTGGACATTCTGGATTCTTTCTCCCCCGGATTTCCCGAGACTGACTACGATAAGAGGCTGCGATGAACGTCGATCACACACGAAACAAGACCCTGGGTTGGCTGGGCGCACTGGCGGCGGCAAGTCTGCTGGCCAGTGGTCAGGCGCAGGCAGGTGCGTACGGCCTGGCCGTCAACGAGTTGAACAATTTCCGTATCACCACCAGCGCTGGCGCGCTGTCGCTGGCTGGCGCCAACCGCAATGCCAGCGACAGCGCCTTTTTCCAGGGCGGCGTGGCCGTCAATCCGCGCGCCGTCAATACGGGTCCGGCTGCCAACGCCGACGTGCTGCAAGTGTGCTCCGGCACCGGCTGCAGCGCCTCGCCGCAAAACCACTACGCGCCCACCGCTGCACTGGAGTTCGCGCGCGGCGATGCGCATTCCTTCGGCAATATGCTCACTGCCGCCGGCTCCACCGTCAGCGCCGTGTCAGAAGCGCAGCGCAACACGGTGGGGGCGGCGTCCTCCACGGCCGGCGACACGCTGACCGGCTCCGTCAACCTGACCCTGTCGAGCGCCGGCTTCATCACCTTCAGCTTCATGGGCCGACGCGACCTGCGCACCAGCGTGACGACCATGGGCGACAAGTCGAACGTGTCGATCATGGATATCTTCAATATCTCGTGCAATGCCGCCAGTCCCGTCGGCTGCCTGTCGCATGCGAATGCCGACGGCGTGATCTTCCAGTTCGCGCCTGATGGCGATGCCAGTAATGGCAGCGACATCAATGGCAACCATACGGTCGGCAGCCTGGACCCGTTCAGCCTGAACATGACGGCCGGCACCAACGACCCGGCCACCGGGCGCGCCTTCACGAATGGCTTCGCGATGTTTTCCCTGACCTCGAATTTCGCCCTGCCCGCCGGCAGCTACACCTTGAATTTTTCCAAGTCCACGCGCACCGACATCGTCGTCATCGATCCCTTGCAAGTGCCGGAGCCAGGCACCCTGTTCCTGCTGGGGACGGGATTGGCCGCCCTCGCCTTTACGCGCCGCCGCCAGGCTAAATAAGCACTGGCACGCTCAAAAGCACGCGGCGCCCGCAAAAGGCGCCGCGTTTTTTTATGCCAGCCGATGCGTGTTAACCGAGCCGTGCCAGCGCCTGGCGCGCCAGCTGCAATTGCTGCAGATAATAGCGGTGCAGCATGGCGGGGTCGCTCAAGTCGCGCCCCAGTACCAGACGCAGCTCGCTGGCGGGGCAATCGGCGGCCTGGGTCTGCACCTGGGTCTGCACCTGCGTACCCAACTGGCGGGCCAGCTGGCGCGCCGCCTGTTCCTGCGCGGGCCGGTACTCGACGCGCGTGCGCGCCACCTGGAAGCTGGCTTCATTGGCCAGGCGCACCACCTGCACGGGCGCTCCTGCCAGACTGCGCGCCAGCGCGGCGGCCAGGCCCGGCACGCCGTTGCCGTTGACAATTTCCAGGCGCGGACGCGGCGTGCCAGCCACAGGCGCAGCCGGCACCAATGGGCTAACGGTCAGGCTGCGCACCGCCGCCGGCACGCGTCTCAGGCGGGCCATGCCATCGCTCTGCGTGATCTCCACGCGCGCCATGGCGGGCGCATCGGGCACCGGCGCGGGCACGCCCTGCGGCGGCGCCTCGCCGCGCAACAAGGCCAGATCGCGCCGCACATCGTGTTCCTGCAAGCTGGCCGCCTGGCGCCGCATGACGGCGGCGCGCTCGTGCTGTCCCAGCCGTTCCAGTACCTGCGCCAGGTGCTGCCAGGCCAGCGCATTGAGCGGATCGAGCAGGCATGCCTGTTCCAGCACGGGCAAGGCTTGCGCGTCGCGTCCGCTTAAATAATAGGCGTGGCCGAGATTGCTGAACAGATAGGCCTGCTGCGGCTGCCGTGTACCCGCCTCCTGCGTCAAGGCCAGCCAATGGGCGATCGCCGCGTCATGCTCGCCCCGCTGCGCGTGCAGCACGGCCAGTCCGTTGCGCGCGTTCACGTGGCGCGGCGCATGGCGCAGGGCTTGCTCATAAGCCGCTTGCGCCGCGGGCAGGTCGCCCCGCTCGACATGCTGGCGCCCCGCCGCATAGGCGGCATCGGCGTCAGGCCACTGCGGCGCCGGTGCATGGGCCAGCTGCGTGGTACAGGCGGCCAGGCCCAGACAGGCGCAGGCGGCGGCCAGGCGGGATATCGTCAAGCGCATGGTGAGACTCCTTTCAGCGGCTGGCCATGGCCGGCACGAGCACGCGATAGACTTCGATCACGGCCGGCCCCATCAGCACCAGCATCAGGGTGGGAAAGACGCAAAAAATCAGCGGGAACAGCAGCTTTAACGCGATCTTCGCCGCAGCCTCCTCGGCCAGCAGGCTGCGCTTGCCGCGCAGATTTTCCGAATGCACGCGCAGCGAATCGCCCATGCTGGTGCCGAAGCGTTCCGACTGGATCAGCATGGCGACCAGGGTATCGACGTCTTCCACGCCGCTGCGCAAGGCCAGGTTGCGCAGCGCCTTTTCCTTGGAAAAACCGGCGCGCATTTCCATCAGCACCAGTTGCAATTCCTGCGCCAGTACCACGCTTTTGATGTGGATCTCGCCCGACACCTTTACCAGCGCGCGCTCCAGGCTCAAGCCCGCTTCCACGCACACGGTCAGCAAGTCGAGCGCATCGGGGATGTTTTCGAAAATGTCGCGCTGGCGCCGCTTGGCCGTGCTGGCCAGCACCAGGTTGGGCAGGTAATAGCCGATGGTGGCGCTGACGCACAGCAGCAACAGCAGCACGCTGCGCAGCTGCGCCGCCATGGCGCTGGCCGCATACAGGCCCAGCACGGTGGGAAACAGCAGGGCCAGCACGCTTTTCGCCGCAAAGTACAGGGCCGGCGCGCTCGCCTGGCGCCAGCCCGCGTTCATGAAACGCGTGCGCAGCGGCGAGCGCTCCCAGCCCTCTTCCGGCAGCGACAGCTTGCTGAACGGCTGCGCCACACGCACCACCCTCTCGACCCAGCCAGTATCGGCCACCGCCTCGCTGGCGGCCGACGCCGTGGCGCCGAACAGACGCTGGCGCAAGGTGCCGGGAAAGAAGATCAGCCACGCCAGCAGGGCCAGCGCCACCACCACGGCAAAGACGATCAACAAGAACAGCAGTTGTGCACCGGTCATGAAGTATTCCTCCTCTGATCGACTGAAAAAACGTTCAGGGCTAGGCGCGTCGCCGAAGACAGTACGGACGTACGGCGAGGCGACGCAACAACGCCATGGACTTTTTTTCAGGCGCGCCCTTCAAATACGGATACGGATGACGTTACGCATCCAGACGACGCCCAGCGCCACCATGCCAGCCGCGTACCACAACAGTTTGATGCCGCTGGGATCGGTCCACAGCAGGCGGATGTATTGCGGGTTGACCAGGGCCATGACGCCGATCATCACCACCGGCATCAGGCCCAGCACCCAGGCCGACATGCGTCCCTCGGCCGACAGCACGCGCACCTGTCCCAGCAACTTCAAGCGGGCGCGGATGATGCGGGCGATGCTGACCAGCACCTCGGCCAGGTTGCCGCCCGATTCGCGCTGCACCAGCACGGCGATGACGAGGTAGCGCAAGTCCGTCAGCGGGATGCGCGCAGCCAGATTTTGCAGCGCTTCGTTCATCGGCACGCCGTAATTGATCTCTTCGTGCGCCGTCTTGAATTCGCCGCTGATCGGCTCATTGAGTTCGTCTCCCACCATTTGCAGCACGTTCGAAAACGAATGTCCGGCGCGCAGCGCGCGGGCCAGAAAATCGGCCGCTTCCGGCAGTTGCGCCTCGATCTTTTTCAGCCGCGCCGCGCGCGCGCGCAGCACGAACAAACACGGTGCGCTCACGGCACAGGACAGCAGCAGCAAGGCGCCGGGCAAGGGCATGGACCAGGCCGCCAACAGCAGCAAGGCCGCCAGCAGCAAGGCGCCGCTGCCGCCCAGGAATTGCGCCACCGACCAGGACAAGCCCGATTGCAGCAGCAAATGATCCAGCCGCGCCGCCTGCGGCATGCGCCGCAGCAGCCGCTCCAGGCCGGGCGAACGCGCATAGCGGCGCTGCTTGAGGATGGAGACGCGCTCGCCGCCCGCCTCGCCGCGCGCCGCCATCAGCCGCAGGCGCCGGTTGATGCGCCGCGCCGCGCTGCCATGCGTGCCCGACCACCACAGCCAGGCCCCTTCCACCATCAGAATGCAGGCGGCGAACAGCAGCACGGCAAAGCCGTAGAAGACCAGGTCCATGATCCCTCCCCCTTACTCATAAATTCGGTCCGGGTCGAACACCGTGTCCGGCACCGGCGCGCCGAACATGCGCAAGCGCTCCGTAAAGCGGGGCCGCACGCCCGTGGCGCAAAAGTGGCCCTGCACCTTGCCGTCGGCATCGACGCCCGTCTGCTCGAAGCGGAAGATTTCATGCATGGCGATGATGTCGCCTTCCATCCCCGTCACTTCCTGCAGGCTGACCAGCTTGCGCGCGCCATCCGTCAGGCGCGACACTTGCATCACCACCGTCACGGCCGAACAGATCTGCTGGCGCGTGGCGCGCGGCGTCAGGTTCACGTTGGCCATGCCGACCATGTTTTCCAGCCGCGCCAGCGCGTCGCGCGCCGTGTTCGAATGGATGGTCGCCAGCGACCCTTCATGGCCCGTGTTCATCGCCTGCAGCATGTCGAGCGCCTCGGCGCCGCGCACCTCGCCCAGGATGATGCGGTCGGGCCGCATGCGCAGCGCATTGCGCACCAGCGCGCGCTGGCTTACTTCGCCCTTGCCTTCGATATTTGGCGGGCGCGTTTCCAGGCGTACCACGTGCGGCTGGCGCAGCGCCAGTTCGGCCGCATCCTCGATGGTGACGATGCGCTCGCTGCCGGGAATGAAGCCGGACAGCACGTTGAGCAGGGTCGTCTTGCCGCTGCCAGTGCCGCCCGAGATCAGGATATTGATCTTCGCCTGGCCCAGCGCCTGCAGCACCTGCACCATGGGCGGCGTCAGGCTTTTGTAGTCGAGCAGGTTGGCGATGCTCAAAGGCTGCACGGCAAAGCGCCGGATGGACAGGATCGGGCCATCGACGGCCAGCGGCGGAATGATGGCATTCACGCGCGAGCCGTCCGGCAGGCGCGCGTCGACCATCGGGCTCGATTCATCGACGCGCCGTCCCACGCGCGAGACGATCTTTTCGATGATCTTCATCAGGTGCGCATTGTCGTGGAAGGTCACGTCCGTCAGCTGCAGCCGCCCGCCCCGCTCCACGTACACCTTGTCGCAGGTATTGACGAGGATGTCGGACACGCTGGCATCGGCCAGCAGGGGTTCGAGCGGACCAAAGCCCAGCATCTCGTGCTGGATGTCGAGCACCAGGCTATGCCGCTCGTGCTGATTGAGGACGATGCGCTCTTCCTCGATCACGCGCTGCACCAGCAGCGCCAGCTCATGCTTGAACTGCTCGGCAGTCAGGCGTTTCAGGCGTTCCAGGTCGATACGGTCGAGTATCGTCTGGTGCATGGTTTTTTTCAGTTCCTGGTAGGCGTGCAGCGCCAGCGCGCCTTGTCCATTGCTGGCGGGGCGCACCGTTTCATTTGCCGCCAGGCGTTCGCGTAAAGTCATCTCGGCTCCCATGATGGCCCCCGGCGGGAGCCTTGACATATGTTTCTGTCCTAAACCTCGCTGCGGCTGAACAGGCGGTCGAACAGGCCGCGGCTTTCCGTCACGCGGCGCGCCGTCACCAGCTCCACCAGCTCGGCCAGGCTGCGCGCCACGGCGCTGGTGCGCGACAGCTGCAGCAGCGGGATGCCCTGGTTGACGGAATCGGTGGCGGCGATGTAATCGTTGGGCACCGTGTGCACCACTTCCGCGCCCAGCGCCTGCTCCAGGTCCGCCAGGCGCAGGCGCCCGCCCTTCTCATAACGGTTGACGATCAGGCGCAGGCGCTCGCCCGGATAGCCGAGCGAACGGAAAATGTCGAGCAGGCGCCGCCCGTCGCGGATGTCGGGCAAGGCCAGCTGCAGCACCGGATAGATGGCGTCGGCGTTGTCGAGCGCGCGCAACGACAGCGCATCGATCTGGCGTCCCACGTCGAGCACGATGTAGTCGTAGTGCTGGCGCGCCACGGCCAGGATGCGGTCCATGTGCTCGGGCTGCATGTCGACCTTGTGCGCGGGGTCGTCGGCCGCCGCCAGCACGCCGAAGTTCGGCGTCACGTGCACCAGGCACGAGGCGAGGAAGGCGCCGTCCATGCGCGCGATCTGGGCACAGATGTCGGACAGTGTCATCGCCGGCTTCTGGTCCGAGACATACAGGGTGGCGTCGCCGAACTGGCCATGCAGGTCGATCAGCAGCACCTTGCAGCCGGCCAGGCTGGCCAGCGCGTAGGAAAAATTCGTCGACAGAAAAGTGGCGCCGCTGCCGCCCTTGCACGAGATGAAGGCGAGGACTTTACCGTCGCGCATCTGCGTCACGCCGGCCTGGATATCGACCCGGTCCATCGCCTCGTGGAAGGCCTTGTGCACCAGCGGCAGCTGCAGCACTTCGCGCATGCCGGCGCGCATGGCGCGGATCAGCACATCCTGCTGCTGTCCGCGCGTGAGCAGCATCAGCACGGCCAGCGGATACTGGCGCGCCAGGCGCTCGAGCAGGTCGGCTTCGTCGGCATCGATACCGCTGGCGTCGACGATCACCAGTTCCGGTGCTTCCGGCAGCATGCGCTCGACGGCGTCGCGCAGGCCGCTGCGCCGTTCCAGCAGCCGCAGCACGGGCATGCGGGCCGCCCCCTGCGCGGCAATTTCATCGTGCAAGCTGGCGTCGCGGCTAATCATCAGGGCTTTCATCGCACTTCCTCGCTTCTTTCAGGTCTACACAGTCGGCTGCGCCGCCAAGTGGCGCTCAAGGACAAAAACCGGGATTGTCCGGATAACCCAGCGACTCGGCCACGGCCATGGTGGCGCCGTTGGGCAGGCGCACGGCGCCTGCGCCGGAAGGAAACATCACTGCCAGCAGCGGCAGGATGGGCCGGTACGGCACGCTCTCGCAGCGTCCGCCATCGCCGGGCACGCACAGGCGCGCGCGCACGAAACGGATGCAGCTGGCGCCATGCGGATCGTCCAGGCAATTGATGCGGTTACGCTGCGGACAACCGGGCATCACCGTCACCGGCAATGCCGCCAGCGCGGCGCCGCCGCTGGACTGTGACAGGTAATCGATGCGCACATACGCGTCGCTGATGCCGCCGCCCAGCGGCAGCACGCCAGGCGCGGCGCGCAGCACGGCTTGCGCGCGCACGGCCTGCAGCGCACTTGCATTGCTGAAATCGGTAACGGCGGCGCCGCGCGCGGCACGCCGGGTAATCTCGTGCACCATATTCCATAGATACACGGCGCGCGCCACTTCCAGCATGGCGAACAGGAAGAGAAAAAACAGCAGCGCCAGCATGGCGAACTCGACGGCGAAGACGCCGCCCTGGCGCTGCCGGCGGGGGCGCAGGTTAATTAACATAGCGTACTGTCGCATTGGCGCGCAGCGGGATCGGCGCCAGCTGCGGCAGCCACTTGCGGGTCAGTTCGGGCAGGAAATCCACAGGCATGTCGACGGACAACTTGATGCGCACCTGCAGCGGCGCCGCCGCATAAGTGCCGCAGCTGTAGGAGTCGTCGGCATACACGCATTCCACGCTGATCAGGTATGGCTGCATGGCCGGCCAGCTTTCCGCCATGGCATCGACCACCATCTGCCGGGCAAACACGGCACCCTGGTTCGCCGTGTCGCCCCTGGCCATCTGCGACAGCGGCATGGTGGCCAGGTAGCGCGCCGCATCGTGCGTACTTTTTTGCAGGGCCGTGTACACCAGCAACGCGCGGCCGAACAGCAGCACGAAAGGCAGCAGCGCCATGAAAAACAGCAGGATCAGCGCCAGCTCGATGGCGGCGACACCCTCCTGGCGGCGTCGCGCGCGGCAGGGCGGCCTCATTGCAGCAACTCCGCAGGGCCCGCCAGCGCGCCCTCGGCCACGAGGCCGTCAAATTCGGCGCTCAACACGCCGTTGCTGGCCGGCGCCGTCATGAAGAAGCGGCCGATGCCGCGCACCTGCGCCAGCACGTCGCTGCCGGCCGGCACCGGGCAGGCCAGCAGGGCAATATGCAGCAGGCGCCGCTGCGCCACGCCCGTATTGCCGGTCGGCGCCGTCTGGTAAGCCAGCGTCTGGTATGGCGGCGTGGCAGGGTAGCCGGGCTTGGCGGCCGGCGCGGCAGGGCTAGCCGGATACAGCCTGGCCCAGTCGCTGGTGGCGAACGGCACGTAGCCGCCGGCCGGCTTCACACTGCTGTACTTGACCGCCTTGCCAAACGACCACAGCGGGCCGTAACTGCCAACGGCAGGCGGCGTCGCGTTCGATTCCGGATCGGCCACGGACAGCAGCGGATTGCCGGTGCTCAGGGCGCTCGGCGCGTCGGGCGAGTTCGTCATCCACCAGTTCGTGGCCGTATTCGGATAGGCGCGGATATTCGTGTCGGGCGGCGCCGTGACGGGATGACAGCCGCTGCCCGCATGCAGGTTGAAGCGCGCGTTGAAGGCCGGCCACAAGGCGGCGGGAAACGGCCGGTGCACATGCACTTGCGCACTGCCGATGCGCGGGTACAGCACCGTGCCGTTGCACACAAACGGCAGCACGCTGGACTCGCCGACCTGCAGCGACGAGCCCACCACGCCCGGCTGGCCCAGGGGATTGAGCACGAAGTGTTCGGCCGCCGGACCGTGCGGATTGAGTTTCAACAGGTTATACGCCACGCCGCGGCGAAAACCATATTCCAGCAGCTCGACGGCCGGCAGCAGCGCCGCATTCGTGCGCGGGCTGGCCGCGCTGGCCGACAGCGCGCACACGGCCAGCGGCGTCAGGTTCAGGCTGGTACGTCCTGCCACGGCGCGCCCCCCCGTGTCCAGGGTGCGCAGCGCCGGCGACAAGGCGCCCAGGAACGCCGTCGCCACCCGCCCCAGCGACGGTGCATTGGCCTGCGTATCGACGCGCACGAACAGCGCCGTGGCGGCGTCGGGCACGGCGCCCGCCGCATGCCATTCGCTGGCGGGCGCGCCGGGCGCGCTGGCGAAGCGGATGCTGGCGTCCGACAGGATCGCGCCCTGCATGCGGCGCCGCCACGCGCTCTTGTCGGCCGCACTCTGCTTGGCCTTGTCCACGGCAGCGAGCAAGCCTTCGGGCGTGCCCACCAGTTCGGCGGCCGCCGCCAGCGCCGCGTTGTCGGCCAGGTTCTGCAATTCCGTCTTGCGGCCGATGACCTGTCCCACGTCGAGCGCCAGGCCGATAAAGCCCAGCACCAGGATAAGCAGGATGGAAAAGGCGATCAGCATCGCCCCGCGCTCGCGCCGGCGTCTATTTGCCATTGGCGCCTCCCAGCATGAACTGCACCGGCTGCGGCGTCTGGCCGTTCGGTTCGGCGAACGAGGCGCGGTAGCGCTGCATGACGGCGTGCGCGCTGGGGCCGTCAAGCCCGTCGGCAGGCTGGCGATTGTCCGCGCTGGCCGGATCGCGCACCTGCTGCGCCATGGCCAGACGCACGGCGTCGCCGAAGCGCGGGTCCAGCTGCGGCGTGCTGCTACTGCTGTGCGCGCAGGCTGCCAGCTGCAGCGCCAGGGTCAGCGCGGCCAGGCGCCGCAGCCATATCAGGAGCGAATTCGGCATGGCGTGTCTCCCCGTCTCATTTCAACTCGAAGCCGTTGGCCGCGCGCGGCGGCGGCACGGACGGCGGCGCTGGCGGCACGGTGGCTTCCATCTTGCCGCGCAACATCAAGTCCGTGCGCGAAGGCGGCGCCAGCTGCGCCGTCGGCAGCACGACATCGGCCGGCAAGGGTTTCACCAGGTGCGCGGTAATGACGAACAACAATTCCGTGCGGTCATGCTGGAAGTCCGTGCTGCGAAACAGCGCGCCGAGGATGGGCAGTTCGCTCAGCCACGGCACGCCCGCGATGTTGCTCACCTGGTTGTTCTTGATCAAGCCGCCGATGGCATAGCTCTGGCCGTCATACAGCTGCACCGTGGTCGAAGCGCGCCGCGTGGTGATGACGGGCAAAATAGAACGTCCGCTGACGCCGGCGGCGGAAATGCCCACCCCTTCGCGCGACAGTTCCGACACTTCCGGCGCCACCTTCAAATTGATGCGCCCGCCCGACAGCACGGTGGGGGTAAATCGCAGGCCGACGCCATACTCGCGCTCTTCCAGCGTGATCTTGTTGTTGTCCTGGCCGACGGGAATGAATATCTTGCCGCCGGCCAGAAAACTGCCCTCCTGTCCGCTGATCGCCATCACCGTCGGCTCGGCCAGGATGCGTACCAGGCCATCCTGTTTCTGCGCCTCGATGGTCAGCTGCTGGCCATTCGACTTGCGCACGTCGAGCAAGCCATTGGCCGTGCCGCTCAAGAAATTCGACAGCAAGGTGGTGGCCCAGCTGCCGGAGGCGAAGCGCAGGGTGGCGCCCACTTCCAGCCGTTCCAGCAGCGACTTCGACACTTCGGCGATCTGCACGGCCAGCATCACCTGCTGCGGCGCGCTGACGTCGAGCATATTGATGACGCGGCTGTTCGCGCTGCCCGCGCCGCCGGGTGCAGCGGCCGCGAGCGGCAAGGCGGCGCCATCGGCTGGCTTGGGCAGCGCCAGCGGTGCGGTGGCGCGGCGCACATACGCATGCGCCAGCTCGACGGCGCGCAGCACGGCGCCCGCATCCTGCACCGTGCCCGACAGCACCAGGGTATCGGCCACGGCCGTCACGCGGATGGCTTTTTCTTCCGGCATCAGGGCCGCCAGGGTCGTTTGCAGGCCGGACGGGTCCATGCTGACACTGACGTTCACCACGCTGCACACGCCGCTCCTGCCCTGGATGATCATATTCGTGCTGCCCACGTCGACACCGACTACATACAAGGTGTCGGGTGCGACCAGCATGGCTTGCAGCATGGCCGGATTGCCGACGCTGCGGGCCAGCACCGCCTCGGGCAGGTGCAACATGCTCGACTTGCCCACCTGCAGCTGCAAGTTGCCGGGCGTCGCCGCTTCGCCGCCGCAGCGGGGGCCAGGATCGGCTGCCGCGCCGGCAAGCGGCAACAGCAGGCAGCACAGTGTCAGCAGGGCGCGGTTCATGAGCGTGTCCATGGTTGATCAAGGCAACAAGGCTAAAAACATTCGCGCGACTGGCGCGTCCCATCGATGACGCCGCTGCACTGGCGCTTGGGCTCCGGCGGCGCCTTGGCCACGCGCACGGGACGCGGCGCCACGGCCGGCACGGGCGCGGCGGCGGGAGCAGGCTCGGCTTCATGCGGTCCGCCCAGCAGGGTCAGCTTGGTGGCACCCGCCGTCACGCCCGGCTGCGGGTCGACCTGGTTGCGCAGCACCAGCGACAGGCTGCCCACGCTGCGCGCCAGATCCAGGTTTTCCGCCTGTTCCGGCGTCACTTCCAAGGTCACGGCATTGACCACGCGCGGCTTGGTCTCGTCGCGTCCCACTTCCTGCGCCACGGCCAGCACGAGGATGCGTTCGAGCACGATCTTGGAAATGTTGCGGCTTTGCGGAAACGCGCGGTCGCCGGCATCCTGCTGGGTACTGACGATGATGTCGACATAATTGCCCGGCAAGGCGAAGCCGGCCACGCCGATCACGTCGTTGACGCGCACGGTGATGGCGCGCCGCCCTTCCGTGATCAGGGCCGACAGGCCGCCCAACGTCCCCACGGGCGCCAGCTTGGCTTCGCTCAGCGGCTCGCCGCGCAGCACGCTGGTTTTCAGCACCCGTCCCGCCAGTTTCGCCGGGTCTTGCAACGCGCCTTGCGGCAAGCTTTCCGCCGGCCATTCGGCCAGGCGCAGCATCTCTGGCGTCAGGCGCTGGCCCAGGTTGACATCGCTGGCGGCGACGACGATCTTGCCCTTGCCGGCCGGCGTCTGGCGCAGCAGCCAGTGCGAGGCCAGCAGCACGGCCAGCAGACCCAGCACCACGGCCAGGCCCATCATCAGCAGGGCGCGCCGGTTTTTCATGCGATGCGCTCGCACAGGCTGGCGGCCGGCATGTCGCAACTGGCAAACAGGCTGCTCCAGGCCTGCTCCAGGGCGCCCACCGTCAGGCGCGCCTCGCTGCCGGCAAAGCCGGCGAAGTCGCCTATGCGCGCCAGCAATTCCTGCGGATAGCTGGCCAGCAGGGGCCGTCCCTGCGCGCCATGCAGCTGCAGCAGATGGTTCAGGGCCAGCTCGTCGATGGTCATGCCGGCCAGGCGGCATTGCTGGCGGAACAGGGCGCGATAGGCGTTCTCGGCCAGCGGCCCCACCTGCACCTTGTAGCCGATGCGGCGCAGCAAGGCAGGATCGAACAGCTCGCCCGGCGGCACGTTCGTGGCCAGCACGAGGGCGTTATCGAAGGGCACGCTGATCTGCACGCCGCCGGGCAGGCCCAGCTGATCGCTGCCCCGTGCCAGCGGCTGCATCAGCCGCGTCAGCAGTTCTTGCGCGCCCAGGCGCTGGCGGCCCAGGTCGTCGATGATCAGCATGCCGTTGTTGGCCCGCACATGGGGCGGCGCCTGGTAGCAGCCGCCGCTGGCGTCAAGGCGCAGCTCCAGCGTGCCGGCGTCGAGCTCGGCGCCCACGTGGATCACGGGACGCTGGCACAGCACCCAGCGGATATCCGTGCTGCGCCGCTCCAGCGCCTGGCGCGCATGGCTGACGTGCTGCGGCGCGGGCGGCAGGTGCTGGGCCGGATCGTACAACTGGATGATGTCGTGGCCGACGACGATGGCGTAGGGCACGGCGACCAGCCCGTGCAGCAATTGCCCCAGCTGCAGCGCCAGGGTCGACTTGCCGCTGCCGGGCGGACCGTACAGCAGCAGCGAGCGCCCCGAATGCAGGGCCGCGCCCACCACGTCGAGCATGCCCGGCCCCGCATGGGCGCCGCCGAGCACGGCGGCCAGGTCATCGCTGCCGACACGCTGTTCCTGCGCCAGCCACGACTGGCGCGCCACCATGGCGCGGTACGCTTCCAGGGTGACGGGAGCGGCGCCGATATACGCGCAGCGTTCAAGAAAAGCGCTGGCGCGCTGCTTGCCGGAGCCCGTCAGCTGGTACTGCACGTCGATGTCGGACTCGCCGCGCCAGGCCACTTCGGCCATCTGCTCCATCACCATGAAATCGAGCACTTCGCGCAAGATATTGATCGACAGGCGCAAGCGCGTCGTCAGCGCGGACAGATGCGTCTTGCCGCCCACAAACATCAGCTTGGCAATCAGTTCGACGACCAGCGGCCGTTCCAGCCCCGTTTCACGCAAGCTCTTCGGCTGCGGCGGCAAGGGCGGCATCAGGTTCGCGTCGGCGGGGCGCGGAACGCTGTCGGTGCTCATGGAATAGTCGACCTCGGTCATGCTGCGTCTCCTAGCCGGTTAAGACTGCTTTGAACAGAATTCATTCTAGCGAGCGGGCACTGGCGCCCATTGATTCAGAGCAATGAATGCCAATCAGAAATAATGCTGCCCTTGCACCACCAGGCAGCCCAGGGCAATGGCCAGTCCGTACGGCATGTTGCCCACGCTGGCATGGCTGCCCAGTGCGGTCGGCGCCAGGGGAATGCCGGCCATGCGCGCGATCATCGGCCACAGCAGCTGGCGCAGATTGCCGAGGCAGGCGCGCCACTTGCCCTGGTACGTGATCATCAGCACGGCCATCAGGCCGCCCAGGACAAACGTGGCGAAACAGATCTGCAGCACGGGCCAGGGACCGGCAAAGGTGCCCACCATGGCAATCAGCTTGACGTCGCCGGCGGCCATGCCGCGCAGCACATACAGAGGCAGGAACAGAAAGAAGCCCGTCGCCATGCCGCCCAGCACCAGCTGCGGCACGCGGTGCGGCCACAACCACAAATGCAGCGCCAGCGCGGCGAGCATGCCGGCCAGCACCAGCCAATTCGGAATCTTGCGTTGGATCAGATCACTGACGGCGGCCCCCGTCACGAAGCACAGCAACAGCAGGTCGCACAAGGCAGTTGCAGGCATGGCACACCTCCCGAAAAAAACCCGCTGCCGGCCGGCCAGCAGCGGGCACCCGCTTAGGGCGTCAACACCAGGTTCGACGAGATGTCGGTGAGGACGGCCAGCAAGTTGGTCTTGATCAGCAAGAATCCGGCCGTGATGGCGGTGGCCATCAAGGCCGCAATCAGGCCGTATTCGATTGCCGTAATGCCATCCTCATCCTTGACAAACTGCTGTACTGCCGACAGGAAGGTATGCATGACAAGCTCCCAAAAGTGAATCACAAGTCCCTGGCGCAATCGGGTGTGAAACATTGCCCTTTCCTGCTAATATGTTTCCTGCCGTAAATTTCTGCGCCATTGCATTGACTATAAAGCGTCCACGTTTTGGCAAATTGACGCGCCACAAGTTTCCATATGGAAATTATCAAACCTTGTCGACATGGCGGCTGGCGCAAACAAATGTTGCGATGCGGATTGAAAGCCTTCGTCAGGGCAAGTTTTTTGCAATGTAGTGCATGAATCTCATGTATTTACATGAAATATTGCATACGTTAATTGCCTATTAGGCAAAAAGACATTATCCTGCTTAGCTCTTCTTTGGAAAGGCCTCTCGCCCGGCGGTACAGAGCGTCATGCCACCAAATAAATCTTGGCTTCTTGTAGACGGACGCGAACATGCTCTTGCTTGATGCAATGCTGGTATGACGACACTTGTGTGACTACTTTCCAGAGAACGACAATGGATTCCCTACTGAAACACATGGTGGACATGACCGGGCACCGCGACCACACGATGCTCGACATTTCCGTGATCTCGGCAGTGCAGGAACTCGCTGCCGCGTCGCAGACCCGTGTGCTGGCCCTGACCACCGTGCGTGGCCAGGTATTCGTGCGGTCGCGGGCCATCATCGTGGCGGGCAGCGTGGCCCGCATGGAAGAGCATACCGACCCTACCCTGCCAGGCGAACCGCTGTCCGACTACCCGGCCCTGGCCGCCTGCATCAAGCGCCATGAAGCGAGCGCCGACACCCTGTGCGCCGACGGCCGCCACCTGCTGTGGCTGCCCATCTGGATCGGCGACCAGGTCACCACCTGCCTGGAAATCACCAACCCCACGCCCTACACGGGCGCCACCATCCAGGTGATCGGCGGCATCGTCAGCGTGTACCGCAATTTCCAGAACCTGCTCGACTACAGCGAACGCGATTCGCTCACCGGCCTGTTGAACCGCAAGACCTTCGACGACCAGCTGGCGAAAATCCTGCACAGCCGCGGCGAACCGGAAGCGGACAAGCCGCGTCCCGTCGATGAAGAACGGCGCCACCATACGGACACGGAACGGCAATGGCTGGCCGTGATTGACGTCGATCATTTCAAACTGGTCAACGATAAGTTTGGCCACCTGTATGGCGATGAAGTGCTGATCCTGATCGCCAACCAGCTGCAATCGTCGTTCCGCTCGCAAGACCGCATCTTCCGCTTCGGCGGCGAGGAATTCGTCGTGCTGCTGCGCTCGATCACCCTGGAAAATGCGCAGAAAATCATCGACCGCTTCCGCACCAATGTCGAGGCGCACGACTTCCCGCAAGTGGGCAAAGTCACCGTCAGCGTGGGCTTCGTCAGCATCAACGCCTACGAGGCGCCCGTCATCATCCTCGGCCGCGCCGACCAGGCCTTGTATTACGCCAAGAGCCATGGCCGCAACCTGGCTTGCCATTACGATGAGCTGGTCGCCAAGGGCTTGCTTACCACCATCGCCTCGAACGATACGGCGGAATTTTTCTGATCACCTGACAAAACGTCCATCGCGGCGTTGCCGGCGCTCGCCGTACTCGTCGTACTGTCTTCGCGCCAGCGCCTTGCCCTGAACGTTTTTCAGGCGCTCTTTTTCAAAGAACACACACCGTTCATGCATCCGCCAGCGAGATAAAACGCATGGGATCGACCTGCCACTTGGCCGCCGACTCATGGCCGACGATCTTGTCGGCGCCGCCAAAACCGAAGCCGCGCGACAGGTCCACCGTCTCGGGCTTGATGTAGGTCTTGCTCTTCGTACTGAAAAACACATTCACTTTCGGCGCCAGCAGATTGCTTTCGTGCGCCTCGACGACGACGGCCAGGCGGCCCGATTCCAGCATCACCATGGTGCCCACCGGATAGATGCCCACGCAGCGCATGAAATCCTGCGCAAACACGGGGTTGAAATGGAATTTGCTCCATTCATAAATCTTGCGCAGGGCTTCGGCGGCGGGAATGCCCTTGTGATAGCTGCGGTCCGACGTCAGCGCGTCGTACACGTCGACGATGGCGGCCATCTGCGCCAGCTCGCTGATGGCGTCGCCGGCCAGCTGGTCCGGATAGCCGCTGCCGTCGCGCCGCTCGTGGTGATGCAAGGCGATGTCGAGCGGAATGGCGCCCAGGTCGGGCGACTGCAGCAGGATCTCGTAGCCATCGCGCGGATGGCGCTTGATCAGGGCAAATTCCTCGGACGTGAGGGGACCGGGCTTGTTCAGCACGCTGTCGGGCACCAGCGCCTTGCCCGTGTCGTGCAGCAAGCCACCGAGGCCCGCCTGGTGCGTGGTGGCCGCATCGATGCCGCGCGAGCGGCAAAACGCCACCAGCAGCGCGCACACGCTGACGGAATGCAGGAAGGTGTAGTCATCCTTGGTCTTGATGCGCAACAAGCCGACGAGGGCGCCGGGATTGCGCAGGATCGATTCGGTAATATCTTGCACCGTGTGCTGCACGCGGTCGAGCTCGACCGCCTTGCCCAGGCGCACGTCGGCCATCACCGTACGTACCAGGCTCGCCGCCTGGCGCCGCACCTGCGCGGCGCGCGCCAGTTCCATGCCCAACGACACGCGCGTGACCACCTGCGGCGCCGCGGCGATCTGCACCAGTTCGCGCTCGGTCTCGGCGCGCGCCTGCGCCACGGTGGGCGCATCCTGCACGTCGAGGCCCTTGCCGCTGTCGATCACCACGTCGTGGATGCCGGCCTGCACGATCTTGCGGATTTCATCGTCGCTGCGCAACAGAAAACGGTTGCGCACGAACGGATGCGTCATCCAGTCACAACTGAGGTCATGAATGTACATGCCCACTTTTAATTGAGACGAATCAACTTTCTTGAGCATGCTGTCATCCCACAAATACGCGGCTGGAGCACCGAAGGCGCTAGAATGAGTATAACAAAATTGTTATTCTGCTGGCCGCGTTCGGCGCTGCGGCGCAACACCCTGTTTTTTCCGCTCACCGCACCGCTATTGGGACCCATGGAACTGCGCCAATTACGCTACTTTGTCGCCATCGTCGACCACGGCTCGCTGTCGCGCGCGGCCCTGATCCTGCACGTGGCGCAGCCGGCCCTGACGCAGCAGCTGCGCCAGCTGGAAGAGGAACTGGGCGTGCAGCTGCTGCACCGCTCGGCCCAGGGCGTGCTCAGCACGGATGCGGGCAAGGTGTTTTACGAACATGCGCAGGCGATCCTGAAACAGGTGGCGGACGCCCGCTCGGCCGTTACGCAAAGCGCCACGCGGCCGTCCGGCAATGTCACCCTGGGCTTGCCGCACAGTATCTCCGGCGCCCTGGCCCTGCCCCTGCTGCTGGCCGCGCGCGAACGCTATCCCGAGATCACCCTGCAACTGACGGAAGAAATCACGGGCAACCTCAATGCACAGCTCAAATCAGGCCGCATCAATCTGGCCGTGCTGTTCGACGATGGCCAGCTGACGCCGTTTTCCTGCTGCCCCCTGGTGGAGGAAGAAATGCGTTTTATCTGCCGCAGCGATTCGCCGTTCGCGCCCCCGGGCACGGCGCTGTCATTCGCGCAGGCATTGAGCGCCACCCTGATCCTGCCGGGCCTGCAGCATGGCGTGCGCCCCCGCATCGACAGCCGCGCCCGCGAACTGGCACTGGAGACGGCGAACGTGATCGAGATCAACTCGATCGCCATCCTGAAATCGGCCATCCTGGCCGGCATGGGCGCTACCATCCTGCCCGCCGCGCCCCTGCTGGCCGAACTGGACAGCGGCGCCATGCGCAGCTACGCCATCCACAGCCCCGTGCTGTCGCGCACGGTGGCCCTGTGCGCCTCGAAAAACATTCCCCTCACCAATGCAGGCAACGCCGTGAAAAACCTCGTGCTGCAAGTGGCCGCCGAACTGTGCGGCAGCGGACGCTGGGTGGGGGCGCACGTGCTGTAGCGTGAATTATTTTTCCAACAATAATTTCTCAAAAGAAATAAAATGATGGTCTTATTCATTTCACCATCGTCATCATGTTCTTGCTTACCACTTCCTTGCGCCGTCTGGCGGCAAGCGCCGTCCTGCTGCTACTGATGCAGGGCGCTCAAGCCGCGCGCCCTCAATCCGAATTTCCCTTGCGCGAGGTGCTGCTCAGCGATGTTGCGCAGCCCATCGAAAGAAAAGAAATCGAGGTGGTGGTATTTATTGCGCCGGAAAGTTGTACGCCCAAGACCCATGAAAGTACCTGGGGTACCATCGTCTCGTCGGACAACACCTCCCTGTTCAAAAGCTGGGCTTGCCGTGCCTATGTCGACGCTGCCAAGGATCCGAAAGAAGAATTCGCCTTCGTCCCCATGCCACCCGCGTTCAAGCGACCATCCATCCTCGACACCGTGCAGGGACTGCCTGCCAGCACGACGGGGCGGCGCTACGTGGCGTTGATCGACTGGAAATATGCCGATACCACGCTAGGAAAATGCAATAGCTTTGGCTGCTACTCCAGCCTCGTCATGCTCATTGAAACGGTGGTATACGACCGGGTTGCAGCCAAAACGATCTGGCATTCCATCGAAACGACACGCGCCGCGATGAAGGGACTCAGCTACGATGTCAAAGAGGCAAATCGTATAGGGCCACTGCACGTTGCCATTACGCTGAACGCGATCATTGAGCGCAAAACCGTGCAACAAGCCGAGGAACAAGGCATGCGCCGTACGACCGCCCTCGAGCCGTCGAATGTGCCAGGACAGGCGGGCACGGCACTCAACAAAAAAGCCAATCTGATCTTCTTTAACCGCATGCCGCAAGAAACAGTGGATAGCGAGAAATTCGACAGTGGCAGGAAATTCTATGATATCCAGTCCAGCCATCTGCAGGGCCGCGCGAAAAAAACCTCTTACTATAATGACTCCAAGACCCATGTGGCGCTGGAACTGCCGCCGGGCACGTACGAAATCGCCTTCTACAAAGACCGCAAGACCTTCGATATCAAGGAAAATGGGCCTCCCGTCTACCTGAGCTTTGATAACGGTATCTTCAGCACCATCAGTATCAATGAACTCAGTCCGCAAAAAGCCCTGGAACTGACGCAAGACTCGCTCAATGCCCTGCTGCCCGAGTTGACGCCCGTCGCCTATCCCTTGCGCGCGCGCAAGCTGCAATGGACGCAGCCCTAAGCGGGCACGGCAGACAGGGCCTGTCTTGCGGCGCAAGGCAGGCCATCATTTTTTCTTATACCCCCATCGCCAAAGCGTATTTGCCCGTTCCTCACGGTCGTTCTACACTGACCACATTAACTATTTTAAATTTAAACTAGTTATGTGCCGCCCACACGCGGCCATCCCGTCTGCACAGTACGCGCCTTACCGGGCGCGTCCCTGGTACAGCCGATATCTGAAACACCCTTTTGGAGACAGCCATGTCCGTGACCACGGAAAACGGCTCCGCAGCGTTCGCTAGAAACGCCGGTGCCGCGCCATCTACGCCCCCCGACACATCCCGTTTGACCACCGTCAGCCTCGACGACAAATACACGGCCACATCCGGCGCCATCTTTCTGTCCGGCATCCAGGCCCTCGTGCGCCTGCCCATGATGCAGCGCTTGCGCGACCAGGCCGCCGGCCTGAACACGGCCGGTTTCATTTCCGGCTACCGCGGCTCACCGCTGGGCGGCCTCGACGAAAACCTGTGGAAAGCGAAAAAGCAGCTGGAAGCGCACCACGTGCAGTTCGTGCCCGGCGTCAACGAAGACTTGGCCGCAACGGCCGTCTGGGGTTCGCAGCAGGTCGACCTGATCGGCCCGGCCAAGTACGACGGCGTGTTCGCCATGTGGTACGGCAAGGGCCCGGGCGTGGACCGCTGCGGCGATGTCTTCAAGCACATGAACCATGCGGGAACGTCCAAACTGGGCGGCGTGCTGCTGGTGGCCGGCGACGACCATGGCGCATACTCATCGACCCTGCCGCACCAGTCCGACCATCTGTTTTCCGCCTCGATGATCCCCGTCCTGTATCCATGCAATGTGCAGGAATACCTGGACCTGGGCATCCACGGCTGGGCCATGTCGCGCTTTTCAGGTTGCACGGTGGCCTTCAAGGCCCTGGCCGACACGGTCGAATCGTCGGCCTCCATCGACGCCGACCCGTTCCGCGTGGAAGTCAAGATTCCGCAGGACTTCGTCATGCCCGAAGGCGGCCTGAATGCGCGCCTGTCGAGCATCCCGCTGGGCCAGCAGGCGCGCAACCAGGAAGCGCTGATGCAGGACTACAAGATCTATGCGGCCCTGGCCTACGCGCGCGAAAACAAGCTCAACCATACGACCATCGACAGTCCGAACGCCAAGCTGGGCATCATCGCCTCCGGCAAATCGTATCTGGACGTGCTCGAAGCGCTGGAAGAGCTGGGCATCGACGAGCAGATGGCGGCCGACGTGGGCATGCGCCTGTTCAAGGTGGCCATGCCGTGGCCGCTGGAACCGGACAGCGTGCGCGAATTTGCGCAAGGTCTCGATGAAATTCTCGTGGTCGAAGAGAAGCGGCAGATCGTCGAATACCAGCTCAAGGAACAGCTGTACAACTGGCGCGACGACGTGCGCCCTAGAGTCATCGGCAAGTTCGACGAAAAAGGCGAATGGGTGGCGCCGCGCGGCGAATGGCTGCTGACCTCGAAGGCGGATTTTTCCGTCTCGCAAGTGGCAAGAGTCATCGCCAGCCGCATCGCGCGCCTGATTTCCGATCCTGTCACCTGCGACCTGATCAAGGCGAGACTCAGTTTCCTCGACGCCAAGGACGCGGTCCTGAAAAAGGCCGTGAATACGCCGTTCCGCCCCGCGTTTTACTGCTCCGGCTGCCCGCACAATACCTCGACCAAGGTGCCGGAAGGCAGCCTGGCGCTGGCCGGCATCGGCTGCCACGTGATGGCGACCTCGATCTATCCGGAAATGAACAAGCTGACCACGCACATGGGCGGCGAAGGCGCGCCGTGGATCGGCCAGGCCGCGTTCTCGGAATTGCCGCATGTGTTCCAGAACCTCGGCGACGGCACCTACTTTCATTCGGGCTACCTGGCCATCCGCGCCGCGCAGGCGGCCAAGGTCAACATCACCTACAAGATTCTGTACAACGACGCCGTCGCCATGACGGGCGGCCAGCCCGTGGACGGCCTGATCACCGTACCCATGATGGCGCAGCAGGTGGCCGCCGAAGGCATCGCCCGCATCGCACTGGTCACGGAAGATCTGTCACGCTACAGCGACCGCAGCAACCTGCCCGCCCACCTGACCTTGCACGACCGCAAGGATATGGATGCCGTGCAGCGCGAATTGCGCGAAGTACCCGGCGTGTCCGTGCTGATCTACGACCAGACCTGCGCGGCCGAGAAACGCCGTCGCCGTAAAAAAGGAGAGTATCCCGATTTGCCCAAGCGCATGGTCATCAACGACGCCGTCTGCGAAGGCTGCGGTGACTGCGGCGTGCAGTCGAACTGCGTGTCGATCTTGCCGAAGGAAACGGAATTTGGCCGCAAGCGCACCATCGACCAATCCTCGTGCAACAAGGATTACTCGTGCGCCAAGGGTTTCTGCCCCAGCTTCGTCACCGTCGAAGGCGGCAGCCTGAAGAAAACCAAGACGGGTGCCAGTAAAGCGGGCGAGACGGACAACTTCGGTCCGCTGCCGGAACCTGTATTACCCGATTGCGACGCGCCGTACAACATCCTGATCAACGGCATCGGCGGCACAGGCGTCATCACCGTGGGCGCGCTAATGGGCATGGCCGCCCACCTGGAAGGCAAGGGCGCGTCCGTGCTGGACATGACGGGCATGTCGCAAAAGAACGGTTCCGTCACCTCGCACGTGAAGATCGCCAAGTCCCCGGCGCACATCCGCGCCCAGCGCATCGCCACGGGCGAAGCGGACCTGATCCTGGGCTGCGACATGCTGACGGCCGGCGCGCAGGATGCCGTGTCGAAAATGCGTCCTGGCCGCAGCCTGGCCGTCGTCAACCTGCACGAGCAACCGCCGGGCACGTTTGCGCAAAATGCGGACTGGCAATATCCAGCGGCGGAAGTGCGCCAGCTGATCGAGGAATCCGTGGGCGGCGCGGACGCGGCCGACTTCATCGACGCGACGAAATTGGCCACCGCGCTGATGGGCGACTCGATCGCCGCCAACCTGTTCATGCTCGGCTACGCCTGGCAAAAGGGCCGCATTCCGTTGACGGAGGCGGCCCTGCTGCGCGCCATCGAATTGAACGGCGTGGGGATCGAATCGAACAAGAAAATCTTTTTGTGGGGCCGCCGCGCCGCCGTCGACGTGCGCCGTGTCACGCAAATCGCCACGCCGGCGCAAGCGATCATCGTGCAAATGCCGCAAAGCCTCGATAGCGTCATCAAAAAACGCGTGGAGTTTCTCACCGCGTATCAAAACGCCGCGTATGCGGATGGTTATGCCACCCTGGTGAAACAGATGCGCGACCGTGAAAACACCCTGGGACTGGGCCAGAAGCTGTCGACGGCCGTCGCCAGGAGCTATTTCAAGTTGCTGGCCTACAAGGACGAGTATGAAGTGGCGCGTCTGTACACCGATGGCCGTTTCGTCGAGCAGTTGCAGCAGCAGTTCGAGGGTAATTTCTCCGTGAAATTCAACCTGGCGCCGCCGCTGTTTGCCAAGAAAGATGCGAAGGGGCATCTGGTGAAAGCGGAGTTCGGTTCCTGGATGTGGCGCGCCTTTAAGCTGCTGGCGAAAGCCAAGGGGCTAAGAGGCGGCACCTTCGACGTCTTCGGTTATACGGCCGAGCGCAAGATGGAACGCGCGCTGATCGTCGAATACCGCGAACTGCTGGCAGGACTGCTGGTGAACCTGACGGCGGAAAACCTGCCTACCTGCGTAGAACTGGCGTCGCTGCCCGAAAAAATCCGCGGCTTCGGCCACGTCAAGGAAGCGGCCGTCGATACTTACCGCAAGGACAAGGCGAGGTTGCTGGCCGTGCTGGCGGATGGCAGCAAGCACGCGGCATAAAAGACAACGCAGAGCCTCGGCTCTGCGTTTTTTTATTCCGGACAGCGCCCCACGGTCGCCCCCGGCAACAGCACCGGTTGCCAGATTTCCTGCAGCCGTTCCGGCGGCGTGCCGGCCAGCAAGGATTGCAGCATTTCCACCATCTTGGCGCCGGCGCGGCGCAGGTCGGGCTGGTCGATGGTGGTGACGTTGATGCCGATCAAGGTATCTTCCACATTGCCCCAGACGATGACGGAGATCTCCTTGCCGATCTCGATGCCCGCATCCATCAGCGCGCGCACCACGCCCACGCCGGACAGGTGGTTGTCGACGATGACGGCCGTGGGACGGGGCGAGCAAGCCAGCAATTGCTGCATGGCCTGGTAACCGCTGCGGCGATCAAAAGTATTGTCGAGCAGATAGTTGGGGTCCAGCGGCAGGCCCGCTTGCGCCATGCAGCGGATAAAGCTTTCCTTGCGCTCATAAGCAAAGTGCAGCTCCAGCGGCGCGCTCAGCAAGGCGATGCGCTGGTGGCCATGGGCCGCCAGGAAAGACACGGCCAGGTCGATGCCCGTGTCGTTGTCGTAATCAAAATACGCGTAGGGCGCGTCGATGCGCGTGCGGCCGTTCGCGACAAAGGGAAAACCGACTTTCGTCAAATACGCGATACGCTCGTCGACCACCTTGGTGCGGCCCACCACGAGGCCATCGACCTGGCGCCCGCGCACCATGTTTTCATATGACGGCTGTTCGTTCTGCGGCGACACGGGGGCGATGATCAGGCTCATCTTCGACGCTTCGACGGCGTCGGACATGCCATTGACCACGGAAAGAAAGACGCTGTCGCCCAGGTCGCTGGGCAGCAGCGGATAGATCATGCCGAGCACATTCGTGCGGCCGACGGCCAGGCTGCGCGCCAGGGGGTTGGGCCGGTAGCCAACTTTCTTGGCGGCGGCCAGGACGATTTCACGGGTGCGGGAATTGACTTCCGGATAGCCGTTCAACGCCCTGCTGACTGTCGTTTTCGACATGCCGAGGGCAATTGCGAGGCTCTTGAGATTCATGTTAACTACCTGTCTGTATGGCAAAAGAAACCAACTCTGACCGTCCATTATAGCCCAGAGCGCCAAACAGGCGGCACATGACCGTGCGCCAACATGGTAGAAAAACAACAACTTATTGGATTTTTAAAAATTGTCTTTTGAGAAATAAGCGTGTTTGCCGCGTCAGCAGCAGGGCATGATGAATGGCACACAAACAATTGCTGTTATCGATAGCGTGTACTTACTTTATTCTCTATCTCGCCACGTGCGGCATGCCGCTGCGGCACGGCATAGCGCGCACGATAAGATTATCAAGAAAACATAATTCACTGGAACTGTGCGAGAATTTATCCTACTCTTGACTAAGGTAAAGATTGCCTGCAGACATGCCGCAGCCCCTGGCCTGCATTCTTCCTCTTGTGTACACGCCTGGGCATACTTTCAAAGGTGAACAATGTGGTATCGCTAACGTCCGTCAACAATCTGCAAGCCTCGCTGGCCAAGGCGCAGCGCCGGGTCGAACAAGGCCAGAACCAGGTACAGCGCGACAGCGAACAGCTGGCACAAAGCCGCCAGTTGCTGGCGCGGGAACAGGAATCGCTGAGCCAGACCCAGCGCAGCAGCCAGCAAGCGCAGGCCGATGCCCCGGCCGCCGTCAAGGCGCCGCAGCTGGACCAGGCGATCAAGGTGGCCGTGCCGCAGCAAGCCATCCCGGCCGCGCCGAAAAGCACGCCCCAGCTGAACGGCTATGGCCAGACCCTGGGACGTCTGATCGATGTGACGGCTTGAGCCAGCTTACTTCGCCATCTCCTCTTCCAGCATCGCCAGCCACCATTTATTCCCCTTCTTCGGCTGCGCCAGGTCGACCGCCTCGCCCATCTGCGGCGTGGCCAGGTTGACGCCCTGCTTGGCCGCCAGTCCCGTGATGCGGTCGAACGGTTCGTGCCAGGCATGCAGACCCAGGTCGAACGTGCCGTTATGCACGGGCATCAGCCACTTGCCGCGCAAGTCCAGGTGCGCTTGCAGGGTTTCCTCCGGCTGCATGTGCACGTCCGGCCACAGCTTGTCGTAGGCGCCCGTCTCGATCATGGTCACGTCGAACGGACCGTACTTGTCGCCGATCTGCTTGAAACCGTCGAAATAGCCGGAGTCGCCGCTGAAAAACACGCGCACCTCGGGCGCGTCGATGACCCACGACGCCCACAGGGTTTGATTGCTGTCAAACAAGCCCCGCCCCGAGAAATGCTGCGATGGCGTCGCCACCAGCTTCACGCCCCCAATCGTCGTCCCCTGCCACCAGTCGAACTGCTGCACCTTGTCCTTCGGCACGCCCCATTCGACGAGGGTGTCGCCCACGCCCAGCGGCGCGACGAAGTGTTCGGTCTTGGCGGCCAGTTGCAGCACGGCGGCATGGTCGAGGTGGTCGTAATGGTTATGCGACAGGATGATGGCCTTGATCGGCGGCAAGTCGGCGATGCTGATGGGCGGCTGGTGGAAACGTTTGGGTCCCGCCCACTGCACCGGTGAGGCGCGCTCGGAAAACACGGGGTCGGTAAGGAAGAATTCGTTATTCAGTTTCAGCAACAGGGTCGAATGGCCGAGGCGAAACAGGCTATTGTCCGGCGCGGCCAGCAGTTGCGCCCGGGTCAGGGCTTGCACGGGCACAGCCGCAGCCGGTACCGTGCTGTCGGGCTTATCAAAGAGAAATGTCCACATCAGCTTGAGCGTTGCCGCCGTGCCCAGCTTGTGCATTTGCACGGGATTGCGGAACTTGCCTTCGAGGCGTTGCGGTGATTCGGTCGGCGCGACGGGCGCGGCGCGCAAGGTGCAAGAACTCATGATGATCAGAACTCCCAAGAATAAGATGCGGTACATATGCAGCCCGGTCAATAAAATACAAGGATTAAATTACACTACACAGTGTAGTTCCTATTTCTGGCAAAGTAAACCAGGAGGTGTAAAATATTGTTTTCAAAGGAGATTTTCAGCCATGGCCGCACCGCAACGCCTCACCGACCGCAAGCGCGTCGCCATCGTCGATGCCGCCATCGCCGAGTTCCGCGAGCACGGTTTCGATGCGACCAGCATGGACAAGATCGCCGCCACGGCCGCCGTGTCCAAGCGCACCGTGTACAACCATTTCCCCAGCAAGGACGAGCTGTTCGCGGAAATCCTGCAGCGCATGTGGGAAAGCAGCATGGCCCAGCCTGCCGTGCCCTATGTGGCCGACCAGCCGCTGCGCCCGCAAGTGCTGGCCCTGGTCGAGCAGAAGATGGCCTTGCTGTGCGATCCGGCCTTCATCGACCTGGCGCGCGTGATCTTTGGCGAAACCATCCACTCGCCCGAGCGCGCGCAAGCGATGGTGGCGCGCCTGAATGAAAAGGAAACGGGCCTGAATATCTGGATCCGCGCGGCGCAGCAAGACGGACGCATCAAGGCGGGCGAGACGCTGGAAGTGGGACACCTGCTGATGGCTCCATTGAAGACCTTTGCCTTCTGGCCACAGATCACCCTCGGTGAACCGCTGCTGAGCCCGGCACGCCAGCGCGAAGTGACGGCACTGGCCGTCGATATCTTCCTGTGCTATTACGGCGTGGCAAAACAGACGGCATAAACGGGCGGCAAGTGGGCAGACAGCGTCTGCCAATGTTCGCCCTCGTCGCCCGAATACCAGGCGCCGCCCGTCGTCGACGCCATCAATAAACTGCGCCCGTCGTCGGCCAGCGCCAGCCCGTGGCGGTAGATGAGGTCGTAGCAATGCTGCTGCGGCAATCCCGCGCGCAACACTTCAAACGTTTTCCCGCCGTCGCGCGTGCGCGTCACGGCCAGCGCGCCATCGATGGGTATGCGCAGCACGTCCGCCTGCGCCGGCACGAACCAGGCCGTGTCGCCATCGCGCGGATGCACGGCCACGGCAAAGCCGAAATGCGACAGCGGCGCCGTCGTCACTTCCTGCCAGTGCCAGCCCGCGTCAAGCGAGCGCCAGATACCGTTATGGTGCTGGCACCACAACGCGTCCGGCGTGCCGGCGCTGCGCACGATGCGGTGCGGGTCTTGCACGGCCTCGTTTTCATCGAGTTCGGGCGGCATGTAGTCGGCGCGCATGCCCGTCGCGCTCAAGGCCCAGCTGGCGCCGCCATCAGCCGTTTGCCACACACCGCCGCAGGACACGCCGACCAGCACGGTATTGCTGTCGCGCGGGTCGACGCAGATGCTGTGGATGCCGGGCACGTCGTAGCCGCCGCCAAACCACTGCGCCCGCTGCGGCACGTTCCACAACGCTTCCACCAGCTGCCAGCTGTCGCCGCGGTCGCTGGAACGGAACAGGCCGCCAGGTAAAGTCCCTGCCCACAGTACGCCGGGCTGGTCCGCGCCGCCGGCCGCCAGCGACCAGATCTGCCGCACCGTCCAGTCCACCGTATCGCTGCTGCCCTCGGGCTTGGCGGGATAGGCGGGCACGGCGACTTCATGCCACGCGCCGGCGCCCGCGTCGAGGCGGTGCAGCTTGGCGCCGAAGTGGCCCAGGTTCAGGGCTGCGTACACGGTGCCGTCGCGGCCATCGTGCAGCAGCATGGAAACGGGATCGCCGGCAAACTGCACCAGCGCCAGCTGCCAGGCGCCGGCCGCATCGACATCGAACCGGAACAGCCCCTTGCGGGTGCCGAGATACGCGCGCTGCGCCATGCCTGGTCCCATGATTAACCTCCGGAAAGTGCCTGCAAGATATAAACTTGGCTGTCGGGCCGCAAGGCGTCGTCCAGCACGCTGCGCTCGCGGCAGCGCACGCCGTCGATGAAGATCACCACATTGGGACGCAACGCGCCCTGTTCGTCGAGCACGTAGCCGCGCAGGCGCGGCTGCTGGGCAAAGACGCTGTCCAAGGCGGCACGCAGGCGTGGCGCGGACACGTCCACCGAGGGGACGTTCAGGAAGCGTGCCAGTTGTTGGGTAAAATGCAATTGCGCCATGCTGCCTTCGACGTCATCGGCCTGGACTCATTCTAGTCCGATTCGCCGACGATGCAACGGCGATACCGCTAAAATAGCGGCAAGCACACAAGGAGGCCAGGCATGACGATTACCCCGGAAGAACTAGCGGTGCTGATGCAGGAAGTGGAAGTGGCCGATCCCATCGATTTTGCCGACCTGCCCTTCAACGAGCAGGAATTGCGCGGACTGATCGCCAACCACCTGTGCGAGATGGCCGACGCCATGGAAAGTTTCAGCCCGGAAGACCGCAACCTGGCCCTGCTGGCCGTGGCGGCCAAGCTGGTTCTGGAAAACCTCGTATTGCACGTGCAGTTGCTGCGCCGCCACGGCTTGCCCGTCAGCGACGGCGTGGAAGCGCTGCTGCAGCGTTTGAAGAACCCGGGCAAGCCCTGACTACGGCGCGGCAAGCCGCTATTGCAGGTTGATGGCGGTCAACACCATGCTGCTGCCAGGTAAATCCGTGCCTTGGCGGATGTACAGCACGCCATGCCGCGACAGCGCCAGGCTGCCGCCCATGCGGTAGGTCCAGACGGTCTTGCGGCTGGCCAGGTCGATCGCATAGGTATTGTTGCGCCCGCCAACAAACAGCAGATTGCCGGTGACGATCAGATCGCCGCCAAAATACCCATCAAGGGCCGTATCCAGGGGCCAGCGCCATAGGAGCGCACCGTCGGCGAGCTGGCGTGCTTCGAGCGCCTGACCGGCCTGGTTGCCCACGTACACGACGCCCCGCGCCACCACTGGCTGCGTGCTGAACTGCCCCTGCACCGTCCAGCGCACGGCGCGGCTATCCACGTCAACCAGACTCAAGCTGTTATCTGCCGCCTCGCCGGCCAGCGGTCGCTGATTGAGCACCAGCACGCGGCCCGCCTCGGCCAGCACGGGCGCCTGGCGCAGGCTGCTCTTGTTCAAGCCGCCCAGCACCTGGCCCGGCACCGCCACGCTGAAGCGCGTCGTGCCATCGGCGATATTGAACGCCGTCAATGTCCCTGCCGCATGGCTGTACACCGTGCTCGCATTGACGGCGGGTGTCCACTCATCAACATTGCCCAGCTTGGACAAGCCCAGGCTGGCAGACCAGCGTGTCTGGCCCGTCGCCGCACCGATGGCACTCACGTCGTTATTCCCGCCCAGGTAGACATTGCCGTCCAAAAAGGTGGGCGCCGTCGCCAGGGAAACACCCAGCAGTGCGCCATTCGTATTCGGCGGACGCACGCCGAGCGGCGCGCCACCAGCAAGCGCGTCAAAGACATACACGGTATCGCTGCCCGCCATGGCCAGCTTGCCGCCCGACACGGCCGGCGCGCCCAGGTAACCGTCCGACGTGAGCGACTGCGTCCAGCGCGCCTGGCTGTCGCTCTCGCTGAGCGCCGTCACCGTCGATGTGGTCACATATTTGCTGCTGCCGTCCGCCGGCGCGGCGGACTGCTGGCTGACATACACGAGGCCGTTGGCCGTCACCACGGGACTGCCGACGACCGCGCGCGGGGAGCTCGCGCCCAGCCAGGTCCAGCGGCGCGTGAAGCGGCGGCTGTCGAAGGTGGCCGGCACCAGGCCCGTATGCGCGGCATTGCCATTCACGCCTTCCCAGTCGTCCACGCCGGGCAGGGCTTGCAAGGCGCCCATGCTGCCGGCGAGCGGCGCGACAATGACCTTGTAATCCATGCTTTCCGTCTTGTACAGGCCTACCGTGGCGGGCAAGGACAGCTCGATCTTGCCCGTGTACTCGCCGGGAAGCAGGCCAGGCACCGTTTTGAACGTCAGCCGCCAGCTGCCATCGGCCTGCTTCTGGCGGTCGGCCACCTGCAGCACGAGCGCCGTGCCGCTGGCGGGTTTTTCCTGCGGCTGGGGACGCGCATCGCTCACGCCATCGGCCAGGCGCACTGTCACGCGAATATCATCGCAGGTGGCGCCAGGCTGGGCCGTGCAGCTGCCGCTCACCTCCGCCAGCGTCATGCCGGGTTTTTCCTGCAAGCCAGGCGGCACGCCAACGGCGCTGCCGGAACCGCCGCCACAGGCGGACAAGGTAGTCATGATAGCCAACGCCAATGCGGCGGCCTGCCGCAACGAAGGGAATAATGTGCGCATGCAATGTCCATGTTGAGGTTTCATTTCCTCCCCAATGGAGGTGTGCTGGAAACCTGGACTGAATGTTATAGCATGAGAAACATTGTTAAAATCTAACAGATACTCACAACAACGCTTTACTTGCGCACGGCGCGCGCCTGGATGGTGATATCGCTTTCGGCCACGGCCACGCAGGGCAGGATGTAGCCGTCGAGCCGTTCATCGGGGCTGATGCCGGGCCAGTCCACCGTGTAGCGGATCTTTCCTTCGGGCATGTGACAAATGCACGTGCGGCACGTGCCGTTGCGGCAGGAACTGAGCAGGCGGATGCCGGCCAGCTCGGCGGCGGCCAGCACGGTGGTGCCCGCCTCGGCCGGGAATTGCCAGCCTTGCGGGACGATGGTGACGGTAAACGTGGTGGTGGTAAAGGGGAGCGCGCTCATGCGCCCAGTTTAACAGTCCGCCAGGGTGGTCCAGGTAGCGCCCTGCGCATGGCTGCGCAGCACGGCCTCGGCAAAGGCCAGGCCCGCCACGCCATCGGCCACCGTCGGCAGCCAGCGCGCCGCTTCCGGTATCGGCGTCTCCGCCTGCAGGGCGCGAATGGCCAAGGCAGCATCGAGGTACAGCTGGGCGAACGCTTCCAGATACCCTTCCGGATGGCCGGCCGGCACGCGCGTGGCGTGGCGCGCGGCGGCGCTGTCGACCCGGCCCGGACGCAGCAGCTGGCGGTTGCCGCCCTGCGGCGTGAACCATAACGCGTTCGGCTGTTCCTGGTCAAAGTCCAGCTGCGCCTTGCTGCCGAACAGGCGCAATCGCACCGTGTTTTCGCAACCGGTCGCCACCTGGCTGGCCCACAAGGTACCTTTGGCTCCGTTGGCATAGCGCAGCATCACCTGCACGTGGTCGTCCAGGGTGCGGTGCGGAACAAAAGTCGACAGTTCCGCCAGCACGGCGTGCGGCGTCAAGCCGCTGACGAACTGCGCCAGGTGATACGCGTGCAAGCCCACGTCGAGCAGGGTGCCGCCCGGGCCGGCCTTCTGCGGGTCGTTATGCCAGTTGCCTTCATTCATGCCGCCCGCCGCGATGGCGTCGGCCAGCCAGTCCTGTGAATATTCGACTTGCACGAGGCGCAATTCGCCGATGTCACCCGCCTCGACCATGGCTTTCGCATGGCGCAAGAGCGGGTAGCCGCTGTAGGTATGCGTGAGCGCAAACAGCAGATTTTTCTGCCTGGCCAGCGCCGCCAGCGCCTGGCCTTCCGCCAGAGAGATGCCCAGCGGCTTGTCGCAGATCACGTGGATGCCCGCTTCCAGGAACGCCGTGGCGACGGGCGCGTGCAAATGGTTCGGCGTGACGATGGCCACGGCCTCGATGCCGTCGGGCCGCAGGCTTTCGGCCTGCGCCATGGCGCGGTAATCGCTGTAGCAACGGTCGGGCGCCAGGTGCAGCGCCGCGCCGCTATCGCGCGCGCGCTGCGGGTCGGACGACAGGGCGCCCGCCACCAGTTCGTACTGGTCGTCGATGCGCGCCGCGATGCGGTGCACGGCGCCGATGAATGCGCCCTGCCCGCCCCCTACCATGCCCAGCCGTAAGCGTCGCTGCATGTCGTCTCCCTATTTCAATCCCAACAAATGGTTGATCTGGCCCTGGTCTACGGCGCTGCCCGCGAAATCGTCGAACGCATGTTCGGCCACGTGGATGATGTGGTCACGGATGAAACGTGCGCCCTCTGCCGCGCCATCTTCCGGGTGTTTCAGACAGCATTCCCATTCCAGCACGGCCCAGCCGGGGAAGTCATACTGCGCCATCTTCGAGAAAATCGCCTTGAAGTCGATCTGCCCGTCACCGAGCGAGCGGAAGCGTCCGGCCCGGTCCTGCCAGTCGCCATAGCCGCCATACACGCCCTGGCGCCCGTTGGGCCGGAACTCCGCGTCCTTGACGTGGAAGGCCTTGATGCGCGCATGATAAATATCAATGAACGCCAGGTAATCGAGCTGCTGCAGCACGAAGTGACTGGGGTCGTACAGAATCGATGCGCGCGGGTGGTCGTGGACGGCGGCCAGGAAACGCTCGAACGTCACGCCGTCGTGCAAGTCCTCGCCCGGATGCAATTCATAGCAAAGGTCCACGCCGGCCGCGTCGAACGCATCGAGGATGGGCAACCAGCGTTTCGCCAGCTCGGCAAATGCCGTTTCCACCAGTCCGGCCGGGCGCTGCGGCCACGGGTACAGATACGGCCAGGCCAGTGCGCCGGAAAACGTCACGTGCGCCTTGAGGCCCAGGCGTTGCGAGGCGGTGGCAGCCCACAGCAGTTGCTGCGTGGCCCAGGCCGTGCGCGCGGCAGGATCACCGCGTACTTGTTCTGGCGCAAAGCCGTCGAACAGCGCGTCGTAGGCCGGATGCACGGCGATCAGCTGGCCCTGCAAGTGCGTCGACAATTCCGTCACCTGCAAGCCATGGCGCGCCAGCAGGGCGACCACGTCGTCGCAGTACTGCTGGCTGACAGCCGCCTGCTCCAGGTCGAACAAACGCGGCGCCGTCGGCAGCTGCAAGCCCTTGTAGCCCAGGCCGGCCGCCCATTGCGCCAAGTGCTCGAGCGAGTCGAACGGCGGCTCGTCGCCGAGAAACTGGGCCAGGAAGATGGCCGGGCCCTGGATGGTTTTCATGTCAATGTCCTGTTGGAGAAAGCCGGGGTCAGACCCTCAATGCCGCTAACGCAAAGGTCATTGCTGGCGTGCGAGGGGGTCTGGCCCCAGAATTTAAAAAGGCGAGTTCGGAAAGTAAAACTGCTTGGCGTTCTCGCGCGTGATCAGCACCGAGGGGATGATCGTGTTGGCCGGCAATTTATCACCTTTCAGGCGCGCTTCCGTCGTCAGCTTGATGGCGTCGTACATGAACTTCGGCGAGTAGGACACGTCGGCCACGATCAGCGGGTCGGAACCGTCCATGATCTTTTTCACGGCGCCCTTCGCGCCGGCACCGCCGAACACCTGCTTGATGTCCGTGCGCTTGGCTTGCGCGATGGCTTTCTGCACGCCGATGGCCATGTCGTCATCGGCGGCCCAGACGGCGTCGATGTGCTTGAAGCGGGTCAGGTAATCCTGCATGACCTTGAAGGCATCGTCGCGGTTCCAGTTGCCATACTTGGCGTCGAGCACCTTGATCTCGGGATGGCCCTTCATCACGGCAGAAAACGCGTCAAAGCGCTCGTTGTCCAGGGTGGTCGGCATGCCGCGCAGCACGACGATATTGCCCTTGCCATTCAGACTTTTCGCCAGGTATTCGGCTGGCAGCTTGCCGAACGCCGTGTTGTCGCCCGCGATGTACGCATCCTGCGACTGCGTGTTCGTCAAGCCACGGTCCACCACCGTCACGTACACGCCCTTGTTTTTCACCTGCGCCACGGGCTGCGTCAGCGAGGCCGATTCGATGGGAAAGATCACCAGGGTGTTGATCTTATTCACCGTCAACATATCCTGCAACTGGTTCGCCTGTTCGGGCGCCGTGGTGGCCGTCTTGACGATGATTTTCAGCCCCGGATGGGCCTTTTCCAGCTCCGCCTTGGCCTGGTTGGCCCACCAGACGATGCCCGAGGTAAAACTGTGCGTGGCCGTGGGAATGGCCACGCCGACGACCAGCTTGTCAGCCGCTTGCGCCGGCCCCATCGGCAGCGCCCACGCCTGCATCACCAGCACTGCCATTCCTGCTACCCGTATAAAGCTCTTCATGCTGCTCTCCTCCAAGGTTGTGGGCGCCCGTTGGCCGCCCTTTCAGAACGCCGCTCTTGTTTTATTTGCGGCCTCGCTGCAGGAAGGCGACGGCGATGATCACCACGCCTTGCACTGCGGCATTCAGGTAGACACTGATGATGCTGGTCAAATTCAGGATATTGCTGATCACGGAGAGCAGGATGGCGCCGATCACGGTGCCGACGATGCGCCCTTCTCCCCCTTTCAGGGCCGTGCCGCCGACGACGACGGCGGCGATCGCTTCGAGTTCCCACAGCAAACCCGTCGTCGGCGTGGCCGAGCCCAGGCGCGGCACATACAGCACCGTGGCGATGCCCACGCAGACGCCCAGCAGCATGTAGGTGGCGATTTTCACCTTGTCGACGTTGATGGCCGCATAACGCGCCACTTGCTCGTTGGAACCAATCGCCTGCACGTGGCGGCCGAACGTCGTGCGGTTGAGGATGATGGCGCCGGCGGCGGCGACGAACAGGAAAATCCAGATCGGGATCGGCGCGCCAAGCACGCTCGTGTAATAGACGGGGCTGTACAGCTCGGACAGCGTGGCGTCCAGGGTCAGCGCGCCGCCGTCGGCCAGATACGTCAAGACGGCGCGGAAGATGCCAAGCGTGCCCAGGGTGACGATGAACGGTTCGATATTGCCCTTGCTGATCAACAAGCCGTGCATCAGGCCGAAGCCGGCACCGAGGATCAATGCCATGGCGATGCCCAGCACCAGCATGGTGATCGGCGCCAGGTCACCGCCCGCGCCTTGCGCCAGCGCATTCATGAAATAGATCATGCAGCCGGCGATCAAGGCCGCCATGGAGCCGACCGACAGATCGATGCCGCCGGAGATAATCACGAACGTCATGCCCACGGCGATGATGCCAATAAACGCCGTGCGCGTGAGCACGTTCATCAGGTTATCGAGGGTGGCGAAGTCGCCATTGAGCAAAGTGCCCGCGATGCACAGAGCTAACAAGCCCAGCACGGGGCCGAAACCCTTGATGCGCGCGCCAAAGCGGGCAACGGCGGTGGCAAGCGGGGATACGGTGGTGTCAGTGCGTGCCGGTTGCATGGGCAATCAACTCCTCTTCGGTCAGGTGGTCAGCAGACAGGGTGGCTTGCAGGGTGCCGGCGCGCATCACGGCGACCCGGTGGCACAGGCCGATCAATTCGATCAATTCCGATGAAATCACGATCACGGCGCGCCCTTCGGCAGCCAGGCGGTGGATCAGAAAGTAAATATCGCGCTTGGCGCCCACATCCACGCCGCGGCTCGGTTCATCGAGCACGACGACGCGGGGGTCCGAATGCAGGTATTTCGCCAGCGCCAGCTTTTGCTGGTTGCCGCCCGACAGCATGCGCGCGCGACTGTCCAGGTCGCCCGTGCGGATATTGAAATCGTCAACCGCCCTGGCCAGCGCCGCCTTTTCCGCTTTCAAGTCCAGCCACGGCCGCGCATAGCGCTCCATCGTCATCATGGTGAGGTTTTCCCGCAAGCCCAGGTTTACGTGCAGTCCTTTTCCCTTGCGGTCTTCGCTCAGATACGTCATGCCGTGCTGCATCGCTTGCCTGGGCGTGCGGATATCCATAGCTTGGCCATTGAGATGGATCAACCCCGCGCTGCGCGGACGCAAGCCCAGCAAGGCCTCGAACGATTCCGTGCGCCCCGCGCCCACCAGGCCCGCAAAGCCCAGCACTTCACCGGCGCGCACCTCGAACGACAGCGCTTTCGCCCAGCCGGGCACGCTCAAGCCATCGACCTTCAGCAGGATCGGGGCATCGGGCGCCAGCGCCACTTTCGCGGGGAACATGTCGGACAATTCGCGCCCCACCATCAGGTTCGCCATCTGCTGACGCGTGAGGCTGGCCGTCGGCTCGCGCGTGACGAAACGCCCGTCGCGCATGACGATGACTTCGTCCGTGTTGCGCTCCACTTCGTCGAGCTTGTGGGAAATGTAGAGGATGGTGACGCCGTCCGCCTTCAGCTGCGCCATCACGGCGAACAGGCGCTGGGTTTCCGACGACGTCAGGGTGGCCGTCGGCTCGTCCATGATCAAAAAGCGGGCGCGGCGCGACAGGGCCTTGGCGATTTCCACCAGCTGTTTCTCGGCGACGATCAGGTCGCGTATTTTGGTGTCGGGCGAGACGTCCAGCCCCACCTGTTTCAGATAGCGCGACGCTTCTTCGCGCATGGCCGCCTCGTCCAGCAGCCAGCCGCGCGTCTTTTCGTGGCCTAAAAACATGTTTTGCGCCACCGTCAGGTGCTCGGCCAGGTTGAATTCCTGGTGGATCAGCACGATGCCGGCGCTCTCCGCCGCGCGCGAACTGGCGAAGCGCCGGGGCTGGCCATCGATCAGCAGCTGGCCTTCGCTCACGCTCTCGTAGCCGGCGAGGATTTTCATCAGGGTCGACTTGCCGGCGCCATTTTCACCCAGCAAGCCATACACGCGTCCCGGCGCCAGGGTAAAACTGACGCCATGCAAGACGCGCACGGGGCCGAAATCCTTGCACACCCCCTCGAAACCGACGGCAACGCTCACTATGCACTCCCTCGCAAGACCAAGTTATGTTCCAGCAACACGCCCGGCACGCTGGCTGCCGGGTCCGCCAAGCGCTGCAGCAGCAGGCGCGCCGCCGTCTCGCCCAGTTCGCGCATCGGCTGCGCGATGGTGGTCAAACCCGGGTCGATCTGCGCGGCGATGGCGATATCATCGAAGCCGATGACGGCCACGTCTTCGGGCACGCGTTTTTTCAGCTGGCGCAGCGCGCTCAGCACGCCGATGGCCAGGGTATCGGAGACGGCGAAGATGGCCGTCGGCGCATCGGGTCCCGCCATCATGCGCAGGGTGGCGGCCGTGCCCGCTTCATAGTCGAGGCTTTGCACCGTGTGCACCCACTGCGGCTGCACGGGCAAGCCGGCCGCCGCCAGGGTGTCCAGATAGCCTTGCTGGCGTTGCCGCGCGTACAGATAGCGTTCGTCAGAATTGATCAGGCCGATGCGCGTATGGCCGCGCGACAGCAGATGCGCGACGGCATCCGACGCTGCCCGGTGGTTGTCGATGCCGACATAGGGCACGGCCACGCCGGGGTCGAATTCGCAGCAGGCCACCCACGGCAGGCTGACGGATTCATGCGACAGCGCATGCTGCACCGTGTCCGGATCGAGGCAGATGGCGCCGTCGGCGCGGTGCATGCGCAGCAAGTCGAAGTAGGAGCGCTCGCGGCCCGCATCGGCACCCGTGTCGCACAGCAATACAAAGTAGCCGTGCTCGCGCGCCACCGTATCGATGCCGCGCACGATCTGCGCATAGAAGGGGTTGCCCACGTCGGGCACCATGGTGAGCAGCATGCGGCTCTCGGCCGTGCGCAGGCTGCGCGCCAGGTGGTTCATGCGGTAGCCGAGCGCGGCCACGGACGCGAGCACCTTGTCGCGCGTGGGCGCCCGCACGCCTGCCTGCTCGTTCATCACGCGCGAGACGGTGGCCACCGACACGCCCGCATGTGCGGCGACGGCGCTGATGGAGACGGTTTCGGTCGGCAGGGAAGACGGGACGGCTGGCGGCATGGGGCTTTTCATATAAATGTAATCGATTACATTTATAGGCCAGTCACGCGCGCGATGCAAACATTATCGATGCTGCAATGCGCAAAAAACAGGCAGGAAAAGAGAAAAAACGGAGACCGAACGGGGATAAAAACGGCCCTGCGCGGGCCGTCTGACGCAGCTACTTCTGGGCTTGGAAGGTGTTCTGCTGCACGGCAAAACCGGCGCGCACGGCGGACAGGGCCGCCACCCACAGGATCAGGCCGGCACCGAGGCAGCCGACGGGATGGATGGGGCCATGGCGCACGGTGAACGGATAGCCGATGGCCCACACGCACAAGGCCATGCCGATGGCCACATGGCGGCGCGCCTTGAACAGCCAGGCCAGCGGAAAGAAATGCAGGCCCACGATCAGGATCACGGCGGGGATGAACCACGCCTGCAAGCCCAAGTTTTTCAGGACATTGCCGACGATGAAGATGGCGATCCATTGCCCCGCGTTCACGATATTGAACAGCCGGCCCGCGCGCTTCGCTTCCGGCGTCTGTTCCGCCGCCGCATGCGCTGCCCGGTGACGGCTGAACTGGCGCCACGCCAGCATGAACAGCAGGACGGTGATGGCGGCAATGGGCAGCAAGCTTAAGGGATGCGCGCCATACGTCTGCACGCACCAGGCGGCAACCCACAGGCCGCCAAACAGGGAAAAGAACATGGCGCCGATGGCGCTGCGGGCAAGGGCGGCGGCAGGGTCGGTCTGTGCGGTCTGTGTCAGGGTCATGGCAGGGTCTCCCGGTCAATCAAAGCGATTACTTCATCATCGCGCAAAACGTCTCGGGATTGCCGTCAAGGATGACGCCGCTGGGCCAGCGGTGGCTGCGCTGCTGGGCGCGCAGCAGGGACGCGGCCAGGGCCGAGTCGCCGTCGACGGCGTACACGAAGACGGGCATGTTCAGACTGGCCGCATCGGCCAGCAAATTCGGATTGGCGTCGAGGCTGCGCGCGTCCACGTGCACGCCCGTCGGCATGCCGATCTGCTGCTGCACGCGCTGCAGCCAGGGCTTGTCCAGCTTGGGCGGACGGGCATTTTTCGCGATATAGCGGCTGACCCGGTTGGCTCCGGCCGCCTGCGCATTGCGCGCATCAAACACGAGCAGACCGAGGTAACCGTGCGGATCGGCGCGGCGCGCGCAAGCGAGGTTGTTCGGCACGCCCGAGGTCAAAAACCAGTTGCCATGCTTGATGTTGGCGCGCAACTGCGCCACCAGCGTATTGATGGGCGCGCACGACGGCACGACATCCTTGATTTCCGCATTCAGGGTCTTGGCCGGGAACGCGGTGGCCAGGTCGGCCACATCGCTGACGAACGGCGGCGTTTCCGGCGTGGCCACGCCGCGGTTCTTCATGCTGGCGGCGCGCCAGTCGTCGGCCGTCAATTGTTTCACGGTGCGGGGCGATCCCGTGTCGACGACCCGGCCCGTCAGCAGATCGTGGTGCACCACCCAGCTGCCGTCACCGAGCAGCTGCAAATCCGTCTCGACGCCGTCCCAGGTGCCGAAATACGTATTGCGCAGCGCGCTCAGCGAGTTTTCCGGCGCATTGCCGGCGCCGCGGTGGGCATGCACCTTCATGCCCAGGCAGTCGGCCTGGACGGCCGTGCTGGCCATGCACAGCAGCAAGGCCAGGGCGGCCGCCTTATTTCTTTTCCGGGTGATAACCATATTCGAGTCCCTGCAAAATATTGATGCGGATCGCTTCATTGACGGGGTAGCTGTAGCCCTGCCCCACCGCCACGACGTGCGTGATATTGGCCAGCAAGCCCTTGCCGGCGATTTGCCAGCGCGTGCTGTCGCCGTCGGCCTGGCGGTTCCAGTCCAGCATCTGACGGAACAGCTCGCTCTTCGTGACATTATTGTCCGACAGGGTAAAAATGCCCCAGGTTCCCAGGAAAGCGCCGGCCAGCACGCCCGTGGCGATCCACGCGGAACGGCGGCTCAGCTGGCCATCGGCGCCCGCCTGCTCGCCCCGGCGCGCCGCCAGCACCAGCAAGCCCACGGTGGCGATCAGGTACAGCAGTTTCGAAAAGTGGCCGATGGCGCCCAGGAGCGAAAAGAACAGGGCCACGGGCGGCACGATGGCCGCGCGCGCCGCTTCCTTGCCCTCCGCATAATACTTGCCATGCACTTCGAAGTCGCTGCGACTGGCGCGGTATTCCACCAGCTTTTCCGCCGTCTGGCGCGCGGCGAACTGGTCGAACAGGCGGCTGAACTCGGCCGGGCTCGCATACGCGTCCTGCACCACGGCGCCCTTGGGCAGCCGCAAGCCCTTGCTCGCTTCGCTGCCGTCGCCGCCGTCCGGCCCGTCGCGCAGCACGGCCTGGATGCCGGGGCGCGCGACGAAGGCGGGGAAGGACAGGCCGGGCGGAATGCGGTCGCCCTTGATAGTCAAGCCCTTGCCGGCCGCTTCCGACGCATAGCGGCGCTTGACGGCCAGGCGGAACGATAGCTGGTCGGCCGGGTGCCAGTTGGCCGAGACGGGCACCTTCTTGCGCACATTGTTGACCACGGCCGCCTTGCGCCGCGCCGGCACGGAATGCGGCTGCCAGCCGTGGCGCGACAGGCTTTGGCGGTAATCGTTCCACGCCGATTCCTGCTGCTGGCGCAAGCCCGCATCGTCGTCGGGAATAATACCCGAATACAATTTCCACTTGTCATGCACTTCGCCGATCGCCTGCTGGTACTTGTCGTAGTAGCCGGCCGCGCCGCCGGCGATCTTGCGGACGTTAAAATTGATCAACTGTTCCTTGGCCGGCTCCATGCGCTCGTCGAGGTGCCCCACCGACACGGCCAGGAACGGAAACAGGGCGAGGAAAGCCTTGCCTTCGGGCTTGGCAAACAGGGTGGCATCGTCGACCAGGCCCTGCAATTGCAGGCTGCCGCCCACCAGCGAGCGCTGCATCAGGGTGGTGTTGAAGGCCAGGCGGCGAAATTGCGCATCGCGCGTTTCCACCAGCACCGTGACCGTCGTCTTCAGAATGCCGAATACGACCGCGGCCGTGGCGATGCAGCAGAAGATGATCTTTTTCCAGCTGGGGCCGCTGCCATTGTTCTTCAGCCGGCGGCGCCACATCAGTTGCAGTACCACCAGCGCGGCGGCGATGCCCGACAGGCTGCGGCCATAGAATTCCACGCCTTCCACGTCGTGCGGCTTGACGTCGCCGCCCACCACGTCGAGCAAACGGGCATTGAAGCCCAGCTCGCAGCACAAATAAATGATCGTCAGGAAGATCAGGATCAAGGTCTGCCGGATTTGCAGACTGCGCAGACTCGCGGCCATCTTATTTCCTCAGATCGATGACGACGGGCTTGATCTCTTCAGCCTGGAAGATCATCGGCGCGGCCGCCGGCGCGGCACCGCGCGGGGCGGGCACGCTGATGGCGGGTGCCGCCGCCCTGGCCGGAGTTTCCTGGCGGCGCGGCTTGGCGCTGGCGCGGCTGCCCGCTTTCGGCGCGGCGGCCGGGGCCGATGCCGGGGCCGGCGGCGCGGGAATCACGCGGCCGCTGTCGCTGCCGCTGCCAGGCACGGTGGCGATGGCGGGGCCGGTAGCGCGCAAGCCGTCGTCGGCAAACGGCTGGGCGCGCGTATCGACGCCGGGCGGCACGGCCACGCTGGCGTTGAGCAGGCGGTTGTCCGTGTAGATCATGCGCGACAGGCGGTTGTAGTTGGGAAAGTCGATATTCAGCGATTTCGCGTCCGCCGCCAGTTCCACGCGGGGGCGGTCCTTGCAATTGCCCACCGTCCACTGCAGCACGTCCGTGCCCTGGAAAGCCAGCACTTCATAGCGGTAGGCGCAGCCGCGCTCCTGGGTTTCCACGATCACCACGGTGCGCTCGCCCACGTTTTCCACGCGCGCCACGCGGGCCGTGATCGCGTTGGCCAGCGGCACGACGCGAAACGCCTGCGACAGCTTGATCGAATACTTGCCTTGCGGGTCCTTGCGCAAGGTCCCTTCCGTGCCGTCGCGCAGGCGGAAGGTGGACAGCGGCGTACCGAACAGCTCGGCCGTATCGAGGCCGACCATCACGCCGCCACGGCCGTTCGGCGTCATGGCGCAGCCCGTCAACAGCATGCCGGCGGCCACGCCCATAGCCAGTTTGCGCCAGTGCGCGGATGCAAAACTCTTATACGTTGTCATGCTCGATAACTTTCTCTTATTTCAGGATTCAGGGATTGATGACGGCCAGCGGATTGCCCGGGCCTGGCGGCGGCAAGACTTTCTGGCGGTTGCGCGACAGCACGGTGAAGGCGCCCAGGGTGTCCGGCCCGGCGACGATTTCCAGCTGCTCGCGCTGCAGCCACGTGCGGATCTCCGCCTCCGTCGCCTCGGCGCGGAACAGCACGCGGAAGCGCACACCCGTCTCGACGCCGCTGCCACTGCCGCTGCGGAACTCGGCATTGCCGACGACAGCCTGATCTTTCGGCAGGAACAGCCAGGCCGATTGCACCACCATCACGCTGGCGGCCACGGCCGTGACGATCTTCAGCCAGCGGCTGGCATTGGCCGCCTTGATTGGCGTCAACTGTGGCGCGGCGGCATCGGCCGAAGCGATCTGCAACTGCTGCAAGCCCTGGCGCAGCAATTGCCGGTAGGCCACGCGGCCATCCTTGCCCAGCTCGCTCGACAGGGGCGTGCCCGTCAGCGCATAGCCGTCGCCAGGCAAGGCCACGCGGGCGATCACGCCGGGCGCCGCCGTGGCCCCATTGGAACGGCCATGCAGCTCCAGCCAGCGCGCCGCCTGCAGGCGCTCCTGGCTGAACACGCCCAGGCAGGCGCCCAGGTCCGTCACGGCCACAGTCACGGGCATGTCGCACAGCACCAGGCCCGCGCGGGGGTCGGCGGGCGCGTCGCGCTCCTCGACCACGAGGCCGCAGGCATCCGCATACGCCGCGTCCGGCGTGACGAGCCAGCCGCGCCAGCGCTGCCGCGTGCTGTCCCAGGCGTCGAGCAGCACGGCGCCAAAGCCGGGGCAACGCGCCAGCAGGTGGATTTGTCCGCCCGCGATGGGCCGCCCGGCCAAGGGCGCCGCGTCGCTGCGGCGCGCAAAGCGTTCCATCAAGTGTTCCGGCACGGCAATGCCGCGCCAGTCGGGGGGAGTACCCGCCACGTCCGCGTCCAGCAGCTCGGCGGAAGTCGGCGGCGATGGCAGGCGCGCGGCAACGATGGCCAGCGAGGGCGTCAATGCAGTCATGCCGGTGGCCTTTCATCAGGGTTCGGGTGGGTGGACACGGGGTCCATGTGCAGGGATAACGCGGCCACGCACAGAATATCCAAAACTATTTGCGCCGCCTGCATATCGCGCGCGGTCAGCGCATCGCCCACGCGCAGCTTGAGCAGGGTCAAGACCCAGCTGCCCAGCAAGGTGGCGCGGTGGGCCGGCTCGACGATCTGCCGTCCCGCGCTGGCGGGATCGCCCTTCTGACGGTGCACGAGACCTAATTTTCCGCCGTGATAATGCGCGGAAGCGATCTGCTCGGCCAGTTCTTTGACGGGCATGCCGCCGCAGCCGCAATGGCGCAGCAGCAAGATCAAATCGCGGGGCAAGGTGGCGATAAACAGGTCGGCCGCGTCGCGCACTTGCTGCGGGGTGAGCTGGTAGTCGCGCAGCGGTTCGGCATAGGCGTCGGGCGCCTGCAAGTCGCAGCCCTCCTGCGCATCGGCGTCGTCGTCATCGCGCTGTTTGCGCAGCTGGTCGATGATGAAGCGCTTGAAGTACAGGAACAAGGCGCCGACGTGGTGGGGCGCGGCGTCGCTGTCGCCGTGCAGGACTTTTTCGATGAAGAACTGGTGGCGCAAGTCGGCCAGCGAGTCGCCGAGCGAGGCCGTCTCGCGCGGGCGGCACGGCGTCAGCGCGGCAATGACGCGCTGGTAAAACTCGCCCAGTTCGCCTTGTGTCAGCCGCTGGCGGCGCGTCCAGAAGTCATGAATCCGTTCAAATTGTTCCGATTGCAAAGCCGGTCCGATCGTGTGTTGGGCGGCACGCGCCACTGGCCGGCGGCGATGTACACCGTGCGCTGGCCAGACAAGAGAAACTTGTCAGTAAGGTAAAATGCATTTAGGCAATTTTCTCATATCACAGTAAAAATCGCTAACTTTTGTTACTTTCACGACAATCCCCGAGACGCCGATGCATCGTTTGATTCCCCTGTTTTTCAGCCTGTTCTTTTTACTGCTCAGCAACGTCGCGCACGCCGCCGCGCCTGCGCCCCCCGGCAAGCGCATCGCCCTGGTGATCGGCAACGCGGCCTATCCGCAGCCGCTATTGAATCCCGTGAACGATGCGCGCGCCATGGCCGAGCGCCTGCGCCGCCTGGGCTTTGAAGTGCTGTTGCGCACGGACATCAATGCGCAACAGCTGCAAAAGGCCTCGGCCGAGTTTTCCACGCAGGCGCGCGGTGCCGATATCGCCCTCGTGTTTTACGCGGGCCACGGCGCACAGGCGGGCGAAACCAATTATGTGTTGCCGCTGGGCGCCAACATGAATGCGCTCAGCGCTGCCGCCATCGCCGCGCAGGGCGTGTCCGTGTCCAGCCTGGCGGGCGACCTGCAGCGCACGGGCGCGCGCGGCGCTGTGCTGATCCTCGACGCTTGCCGCCAGGAATATACGCGCGGGGGCGCCGTGATGGTCCCTGGCGGCGGCAATGCGGCCAGCCACGGCTTTGCCGACACGCAAGCGCCACGCGGCGTGGTGATCGCCTATTCTGCCGGTCCCGGCGCCCTGGCGCGCGATTTCTGGTCGCCCGATTCGCGCAACAGCCCGTACACGAGCGCCCTGCTCGACGCGCTCGACGCCCCGGGTCTGCCGATGAGCGACGTGTTCTCGCAAGTGGCGGCCAGGGTCGCCACCATGACGCACGACGTGCAAAAACCGCGCGTGTCATTTGGCGAAACGTCGGCGCGCCTCGTGCTGAACATGGGCAGCGGCAAAGGCGTCAGCCAGCCTCCAGCCAGCGTGCTGGCCGGCGCGCAAGGACAGGGCGGCATGCGCACACCGGTCCCGGCGCCGGCCCCAGCGGTGGAAAAGCCGGCCGCACCGGGCGCCAAGGTGTGGCCAGGCAATGTGCTGCAAGACATCAACTATGAAATCCGCATGCAGATCGCGGCACGGCCGTTTCCCCGCCAGCAGCTGGAAAAGCGCGCACGGGGCGGCGATCTGGTGGCGCTGACGGCGCTCGGCTACGGCATCGGCGGCGGCGATGCGGGCATCAAACAGCCGAAGGCGGGCATGCAATGGCTGGAAAAGGCGGCCGCCAAGGATTTCCCGATTGCCCAGACCTACCTGGCCGAATTGCTGATGGTCAAGGGCGATCCGGCGTCATTGAAACGGGCGGGCGTGCTGCTGGACGCCGCCTCGCAAGCCGGCTACAGCCCCGCCCATGCGTACAAATTCGACCTGGCGCGGCGCACGGGCGCGCCGCCGCAGGATGCGGCCCGCCATTTGCAGGACGCTTTCATGGGCTTGATGAAGGATTATCAGGGCGCCGCCAAGGACGTATTACAGCCACCGAAAAAATAATTGCAAATAATTTTGGATTTCCCTGAACTGCCCCCGTTATCCGTGGGTACATGCAATACAGCATGACAGTGACCAGGGAAATCTTATGCACACATCCAGCCCGGCAGCAACCATTACCACCGGCCAACGGGGCCGCATCCTCGCCTACCAAGCAAGCGGACAAGGTTCCGTCAGCGTGGCCGGCATCCAGCATGCCTTCGACGTGGCCACCCACTGGCGCTCGGACGCGGCGCCCGCCATCAACGCCGTCGTCGACGTGCGCTTCGACGACGCCGGCGGCCTCGCCACCGTCACGGCCATTCCCGCCCAGCAGCTGGCCCAGGAAGACATGGCCGGCGCCGCCAAGCTGGCGCGCGACAAGGGCCAGCAACTGTGGGGCCGGGCCGTCTCGGCGCTCGGCATCCAGGTGCTGGCCAGCCTGGGCGTGCTGATCGCCGGCGCCTTCATCTTCAACACCATCGGCATCCGTTTGTTCGCCTCCGTCTCGCGCACCTATTGGCAGCTGCTGGGCCTGTCCGCCGACAGCCTGGAAAGTTTTGCCCGCGATGGCGGCAGCGGTTTTACCTCGGCCCAATTCTTCTTCCTGCTGGCCATTGCCGCCTGCTGCGCCACCATGGCCAGCAACCACCCGAAAGCGGCGCTGGGCAAGTGCGCGCCGCTGCTGTTCATCGTCATCCACAGCAGCTTGCTGTTCATCAAGATCAAGGGCGCCGTCAGCGACGCGGGCAACGCCATGGGCGGCATCATGGGCAGCCGCGCGGCCCGCATGGCCGAGCAGATGGCCAGCGAAATGCTGGGCCAAGTGTGGCAGGGACTGTCGTTCGGCATCGGCTTTTACCTGGTGCTGGCGGCCAGCATTGTCCTGGCCGCTTACGGCATCGGCGAATACAAACGTAAAACCATCGGCTAAGTCACCTCACACATTCACTAAAGGAAATATCATGAACCGTACCCTGCCCGCCCTGCTCGCCATCGCCGTGATCCTGTCCGCCTGCGGCAAGACCGACACCGCCACACCGGCCGCCTCCGCCCCCGTCGCCGCGAATGTCGCCGACATGGCTGCCAAAGCCCAGGTAAAAGCGGCGGCCGCCAGCCTGCCGCAAGCGGATGCTGCCACGCCAAACGCCAGCTATATCGACATCACCAGCGGCAACCAGCTGATGTACAGCTACATCGCCCTGTCCGGCGTGCCGCCCGACTACGCGGCCGTGGCGCAGCGCATCTCGCGCGAATATGCGGGCAGCAACGACGCCTTCCGCAAGCAGGAAGTGCTCGACGCGCTGAAACCGCAGATCGACGCCAAGGTCAATGAAGCCAAGACGAAACGCTACCTGCGCTATCAGATCAACGGCCAGGGCGCGCTGTCGCCGTACGCGATGGACAAGGCCGCCTTCCCCGCCAAGTTCGCCGAAGCGGGCACGTATTACTACATGTACGACAACGGCGACTACAAGCTGGCATTTACCAACGGCGACGGCTACGCGCTGCTGAAGGTGGACCAGGAGGCGGCGCGCAAGATCGAGGCGGCGCGCAGCGGCTACAAGGATTTCGCCATCATCGTGTACGCCTACGCCCAGGAAGCGGACATGGCCAGCAACCAGGTCAAGGCCCAGATCGTCAAGGTGGCGATCAAGCTGAACGGGCAGGAAATTCCTGTCAGCCAGGCACTGTAGAACGAGCTCGGTTACACTGTTCGCCACATTGCATCGGGATACTGACGTGGGCGAACAGACACTGGCGGAACAACAGCTGGCCAAAGGCCGGCAACTGCAGCAGCAAGGCAGGCTGATCGAAGCGATCAACGCTTACCAGGCTGCCTATAAACAAGACCCGGCCCTGGCCGAAGCGCAGCATTTCCAGGGCCTGGCGATGCTGGAGCTGGGCCAGGGCACCATCGGCCTGGGCCTGTTGAAACTGTCGCTCAAGCAACAGCCCGACAATGCCCTGTTCCACTACAACCTCGGCAACGTGCTGCGCGGTACGGACAGCGAGGCGGCGCTGGCCAGCTACGCCACGGCGGCGCGGCTGGCGCCGCACGAGCACGATTTCGCCATCAGCCATGCGGAATTGTTGATGGGGAAACAGCAGCTGATGGAGACCATCGCCGAACTGGAACGTGCCCACGCCCTGCGCCCCCAGCGCTGGCAAACCCTGCAAGGCCTGGCCGAGCTGTATTACCGCACGGGACAGCAGGAACTGGCCTTGGCCCGCTATGCGCAAGCCCTGGCGCTGCATCCGGCGCTGGCGCAAACGTGCTGCATCGGCTTTGCCAGTCCGCAAGCGGAACAGGCAGAAACATTGACGCAGCTCAATGTCGCGGACACCCTGCACGATTTTATCCGTGAAACCGACCTGCACATCCTCGACGATTTCCTGCCCGACCCGGACGCCTGGCGCGCCCAGGCGCTCAAGCTACCGTTCGAGCAGCAGCGCTATGCGGGACAGAATTATCCGGGCAGCCAGACGGCGGGCCAGCCCAGTCAAGCCATCATGGAGCGCATCGCCACGGCGCTGGGCCGCCCCATCCGTTTCATTTCGCCCGACAATGGCTCGTATCGCCTCAGCTATGCGGACGCGATGGCGCGCACGGATATCCACGTGGACAACGAGACGGGCAACAATTTCAATTTCTATGCGGGCGTGCTGTATCTGAACCCGCCCGAACAGTGCCAGGGCGGCACCACGTTCTGGCGCCACCAGCCCAGCGGCTGGTACCGGCGATTGCCCGAGGCGGACGTCAAGGCGGGTGGCTACGCCAGCTTCAAGGATTTCCAGAAACGCTGGCTGCCGAACAGTAAAGTACAGAAATTCAACGACTTACAGGAACAGCGCGACAGTTGGCAAGCGCTGCTGGAAGTGCCGATGCGCCACAACCGGTTGATCGTGTACAAGGGCCACTACTTTCACTCGATCAGCAATGTGTTTGGCGACACGCCGGAAAATGGACGGTTGGTGCAGCTGTTTTTCTTTGAGGTGCCGGATTAGGCGTAACGGGCAATTGTCGGATTACGCCCTGCGGGCTAATCCGACCTACCAGTCACCGGACCATGCGTAGGTCGGATTAGCGGAACGCGTAATCCGACACAACCACCGCCTCGGGTCAATACATGTCGGCGGCCGTCGCCCGTACCGCTTTCAACAACATATCCGCCCCCGGCGACAGCAAATGATCCTGCTGGCGGATGATGCCGAAGGCATCCATCTTGCACGGTAGCTCGATGGGCAAAATGCTCAGCACGTTCAGCGATTCATAGTAATGGGCGACTTCCGTCGGCATCACGTGCAGGGAATCCGTCTGCTGCAGCAATGACGTGATCAAGAGCAAGGCGGTCGTGTCGACCACGTCGACGGGCGGCTCCAGGCTGGCGCGGCGGAACATCATGTCGAAACGGTGGCGCAGGATGCTGCCTTGCGGCGGCAATATCCACGGCTGGGCCGCCAGGTCCTTCAATTGCAGATTCTTGCGCGACAGCAGCGGATGGCCATTGCGCGCCACGGCGCTGGCCGGCTCTTCCGTCAATTCTTCATAGATGAGGCCGGCGCTGCTTTCCTTTTCCAGGATGCGCCCGATCATGAAATCCAGGGTACCGTGCTGCAGCATGTCCATCAGGGTATTGCTGTGCTCCAGGTGCACGCCGATGCGCATCAGCGGCGCCTGCTGCTTGATGCGGGCAATCGCGCGCGGCAGCAAGGCCATGGCCGGCGTCATGATGACGCCCACTTCCACCTGGCCCGTCAGGCCTGACTTCAGGGCGACGATGTCGTCATGCGCCAAGGATAGACTCGTCAGGGCCATGCGCGCGTGGCGTATCATCGTTTCGCCGTAGATGGTCGGCTCCATGCCGCGCGGCAACCTGTCGAACAGGCGCACGTCCAGCATCTCTTCCAGATCCTTGATTTGCTTGGACGCGGCCGGCTGCGTCATGTGCAATTCTTCCGCCGCGCGATGGATGTTGCGCTGCTCGTCAAGGGCGATCAACAGCAGCAATTGCCGCGTCTTCAGGCGGGCTCGCAAGAACCAGTTGGGGTTGAGGGTATCCATGAATAAATCATATCATGATCGATATCAGTTTCTCACTGATATCGATCTTATTGATATCGGTGTGTCTCCTTTTTGAGCGTCGTCAACGAGCGGTCACGATGCCTTGCAGGCGGCGCTCGGGTTGGCGGCCGGGCCAGCCGTTTGCTGGATGAATTCGATCGTGCCGTCCGGCTTGTATTTCAGCTCTTCCACGGCCACGGAGCGCCGGTATTCGCCGCCGCCGGGCAACTTGTCGTTGTGATAGAAGATGTAGGACTTGCCGTTGAACTCGATGATGGCCTGGTGGATGGTTTTCACGACGGCATTCTTGTCCATGATGGCGCCACGGAAATGCCACGGCCCCGTGGGCGTGGGTCCCGTCGAATATGCCGTTTCTTCCGGGAAGTTACGCGAGTACGACAGGTAATACGTGCCCGCATGCTTGTGCATATAGGCCGCTTCCGTAAACGCATCCATGCCTAAGGTCAATATCGGACCGTCGAGCTCCGTCATGTTGGCCTTGAGCTTGGCGTATTTCAAGACCGTGTTGCCCCAATAAATGTAGGCCTGGCCATCCGTATCGATGAAGACGGCCGGGTCGATGTCGTCCCACGGGATCGCCGTCTGTTTCGTCATGTCATTCGTGATCAGGGCGCTGCCGCGCGCGTCGACGAACGGCCCCGTCGGGCTGTCGGACACGGCCACGCCGATGGCCTTGCCGGGGATGGTTTTATGGTCGACGGTCGAATAGAAATAGTATTTGCTGCCGCGCTTGACGATGTCGCCCGCCCACGCATCCTTGCCGGCCCAGGCAAAAGTGGAAAAGCGCACGGGCGAGCCGTGGTCGGTCCAGTTCGCCATGTCGCACGAGGAATACACGCGCCATTCGTTCATCCGGTAATCCGTATCCGTGGCGCTCGCTTCATCGTGACCCACGTACAGATACACCCTGCCATTGTCGACCAGCGCGGCCGGATCGCCCGTGTAGATATTTTTCACGATGGGGTTGGCCGCCTGGGCGCCGCATGCCGCACAGGCGAGCACCGCCGCCATGCCAATGGCGGCACGTGTGTGTTGCTTGAACATCAGATTAACTCCCGTTGGTATTTTTCTGGCCCATGGCCATCAGTCTTTGCACGACGCAAAAGACGAACAGCAGGCCGCCGATGACGATCTTGGTCCACCACGAACTGAGCGTGCCGTCGAAGGCGATCAGGGTCTGGATGGTGCCCAGCACCAGCACGCCGGACAGGGCGCCCGCCACATAGCCGTAGCCGCCGCTGAGCAGGGTGCCGCCGATGACGACGGCGGCAATCGCGTCCAGTTCCGTGCCTTGCGCATGCAAGCCATAGCCGGACAGCATGTAGAACGAAAACAGCACGCCGCCGAGCGAAGCACAAAAGCCGCTGAAGGCATAAATGAAGACCTTGGTGCGGCCCACGGGCAAGCCCATCATCAGGGCCGACTGCTCATTGCCGCCGATCGCATACACGGCGCGGCCGAACGGCGTGGCGTGCGCCAGCCAGATGGCCAGCAGCAAGGTCAGCACGGCGATCACGACGCCGGGCGAGACGAAGCCGCCGAGAAAGCCCAGTTGCGTCTGCGACATGGCGACGAACAGCGGATCGTCGATAGTGATGGAATTGATGCTGATCAAGTAGCACAGTCCGCGCGCCAGAAACATGCCGGCCAGGGTGACGATGAAGGGCTGCAATTTGAAGTAATGGATCAGCGCGCCCATGCCGGCGCCAAACACGGTGCCCAGCGCCAGCACGGTGACGATCACCAGGAGCGGCGGCCAGTGCGCCACGTTCAGCAGCCAGGCGGCGATCATGGTCGACAGGGCCAGCACGGAACCGACGGACAGGTCGATGCCACCGGAAACGATGACGAAGGTCATGCCGACGGCAATCACCAGCAAAAAGGCGTTATCGATCAATAAGTTAAAAATGACTTGCGTCGACAGCAGGCCCGGGTAGGCGGCGCCGCCCAGGCCCAGCATCACCACCAGCAGCAAGACCGTGACGAGCGAGGTGAAATACGGGGTGTGCAGCAAGCCCTTCATGCTTTTCTCCGATGCAGCAATTGCTTGAATTCCGACGATTGCGACAGGCAGACGAGGAACACGACGACCGACTTGACGACCATGTTCACTTCGGGCGGCACACCGAGCGAATAGATCGTGTAGGTCAGGGTCTGGATGATGAGGGCGCCTATCATGCTGCCGACCAGGCTGAACTTGCCGCCGGCCAGGGACGTGCCACCCAGGGTGACGGCCAGGATGGCGTCCAGTTCCAGCATCAGGCCCGCATTGTTCGCGTCCGCGCTCTTGATGTTCGAGCTGATCATCAAGCCCGACAAGCCCGCGCAGGCGGCGCAAAACACGTAGACGAAAAAGATCAATGTCGCCGTCCTGATGCCCGCCAGGCGCGCGGCGACGGGGTTGATGCCGACGGCCTGGATGAACAGGCCCAGGGCCGTTTTGCGCATCAGCAAGGCCGTGATGATAAACACGGCCGCCACGAGGAACAGGGAGAACGGCAAGCCGAACAGGTAGCCGCTGCCGATGAAAAAGAACGGTTGATAGTAGACGGTGACGATCTGTCCATCCGTCAGCAATTGCGCCAGGCCACGCCCCGCCACCATCAGGATCAGGGTGGCGACGATGGGCTGCAAACCGAGACCGGCCACCAGCACGCCATTCCAGGCGCCGCACAGCAGGGCCGCGCCCAAGGCCGCCGCCAGGGCCCAGCCCATGGGGATGTTGCTGACGTAAGTGGGCACACCGTTGTCCATCACCATGGTGCCGCCGATCAGCATGGCGGCCACGGTGCCCGACAGGGCCACGACGGCGCCCACGGAAATGTCGATACCGCGCGTGGCAATCACGAGGGTCATGCCCAGCGCGGCCAGCATCAGGGGCGCGGCGCGGTTGACGATGTCGATCACGCTGCCGTACAAATGACCATCGCGGATTTCCAGGTGGAAAAAGCCGGGGATGGCAAAGAAATCGACCAGCAGCAGCAAGCACAGCGCGGCCACGGGCCGGCTCAGGGGGTGGTGTAAAACGGTATGCACAATGGAAGAATCCGTGGTGGCAGCCGCCCGCGCCGCAGGGGCGGCGGGCGACGGTGTGGTCATGCTCATGCTGTCTCTCCGGCAATCACTTGCAGCACGGAACTGTCATCGAGCTCGCCGCGCGCATAGTCGCCGCACGCCTTGCGGTCGCGCATGACCAGAATACGGTCGCTGCAGCGCAGCACTTCGGGCAGTTCGGACGAGATGAACAGGATCGCCATGCCCTTGCGGCACAGTTTGCTGACATAGCTCATGATTTCCTGCTTGGCGCGCACGTCGATGCCGCGCGTCGGTTCGTCGAGAATCAGCATGGCGGGCGAGGTCACCAGCCAGCGCGCCAGCAGGGCTTTTTGCTGATTGCCGCCCGACAGGCTGCCGATGGGCGTCTCGATGCTGGCCGTCTTGATGCCCAGCGCCTTCACATATTCGTCGGCCAGCGCCTGCTGGCGTTTGAACGGGATGGCGCGCAGCAAGCCCGTGCGGGCTTGCAAGGCCAGGATGATGTTTTCGCGCACGGACAGCGACAAAATTGCCCCCTCGTGCTTGCGGTCTTCCGAGCAGAAACCGATATCGCGGGCAATCGCGTCGCGCGGCACGGTGAACTGGCGCGGCTGGCCCTGCATGGTGATCGTGCCCGAGTCCGCCTTGTCGGCGCCGAACAGCAAGCGCGCCAGTTCCGTGCGGCCTGAACCGAGCAAACCCGCCAGGCCCAGCAATTCACCCTGGCGGATGTGGAAATCCATGGGCAGCAAGGCGCCCTTGCGGCCCAGTCCTGTTGCTTCCAGCACAGTCGGGCTGAAGCTGGCGGCGCCCGCTTCTTGCGCCAGATCCAGTTCTTGCGCCTGCGTATCGGCCGCCACGCCGATCATCTTGTTCACCAGCGCCAGGCGCGACAGTTCGCTGCACGCATACTCTCCTTCGCGCTCGCCATTGCGCATGACCGTGATGCGGTCGGAAATGGCGTAGGTCTGGTCGAGAAAGTGGGTCACGAACAGGATCGCCATGCCCTGCTCGCGCAGGCGGCGCAGCACGGAAAACAGCAGATGGACTTCCGCCTCGTCCAGGCTGGACGTGGGTTCGTCGAGGATCAGCACGCGGGCAGAAATATTCAGCGCGCGCGAAATGGCCACCATTTGCTGGATGGCCAGCGGAAAACTGGACAGTTGCGCCGTGACATCGATATCGATCTGCAATTGCTGCAGCAAGGCACGCGCCTGTTGCTGCATGGAACGCCAATCGATCGGGCCAAAGCGGGCACCGAAGCGGCGCGGGTAGCGGCCGATAAAGATGTTTTCCGCCACCGACAGGTTCGGACACAGATTGACTTCCTGGTACACGGTGCTGATGCCGAGCGCCTGCGCATCCGAGGTGGAGGCGGGGGCGATGGGCTTGCCGTCAAACAGAATCTGGCCGCTGTCGGGCGTGTAGACGCCCGTCAGCACCTTGATCAGGGTCGACTTTCCCGCGCCGTTCTGCCCCATCAGCGTGTGCACTTCGCCCGGATACAGGCGCAGGGCAACGTCGCTGAGGGCTTTGACGCCGGGAAAGGATTTGCTGATGCCGCGCAACTCCAGCAAGGGAGCTGGCGCGGCAGAGTGATGCGCTTGCGTGTTCATCATGCGGCAAGCTTAGTACTTACGGTTCGGAAATTCCTTGGCGGCCACCTCGGCAGGGAACACGCCTTCCACCGTCGTGATGCGCGCTGGCACGGGTTTACCGGCCACCACATCGCGGGCGATGGACATCAGTTGCGGGCCCAGCAGCGGGCTGCATTCGACGGTGACGTTCAGTTTGCCGGCGATCATGGCCTCGAACGCGCCTTTGACGCCATCGATCGAGATAATGATGATGTCCTTGCCCGGTTTCATGCCCGCTTCTTCGATGGCCTGGATGGCGCCGATGGCCATGTCGTCATTGTGCGCGTAGAGCACGTTGATCTTCTTGCCTTCGGCCTTGAGGAACGCTTCCATCACTTCCTTGCCCTTGGCACGCGTAAAGTCGCCCGTTTGCGAACGGATGATCTTCAGCTTGGGATTCTTGCCGATGACTTCCTGGAAGCCTTCCTTGCGATCGATGGCCGGCGCGGAACCGACCGTGCCCTGCAGTTCGACGATGTTCAGTTGCGCGTCCGGGGTTTTCTTGGCATAGTCCAGCAGCCATTGACCGGCGCGGCGGCCCTCTTCCACGAAGTCGGAACCGATGAAGGTCACGTACAGCGATTTATCGGCCACGTTGACAGCGCGGTCGGTCAGGATGACGGGAATCTTGGCAGCCTTGGCTTCGCGCAACACCGTATCCCAGCCCGATTCCACGACCGGCGAGAAGGCGATCACGTCGACCTTTTGCGCGATGAACGAGCGCAGGGCCTTGACCTGGTTTTCCTGTTTTTGCTGCGCATCGGCAAATTTCAGAGTGACGCCATCTTTCTTGGCCGCCTCCTTGATGGAGACGGTATTGGCGGTGCGCCACTCGCTCTCGGCGCCTACCTGCGAAAAGCCCATGACGAGGGGCTTGGCGGCAAACGCGGACGAGGTAGCGAAGGTGGTGGCGGAAGCGGCCAGCAGCATGGCGCTGGCGAGGAGTGTGCGGCGTGTCAATTTCATTCTTGTCTCCAGTTTTTTTTTGGAATACCATCACAGCCGGATGCCGGATGGGCGGTTTTTTATGAACCCATGGTAGGAGAAAGCAACATAGCCATCCAATCAATTCTTTTTCGCTTGCGATACCGATTTACGTATCACCTGCCGCCCATCACCTGGTCCGTTTACCGTTTGGCGGCCGGCAATTCGCGGCTCTGGTAGCGGTTCAAGTCGCGCGGGTCCACCTGCGGCCAGCCGTCCTTGTCCCACGTCATGGGCAATATCTTGAGCTTCTGCAAATAGTTGTCCGCCGTTTCGTAGGCGTGCAGCACCAGGTAATCCTTGCCGTCAAACGTGTAGGCGCTGTTGTGGCCCAGTCCCTGCCAATCCTTGTCGCCTTTCAATACCACCGTGCCGCCGCCCTGCGCCATGTCGCGGCCATCCTTGTCCAGATACGGCCCCGTCACGCTCTTGGCACGGCCCACGGCCAGGTGATACGTGCTTTTTTCCTTCTGGCAGCACAAGCCCCAGGAGACGAACAGGAAGTATTCATTGCCGCGCTGAAAGATGAACGGCGCCTCGATTTCCTCGGGCGCGGGCTTGAATTCGCCCGCCCGTGGCGGCAGCGGTACGCGGCGCGCCAGCGAATGCCACTCTTGCGGTTCCGCAATGGTTTTCCAGTCCGCGTTGAGTTTCACCAGCTTGATGCCGTTCCAGAACGAGCCGAAGGCCATCCACGGCGTGCCCTTGGCATCGGTGACGATGTTCGAATCGATGGCGTTCCACTCGTCGCGCTCGGGCACCGATTGCAGCAGCATGCCCTGGTCGACCCAGCGGTAATCGGACGAGCGGGGATTCAGGGTGGTATTGACGGTCACGCCGATGCCGGAGGTGTTCTTGCCGAAGCCGGACACCGAGTAGTACAGGTAATATTTGCCGTCATGGAATTGCACGTCGGGCGCCCAGATATGATCGTCAAACGACGGTGCGGCCGTCTTGGCCCAGGTCGGCTGGCCCGCGAAGACGCGCCCTTCCGGCTGCCAGTCGCGCATATTCTTCGAGCTGTAGAAGGTGATGCCGGGACCCGTGCTGTACAAATAATACGTGTCGCCTTCCTTGGCCATCACGGGGTCGTGCACGCTGACCTGGGCCGCCTGGACGGGGCTGAAGGCAAGCATGGCCGCCAAGGCCATCATTGTCGAAAATTGCATCGTGTTCTCCACATGGCCAGCCGGCCCGTCATGCGGGCCGGCTGGATACCTCAAAATCGGCAGGTTTACTCGACCGCCACCACCACCACCGCCTTGGCGGGCACCGACACGGTCAGCTTGCCGCCCTGCGCCTGGGCATTGAACGCCACCGGCTGCACGGCTTGCGGCTGCGCAAAGCTGTTGACGGCATCCATCTTGCCGGCGGTCAGCACGCGGCCCGTGACCTTGGCCGCCGGCTTGCCGGCCAGGGCCACGCTGACGTCGACGGCCTTGTGCGGGTTCGTGTTGACCAGCGACAAGTACACCTTGCCATCCTTGCCGCGCGCGGCCGAGGCGCTCACTTCGGGAATGCTGACCTTGCCCAGACTGTACTTGCCATTGCCGCTAATGGCAACCGGCAAGGACGTGGCATCTTGAAACGGCACGTACATTTCAAACGCGTGATACGTAGGCGTGAGGAAATATTTGTCCTTGTCCGTGATGATCATGGCCTGCAGCACGTTGACCATTTGCGCGATATTCGTCATGCGCACCCTGTCCGCGTGGGCATGGAAGATATTGAAGTTCAGGGCGGCGACGAGCGCATCGCGCAAGCTGTTTTGCTGGAACAGGAAACCCGTGTTGGTGCCCGGCTCCACGTCGTACCAGGTGCCCCATTCATCGACGTACAGGCCCGTCTTTTTCGACGGGTCGTTCTTGTCGATGGCGGCGAGATTGTTCTTGATCAAGCTATCGATGCGCAGGGTACGGCTCAGGGTGGAAATCCACTCATTTTCGCCAAAGCCCGTGGCCGCGCCCTTCTTTTCCCACACACCGGTCGGCACCGTGTAGTAGTGGAAACTGATGGCATCCATCATGTTCGGCTTGATCTCGCGGCTCAGGGTGCTGGACCAGCTGATGTCGTCGTCATTGCCGCCGCTGGCGATGAATTTCGGGCGCGCGCTTTCCGGCGTCTTCATGAAGGTGTGATAGTGCTTGTACAGGTCGGCATAGTACTGCGGGCGCATGTTGCCGCCGCAACCCCACGCTTCATTGCCGATGCCAAAGTAATCGACCTTGTACGGCTGCGCGCGGCCATTCTTGCGGCGCAACTCGGCCAGGGTCGATTTGCTGTCCGACGTCATGTATTCGAGCCATTCGGACATTTCCTGCGGCGTGCCGGAACCGAGGTTGCCGTTGATATAGGTCTGCGCGCCCAGCAACTCGGCCAGGTCGAAGAATTCATGCGTGCCGACGGCGTTCGACTCTTCCACGCCGCCCCAGTTGGTGTTGACCTTGGTCGGGCGCTGGGCGCGCGCGCCGATGCCATCCTTCCAGTGGTATTCATCGGCAAAGCAGCCGCCCGGCCAGCGCACCAGCGGCACGTGCAACTGTTTCAGCGCACCCAGCACGTCATTGCGCCAGCCCTTGGTGTTCGGAATGCTGGACTCCGGCCCCACCCACATGCCTTCGTAGATGCCGGTGCCCAGATGTTCGGCGAACTGGCCGTAGATGTTCTTGTTGATCACGGAACCGGGCCTGGCCACGTCGATGGTGACATTGACGGGCGCGGCAAAAGCGCTGCCGACGGCCATGGCCAGGCTGAGGGCCACGATGCTGGTATGGATGAATTTCATGCTGTCTCCTGTTTTTTAGTGAAAAGCAAGGGCCGGGGTCAACCCCGGCGCAATCTGGATGTGACGATGCCTCTCCTGCCGCGGGGTTGGGGCGGCAGGAGCGGTGCTGCAATGGAGGTAGCGGTTTGGCCGCGGATCAGTCCGCAGCCGACAAAACGCCCAGGGCTAGGCGCAGCGTCGAAGACAGTACGCTAGTACGGCGAGACGCTGCAACAACGCCCTGGACGTTTTGTCAGACCCAGCCGGCGTCGACGATGAATTCTTGACTGGAGCACATCGCGCCGTCGTCCGATGCAAGGAACAACACCATGGCGGCGATGTCCTGTGGCATCAGTTTATTGGGCAAGCACTGGCTTTTCTTGATTTCCGCTTCGGCCGCGTCGTCGACCCACAGGTCGATCTGGCGCTGCGTCATGACCCAGCCGGGCGTGACCGTGTTGACGCGGATATTGTGAGCGCCGTAATCGCGCGCCAGGCCCCGCGTGAGGCCCACAACGGCAGCCTTGGTGGTGGCGTACACAGGATAGCCGCCCGACTTCATGTGCCAGGAAATCGAGCTGACGTTGATGATGGAGCCGCCGCCCCTGCGCTTCATGCCCTCGAACACGGCCTGGCAGGTGAAGAACATGGGACGTTGATTGATCGCAATGCGCTCGTTCCAGTATTCCAGGGTGACGTCCTGCGCCTGGTGGCGCTGGTCGTTGGCGGCATTGTTGACGAGGATATCGAAGTCGCCCAGCTTCTGCGCCAGTTCCGCCATGACGGCTTGCAGGGAAGCAATATCCGTGATGTCGCAATGGCGGAACAGTGGCGCCGTCAGGCCCGCTTCAGCCAGGCGGCGGCACAGGGCCTCGCTCGCTTCCACGGCGATGTCGACAAACGCCACCAGCGCGCCCTGGGCGGCAAACTCCGCCACCAGGGATTCGCCGATGCCGCTGCCGCCGCCCGTGATGAACACGCGCTTGCCCTGCAAGCTGCCATATTTCGCCAATTGCTTCATCTTGTCTCCACCTGTTTATTTTTATGTACACGTGCACCACAGCGTACCGCATTCGATATGCGGCTCGCCGTGTTGTTATTCCTTGCCCAACACGCCGTCCTTGCGGCGCCAGATACTGAGCGGATTATCATCGCGCAGCGACTCCGGCAGCAAGTCCTGCGGCAGGTTCTGGTAGGACACGGGGCGCAGGAAGCGGTTGATGGCCGCCGTGCCTACCGAGGTGCTGCGGCCGTCCGAGGTGGCCGGGAACGGGCCGCCGTGCACCATCGCCGTCGACACTTCCACGCCCGTCGGGAAACCGTTGGCCAGGATGCGGCCCACGCGGCGTTCCAGCACGGGCAGCAAACGGTGCGCGTCTTCCAGGTCGCCCGCATCCATCTGCAGAGTGGCCGTCAGCTGGCCTTCCAGGCTTTCCGTGATCGCCAGCATTTGCTCCATGTCGCGGCACGCCACCAGCAGGGAGGCGGGACCGAACACTTCGTCGCGCAGATCGTGCCTGGCCAGGAAGGCCTCGCCCGAGGTGACGAACAGGGCGGCGGCGCCCTTGCCTTCCTCGCCCGTGTTTTGCACCAGCGGCGTCACATCGGCGTGCTGCGCCAGCGCGGCGACGCCCTTGGCATAGCTGCTGGCGATACCAGCCGTCAACATGGTGGCGGCCGGTGCCGGCGCCAGCGCTTCGGCGGCGGCGGCGGCAAAGGCCGTGAAGTCGGCACCTTCCAGGCCCAGCACGAGGCCGGGATTGGTGCAGAACTGGCCCACGCCCATCGTCAGCGACGCGGCAAAACCGCTGGCAATGGCCGCGCCACGGGCGGCCAGGGCTTGCGGCAGCACAAACACGGGGTTGATGCTGCTCATTTCCGCATAGACGGGGATCGGCTGCGGACGTTCCGCCGCCACCTTCATCAGGGCGATGCCGCCCGAACGCGAACCCGTGAAACCGACAGCCCGAATTGCCGGATGGGCGACCAAGGCCTGGCCGATGCCATTGCCCGTACCCGTCAGCAAGGCAAACACGCCTGCCGGCAGCTTGCAGATGGCAATCGCTTTCACGATGGCGCGCGCCACCAGCTCGGACGTGCCCGGATGGGCCGAATGGGCTTTCAGGACGACAGGGCAACCGGCAGCCAGGGCCGAGGCCGTATCGCCGCCGGCCACGGAGAAGGCCAGCGGGAAGTTACTGGCCGCAAACACGGCGACGGGGCCCAGGCCGATCATGCGCAAGCGCAAGTCAGGACGCGGCGGCACGCGGTCCGGCAGCGGGCTGTCGATACGCGCATCGGTCCACGAGCCTTCGCGCAGCAAGCCGGCGAACAGTTTTAATTGACCGACGGTGCGGCCGCGTTCGCCTTCCAGGCGCGCGCGAGGCAAGCCGCTTTCCGTCATGGCGCGCACGATCAAGTCATCGCCCAGTTCGCCGATTTGCGCGGCGACGGTGTCGAGGAAGTCGGCGCGCTGCGCATCGCTGGTGGCGCGGAACGGGTCGAACGCGGCTTGCGCCAGACGGCAAGCTTCGTCGATTTGCGCTACGTCAACCATGTGGAAGGCGGGCGCGATGTGTGCGCGCGCGGCCGGGTCCCACGCTTCGAAGGAGCCGCCATTGCCCTTGACGGCGACGCCGCCGATCAATGCATCACCGGTGATATTGAAACTCATAATGTGCTCACTTTCGCAAATTCGGTTGGGAAGACGTCGAGGCGGTTGCGCAAGGCAGGGCCAAAGGCCGGCGCTTCGATTTCAAAGGTTTCGCCCGGCGCCACGCTCACGCCATCGGCAAAGCTCAGGGTGGCCGTGCCGAAGAAGTGCACGTGCACGTCGCCAGGGCGCTTGAACAGCGGATACTTGAAGTGATGGTGCTCGAGGTTGGCGATCGTGTGCGACATATTGTCTTCGCCGCTGACGAACGCTTTTTCCCAGCGCACATTGCCGGCCGCGTCGAGCACGCGCGAGGTGCCGTCTATGTGCGCGGGCAATTCGCCCACCAGCAGGGCCGGGCCCACGCTGCAGACGCGCAGCTTCGAGTGGGCCAGGTACAGATAGTTCTGGCGTTCCGTCACGTGATCCGAGAATTCATTGCCGATGGCGTAGCCGACCCGGTAGGGCTGGCCGTCGTCGCCGATCACGTACAGGCCGGCGATTTCCGGCTCTTCGCCGCCATCGAGGGCAAAGTCCGGCATGCGCAGCGGCTGGCCGCCAGCGCGCACGATGGAGCCGTCGCCCTTGTAGAACCACTCGGGCTGGGCGCCGGCCGTGCCGTCAGCGGGCTTGCCGCCTTCCACGCCCAGGCGGAACATTTTCATCGAGTCGCTCAAGGATTCGGCGTCGCCGCCGATCTTCTTGTGCATGGCGTCGCGCGCGCCGGCGCTGCCCAAATGGGTCAGGCCCGTGCCCGTCACGTAGCAGTGCGCCTCGTCGGCATGGTCGAGCGGCGGCAGCAGGCGGCCGCTGGCGGCCACGTCCGCATACGCATGCGTGGCGTTGCCGACGCTGGCGTTGACCAGTTCCGCCAGATTGATACGCTTGCGGATGGCGTCTTGCGCCAGCGCATACGTCGTGTTGTAGCCTTCAATGACGCGGATCTGGTCGTCTTGCAGCAGGCCGACCAGGCGGCCGCCATGTTCATTCGTAAATTGCAGCAACAGCATAATGGTCTCCGCTTAATGTGAGTGGCGCGGCACGGCGGAACCGCGATTGCCGACCAGGAAGTCGAAATCGCAGCCTTCATCGGCCTGCAACACGTGTTCGATGTACAGCTGCTGGTAGCCGCTCTTCGGTCCGGGCGCGCTGCCCAGCTCGCGGGCCGCCAGGCGCTCGGCGATTTCCGCGTCGCTGATGTCGATGTTCAGGCTGCCGGCGTGGCAATCGAGGGCGATCATGTCGCCGTCGCGCACAATGCCCAGCGGGCCGCCCGCCATGGCTTCCGGCGCCACGTGCAGCACGACGGTGCCGTAGGCCGTGCCGCTCATGCGCGCATCCGAAATGCGCACCATGTCGGTGATGCCTTGCGCCAGCAGTTTCGGCGGCAAGCCCATATTGCCCACTTCCGCCATGCCCGGATAACCTTTCGGGCCGCAGTTCTTCATGACCAGCACGGAGTTCGCGTCGACGTCGAGATCCGGATCGAGGATGCGCGATTTATAGTGCTCGAAATCCTCGAACACGACAGCCTTGCCCCGGTGCTGCATCAAATGCGGCGAGGCGGCCGACGGTTTCAGCACGGCGCCGCGCGGTGCCAGGTTGCCGCGCAACACGCAAATGCCGCCATCGGCCAGCAATGGATTGTCCAGGGTGCGCACCACTTCATCGTTGTAGATCGGCGCTTCGACGCAGTTGTCCCACAGCGACTTGCCATTGACGGTCAGCGCGTTCTTGTGCGGCAGCAAATCGCCCTCGCCCAGGCGGCGTATCACGGCCGGCAAGCCGCCCGCGTAGTAAAACTCTTCCATCAGGAAACGGCCCGACGGCAGCAAGTCGACGATGGTCGGCGTGCCGCGGCCCGTCTTGGTCCAGTCTTCCAGTTCCAAAGGCACGCCGATGCGGCCGGCAATCGCCTTCAGGTGGATCACGGCATTGGTCGAGCCGCCGATGGCCGCGTTGACCTTGATGGCGTTTTCAAACGCCTCGCGCGTCAGCACTTTCGACAGGCGCAGGTCTTCGTGCACCATTTCAACGATGCGGATGCCCGACATGTGCGCCAGCACGTAGCGGCGCGAATCGACGGCTGGGATGGCCGCGTTGTGCGGCAAGGACGTGCCCAACGCTTCGGCCATGCTGGCCATCGTCGAAGCCGTGCCCATGGTGTTGCAGGTACCGGCCGAGCGCGACATGCCCGATTCGGCCGACATGAACTGGTGCAAGGTGATCGATCCCGCCTTCATCTGCTCGTGCAGCTGCCATACGGCCGTGCCGGAACCGATGTCCTTGCCATTGAGTTTGCCGTTCAGCATGGGGCCGCCGCTGACGACGATGGTGGGAATGTCGACGCTGGCCGCGCCCATCAGCAATGCCGGTGTCGTCTTGTCGCAGCCGACCAGCAGCACGACGGCGTCCATCGGATTGCCGCGGATCGATTCTTCCACGTCCATCGAGGCCAGGTTGCGCGTCAGCATGGCTGTCGGGCGCAGATTCGATTCGCCGTTCGAGAAGACGGGGAATTCCACGGGGAAACCGCCCGCTTCCAGGATGCCGCGCTTGACGTGTTCGGCCAGCTGGCGGAAATGCGCGTTGCAGGGCGTCAGTTCGGACCAGGTATTGCAGATGCCGATGATGGGCTTGCCGTGAAATTCGTGGTCAGGTATGCCCTGGTTTTTCATCCAGCTGCGGTACATGAAGCCGTTCTTGTCCTGCGAGCCGAACCACTCGGCCGAGCGCAGGGCTACCTTCTTTTTTGTCTCAGACATGCCATTCTCCTGGTTGTGCCATGCCGGATCTAAGGTCGTCGGCCCGGGCAGCGATGTTGGAATACTAAAGAATCCTGCCATGCCTTTCCAATCAATTTTTAATGCGTTCCGATATCGAAAACGATATCGGCATGCCCCAATGAAAACGCCCTGCGGGCGCATGGCGGCAGGGCGTGGAAGGTTTTTGGGGTCTGCGACGATTATTCTGCGGAAAACCGATAGACCGTTTCCGTCTGATACACCTCGCCCGGGCGCAAAATGGTGTTCGGGAAATGCGACTGGTTCGGCGAATCCGGGAAATGCTGGGTTTCCAGGCACAGCGCGCCGCGGTAAAGGATGGGGCCCTGCTTGCCGTGCTGGCTGCCGTCGAGGAAATTGCCGGAATAAAACTGGATGCCCGGTTCCTGCGTGTACACCTGCATCACCCGACCCGAGGCGGGATCGCGCACGGTGGCGGCCAGGTTCAGCTGCTGGCCCGGCTTTTGATTGAGCACAAAGTTATGGTCATAGCCGCGCCCGATGCGGATCTGTTCATGCGGCAGGGCTATGTTGTCGCCGATGACGGTACTCTGGCGCAAGTCGAACGGCGTGCCCGCCACGTCCGCCAGTTCCCCCGTGGGGATAGACCCCGCATCGACGGGCAGGTAGCGGTCCGCGTTGACGGACAGCGCGTGGCCGAGGATAGTGCCCTGCCCCGCCAGATTGAAATAGCTGTGGTTAGTCAAGTTGATGGGCGTGGCCTGGTCCGTGACGGCGTGGTAGCGCAGGCTCAGCGCATTGTCGTTGTCCAGTGCATAGGTCAAGGTGACGTCGAGCTTGCCCGGGTAGCCATCTTCACCGTGCGGGCTGCTGCGCGTGAACGTGATGCCCACGGCATCGTCCTTCGTGAACGGTTCAGCCTGCCACATGACCTGGTGAAAGCCCTGATTGCCGCCATGCAAGTGATTCGGTGCGTTGTTGACGGCCAGCTGATATTCCTTGCCGTCGAGACTGAAACGGCCCTCGGCGATGCGGTTGCCGTAACGGCCGATAACGGCGCCCAGAAACGCACTGTTGGCCAGATACGGCTCGAGGCGATCAAAACCTAGCACCACGTCGGCAAAGCGGCCATCGCGGTCAGGCACGTGGATTTCGCTGATGATGGCGCCAAAGTCCAGCACTTTCACTTGCATGCCCTGGCGGTTCGTCAGGGTAAAGGCCGTCACTTGCTGGCCATCGGGCAGGACGCCGAACGGCGCTTGCGTCACTGAAACAGAATCAACTGGGGTCATGGCGTCGGGTCCGGAGTTACAGGGTCGAGGAGCGGCCAAACACGGGCATGCCCTGCGCATCCCAGCGCAGCGGTTTGACAAACGTGTGGCGGTCCGGGTTCCACAGCGGGTCGCCGACGATTTCCGTGTAGGTGCGGGCATGGTACACCAGCAATACGCCATCGCCATCGGCGGCCGTGGTAAAACTGTTGTGGCCGGGGCCGTAGATGCCGTGCTCGTAGCAGGTGGCAAACACAGGCGCGGGCGACTTCGTCCACGCTGCCGGATCGAGCAGGTCGGCCGTGTCATCGGCCCACAGCAGGCCCATCGCATAGTTTTCATCGGTGGCGCTGGCCGAATAGCTGATGAATATCTTGCCATTGCGTTTCAGCACGGAGGGTCCCTCATTGACCCAGAAGCCGCGGATTTCCCAGTCGAATTCCGGCTTGCTCAGCATCACGGGCGGGCCGGCCAGCTGCCACGGCGTGGCCATCGGTGCGATGTACAGGTTCGAGTTGCCCTCGATGGCCACATCCTTCTGCGCCCACAGGTAGTACAGCACGCCGTCGTGTTCGAACGTGGTGGCGTCCAGGCAGAAGGTGTCGATGCCCGTATCGATCTGGCCCATGAATTCCCACTCGCTTTCCAAGGGGTTGGCGTTGGCATTGCGGATCGCATACATGCGGTGCTGGAACAGTTTATGTTTGATTTCGCGGCTCGGCGCGGCGGCGAAATACACATACCAGGCGCCCTGGTTGAAGTGCAGCTCCGGCGCCCACACCAGTTCGCTGTACGGCCCCGTGTCCGGCTTGTGCCACACGTCGACCGTTTGCGCGTCGGCCAGGCCGGCGATGCTGTCGGCGCGGCGCAGTTCGATGCGGTCGTACTGCGGCACGGACGCCGTAAAGTAATAATAGCCGTCGCTGTGGCGGTAGATATGCGGGTCGGCGCGCTGTTCGATCAGCGGTTTCAAGACGTCTGCCATGTTGCTTACTCCATTCAATTGTTCTTACGTGGCAACAAAGCCACGCTTGTGCATTTCCACTTTCACACCCGTGTAATAGCTGTCGCTGATGCGGTACTTGAACATCAGCAAGCCCATCAACAAGTGGAAGAAGCCGGGGATGATCGACAGCATCAGTGCGATGCCGTTCAGGGCGAATTGCGTTTGCTCATGGTTGGGCTGGTAGTCGAAATACGCGAGCAGCACGCCCACCAGGCCACCTGCCACCGCCATGCCCGCCTTCTGGCAGACGGAAATGCCGCCAAAGGCAAAGCCGGAGACGCGCTTGCCCGTCTTGACTTGACCGTAATCGATGGTTTCCGCGATGGCCGACCAGAACACGGGCGCATGCAAGTCCACGACAAAGGAGAGCAGGAAATACAGGGCGAAGGCCAGCACGGTGTCGCTCGGTTTGACGAAGAAATAGATGGCCAGGCTGATCAGCGCGACGCCGATCTGCGTGTAGCGGAACAGCTTGACCTTGCAGTAGAACTTGGTGATCCAGGTCGAGGCGATCATGGCCAGAATGGCGGCCACCACGCCCGTGGTCAAAAAGGCGGCCACCGTTTCCGTATTGCCGCCCAGATAGTATTTCGCGTAATAAATGGCGACGGAGCCGCGCACCACATAACCGATGGTGCCCGTGACGCACACGCCGCACAGCACCAGCCACTGGTCGTTCTGCAGCAGCACTTTCAATTGGTCGAGCAACGATTGCTTTTCCACCACGTGCACCACGCGCTCGGTGGTGGAGAAATAGCAGAACAGGAACAGGGCCACGCCCATGACGGCCATCACGGCCATGGCCGCCTGATAGCCGACGGCCGGGTTGCCGCCGCCCCAGCGCTGCGACAGGATCGGCACGACGATGGTCACCATGAAGGCGCCGATCTTGGCGAAGAACAGGCGGTAGCCATTGGCCGACAGGCGGTCCTGCGGGTCGCTGGTCAGGCCGCTGATCAGGGAAATGTAGGGGATGCCCACGCCGGCCGTCATGATGGTCATCAGGATATACGTCGAATATGCCCAGATCAGCTTGGCGTCATACTGCCACTCGGGCGTGCTGAAGACGAAGAAGACGCTGACGCCGTACGGCACGGCCAGCCACAGCAGATACGGGCGGTAGCGGCCCGAGGCAAAGCTGTAGCGATCGGTGATCTGGCCCATGACCAGGTCGGCGATGGCGCCGATGACTTTCACGGCCACGAACAGCAGTGCCAGGTCCGTGGTTTTCAAGCCATAGATATCGGTATAGAAAAAGGTAATGATCAACATCATCGACGAGATGACGACATTGAGCGCCATGTCGCCGGCGCCGAAGCCGACCTTTTCAACGGTGGATAATTTTTGCGTCTCCATGCTTTCCGTCCATTCTTTTGATGATGAATCGTGTCTGACTGCCAAACTGCAACGCAAGGGGCGCTGCCGGCCGAAACCATGCAACGCCCTTGATTTTTTACGATGTGATCAACTTACATTTTCCAGCGCAGTGATACGCCAACTGTCCGGTCATAGCGCCGCGTATCGCGCGCATACACGCCCGGCTCGTTCCAGTAATCCTTGAACTTGGTGTCGAGCAAGTTATTCCCATCGAGGGTCACCGTGAACTGTTCGTTGATCTTGTACGACAGCGAACCGTCGAGCTGGGCCGTCGGCGCCACTTTCAAGTCCAGGCCGGGGCCGCCCTGGTTGTAGCTGTCGATGAATTTCGAGCGCCAGTTGTAGGCCAGGCGGCCCGACCACGCATCTTTTTCATACAGCAGCACCAGGTTGTACGAGTAGCGCGACACGCCCGTGATGGCATGGCTGCCCGTCTCGTCGTCGGTGGTGCCGCTCATGTAGGTGCCGTTCGCCTGCAGGCCCAGGCCGCTCAGGATGCCGGGCAAGCCGTCATAAAACTGCTGGTAGCCGATTTCCAGGCCCTGCAGCTTGCCGGCGGCCGTGTTGTACGGACGGTCCACGTCGTAGGTCTTGCCACCGATGGTTTCGCTGGCAATGCGTTGCTGGATATAGCCGTCGAACTTGTGGTGGAACACGGTGGCCGTGACGGAACCGGCCGGCGCGAAATACCATTCCAAGGCCGCATCGACATTGTCGCCCGTCACCGGTTTCAAGTTCGGATTGCCGCCCGCCCCCGTCGCCTTCACCGTTTCCGTCGAGTTGACGAGGGCCACGCCCGGGTTCAGCTGTGCAAAGCCGGGGCGGCTGATGGTGCGGCCGGCAGCGAAGCGGCCGACCAGGTCGGAGCGCAGCTTGATTTTCAGGGCCACGCTCGGCAGCACGTCGGTGCTGGCCGTGTCGCTGATGACGGGCGTGTAGACGCCATCCTGCGAACTGTTGCCTTGCAAGCTTTGCTCCGTGCGCACGACGCGCACGCCCACGGTGCCATCGACGGGGTAGGCACCCAGCTTGAAGGCGACCTTCGCCTTGGTATAGATCGAATACGTCTTTTCCGTATCCTTGAAGAACGAGCCCGGGTCCATGGCGCGCGCCGCGCTGCTGCCCGTGACGGCCTGGCGGATCGTACCCGTGTTATTGAGCAGGAAGCTGGCGCACGGCGTGTACCATTGCTTCAAGCCATAATCGGGGCCGCCGCCGGACATCGGTTCCGACAGGCAATTGAGGCCCGGAATCGAGGTCACGCTCTGGCGGCTGAACGGAAACGCGGCGCCGGACACGTCCGGTGCTTCCGCATTGCCCTCGAAACTCTTGATCGATTCGGCTTCGCGCTTGACGCCGCGCACGCCGACGCTGATTTCCTTGAAGATGCCGCCGGCGCTCGGCGTGTACGCCAGGTCGGCGCGCACATCGTTCGAGCTGCCCTGGTCCTTGCCGTAGCGGTCGAAAAAGCCCTTCAAATAATAATTCGACGGGTCTTGCAGATCGATGCCCGTGTAGTCGACGTGCAGGGTGCCGTTCTGGTTGGTATTGATGGTGGCGTTCGGCACGACGGTGATGGCGTCGAGAATCGGATTGCGCCACGCATAAGTGCTTTTGGTGCTGGCCACTTCCGACGTGAAACGCCATTCCGGGTTGATATCCCACAAGCCGCCCACGGCAAACTGGTGCGTCTTCGTCTGGTTCTTGTTCGCCTGCGTCGACATGATGGTGTTGACGTTGGTCGAGGTTAGGGTTTGCAGCTGGTTGCTGCCGGGAATCTTGGTCGCCGACACGGGCGTGCCCCACCACGGCAAGCCGACAAAGTAGTCGGACTCGGCGTCGAGCAGGAAGCGCGTGGCCATGCCTTCGGCGTACAGTTCGACGTCGGCGTTCGGACGCCATTGCAGCACGGCATTGGCGGTCGTGCGGCGGCGGTCGCCCTTGATCGGCAACAAACCCACCTGGTCCGGCCCCGTCAAGCCCGGCGACAGGAAACTTTTATCCACGGGCGCCGTACTGAACGCGCGTTCTTCGTGGTAACGGTGCTGCTGCTGCGACAGGCCCAGCAAGGCACCCACTTCGCCGATGCCCGTCTTCCAGCGGTTCGCCACCATGCCGCTGATGTTCGGGTCCGTGGCTTTCGATTTGTCGCTGTAGACGGCGCGCGTGTTGACGCTGGCCGTGAAATCCTTGAAGTCGAACGGGCGATTCGTGCGCACGTCGATGATGCCGGCCACGCCGCCTTCGACCTGGTCCGCGCCTTGCGACTTGTACACGTCGACGCGCTGCAGCATCGTGGCAGGAATGTCGGCCAGGTTGACGTAGCGGCCCGTCGTGGTGAACAGCTCGCGGCCGTTGAGCAGGGTCGTGACATCGCGCAAGCCGCGGATCATGACGGCGCTAGCCTCGCCCGAATCGCGGCGGATCTGGATGCCGGAAATGCGCGCCAGGGTCTCGGCCACGTTATTGTCAGGGAACTTGCCGATGTCGTCGGCGACGATGGAATCGATGACCTGGTCCGAGCGCATCTTGATCTGCTGCGAGTTCTGCGCCGAACGGCGCACGCCGCTGACGGTCACGACAGCCACTTCCGCGGCAGGCTCGGCACCGGCATCGGCCGCCACCGCCTCCTGCGCCCGGACCGAAGCCGTGCTCAGCAAGCCGATACCGGCCAATGCCGCGACGGCTGCCTTCAACATGAATGGACGAGGGAAAGTGGCCGCGAGCGGGCCGGTGGCGTTGCGCATCATGAATCTCCAGATATTGTATTGATATTTTTTGTGCTGCTTGCATGTCGTTCGCATGCTCGGCGTTTATCTTAGGGGCTGGGCGATAATCTCTCCAATCAATTTTTCCACTGTTTCGATATCAATTTTGATATCGATGGCTGGGTGACTTTGGAGGTTGTAATGCGACAACGGCAGGGGCGCCAGGGACATTTCAGGCGTGATCACGCCTAAAAAAACGGCAGTACACGATCCTGGACAACGGAGGCATGTCTTTCAAGCGGGGGAGCAACTCTTGCCCGGTTGCCGAAGCAGACGCTAGGGCAAGGCAATTGCGGAATGCAGCAACTTCCCCAGTTGCGGCAAGCCTTGCGCTTCGTAGGTGGCAATCAATTCGGCAGCGGATCTGGGCGGTTTGCGCAATCGCGCCCGGTTTTCCTTGACGACACTGAGCATGCGTATCGGGGCCAGTTCATACTGCGCCACCAGAAAATCATCGGGATGCAAGACTTCAATGTTGTGCCCTCGCATGATCGCGTCCGGGAAGTCTTTAAGATTGAACGTGACGATGGCGTCCGCATGCCCCACGATGGCTGCCGCCAGCACGTGCCGGTCGTCGGCATCGGGCAAGACCAAGGCATCAATCAGGTATTCATACGACTCGATCACGCCGTCTTCGACCGCCTCGTCCATCAGCGCGCTGGTGCGCGCCAATGCCGAAGGATCGAGATCAGGCCGCTTGAGTAGCAAATTGCGTTGCCACTCTTCCTGTATCCGTGCTGTCCAGCGTGCGCTGAATATACCGTCCGCCGCCAAACTCAGCAATAGATCGCGCAAGGGGGCCGGATACAACACACAGGCATCGAGGACGGCAGTGTAACGGTAGTATCCAGCCATCAGTACCCCAGTTCAAGCTCCTGCGCCTGATCTGCCAAGGCCTGCAAGGCCTGTTGCGAACGCCGTTTGCGCTCATCCTTGTACTGCACCACATCCTCAAAGCGCAGCCGCCTGTGCGTACCCACCTTATGATGGGGAATCTTCCCTGCCTCAAGCAGGCGCACCAGGTAGGCACGTGACATGTTCAGGTACATGGCCGCTTCCTGTGTCGTCACGTCATGTTCCTTCGGCATGACTGTCACGGCCTTACCTTGGGCCAAGGTACCTAAGACATCGGCAAACAGGCGCAACACATTCGGCGGCAAACGCAGCAAGGGTGCATCACCCAAGTCCTGCGCGCCCTCTTCCAGAACCGCAATCTGCACGGCACGAGAATGATCAAGCGCACTCACCAGGCAGCGCTGCGCCGCCTTCGCCAGTTCCAGGTCTTCTTTATTGTCCAGACGATCAAGCACATTCGACATGGCATCCTCCCTACTTTCCATTGAATCTTACGAAGCAAACGCAATAAACGCAACCAAATTAGTATAACAATTTGTGCAAGGACAAGTACGACACGACGTTTTAACGGCAAGGCGAACAGATACAGGCCGACAGAAAGCCAGTGCCATCAACCGCGACATGGTGGAGAAATGATCTGGAAACGATGAGGAAAATCTTGGTGCGGCTGGCGGGGATCGAACCCACGACCCTTGGCTTCGGAGGCCAATACTCTATCCACTGAGCTACAGCCGCGTAGGGGGAATTTCTGAAGTGATGCGAAGGATACCGTTTTTCTTTACCTACGTCTACGGAAACTGTCGTATCGTCGGCAATTGCATGTCACTGCTCAATTTTTGTGCCTATAATTGTGGGTTTCATAAAGGTTTACATACAAGCATGTAAAAATGCTACCTTACACGGCCATCAGTTTCAAATCTGGACTAAGGACATCATGAGCGACGCACATAACGAACAACAATCAGCGATCAAAACGCCTAAACAATTGCTTGCCGCCGTAGCGGGCTTCTTCCTCATCACCGTCATCGGCATCATCCTGCTGGTGCAGTTCGTCACGGCGCAAAAACTGACGGGCGCCGGCACGGACAGCCAGTCGCCCGAAGCCATCGATGCCCGCTTGAGCCCGGTGGCCAATGAAGGCTTTACCTTCAAGGATGCCAGCGGTCCGAAAGTGCTGCAAGGCGGCGAAGCCGTCTACACGGCCACCTGCGTGGCTTGCCATGGCGCCGGCGTGGCCGGTGCGCCGAAGTTTGGCGACGCGGGCAGCTGGTCGGCACGCCTGGCCCAGGGCTACGATACGGTCCTGAAACACGCGATCGAAGGCTTGCGCGCGATGCCGGCCAAGGGCGGCAATCCCGACCTCGACGATGTGGAAGTGGCGCGCGCCGTGGTCTACATGGCCAATGCGTCGGGCGGCAAGTTCAAGGAGCCGGAAGTGCCGGCACCGGCCGCAGCGGCTGGCGCCGCCAGCGCACCAGCCGCCGAGCCTGCCAAGTAAGCAGCGCAGCACCTGTATCGAGGAACCGCCCGCAGGGGCGGTTTTTTTTTACCCGCAATTTGCGTTACATCAGGCCGTAAAAAAGCCGCCCGGCTTGCGCGGGGCGGCTGGCAACTTATGCCTTGAACTAAGTAACCCCCAATAAATTATTGTGATTTCTGACTTCTATAACCGGCGCTCTGCAAGGTGGCCGACGAGGCTTGCTCGCTGCTAGCAGTGCTCGCGCTGCGTCGCAGCGAGCGCCTTGCATAGCATCCGGTTCTATTCGTCATAAATTCACACTAATTTCCCGAGGATTACTTAGCGTCTTACCACATGATGACGCGGTCTTTCGGCGGCAGATACATCTTGTCGCCCGGTTTCACGTCGAAGGCTTGATAGAAACCTGGCTGGTTGCGCATGGTGCCGTTGGCGCGGAACTGGCCTGGCGAGTGCGGATCCGTTTTCAGCAAGACCAGTTGCTGCGCTTCACGCATCTTCATGCGCCATACCTGGGCAAAGCCCGCGTAGAAGCGCTGTTCGCCCGTGAAACCATCGATGACGGGGGCTTGCTTGCCGTTCAGCGACAATTTATACGCTTTGTAGGCAATTGCCACGCCGGAATTGTCGGCGATGTTCTCGCCCAGGGTCAGCTCGCCGTTGACGAAGTGGCCTTTCACCGGACTGAAGCTGTTGTACTGCGCCACCAGCTGCTTGGTCTTCTTGGCGAAGTTTTTATGGTCGGCCTTGGTCCACCAGTCGCGCAGATTGCCGTCGCCGTCGTACTGGGCGCCCTGGTCGTCGAAGCCGTGGCTGATTTCATGGCCGATCACGCCGCCGATGGCGCCGTAGTTGACGGCGTCGTCCGCCTTGGCGTCAAAGAACGGTGCCTGCAAAATGGCGGCCGGGAAGACGATTTCGTTCAGTTCCGGGTTGTAATAGGCGTTCACGGTCTGCGGCGTCATGCCCCACTCGTCGCGGTCGATAGGCTGGCCCAGCTTGTTCAATTCGCGGTTGTAATTGAGCAGGTGCGAACGCTGGATGTTGCCGATCAAATCATCGGGCGCCACCGTCAGGCCCGAGTAATCGCGCCATTTGTTCGGGTAGCCGATCTTGGTGGTGAACTTGGCCAGCTTGATTTGCGCCTGTTTCTTGGTGACAGGGCTCATCCAGTCGAGCTTGTCGATGCTTTGCTTGTAGGCCGTCATCAGGTTTTTCACCAGCGCTTCCATGCGCACCTTGCGCTCGGCCGGGAAATACTGCTCGACGTACAGCTGGCCCACGGCTTCGCCCAGCGCGCCTTCGACGGCGCCCACGCCGCGTTTCCAGCGCGGACGCATTTCCGTCACGCCCGTCAGGGTGGTGCCATAGAAGGCGAAGTTTTCATCGACATACGCTTTCGGCAGGTAGCCGGCGTTGGCGTGCAGCAAGTGCCATTGGAAGTATGCTTTCCACGTTTCCAGCGGCGTCTTGTTGGCGATCTCGGCGAAACCCTTCAGGTAGCTGGGCTGGCTGACGATCACATAATTGACCTTGCCGGCGATGCCCGTGTCCTTCAGGTAGCGAGCCCAGTCGTAGCCTGGCGCCACGGCGGCCAGTTTCGCCAGTTCCACCTTGTTGTAGGTCTTGACGGGATCGCGGTTCTGCACATTGCTCCATTGCGCCTTGGCCAGCTCCGTTTCCAGCGCGAGGATGGCTTTCGCATTCGCGGCAGCGTTCGCGTCGCCGGCCAAACTGAGCATTTTTTCCACGTGGGCCAGGTATTTGGCGCGCGTATCGGCCTTGCCCTCTTCCAGGTAGTAATCGCGGTCAGGCAGGCCCAGGCCGCTTTGCACGATGTCCGCCACGTATTTGGTGGAATCCTTGGCGTCCTGGTGGATGCCGAAGTCGTACGGCGAGGTCACGCCCAGCTTGCTGAAGTGGGCGATCACGGCAGGCAACTCCGCCTTGTCCTGCAGCGCGGCGATCTTCGCCAGTTCCGCGTTCAAGGGCGTCAGGCCCAGGCTTTCCAGCTTGGCTTCGTCCATGAAGCTGTTATAGAAATCACCGATTTTCTGCGCATTCGAACCGGCCGCGCGGGCCTTGTCGGCGGCAGCGCCTTCGACGATGCCGCGCAGCTGCGTTTGCGTATCGTCGGCCAGCTTGGCAAAGCTGCCCCAGCTCGACTTGTCGGCAGGAATCACGGTTTCCGCCAGCCATTTGCCGTTCAGGTGCTGGAACAAATCGTCCTGCGCGCGCACGGCAGGGTCGACGTATTCGATGGCGATGCCGGAGGTCAGCGCGGCCGATGCGGCGGCCGTGGCGGGAGCGGCGGCGGCTTTCTTGGCAGAATCAGCGGCGCCAGCCATGCCGGACACGCCAGCCAGCAAACTCAGGGTCAATGCACTTAACAAATAACGATTCACGGTTGTCCTCTATATTGTATTGTGTGAAATATAAGGGTCAGAAGGCCCTAGGCTTCTGGCCCGGTTTTTGACTGTAGCATACCGGCCGAAATGACAGAAAGAACTTTGACAGAAATACAAAAGAGACCACGCGCGGTGGTCTCTTTTGTTGTGACAAGATAACGTTTACATGACGTAGGTCGGCTTAACCCGGCGGGCATAAGCCGACAACATGGTGAGCGCCATCGGTATGTCGGATGACACTTACCAGATGATCACGCGGTTTTCCGGGGCGACATACATCTTGTCGCCCGGTTTCACGCCAAACGCTTCATAGAAGCCAGGCTGGTTGACCATGGTGCCGTTCGCGCGGTACTGGCCCGGCGAATGGGGGTCGGTCTTGATCTGCACGATCTGCTGCGCTTCGCGCATCTTGCTGCGCCACACCTGGCCAAAGCCCATGTAGAAGCGCTGGTCGCCCGTCAAGCCATCGAGCACAGGCGCCGGCTTGCCGCCCAGCGAGATCTTGTACGCTTTATAGGCGATCGCCACGCCCGAGTTGTCGGCGATGTTTTCGCCCAGGGTCAGCGCGCCGTTGACGTGATAGCCCGGCAATGGGCTGTAACCATCGTACTGCTTGGTCAGCGCGTCGGCCTTGGCGGCGAAGTTCTTGCGGTCGGCCGGGGTCCACCAGTCGCGCAGGTTGCCGTCGCCATCAGACTGGCTGCCCTTGTCGTCGAAACCGTGGCTGATTTCATGGCCGATGACGGCGCCGATGGCGCCATAGTTGACGGCATCGTCCGCGTTGGCGTCAAAAAACGGCGGCTGCAGGATGGAGGCCGGGAAGACGATTTCATTCATCGTCGAGCTGTAATAGGCGTTCACCGTTTGCGGCGTCATGCCCCACTCTTCGCGGTCGATCGGTTTGCCGAGCTTGGCCACCTGGCGCGCGGAACCGAAGTTGGCGGCGCGCATCATGTTGCCCACCAGGTCGCCCTGGACGATTTGCAGCTTCGTGTAATCGCGCCATTTGTTCGGATACGCGATCTTCGGCGTGAACTTGGCCAGCTTGGCTTGCGCTTCCTTCTTGGTCTCCGGGCTCATCCAGTCCAGGGTGTCGATGCTGTCCTTGTAGGCGGCCAGCACGTTTTTCACCAGTTCCTGCATGTGCGCCTTGCGCTCGGCCGGGAAATATTGCGCGACATACAGCTTACCGACGGCTTCACCCAGCACGCCTTCGACGGCGCCCACGCCACGCTTCCAGCGCGGCTGGTTTTCCGTCACGCCGCTCAGTACCGTGCCGTAGAAGGCAAAGCTCTCGTCGACGAAGTTTTTCGACAGGTAGCTGGCGTAGCTGCGCAGCAACTGCCATTCGAAATACGCTTTCAGGGTATCCAGGTCGGTGGCGGCCAGCACCTTGTCGTAGCCGGCCAGGTAGCTCGGCTGGTTGACGATGACGTAATCGACCTTGTTGGCGATGCCCAGGGCGGCCAGGCCCGACTTCAGGTCGTAGCCCGGGGTCAGGTCGTTCAGTTTATTGATGTCGGTCTTGTTGTAGCGTTTGACGGGGTCGCGGTTCTCGACCTTGGTCCATTGCACTTCGGCCAAAGCCGTTTCCAGGGCAACGACGGCCTTGGCGCGGGCGGCGGCGTTCTTGTCGCCCGCCATGGCCAGCATTTTTTCCACGTGCGCCTGGTATTTTTCCTTGACGCCCGCCTGCTTGGCTTCCAGGTAATAGTCGCGGTCGGGCATGCCCAGGCCGCTTTGGCTCACATACGCCGCATATTTCGTCGAGGCACGCGCATCCTGGCCCACATACACGGCATACGGGGTCGACACACCCGTCTGGCTCAGGTGGGCGATCAGGGCGGGCACGCCCTTCTTGTCGCGCAGCGAGCGGATGCGGTTCAGTTCGCCGGCCAGCGGCTTCGTGCCCAGCGCTTCGAGCTTGGCTTCATTCATGTAGCTGGCGTACAGGTCGGCAATCTTCTGCGCTTCGGAACCGGCCTTCTTGCTCTTGTCCTGTTGCGTGGCTTCGATGATGCCGCGCAATTGCGGCGTCGTGTCGTCGCGCAGCTTGGCGAACGAACCCCAGCTCGATTTGTCGGCAGGAATCTCGGTCGTGGCCAGCCACTTGCCGTTCAAATGGGTGAAGAAGTCATCCTGCACGCGCACGGCGGGGTCGATGTATTGCACATCGATGCCGGAAACGACGCCGGCGGCGGCAGGCGCGGCGCTCGGGGCTACGGTCGGCGCGGCCACGGCGGATACGGGTTCGGCGGCATGGGCAAACGCAGCCAACAGGGTCAGGGTCAGACTGCTTAAGAGATAGCGATTCACGAATTGTCCTTATGGGGCATGTCAAAAAGACCGGGCAGATAGCTGCGGGCGGATAGCCTGCCGCGCCAGGCGCTGCAGGAATGTAGCACGCGGCCATGCCATTTGACCATCCTTGCCCCGGGAACTGCCCGGGAATCGCCGCTCAGTTCGGCCAGGCTCAAGGTATATTCACACGTTTATCCATACAGATACAGCAAGTCGTCGATCAGCGCCCGCTCCTGTTGCGTGAACTGCGTGCCGTTGAACTGTCCGATATCTTCGAGCACACCCCGAATCGGCACTTGCCGTGACGGATCCTGAACGATGTCGATCAGCAGGCCGGCATCAGGATCCCGCCCCCGCAGATACTTTTCAATCAGCGCTGTGAGCGCGGCACGTGCCTGCAAATCAGTTAACATTTTTTATCCGCTGCCAAGGAAGAAGCGCCAGTCTAAATGAGCTTGAACCCGCCGACAAAAAAAAGCCTGCGTCCGCGGACGCAGGCAAAACCACTTCGGGTCGAGAATGCGAGTCCACTATAGGGCCGCCGCACACGCTTTTTTTCGACTCTTACAAATGCTTACTCCCCTCAAGACCCCCTATACATCGCATACAAAACCGCAACATATGGCAAGCTGACAGCCCCGTTTTCGCGCGTAGACTGGGCCAAGGCATGCTTTTTCCGCGGCCGGCCCACGCCGGCAGAGATTCAGGTCTATACTTTCAACAAAGCGCCGCTCCAAGGGGACTGGCGCTTGTGCAAGACACGCTAGCTGCAAAGGTGCAATGATGGGCAAACTCAAAAATACCGGCTTGATCGGCCTGGGCGTGGTGGCCGGCGTCGCCGTGTCGCTGCAATTTTCCGCCATGGCGCAAAAAACCGTCGAGCCGCCCCTGCCGCTGGAAGAGCTGCGCCAGCTGGCCGACGTGTTTGGCCTGATCAAGTCCGACTACGTCGAGCCCGTGGAAGACAAGAAACTGCTGGAAGACGCCATTGCCGGCATGGTCGCCTCGCTCGACCCCCATTCCGCCTACCTGGACAAGAAAGCCTACGCCGAACTGCGCGAAGGCTCGGAAGGCAAGTTCGTCGGCCTGGGCATCGAAATCGGCCTGAGCGAAGACGGCTACATCAGGATCGTCTCGCCCATCGAGGATTCGCCCGCCTACCGCGCCGGCATCAAGGCCGGCGATTTGATCACCCGCCTCGATGGCCAGCCCGTGAAGGGCGTCAGCCTGGACGACAACGTCAAGCGCATGCGCGGCGAACCGGGCACCAAGGTGTCGCTGACCATTGCGCGCAAGGATGAACCGCAGCCGCTGGCCTTCACCATCACGCGCGAGGAAATCCATCAGAAAAGCGTGAAGGCGAAGATGGTCGAGCCCGGCTACGCCTGGCTGCGCGTGTCGCAATTCCAGGAACCGACCGTCGACGACATGGCCGCGCAGATCACGGCGCTATACAAGCAGGACCCGAACATCAAGGGCATGGTGCTGGACCTGCGCAACGATCCGGGCGGCGTGCTGCAGGGCGCCATCGGCGTCTCGGCCGCCTTCCTGCCGAAGGACGCGGCCATCGTCTCGACCAACGGCCAGTTGCAGGACTCGAAACAGGTGTTCTACGGCCGCGCCGAATACTATACCTTCCGCTCGGAAGGCGACGCGCTGGCGAAATTGCCGGCCGCCATCAAGAAAGTACCGCTGGTGGTGCTCGTCAACACGGGGTCGGCCTCGGCCTCGGAAATCGTCGCCGGTGCCCTGCAGGATTACAAGCGCGCCACCATCATCGGCACGCAAACCTTCGGCAAGGGTTCCGTGCAAACCATCCGCCAGCTGACGGCCGACACGGCCGTCAAGCTGACGACGGCCCGCTACTACACGCCGAACGGCCGCTCGATCCAGGCCAAGGGCATCGTGCCCGACCTGCTGGTCGACGAGAATGCGGACGGCGACGGCTTGAACGGCTTGCGCATCCGCGAAGCGGACCTGACCAAGCACCTGAGCAACGACCGCGACCAAGAAAGTGCCAAGGCCGCGCCCGTCAACGACGAGATGGAAGAGCAATTGCGCATCATCGCCCTGGAAAAGACCCGCAAGCCGCTAGAATTTGGCAGCAAGGACGATTTTCAGTTGCACCAGGCGCTGAACCACCTGAAGGGCTTGCCGGTGCAGCTGGCCAAGGCCGAACCGGTGGTGGTGCAGGCCGACGTCAAGAAAGAACAGAAAAAGTAGGCAGTTTGAGGTCAGACCCGCCGGGTCTGACCCCATCACACGCAATACCCCCAGCACCCGTCCACGCGACAAAAATCAATCTTCCGCCACACTTCCCCCTCCCCCGCAACACGAAACTCTCTACAGTCGAGCCCGTTTGTGTAAAATTTGCTTCACTTATCGGCGCCGCGCCGATTGCCAAATTTGAAAGTTTAACCATGAAACAAGTCGTCATCAGCGGTACCGGACTGTATACGCCGCCCTTTTCGATCTCCAACGAAGAGCTGGTCACCTGCTTCAATGCCTACGCGGAAAAGTTCAATGCCGACAACGCCGGCGCGATCGCTGCGGGCGAGGTGACGGCGCTGGAGCTGTCGAGCGTGGCCTTCATCGAAAAGGCCTCCGGCATCAAGTCGCGCTTCGTGATGGAAAAGGAAGGCATCCTCGACCCGGCCCGCATGGTCTCGCGCATTGCGGAACGGGGCGATGACGAACTGTCCTTGCAGGCGGAAATGGCCGTCGCCGCCGCCAAAGACGCCCTGGCGCGCGCCGGCCGCACGCCGGCCGACATCGACATGGTGCTGGTAGCGTGCAGCAACATGCAGCGCGCCTACCCGGCCATGGCCGTGGAAGTGCAGGATGCGCTCGGCATCGACGGTTATGGTTTTGACATGAACGTGGCGTGTTCGTCCGCCACCTTCGGCATCCAGCAAGCCGTGGCCGCCGTGCAAAGCGGCCAGGCGCGCGCCGTGCTGGTCGTCAATCCCGAGATCACCAGCGGCCACCTGAACTGGCGCGACCGCGACAGCCATTTCATTTTCGGCGACGCCTGCACCGCCATCATCGTCGAAGCGAAGGACACGGCCGTCTCGCAGCACCAGTTCGAGATCATCGGCACGGAACTGAAAACGCGCTTCTCTAACGCCATCCGCAACAATTTCGGCTTCCTCAACCGTTTTGACGAGTCCGGCGTGGGCAAGGCCGACAAATTGTTCCGCCAGCAAGGGCGCAAGGTCTTCAAGGAAGTGTGCCCGATGGCGGCCGAGATGATCAAGGCGACCCTGGCCAAGGCCGGCGTGGAAGTGGCGCAAGTTTCCCGCTACTGGCTGCACCAGGCTAACCTGAACATGAACCTGCTGATCGCCCGCCTGATCCTGGGCCGCGACGCGGAAGCAAATGAAGCGCCCGTGATCCTCGACACCTACGCGAATACCTCGTCGGCCGGTTCCATCATCGCCTTCCATAAATATCAGGATGACATGGCGGCAGGCAGCACCGGCGTCATCTGCTCGTTCGGCGCCGGCTATTCCATCGGCTGCGTGGTCGTGCGCAAGCTCTGAGCCCATGGGTGTAACATCGCCTGATTCCTGAATTAGGCGATGTTCGTGACGGATAGGCATGCGTTCGCGGCCACCTGGACGAAGATATAGCACAGGTTTTTTGCGATAAAGCCGCAGGAACATTCCGGCAAGGGCTTTGATGCGTTTATACTTGGTCGCTGAGCAACATCTTTTTCTACCCGCACGTCCCCATAAGGAACCCCACACGCATGCCCCATGACATCAGCCTGATCACCACCATCGCCGCCGCCCTCGGGTTCGGCCTCATCTTCGGCTTCATCGCCGCGCGCCTGAAACTGCCGGCACTGGTCGGCTATCTGGCCGCCGGCATCATCATCGGACCGGCCACGCCCGGTTTTGTGGCGGATGCGGAAATAGCGGGACAATTGGCGGAAATCGGGGTGATGCTGATGATGTTCGGTGTCGGCCTGCACTTTTCCATCGAAGATTTGTGGGACGTGCGCAAGATCGCGCTGCCTGGCGCCATCCTGCAGATCGGCGTCGCCACGGCGATGGGCATGGGCCTGGCCCACTGGTGGGGCTGGACCCTCGGTGGCGGGCTGATCTTTGGCCTGGCCCTGTCCGTGGCCAGTACCGTGGTGCTGCTGCGCGCGCTGGAAGAACGGGGCATCCTCGATTCGCTCAATGGCCGCATCGCCGTCGGCTGGCTGGTGGTGGAAGATCTGGTCACCGTCTTGGTCCTCGTGCTGCTGCCGGCGTTCGCCAGTGTGCTCGGCGGCAAGGCCGCGCCCGATGCCGAAGCCGTCAGCCTGTGGCAAACCCTGGCCGTGACCCTGGGTCAAGTGGCCGGCTTCATCATCTTCATGCTGGTCGTGGGCCGCAAGCTGTTCCCGTGGATACTGTGGCAAGTGGCGCGCACCGGTTCGCGCGAACTGTTTACCCTGTGCGTGATCGCCGCCGCCGTCGGCATTGCCTACGCCTCGACCAAGCTGTTCGGCGTGTCGTTCGCGCTGGGCGCCTTCTTCGCCGGCATGGTGCTGCGCGAGTCCGAACTCAGTCACCGCGCTGCGGAAGAGTCCTTGCCCTTGCGCGACGCGTTCGCCGTGCTGTTCTTCGTGTCCGTCGGCATGCTGTTCGAGCCGACCATCCTCATCGACAAGCCCCTGCAAGTGCTGGCCGTGTGCGCCATCATTATCTTCGGCAAGTCGATCGCCGCCTTCTTGCTCGTGATGGCGCTGCGCTATCCGCCGAAAACGGCCATCATCGTCTCGGCCAGCCTGGCGCAGATCGGCGAATTCTCGTTCATCCTGGCCGCCCTGGGCCTGTCCCTGGGCCTGATGCCGCAGGAAGGGCAAAGCCTGATCCTGGCCGGCGCCATCCTGTCGATCGCCCTCAACCCGCTCGTCTTCAGCATGGCCAAGCCGCTGCTGCGCGTGATCGGCAACAGCGATTTCGCGCGCAAGTTCGAACGCACCACGGACCCGCTGGCCGAGCTGCCGATGACGGTGCCGCAGGAAAAACTGTCGGGCCAGATCGTGCTGGTCGGCTATGGCCGCGTGGGCCGGCGCATCGCCGCCGCTCTGATGGAGCGGGGCATCCACTTTGTCGTGGCAGAGGAAAACCGCGAAATCGTCGACCAGCTGCGCAAGCAGGGCATCCCGGCCGTGGCCGGCAATGCGGGCGAACCGGCCGTGCTGATCCAGGCGCACATCACGCACGCCACCATGCTCGTCATCGCCACGCCGGACACCTTCCACGTGCGCGCCATGATCGAGACGGCGCGCGCGCTGAACCCGCACATCCTGACGGTGGTGCGCACGCACAGCGAGGAAGAGGCGGAATTGCTGCGCGCGGAAAACGCGGGCAAGGTATTCATCGGCGAGCACGAACTGGCCAATGGCATGGCCGAGCACGTGCTGCAGAGTTTTGAGACGGCCAGCAAGGGGCATGGCCATTAAGGCTCTTTGATGCCGAATCTGTGACCCATGCAAATGCCGGGGTCGGACCCTGAGGGTCCGACCCCGGTTTTTTTTCAGGGTTACAAACGTGCCGCCAGCTCCGCCCCTTCCCGTATCGCCCGCTTGGCGTCGAGTTCCGCCGCCAGCGCGGCGCCGCCGATTTTATGAAAACGGGGGCCGCCCGCGAGCAGCGGCTTGCCATCCTTGTCCGTTTCCGGCATGAGTTCCGTCAAACTGTCCTGGCCCGCGCAGATGATGACGTTGTCCACCGCCAGCAGGCGCTGCTCGCCGCCCACGGTGATGTGCAAGCCCTGGTCGTCGATCTTGTCGTAAGTCACGCCGGCCAGCATGGCCACGCCGTTGCGCGCCAGCGCCGCGCGGTGCACCCAGCCCGAGGTCTTGCCCAGCCCCGCGCCCACTTTCGACGTCTTGCGCTGCAACAGGAAGATCTGCCGCACGGGATGGGGCGCTGTGGGCGGCACCAGGCCGCCGCCCGTCGCCGCATTCAAGTCCACGCCCCACTCGCCCGCCCAGGTCGATACGGGCTGCGGCAGCGGGTGCGCCGGGTCGTGCAGCAGATACTCTCCCACGTCGAAACCGATGCCGCCCGCGCCGATGATGGCCACGCGTGCGCCCACGGGCTTCTTGGCTTGCAGCACATCCAGATACGACAGCACTGTCGGATGGTCGATGCCGGGAATGGCCGGCAGGCGCACCTTGATGCCGGTGGCGATGATGACGTCGTCATAGCCGCCGGCCAGCAATTGCTCGCGCGTGACGCGCTGGCCCAGGCGCAGCTTGATAGTCGACAAGGCGATGCGGCGGGCAAAATAGCGGATGGTTTCCGTAAATTCTTCCTTGCCCGGTATCTGCATGGCCACCTTGAACTGGCCACCGACGCTGTCGCTGCTGTCGAACAGGGTCACCTCGTGCCCGCATTCGGCCGCCACGCAGGCGGCGGACAAGCCGGCCGGTCCGGCGCCGACGACGGCCACGCGGCGCGGCACGGCCTTTTTCGCGTACACGAGTTCCGTTTCATGGCAGGCGCGCGGGTTGACCAGGCAACTGGCGCGCTTGTTGGCGAAGGTGTGGTCGAGGCAGGCCTGGTTGCAGCCGATGCAGGTGTTGATCTCGTCCGCGCGGCCCGCGGCCGCCTTGGCGACAAAATCAGGGTCGGCCAGGAAAGGGCGCGCCATCGACACCAGGTCGCAGTCGCCCCGCTCCAGGATGGCATTGGCCTCGTGCGGCATGTTGATGCGGTTCGACGCCACCACGGGAATCGTGACCTCGCGGCGCAGCCGGCCCGCCACGGAAGCAAATGCAGCGCGTGGCACGGAGGTGACGATGGTGGGGACTCTTGCCTCATGCCAGCCGAAGCCCGTATTGAGAATGGTCACGCCCGCCTGTTCCAGCGCCTTGGCGACCGTCACCACGTCGTCCCAGGTATTGCCGCCCTCGACCAGGTCGAGCAGGGAATGGCGGTACATGATGATGAAGTTGGGGCCGACGGCGGCCCGGATGCGGCGCACGATCTCCACGGGCAGGCGCATGCGGTTCTCGATCGTGCCGCCCCAGCGGTCCTGGCGCAGATTCGTGCGCGCGCACAGGAACTGGTTCAATAAATAGCCCTCGCTGCCCATCACTTCGATGCCGTCGTAGCCCGCCTTTTGCGCCAGGCGCGCGCAGCGCACGTAGTCGCAGATGGTGCGCTCGATGCCCCGTTCCGTGAGGGGACGGGGGCGGAACGGCGAGATCGGCGATTTCTTGGCCGATGCCGAGACGACGAACGGTTGATAACCATAGCGGCCCGCGTGCAGGATCTGCATGACGATCTTGCCGCCCTCCTCGTGCACGGCGCGCGTGACCTTGCGGTGGTTGGGCACGTCGCCAAGGAAATTCAAGGTGCCGCCGAACGGCAGCAGCCAGCCTTGCCGGTTCGGCGAGATGCCGCCCGTAACGATCAGGCCCACGCCGCCGCGTGCCCGTTCGCGGTAAAACGCGGCGAGCTTGCCATAATGATAAAAACGGTCTTCCAGGCCCGTGTGCATGGACCCCATGATGACGCGGTTGCGCAAGGTGGTAAAACCCAGGTCGAGCGGGGCCAGCAGATGGGGGTAGGCAGTCATGGTGATCGGTCCGGTAAGGTGGTTGCAGGCCGTACGGTAGCAAGCATTGCCGCTCGCCGCAGCGACTTTCTCTAGACCGGGAGTTCTAAATCGCCCGGCGCGCCCGACGGCGGTGCGTACAGCTTGTGCCGGGCGGTACTTTCCCGTAGGCTAGGTGGCATGAAGCGACTATTCCTCTGCCTGTTGATGCTGTGCGCCGTCCCCGCTACCGCGCTGGCACAGGCGATACGCCTGGACAAGCTGAAGGTCGAGGTCAAGCGCATCGAGGTTGACGGGCAGCGCATGTATGAAGTCGATGCCAGCGGCAGCGTGCAGGCGCCTCCGGCCTCCGTGTGGAAGACCCTGACCACTTACGAGCGCATGAGCGAATTCGTGCCCGACCTCAGTTCCTGCCGCGTGCTGTCGCGCAACGGCAATGAAGTCATCATCGAGCAGCAGGGCATGGCGCGCTTCCTGTTCATGAACCACCCCATCCACCTGGTGGTGCGGGCCACGGAAACGCCGTTGACGGCCATCGACATCGCCCTGATCTCGGGCGACATGCGGCATTACGAATCGCGCTGGAATCTGTATCCCGTGCCCGAGACGGGCGGCACGCGCATCGTCTTTTCCAGCCGGCTGATGCCGGGCTTCTATGTGCCCGGCATGCTGGGCACGACCATGATACGTGGCGATATCGAACGCATGATGGCGGCCGTACTCACCCGCATCGACAGCCAGTACGCGGAAAAGGCAGGTTAAATCAAGCCAGATAGGTATCGCGGTCGCGGATTTCCGCGAAGTTTTCCAGGCTGCCCAGTTTTACGGTGACGGGGTTGAGGCTCGCTTGCGGCTGCATCGAGCGCCAGGCGAACAGCCATTCCTGTTCGGGCGCTTCGGCGCGCGTCTTGGTGAAGGCGGCGCCCAGGGCCGCGCGCTGGCCGTATTCGACCAGGCCATCGATGCCGGCCCAGCTGGGCAAGGTGCGCTGCACGGCGCGGTGCAGGCGTTCGCCGAATTCTTCCGTATTGTGGATGATCAAACAAGCGTCGGCCGGGGTGAACAGGTCGAACAGTTGCTTGTCCCACACTTGCGAAAAACTCAGGGTCAAACAATTGCCCGCTGGCATCAAGCGGAACTGGCCCAGGCTCAGCGCCAGCTCGAGTTCGCTGCGCTGGCCGTAGCGGTGCAGGGTGGGGGGACGTTTGTAATCGTGCATGCTGGACTCGTTCTTCAATAGTAGGGTAAACCGGCGCGCCGCCTAGCGGGGCGGGCGGATATGGCGCCGGATGCGCTGGGCCCTGGCAGCCAGGTAAATTTCGCGCAGTAAATAAATAAAACAGCCGATCAGGCAAATCACGGCCAGCACAAAGAAGGCCGCGATGTATTTGTCCAGGGTCAGGTTCAGAATATCGCCCAAAAACAGCATGGCGATGATGACGCAGACGAAGAAACCGCACGCCGTGCTCAGCGAAATCGAATAATTAATCAGATGGGTACGCCGATACAGGGTATCTAGCTCATCCATATAGAAATCGTTGTAGCCGATGTCGAGCCGGTCTTCCAGCACGCGCGTGCGGTCGATGATGCGGCCCAGGCGGTTGGTCAGTACCACCAGCATGGTGCCGATACCGGTCAACAGGAAAACCGGCGCAATCGCCAGCTGGATGATATGGCCGATGTCGCCGATCTGTATGTTCATGGATAAAAAGTCGTGGGTTCACACCGGCGCCCGACCCTGGCGCCAGCACAGGCCATAGTGTAGCAGGTGGCGCACGCCGGCTGGCCGCTTTGCCAACCGGCGTGTTGCAAGGTCATGCGAAGCCGCGCCCCGGCACAAAGCGCTCGGTGGCGCGCACCAGCGCCGAAGCGATGCCGTGCTCGAGCGCGCCATGGCCCGCGTCGGGAATCATTTCCAACTGGGAACCAGGCCAGGCTTGCTGCAGGCGGTAGGCCGACAGCGGCGGGCAGATGGCGTCGTAGCGTCCCTGCACGATGACGGCCGGCAAATGCGCGATGCGTCCCATGTTGCGGATCAGCTGGTCTTCTTCGAAGAAACCGAGATTGGCCATGTAATGCGATTCGAGCCGGCCCACGCCCAGATCCAGCGCATCGTTCGGCGCGTCTTCCGGCTGCGGCATCAGATACACGCGGCGGCCTTCGAAGCGGCTCCAGGCGCGCGCGGCCGGCCAGTACACGGCCGGGTCGCTGCTGAGGATGCGTTGCACGTAAGCCGCCAGCAAGTCGCCCCGCTCCTCGAGCGGAATCGGGGCGGCGAATTCCTCGTACAGTTCCGGATAAAACCAGCGCACGCCTTCGATGAACCAGTCGATTTCCGCCTGCGTGCACAGGAAAATACCGCGCAGCACGAAACCGAGACAGGCCGCCGGATGCGCCTGGCCATATGCCAGCGCCAGGGTCGAACCCCAGGAGCCGCCAAACACCAGCCATTGGGCGATGCCGAACTGGGCGCGCAGGCGTTCGATGTCCTCGATCAGCAGCTGCGTCGTGTTGTTGCGCCATTCGCCCAGCGGCGTGGACTTGCCGGCGCCGCGCTGGTCGAACAGGATCACGCGGTAGCGCTGCGGGTCAAAAAAGCGGCGGTGCTGCGGCGACAGGCCCGCGCCCGGGCCGCCATGCAGGAACAGCACGGGAATGCCGTCGGGGTTGCCGCACTCTTCCCAATAAATGGTATGGATGTCATCGACCGCCAGCATGCCGTGCCGGTTCGGCGTCAGGGCGGGAAACAGGGGTGACAATGAATCGGGCATGGCGAGCGGTCCTTGGAATGGCGGTCAGGGCGCCAGGCATGAGGCCTGGCAACTGTTCCAATTATAGTGCGCCGCCGCCGGCTCAGGCCAGCAGCAAGGGCAGGCGGTTCGACGACTTGATTTCGCGCATCGACAGGCTGGACTGGATTTCCGCCACGCCAGGCAGCCGGCGCAGCACGGTCGAGACGAATTCGCCATACGCTTCCAGGTCGCGCGCCACCACTTGCAGGAAATAATCGGCTTCGCCCGCCACATTGTGGCACGACAGAATTTCGGGAATCGTCGCGATGGCTTGCTCGAACTGCGACGGCTGCTCGCCGCCATGGTTGGCAAACACGACGCGTACGAACGCCACCAGGCCGATGCCCAGCTTCTTGCGGTTGAGCAAAGCCTGGTAGCCGGTAATAAACCCTTCCTCTTCCAGGCGGCGCAGACGGCGCCAGACGGGGGTTTCGCTCAGCTTCAAGCGCTCGGCCAGGCGCGCATTCGACAGCCGTCCTTCATCCTGCAACAGCCTGAGTATCTGCAAATCGGTGGCGTCGAGGCTAACTTCTGGAATTTTCATCTAATTTTTGTTTTGATACGAGTGGAATCTACCCGAATACTAGGGCATGCAGGGCAGGAAAAGCAAGCACATTTCATCGCGACAAGAACATAATGGGGCCCGGCGAGCAGGCTGCAGCGTGCGCATGCTCCCGCTTTCTTTTCGACTGAGCCATGTCCGATTCTACCTTCCTGATGTACCTGCTGGCACTGGCCGGCGCCTTTTTATTGCCGGGACCCGACATGGCGCTGGTGCTGGCGACGGGCGCCGCGCGCGGCGTGGCCACGGCGCTGGTGACGGCCGTGGGCATCGCCGGCGCGCGCGCCGTGCACGTGGCGCTGTCGGGCGCGGGCCTGGCGGCGCTGATGGTGACGCATCCGCAAGCCTTGCAGTGGGTCAAATGGGCGGGCGCCGCGTACCTGCTGTACCTGGCGCTACGCCTGCTGCAATCGGCCCTGTCCACCAAAACGGCCCAGGAAACGGCCGCCCCCGCCACGGCGCACAACGCCCGCGCCAGCCTGGTGCGCGGCTTCCTGACGAATCTGCTCAATCCGAAGGCACTGCTGTTTTGCAGCATGTTCCTGCCGCAGTTCGTCGTGGGCAGCGACAGCGTGGGCCTGCAATACCTGCGCCTGGGCGCCATCCTGGTGCTGGTGGGCCTGCTGTTCGACGCCATCTACGCCGTGCTGGCCGCGCGCCTGGCGCGCCGCCTGCGCGGCAAACCTTCGCCTTACGGCAAGTTTGTACTGCCCACCGTCTTCGTCTTGCTGGCGGGACGGCTGGTGCTGGGCTGAACTGTCGGCGGCAGCGGCGCCCCGCCGGCAAAGAAGGCGGGGTAATCGTTCAGCAGGCTGCGCTCGAGGTCGTTAACCTTGCGAAATTGCCGCAGCGCCGGCGCCATGGCCCGCCCCGCATCCCAGCTGCGCCAGGCGTTCGGCGCATCGAACTGCGCCAGCAAGGCGTCGCCCAGGTCCTGGTACACGGCCGCCATCTGCGGTTTTGCCTGCAGCACTTGCAGATACAAGGCCGTCGCTTGCGGCCATTGCCCCAGCTTGGCGCGCAAATTCCCCTCGAACAAGGCCAGCACGGGCTGCGCCATCCCCGTTTGCGTCCTTAAATCTTGCACGGTGGCCAGCGCGGCTGCGATGCCTTCATGGTCCTTGGCCAGCAATCCCCGCGTCAAATCGTGGATGGGCTGGCATTCCTGCATGGCCTGCTGCTGCCGGGGCGTGAGCTTTTCCACCAGCGCGCCCGTGGAAAAATGGTCTTCCAGCATGGTCAAAAAAGCCTCGAAGGGCTGGTCGGCGGCAAACAGTTTTTCCGCTTCGGCGCGCAGCGCGGGATGGACTTGGGGTCCCGGCGGCGGCAACAGCGCCGCCTGCGCCAGCACGCGCTCGAGCGGGGGCGCATCGGCCGCCAGCGGACGGGGCCGGTAGGCGGACAAGGTATAGGTGGCCGGTGCGCCCGCCGTCATGGCGCTGATGCGGAACTGCCGCGTCACCGCGCCGCCCACCTCCTGGTAGTGCAAAGTGAAGTCGGCGGGAATGCGCTTGCCGTCGGCCAGCATCTTCAGCACCAGCGGGTGGCCGCCCCAGGTGTAGCGCAAGTACTGGGCAAAGGCCGTCGCGTCGTCGCCGCTGACGGGACTGCCCGCGATGCCCAGGCGCAACAGGGGCTGCCCGTCAAGCGACCACAGCACGGCGCCGTCGAGCACTTGCGGCTGCAGAGCGCCGCGCCGCTTGTTGTCCAGCACCGACAAAGCCTGCTCCTCATACACGCGAGGCGTTGCGTGCTGCTCCAGGCCGCCCGCCTTCAGCATGCCGCCAAGCCCCTGCCGGTGGCGCAGCTCGGCGGCGCGAAAGCCCACCACGTCGAACAGCGAATACGTGTCGTAGGTGGACGCCGCCGTATCGATGACGTGGCGGCGGCGCGTGGCAAAGTCGAAGACGGACAGAATGCGGCCATCGCGTACGCTCAGGTAATGCGGTCCCAGCACGACATCGCTGTCCTGCGTCTCGCGCGCGGGCAGGCTGGTTTTCAACCCCGGCTTGTGCGCGCGCTCGGTAGTCACCGTGACGTGGAAGGCGACGCTGGCCTGGACCGCGGAAGTGCCCAGAAGAAGGATGGCGGCCACGCTGGCGCGGCGCAAGGCGGGAACAAGGGTCATGGAGATGATGCAGTGGAGAAATACTGATTCTAAGGCAAATCCAGCGATCTCCTTGTTTTGCTGGCCAGCATAAAAAAAGACAGCCGCAGCTGTCTTTTCTGTTTTACTTCAACAACGATTACGACATGTGCTGGCCGCCGTTGATCGAAATATTCGCGCCCGTGACGAACGCCGCTTCATCGGAAGCCAGGTAGGCGACCAGGCCGGCCACTTCTTCCGGCTTGCCCAGGCGCGCCATCGGAATTTGCGGGATGATTTTGCTGTCGAGCACTTCCTGCGGAATCGCCATGACCATCTTGGTGCCGATGTAGCCTGGCGAAATGGTGTTGACGGTGACGTTCTTGCGCGCCACTTCCAGCGCCAGCGACTTGGTGAAACCATGCATGCCAGCTTTCGCGGCCGCATAGTTGGTCTGGCCGAAAGCGCCCTTCTGGCCGTTCACGGACGAGATATTGATGATGCGGCCCCAGCCGCGTTCCACCATGCCGTCGCAGACGGGCTTGGTCATGTTGAAGACGGAATCGAGGTTGGTGCTCATCACGGCATCCCAGTTCGTCTTGTCCATCTTCTTGAACGTCATGTCGCGCGTGATGCCGGCGTTATTCACCAGCACGTCGACAGGACCGATTTCCGCTTCCACTGCCGCCACGCAGGCAGCGGCCGAATCGTAGTCGGCCACGTCGCACGGATATGCCTTGAAGTCGTAGCCCATGTCCTTGGTCGTCGCCAGCCATTCCTCGACCTTCGGATTGCCTGGGGAATATGTGGTCACCACGCGATAGCCAAGCGCCGCCAGCTTGAAACACACCGCTTCGCCCAGACCACCCATGCCACCAGTTACCAATGCAACTCTTGCCATTTTCATCCCCTCAGTGTCGTTCTATTGCCAAAAAGTTAATTATTTAGTGAAAGCAACCCAGTTCCGCCGAGAATTACAGCGGCGTACCGCCGCGAACCCCGCCGTCACGCACTGCGCGCGACGGCGGGGTTCGGTGCCAGCTACTTAATCACGCTCGATCGCTAAAGCGACACCCATGCCGCCACCGATGCACAGCGCTGCCAGGCCTTTCTTGGCGTCGCGGCGGATCATTTCGTGGATCAGGGTGACCAGGATGCGCGCGCCCGAGGCGCCGATCGGGTGGCCGATGGCGATCGCGCCGCCGTTCACGTTGATCTTGCTGGTATCCCAGCCCATTTCCTTGTTCACGGCAATCGCTTGCGCGGCAAACGCTTCGTTGATTTCCATCAGGTCCAGCTCTTCATGCGTCCAGCCGGCTTTTTTCAGGCACAGACGCGAGGCAGAGACGGGGCCCATGCCCATGACGGCCGGGTCCAGGCCCGAAGAAGCGTAAGCCTTGATGCGCGCCAGCGGCTTCAAGCCCAGTTCCTTCGCTTGCGAAGCGGACATCATGATCACGGCGGCGGCGCCATCGTTCAGGCCCGAGGCATTGCCGGCGGTGACGGTGCCGTCCTTGGCAAACGCAGGGCGCAGGCCGGCCAGCGATTCCAGGGTCGAGCCGGGCTTGATGTATTCGTCGCTGTCGAAGACGACCGTGCCTTTTTTGTTGGCGATTTCCAGCGGCAGGATTTCATCCTTGAACTTGCCCGCCTTTTGCGCCGCTTCCGCCTTCAGCTGCGACTGCAGCGCGAATTCATCCTGCTCGGCGCGCGTCACTTCGTATTTCTTGGCGACGTTTTCCGCCGTGATGCCCATGTGGTACTGGTTGTACACGTCCCACAGGCCATCGACGATCATGGTGTCGATCATCTTGAAGTCGCCCATGCGGAAACCGTCGCGCGAACCGTTCATCGCGTGCGGCGAGGCGCTCATGTTTTCCTGGCCGCCGGCGATGATGATGTTGGCGTCGCCGCACTTGATCGCTTGCGCCGCCAGGTGCGTGGCCTTCAGGCCGCTGCCGCAGACCTTGTTGATGGTGAATGCCGGGATGGAACTGGGCAGGCCAGCCTTGATGACGGCCTGGCGCGCGGCGTTCTGGCCGACGGCGGCCGTCAGCACCTGGCCCAGGATGGCTTCGCCGATCAGGTTCGGGTCGATGCCGGTTTGTGCCAGCAAGCCCTTGATTACATGCGCGCCCAGTTCGGACGCAGGAATCTTGGCCAGACTGCCACCGAATTTGCCGACTGCGGTACGGCCGGCGGCCACGATTACGACATCATCCATTTATTTCTCCGATATGCTGGCCACGAGGGCCAAGGTCAAGGTGCTAATAGAATCCAATTGGAATCCAGTGAATCCGGGAAGACACAGCAAGCTGCGTTTCATTCTAGCGCGGCATGCGCCGCAGTTCCAGCGCCGCACCGCTGGCGGCGGCGATGACAGCCTGCTTGCGGTGGCGGCGGGCAACCTGGCGCGGCGGATAGCCGCTGCCGGGCCGCAAAACGCTTAGGCCTGGCGAGCAGGACGCGTGTTTTTATTTTTATCATACCCTTCATCGGCACCGCCGAAAGTGGTTTTTAGAAAATTATTGAAGGGAATAATCAGGGGCACGGGTGTTTGCTTTACCACCTGCAACAGCTCGCCAAATTTTTGACGCGATGCAGCAAACTCACCCTTTGTCACAGTCTCAAATTTCTCCTGGGTTTCTTGAGCAACATCCTTTGCCTGGCGGCCATATGCACCGATGCGTTCGATGGCCAGTTGGGACTGGGTGCGCGACAGTTGCAGCAGCGCTTGCGTATCCTTCACGGACAGCAGCTGATTGCCCGCCACCGTAGCGGCAGCCAGCGCCGCGCGGGCCGCATCGAGCTGCAACTCCAGCACGTTGGCGCCGCTGTCGACGGCGGCCTGGGCATACGCTTGCGCGCTGATCAATTGCGCTTCCACCACGGCCTTGCCAGCCAGTGCCCATTGTTCGGAAAATGAAAACATGTCGTTCCTCCCCAAAGAGTAGGCGACGCCATGTTGCGCCGCACAGTACTCAACTGTAAGCGGTGGTTCATTGCTGAACCTTGATATTTATCAAGCTTTGCTGTTGGTTTGTTTCCAACTCAACGTTGATCAGGACAACAACTTGATACCGTCGAGCGTAGCCGCGCACTGTTCGCGTATCACGCTGACGAAATCGCGCACATAGGCCTTGTCCTGCAACGGCTCCGGCACGGACACATACAAATCGCTCCACAAGCCGTGCTCGCCCACCGGGCGCGCCACCACATAATCGTAATCGACGTAATTCTTGATGGCCCAGTTCGGCAAGGCGGCGATGCCGCGCCGGCTCGCCACCAGTTGCAGCACGGCCACCGTCAATTCAGCCGTGCGGCGTTCAAACTGGATGCCGGCCGGCCGCAGCACTTCACGGATCAGGTCGATGCGCTCTTCCGGCACGGGATAGGTAATCAAAGTCTCCCCCGTAAAGTCGCTCGCCGCAAGGCGGCGCTGGGCCTGCAACCGGTGCTTCTGCGCCATCACCACCAGCATTTCAAAGCGGAACAGGGGAAACACGGTGAAATCGGGGCCGTACGGCGAGCCGATCACAAGGTCCGCCTCGCCCGAACGCAGCAAGTCGGCCGGCTCGCTATGAAAACCCGACACCAGGTCGATTTCCACTTCCGGCCAGCGCTGGCGGAACGCATCCATCACGGGCATGAGCCAGTCGAAACAGGTATGGCATTCGAGCGCCACCCGCAACTGCCCCTTGTCGCCCTGCGACAAACGCGCCACGTCGCGCTCGGCCAGTTCGATCTCGGGCAGCAGCTTGTCGGCCAGCTCCAGCAGCCGGCTGCCCGTGGCCGTAAACGCGATCGGCATCGACTTGCGCTCGAACAGGGGCGCCTTGTAGCGCTCTTCCAGCAAACGGATCTGGTGCGACAGGGCCGACTGGGTCAGGTTGAGCAGTTGCGCGGCGCGCACCAGGCTGCCGGAGGAACGCAGGGCACTCAGGGTGCGCAGGTGGCGAATTTCTAGCATCGGGGAAATGACGTCTGCAGGTGAATTATTTTCATGTTATTCGGCAAAATGTTTCGTTTTGATTATAGACCAAGTTGCCGCACACTCTAGCGCATTCACATTAAATCTCGATGACATCATGCCCATTCGTACGCACATCCTTGGCTTTCCCCGTATCGGCGCCACGCGCGAACTGACACTGGCGCTGGAAAGCCACTGGCGCGGCGAGCTGTCCGAGGCGGCGCTGGAAGCGACGGGCCGGCAATTGCGCGCGCGCCACTGGGCCTTGCAACGCGACGCGGGCCTGGCCTACGTCACCGTGGGCGACTTCGCCTTCTACGACCACGTGGCCAGCCATATCCAGCTGCTGGGCTGCGAGCCGGCGCGTTTTGATTTCGGCGCGGAACAATCGCCGCTGTCGCGCTATTTCACGATGGCGCGCGGCGGCACCAGCCAGGCGGAGCATGCCGGCTGCCGCCACGGCCATGCGCTGGAAGTGAGCAAGTGGTTTGACACCAATTACCATTACCTGGTGCCCGAATTGTCGCCGCACACCCAATTTTCGCTGGCGTGCGAGCGCCTGCTGGCGGAAGTGGCCGAGGCGCAGGCGCTCGGTCACCAGGTCAAGGCGGCCCTGATCGGCCCCCTCACCTTCCTGTGGCTGGGCAAGGAAAAGACACCGGGCTTCGAGCGCCTGGCGCTGCTGGAACAATTGCTGCCCGTCTACGGCGGCCTGCTCGACCGATTGAAACAGCAGGGCGTGGCGTGGGTGCAGCTCGAGGAACCGATCCTGGGCCTGGACTTGCCCCATGCCTGGCGCAGCGCCTTCGAGAGTGCCTACTGGCAGCTGAACCAGGTGGGGGTGAACATCCTGCTGGCCACGTATTTCTCGCCGCTGGAAGAAAACCTCAGCCTGACATGCCGCCTGTCCGTGGCCGGCCTGCACGTGGACGGCATCCGCGCGCCGCATGAATTGATCAGCGTGACGGACTGGCTGCCCGCGCATAAAGTCTTGTCGATCGGTATAGTCGATGGCCGCAATATCTGGCGTACCGACCTCGACGCTGCCCTGGCCGTGCTGCAGCCGCTGGCCGCCAAGCGCAACGGGCACCTGTGGCTGGCGCCGTCGTGCTCACTGCTGCACGTACCGTTCAGCCTGGAAGCAGAGACGGCGCTCGATGGCGACATCAAGAGCTGGCTGGCGTTTGCCACGGAAAAACTCACGGAACTTGCGTTGCTGAAGGACGCGCTGGCGGGCACCCCCGACGACGACGCGCTGGCCGCATTGGCCGTTTCCCGCCTGGCCATTGTCGGCCGCCGTGGCAGCGCCCGCGTGCACCGTGCGCCGGTCGCGCAGCGCCTGCAGACGCTGTCGCCCACCATCGACCGCCGCGATTCCGGCTTCCCGTTGCGCCAGGCCGCGCAGCATGCACGCTTGCGCCTGCCCGACTTCCCGACGACGACCATTGGCGCCTTCCCGCAGACGCCGGCCATCCGCGCCGAAATCGCCCACGCCGTGGGCCGCCAGGAAGCGCTGGGCCTGGACGTGCTCGTGCATGGCGAAGCGGAACGCAATGACATGGTCGACTACTTCGGCGAGCAGCTGGACGGCTTCGTGTTGACCCGTCACGGCTGGGTGCAATCGTGCGGCTCGCGCTGCGTCAAGCCGCCCATCATCTACGGCGACGTGCAGCGTCCGGCCCCCATGACGGTCGCATGGACGGTCCATGCGCAAAGCCTGACGAGCAAACCGATGAAGGGCATGCTGACGGGCCCGGTGACGCTCTTGCAATGGTCGTTCGTGCGCGACGACCAGCCGCGCGCCGCCACGGCGCTGCAGCTGGCCCTGGCCATCCGCGACGAAGTGCAGGACCTGGAAACGGCCGGCATCGGCATCATCCAGATCGACGAGCCGGCCATCCGCGAAGGCTTGCCGCTGCGCCGCGGCCAGTGGGACGCCTATCTGGACTGGGCCACGCGCGCCTTCCGCATCGCCGCGTCCGTCGTCAGCGACACGACGCAGATCCATACCCACATGTGCTATGCCGAGTTCAACGACATCCTGCCGCAGATCGCCGCCATGGATGCCGACGTCATCACGATAGAGACGAGCCGCTCGGACGTGGAACCGCTGACGGGCTCAGTCCAGTTCCAGTACTCGAACGAAATCGGCCCCGGCGTGTACGGCATCCACTCGCCGCGCATCCCCACCGCCGTCGACATGGTGACGTTACGGCAAAAAGCCAGCGGCTTGAAGACACGTGGCTGGGTGGAAACGGAAACAGCGTTGCGTCATATGGTCGAGGCGGCACGGCAGATGCGCGCGGCGTAATCGGACATGGCGCCTGAGGGCGCATGGGCGGCGGCTTTCGGGGCGGCGCACCGGTTTTCCGGGGCGCCGCCCGTTTTTTTTGACATGAAGTAGGTATTGCCCTGCGGAATAGCATGCGCCAGGCCCCTGACGCTGATTTTTTTGCAGTAGAATGCAAGAAATTTACTGCTCCCATTGTTGCCGTACGGAACATCTGGCCTGCCGCAGTTTCACTTTGATAAATGTTTATGTCCAAAAGCCCGTCGCAGAAGCCTATCGAAATCAAGATTTCCACCGTCGTTGCTGTCTCCGCCATTCTGCATAGCGCCGATACGCAGGCACTCGATGCCGCCTTGCGCGACATGACGGGAGGCGTGGCGGACTTTTTCGAGGACGACCTGGCCGTGCTGGACGTGGCGGCCTTGCCGCCCGACAGCGTGCCCATCGACTGGGCCGCCCTCGTGGCCCTGCTGAAAAAATACCGTTTGAATGCCGTGGCCGTGCGCAATGCGCCGGCCGACATGCATGACGCCATCCTGGCGCAAGGCTTGAGCCTCGACAGCGGCAAGACGCGCGACGATGCGCCGCCCAAGGATGGTCCCAAGGATACGCCCACGGCGGCGGCCCAGTCGGGCGCCGACGCTCAGGTGATGGTGATCGACACGCCCGTGCGGGCCGGCCAGCGCATCTATGCGCGCGGCTGCGACCTGATCATCACCGCCGTCGTCAACAATGGCGCCGAAATCATCGCCGACGGCAGCATCCATGTGTATTCCTCGCTGTACGGCCGCGCGCTGGCCGGCGCCTCGGGCAATCCCCAGGCGCGCATCTTCGCGCTGGCCATGGAACCGGAACTGGTCTCGATCGCGGGCGTATACCGCACGTTCGAGGATGGTTTCCCTGCAGAAATGGCGCGCGGACCCGCGCAAATTCGTTTGGCTGGAGACAGAATCGATATACACTCTGTCAATCCGGTCACTCCCGTGAACCGCTCTTAAGCTGCACAATTCAAGAGATATCTGAAAAGGATTATTTGTGGCAAGAATTATTGTTGTGACGTCCGGCAAGGGCGGTGTCGGCAAGACGACCTCTAGCGCCAGTTTTTCCACTGGCCTGGCCATGCGCGGCCACAAGACAGCCGTGCTCGATTTCGACGTGGGCCTGCGTAACCTCGACCTGATCATGGGTTGCGAGCGCCGCGTCGTGTATGACTTGATCAATGTGATCAATAAAGAAGCAACCCTGAACCAGGCCCTGATCAAGGACAAGCACTGCGACAACCTGTTCATCCTGCCCGCCTCGCAGACGCGCGACAAGGATGCCTTGTCGGAAGAAGGCGTGGAACGCGTGTTGAACGACCTGATCAACATGGGTTTCGAGTTCATCATCTGCGATTCGCCGGCCGGCATCGAGCATGGCGCGCTGATGGCGCTGACGTTCGCCGACGAAGCCATCATCGTCACCAACCCGGAAGTGTCGTCGGTGCGCGATTCGGACCGCATCCTCGGCATCCTGCAAGCCAAGTCGCGCCGTGCGCAGACGGGCGGCGAGCCGGTCAAGGAACATTTGCTGATCACCCGCTACTCGCCGAAACGCGTGGAATCGGATGAAATGCTGTCCTACCAGGACGTGCAGGAAATCCTGCGCATCCCGCTGGTGGGCATCATTCCCGAGTCGGAGCAAGTGCTGGCCGCCTCGAACCAGGGCAATCCGGCCATCCATTTCACGGGCACGGACGTGGCGCAAGCCTATGAAGACGTGGTCTCGCGTTTCCTCGGCGAAGAGGTCGAGTTGCGCTTTACCAACTATGAAAAGCCTGGATTACTCCAGCGCATTTTTGGGGCGAAGTGATATGGCCTTGCTTTCTTTCCTCTTCCCCCCCAAGCCGAAGACGGCCACCGCGGCCAAGGAACGCCTGCAGATCATCATCGCCCGCGAACGCAGCGGACGCGATGGTCCGGACTTCCTGCCCGCCCTGCACAAGGAATTGATCGCCGTCATTTCCAAGTACACCAAGGTGAATGCCGACGACATCAAGATCTCGCTGGACCGCCAGGGCAACCTGGAAGTCCTCGACGTGAACGTGGTGCTGCCGGACGCGTAGAGCTGGCCAAGCAACAGAGGCGGGCAAAAACAGTACTATAATCAAAGGGTTGACATTCAGTCAGCCCTTTTCGCGTTGTCCGCGACGACATTCACTTATGCAGTACTGGAGCCAACATTGAAAATCGAACGGATCACTCTGCAGAATTTCCGTTGCTTTGAAAATGTGCAGCTCGCTTTCGATCCCCGGTTGACCGTCATCGTCGCACTCAACGGTCAGGGAAAATCGTCCATGCTCGATGCGATCAAGATTGCCTTGTGGCCGTATCTTGCCGGCTTTGACCTGGGCAGCATGTCGCTCGATACTACCGGCATACAGATCGACGATGTGTTTCGCGAAAAACTCGCAGCGCATCAAATGGAATGGCGTCTTCCTTGCGTGATTGAGTCATTTGGCACTGTTGAGCCGATGGTCCATGACCCAGATCGTACTGATCTGGAATGGCATGGGAAACGTTTCCGCGACAGCGTCAAAAGATCCAGCAAAACAAAAAACAATGCGTTCTCCGACGCAATAGCGCTTTACGGCCATGCGCAGGTGCTGGAAAGGCGCGTCTTTGCCAATGGTGAGGTTGAAGCAGACGAATTGCCGATGCTCGGATATTACGGCACAGGCCGATTGTGGAGCCAGAAGAAGCTGGCTGGCAAATCGGATAAAGTGGATCAGGCATCGTTTTCCCGCACCTGGGCCTATCGCGATTGCCTCGCACCTTCGTCAAGTTATAAGGACTTTGCCCAGTGGTACACGAGGGTATTCAAGGCGCTAAGGGATGCACAGATCCGCAATCTCGAAAAGAAACTCGGACCCGATGCGAAAGTCGCCAACGATTTGCTTGCCCCCGTACGCGCCGTGCAACAGGCCATCGACGTGATTCTGGAACCGCATACTGGCTGGCATTGGCTGGAATATAGCGCCGAACACGACGATCTAGTACTGGAACATCCTGATCAGGGCAAGCTCAAGGTCAGCCAACTCAGCGATGGCATACGCAACATGCTGGCGCTCGTCGGTGACATTGCCTACCGCTGCTACAAACTCAATACCCATTATGGCGACAAGGCGGCCCAGCTAACGCATGGCATCGTCATGATCGATGAAATCGACATGCATTTGCACCCGGAGTGGCAGCAGACCGTATTGCCTGATTTGCAAAATGCATTCCCGAATATCCAGTTCATCGTGACCACCCACAGCCCTCAAGTGCTCAGCAGCATTGACGCGCACTGCATACGCCGGCTGGATTGGGAGCTGGACGAAGAAAGCGGGCGCAAGCGCATGGCGGTCAATACGATCGACCAACAAACCATGGGCGTGGCCAGTTCGGACGTACTGGCCAATGTGATGGGTATCGATCCCGTCCCCGATGTCGAACCGGCGCGCCAACTCAGTCACTACATGGCGTTAATTCAACAGAATTTGCATGACGAGCCTGATGGCAAGGCGCTACGTGCAGAACTGAACGCGCATTTTGGTGCCGACCATCCAAAAATGCTGGAGTGCGACCGCTTGATACGCCTGCAAGCCTTCAAACGCAAACTACCGTTGCGCGAGGCTGATGATGCATAAGCTGCAACGCGGTGCTGCGCCGGCGTGCTTGTCCAACTATCGGCATGGTCGAGACAACTGGAAGGCCGTCACTGCCGAAGACAAGCGCGAGATATGGGAGAGGCTTAATGAGATGCAGCAACATCGCTGCGCCTATTGCGAAGGTTCTTTGCGCACCGACAAGAAGCATATCGAACACTTTCGTCAAAACCGAAGGGATTCGAAGGTAATCTTTCTCTGGACAAACCTTTTTGGTTCCTGCAATCGACCGGACAATTGCGGCAAATTCAAGGATGAACTGCCACCTTACGATCCTGCCGACCTGATCAAACCGGACGAGGAAGACCCTGAACACTTTTTCCTGTTCGTCAGCGACGGTAGCGTAGCCGTGCGCGAAGGATTAAATGCCGTGGATAAAAAACGCGCAATGGAAACCATACGCATTTTCAATCTTAATGGCGCCTTACGTGAAATGCGGCGCAGCGCCATCGCCGGTTACATCGAATTAGGAATGGAATTCATTGAGATAGTGGAATCTGGTGATTTGACACGCGAGCAATGCCTCGAATTATATAAAGACGAACTGGCAGCGACAGCATATCTGCCATTTTCCACCGCGATCAAGCACACGTTGATTTCAACATAATGGAATCAGCTTTACTCCGGCCTGACCGTGAGCAATTCCTGCGCCACCGCGGCGCAGGCGTTCACGTGCTGGTTGCCGATCTGGCGGAACACGGCGTAGCCGATGGCTGCCGCCACCGCTTGGCCGGCGAACGGCACGAAGCGCGCCACCTGCTTGGTGGCAATCTTGACGCCACTGCGCTTGAGCAGGTGGAGGATCAGTTCGCGCGACACCAGCTTTCCTACCAGCATGCCTCCCATGCCCACCGCCGCGCGGTAGGCCATCATCTTGAACTGCGGGTTCAGGCGCTCGATCTGCTCGGGCGTCAGGCCGAATTCGTGGTTGATATCGTTGATCAACATGGAAAACAGACCCACGTCGGACATCAGGTCGATGCCGGGAATGGGAATGGCCGAAGCGCCCGCCGACATCATGGCGCGCCGCTGCACCAGGCGCCGGCAACGCTCGCGCACTTGCTCGATTTCGGCACGACTGGCCGGTATCAGTGTCCAATCGGTAGTGCTCTTGTCTGGCATGGCCGCTTCTCCGCTAGTAGGGGTAGATGAACAAGTGTAACGTAAAGGATCTGCCCTCCGATTTCACTGGACACAGTTGCAATCTCTGTTATATTTCACTTGAGCATTCCTTAACATTACGATAAGCAGAGCAGGTCGTCTGTTTGTTGCTACACACTCCAGCCAATTATGCGAATTGCCGTACTCGATAGCGACCATAGCCAGGCAGAACTGATATGCCAGGTGCTCACCGCCGCCGGCCACGCCTGCCACGAGTTTCAGAGTGGCAAGGAAATGCTGGGGCAGCTGCGCAAGGACAGTTGCGACATGCTCATCCTCGACTGGCATGTGAGCGATCTGGACGGTGCGGAAGTCTTGCGCCGTGCCCGGGAAAAACTGGCGCCGAAGGCGCCCGTGTTGTTTATGACCAACAGTTCCGGCGAAGACGACGTGGTGGCGGGCATGACGGCAGGTGCCGACGACTACATGATCAAGCCCCTGCGGCGCAGCGAACTGACCTTGCGCACCCAGGCGCTGCTGCGCGTGGCGTACCCGGCCCAGAATGGCGCCGAGTACTTGCAATTCGGTCATTACACGTTTGAAACCCGTCCCGGCCGCCTGTTGCGCGATGGCGAAGTGCTGGACGTGACACACAAGGAATTCGCCCTGGCGCTGCTGTTTTTCCGCAACCTGGGCCGTCCCCTGTCGCGCGCCTACATTCACGAAGCCGTGTGGCAGCGCGACACGGCCCTGCCCTCGCGCACCATGGATACCCACGTCTCGCGCGTGCGCAACAAGCTGCAGCTGAAACCGGAACACGGCTACAGGCTCGTGCCCGTCTACAGCTACGGTTATCGCCTGGAAAAACTGGGCGGCTGAACGGCGGCAAACGGCTGACCTGCTCAAAGCGCGGGCACAAAGCGTTATAATGTCGCCATAAGTCATCCAACAGCCCTGAAATGCAACTGCTCGCCGTCGGCCTCAACCATACCACCGCCCCAGTGTCGCTCCGCGAACAGCTGGCGTTTGCGCCTGAGCACTTGGGCCAGGCGGTGATGGCGGCGCGCACCTGGTTCCAGCGCATCGACTTGCGCGACAACGACGAAGCGGCCATCCTGTCGACCTGCAACCGCACCGAACTGTATGCGGCCAGCCATGTGCCGAACCCGCTCGACGCCGGTGCGCATTTCCTGGCCGACTACCACCAGCTCAACTACAGCGAGCTGCGCCCCCACTTGTACATGCTGCCGCAGCACGATGCCGTGCGCCACACCTTCCGCGTCGCCTCCGGGCTCGATTCGATGGTGCTGGGCGAAACGCAGATCCTGGGGCAGATCAAGGACGCCATCCGCACGGCCGACGAGGCGGGCGGCCTGGGCACCTATCTGCACCAGTTGTTCCAGCGCAGCTTTTCGGTGGCCAAGGAAGTGCGCAGCAGCACGGAAATCGGCGCCCACAGCGTATCCATGGCGGCGGCCGCCGTGCGCCTGTCGCAGCGCATCTTCGACAAGATCGCCGAGCAGAACGTGCTGTTCATCGGCGCCGGCGAAATGATCGAACTGTGCGCCACGCACTTTGCGGCGCAAAACCCGAAAAGCATCACCATTGCCAACCGCACCATGGAACGGGGCGAGGAACTCGCGCACCGCTTCAACGGCAAGGCGATCCGCCTGGCCGACCTGCCGGAGCAGCTGCACCAGTTCGACATCGTCATCTCGTGCACGGCATCGTCCTTGCCGCTGCTGGGCCTGGGCCTGGTCGAGCGCGCCATCAAGGCGCGCCGCCACAAGCCCATGTTCATGGTCGACCTGGCCGTGCCGCGCGACATCGAGGCGGAAGTGGGCCGTTTGAACGACGTCTTCCTGTACACGGTCGACGACCTGGGCAAGGTCGTGCAGACGGGCCTGGAAAGCCGGCAGGCGGCCGTGGCGCAAGCCGAGGCCATCATCGAGACGCGCGTGCAATCCTTCATGAGCTGGGTCGACGACCGTGCCATGGTGCCCGTCATCCAGCATCTGCATGAAAACAGCGAAACCTTGCGCCTGATGGAAGTGGAACGGGCGCGCAAGATGCTGGCCAAGGGCGCCGACATCGACGCCGTACTCGAAGCGCTGTCGAAAGGCTTGACGGCCAAGTTCCTGCACGGCCCGCAGCAAGCGCTGCACCATGCGCAAGGCGACGAGCGCAAGCAGCTGGTCACCCTGCTGCCGAAACTGTTCCGCCCCCGCCGTTAGCGCAGCCCCGCTGGCCGCCCGCGCGCGGCTACCCCTGCCCGCCTGCCGGGCTTGCATCATCCCTACACTCTTTTACCGCGAATCGCTATGAAACCATCCATGCTGGCCAAACTCGATCAACTGGCGAACCGCCTGGTCGAACTCGACGAACTGCTGATGCATCCGGACGCCACGTCGAACATGGACAGCTACCGCAAGATGACGCGCGAGCACGCCGAGCTGGGCCCGCTGGTGGCCCTGTACCGCTCCTACCAGGAAGCGGGCAACGACATCGCCACGGCGCAAGAGATGCTGGCGGACCCGGACATGAAGGAATTCGCCCAGGAAGAGATCGAGGCGGCCAAGGCCACCATGGCGCGGCTCGAGCGCGAACTGCAGACCATGCTGCTGCCGAAGGACGTCAACGATGAGCGCAATATCTTCCTGGAAATTCGCGCCGGCACGGGCGGCGATGAATCGGCCCTGTTCGCCGGCGACCTGCTGCGCATGTACACGCGCTTTGCCGAGCGCAACCGCTGGCAGGTGGAACTGGTGTCGTCGTCCGACTCCGACCTGGGCGGCTACCGCGAAGTGATCGTGCGCGTGGTGGGCAATGGCGCGTATTCGAAGCTGAAGTTCGAGTCGGGCGGCCACCGCGTGCAGCGCGTGCCGGCCACGGAAACGCAGGGCCGCATCCACACGTCCGCCTGCACGGTGGCCGTAATGCCGGAAGCGGACGAGGTGGAAGACGTCAACATCAACCCGGCCGACCTGCGCATCGACACCTACCGCGCTTCGGGCGCGGGCGGACAGCACATCAACAAGACGGATTCGGCCGTGCGCATCACCCACTTGCCGACCGGCATCGTGGTCGAGTGCCAGGATGACCGCAGCCAGCACAAGAACAAGGCGCAGGCGATGAAAGTGCTGGCCGCGCGCATCAAGGACGTGCAATTGCGCGAGCAGCAGTCGAAGGAAGCGGCCACGCGCAAGAGCCTGATCGGCTCGGGAGACCGCAGCGAGCGCATCCGCACCTATAATTTCCCGCAGGGCCGCCTGACGGATCACCGCATCAATCTGACCTTGTACAAGCTCGACTTCATCATGGACGGGGATTTGACGGAGTTGACGAATGCCTTGGCGGCAGAGCATCAGGCAGAGTTGCTGGCGGCGCTGGGCGACTAAACGCTGGCTCCGTTGTGTCGGCTTACGCTGCGCTAAGCCGACCTACGCCGCCCTACGCCAACCTACGCCGCAATTTGTAGGTCGGCTTGGCGCGCAGCGCGTAAGCCGACAGCTTTAAGTAGCGGCTAAGCAATAAAAATCGGCCCTTGTGCGAAAATGACCAGCTCGATTCCATCCACCTCACCGTGTCGCCCATGAAAAATTCACGCACCGTCCTCCTGTTGACCGCCGCCCTGTGTTTCCTGATGCTGGGCGTGGCCATGTATTTGCAGCATGCCATGAACATGGCGCCGTGCCCGCTGTGCGTGATCCAGCGCTACCTGTTCCTCGCCATCGGCATCGCCTGCCTGGCGGGCGCCGCCGCCAACCGCCCGAAAATCGGCGCCGGCATCGGCTTGCTGGCGGCCCTGGGCGGCATGGGCGTGGGCGCCAAGCATTTGTACGTGCTGGCCAATCCCGGCTTCTCGTGCGGCATCGATCCGGTGGAAACGGCGCTGAACAAGGTCTTCACGGCCGAACTCATGCCCTTCATGTTCGAATCGTATGGCGCTTGCGAAAACGCCGGCGAGCCGTTTTTCGGCCTGTCGATTCCGCAATGGGCATTCATCTGGTTCGCCATCTTCGCCATCACCATGTTGTGGACATTGCTGCGCCGCAAACAATAACCATTCATTTATGCCAGAAACACTGATCCCTGCCGGCAGCACTGTCGGCGCCCTGCAAATCCGTCCGCTGCTCGATCCGCTCGACAACCGCATCCTGCTCGGTCACGCGCTGGGCCTGTCGCGCGTCAGCTTGATCACGCAATCGGAGCGTGTGCTCACTCCCGATGAGGCCGAACGTTTATCGGGCTTGCTGGCGCGCCGTCTGCAAGGCGAACCGATCGCCTACATCGTCGGTCAGCGCGAATTTTTCGGCTTGCCGTTCGAAGTGAACGACGCCGTGCTGATCCCCCGCCCCGATACGGAAGTGCTGGTGGAACTGGCGCTCGAGCGCCTGCCGCCCGGCGGACGGGTGCTCGACATGGGCACGGGCAGCGGCGCCATCGCCGTCGCGCTGGCGCATACGCGGCCCGACGCCGTCGTCACGGCCCTGGACGTGAGCAGCACGGCGCTGGCCGTGGCGCGCCGCAACGCCAGCGCCAACGGCGTCAACATCACCTTCATGGCCAGCGATTGGTTCGAAGCGCTGGGCACGGAAAAGTTCGACCTGATCGTCTCCAATCCCCCGTACATCGCCAGCGGCGACCGCCACCTGGCCGAAGGCGATCTGCGCTTCGAGCCGGCGGGCGCGCTGACCGACCATGCCGATGGCCTGTCGGCCCTGCGCACCATCGTTGCCGGCGCCGCGCGCCACCTGGCGTCCGGCGCCTGGCTGCTGATGGAACACGGCTATGACCAGGCTGACCAGGTGCGCGAGCTGCTGGCCGCTGCCGGCTACAGCAAGGTGCAAAGCTGGCGCGACCTGGCCGGCATTGAACGGGTCAGCGGCGCCCGCCTGGGCTGACCGTTGCCACCTGCGCAAAGCTTGACCCGGCGGCGCGCCAGATCCCCCCGCAGTTTGTTAAAATATCAAGCGAATTCCTGACCGAAGCGCCGTCCCCGTTCCCCGGGGCGGACGCTGGCGACGCGGCGTTTTTTGGGCCGGCGCCGACGCATTTGCCAAAATTCGGTTAATCTCAGCACAAATTATTTATATGCTGCACAAGAAAGGAAGCTCAAATTGCCCAACCTGTTGACTCGCCGCCTGGCATTGCTGACCGAAGATGCCAACCGCGCGCTGCTGGGCGGCTTGCGCGGCATCGAGCGCGAAACCCTGCGCGTCGACCAAGCCGGCCATCTGGCTTCCACGCCCCACCCCGCCGCCCTGGGCTCGGCGCTGACGCACCCTGAAATCACCACCGACTACGCCGAAGCGCTGCTCGAATTCATCACCCCGGCCGAAGCCGACATCGCCGTCACGCTCGACAAGCTCGATACCGTGCACCGCCACGCCTACAGCCGCCTCGGCGACGAGTTGCTGTGGAGTCAGTCGATGCCCTGCCAGCTGCCGCCCGAAGCGGACATCGAGATCGCCAACTACGGCAGCTCGAACATGGGCATGCTCAAGCACGTCTACCGGCGCGGCCTGGCATTGCGCTACGGCAAGGCCATGCAATGCATCGCCGGCATCCATTACAACTATTCGCTCGACGAGCAGCTGTGGCAAGTGCTGGCCAGCCATCCGGACACCAGCGCCAGCCCCACGCACGCAGCCGCGACGCCAAAAGACGTGCAGTCGGAAAGCTACCTGGCGACGATCCGCAATTTCCGCCGCTACAGCTGGCTGTTGATGTACCTGTTCGGCGCCTCGCCGGCCCTGTCCGCCGGCTTCCTGCGCGGCCGCGCGCACAAGCTCGACACCTTGTCCGACGATACCCTGTTCCTGCCGTACGCGACCAGCCTGCGCATGAGCGACCTCGGCTACCAGAACGACGCCCAGTCCGGCCTGCGCCCGCACGAAAACAGCCTCGATGATTACGTCAACGCGCTCACGCACGCCGTCAACGACCCGTATCCGCCGTACGAAACGCTGGGCACGAAGCAGGATGGCGAGTGGATCCAATTGTCCACCAACGTGCTGCAGATCGAAAACGAATACTATTCGACCATCCGCCCGAAACGCGTGATCCGCACGGGCGAACGCCCCATCCAGGCCCTGTGCCTGCGCGGCGTGCAATACATCGAAGTGCGCTGCATGGATGTCGACCCGTTCGAACCAGTGGGCATCAGCCTGGAAACGGGCCGCTTCCTCGACGCGTTTTTGCTGTTCTGCGCGCTCGACGACAGCGCGCCGATTTCTGCCGAGCAAAGTGCTTGCTACACGAACAATTTCGCCCGCACCGTCAAGGAAGGCCGCAAGCCGGGCCTGAGCCTGCGCCGCGATGGCGAAGACATCACCCTGCAAGCCTGGGGCGAGGAATTGCTGGCCCGTATCGCGCCCGTGGCGGCCCTGCTCGATGCGCGCCAGGGCGGCACGCAGCACGCGGACAGCCTGGCCGCGCAAGCCCGTAAGCTGGCCGACCCGGACACGACGCCATCGGCCAAGGTACTGGCCGAACTGCGCGCCAACGGCGGCTCATTCGCCGCCTTCGGCCTGCAGCAAAGCGAACGCCATGCGGCGTTTTTCCGCGCCCATCCGCCCACCCCCGAGCAAAGCGCATATTTCGACGCGATGGCCGCCAGCTCGCTGGCCGAGCAGCGCGCCATGGAAGCGGCGCCCGCCGGCAGCTTCGACGACTTCGTCGCCGCCTACCGGGCCAGCACCCTGTGTTCGCACACCTGACCTTGCCTGACTTTTTGCCTGGCGCCCGATGCTGACCTTCTACAATGAATTGCACGGCCAGCACCGGGGCCGCTTCGAGATGTTTCGCGGCACCATGGTGCCCTGCTTCGAGACGCCGGAGCGGGCCGACATGGTGGTGGCCGAGCTGGGGCGGCGCAACCTGGGCCGCATCGTCACGCCGCACGGCGTGCCGCTGACCTCCTTGGAGCGCATCCACACGCCCCGCTACCTGCATTTCCTGCGCCATGCCTGGCACGACTGGCTGGCGCTCGACCCCGACAACGGGGGCAAGGATGCCTTGCCGTCCGTGTGGCCCGTGCGCACCCTGCGCAGCGACATCGAACCGGACGACTTCACGGCCAAGCTGGGCCTGTATTCGATGGACAACGGCACGCCGCTGACGGCCGGCACCTGGACGGCGGCCAAGACGGGCGCCGACTGCGCCGTCAATGCGGCGCACGCATTGCGCCTGGGCGAACGGGCCACGTTTGCCCTGACGCGCCCGCCGGGCCACCACGCGGGCAGCGATTTCTTTGGCGGCTACTGTTTTCTGAACAACGCAGCCCTGGCCGCCCAGCACCTGCTCGACGATGGCGCACGCAAGGTCGCCATCCTCGACATCGATTACCACCACGGCAACGGCACGCAGAGCATTTTTTACGGACGCGACGACGTGCTGTTCGCCTCGCTCCACGCCGACCCGCGCAGCGAATATCCGTTTTACCTCGGTCACGCCGACGAAACGGGCAGCGGCGCGGGGCTCGGCTACAACGTCAATCTGCCGCTACCGGCCGGCACGTCCACGGCCAGCTGGTTCGCCGCGCTGGAAACGGCTTGCCTGCGCATCAATATGTATGCGCCCGACGCGCTGGTGGTGTCGCTCGGTGTCGACACCTTCGTGGGCGACCCGCTGTCGCATTTCTCGCTGCAAAGCGGCGACTACCTGCGCGTGGGCGAACGCCTCGCGCATCTGAACCTGCCCACCGCCTTCATCCTCGAAGGCGGCTACGCGGTCAAGGAAATCGGCATCAATGTGGTGAACGTGCTGGAAGGTTTTGAGACGGCGGAGTAGGCCGGTGGTGATGTCGGCTTACGCCCTCGCGGGCTAAGCCGACCTACATATTCCGGAACAAACTCATGAACGGCTGGCTCACGGCCAGGGTTTCCGGCCGCGTCTTCAGGCGCAGGGCGCCCCGTCCCACCTCGTCGCGCGTCACCGACGCCACCATCTTCATGTTGACGATGGTGGAACGGTGGATCTGTTTGAAAATGGCCGGGTCGAGCACGTCGAGCAGTTCGCGGATCGGCTTGCGCAGCAGCGCCTCGCCGTCGGCCGTCATGACGGCCGTGTACTTGGTGTCGGATTGAAAATAGGCGATGTCTTCCACCATGATCAGACGCGTATCCTTGCCGCTGCTGGCCGTCAGCCACACCAGCGGCGGCGACTTGGCCGCCGCCGGCAAGGCGCTGCTCAATTGCTGCAGCAGGCCGGCCAGCGCGCCGTCGCCCGCCCGGGCCTTGCCGGTCCGCGCCCGCACGCGCTGCAGGGTCGCCTGCAGGCGCTCGCGGGCGACCGGTTTCAACAAATAATCGACGGCGCCCTTGTCGAAGGCGTCGATCGCGTACTGGTCGTAGGCCGTGACAAACACCACCTGCGTGGCGGGACTCGCTTCGAGCGCGCCGCCCGCCACTTCCAGCCCCGTCAGGCCCGGCATGCGGATATCGAGGAAAGCGACGTCGGGCTTGCGCGTGGCGATGGCCTCGAGCGCCGTGCCGCCGTCGTCGCAGGCGGCGACGATGCGCAGTGCCGGCCACTCTTCGGCCAGCAGGGCCACGAGCGCATCGCGCAGCAGGGTTTCATCTTCGGCGACGACGCAAGTCATTTCAGGCGGATGCATACGACACTCCTTGCGCCGTGCTGTCCGGCACCGTGATGGTGGCCGTCACGCCGTCGGGGAAGTTGGCGACGATGGCAAACGCGGCGGCATTGCCGTAGGTCAGGCGCAGGCGCTCGCGCACATTGCGCAGGCCAATGCCCGTGCCGGCGCCGTCGTCGCTGAAACCCTTGCCGTCGTCGGCCACCGTGACGATCACCGTGCCATTGCCGCTGCGCGCCATGATCCAGATGGTACCGCCGCCGCTTTTCGGCTCCAGGCCATGCTTGATGGCGTTTTCCACCAGGGTTTGCAGCATCATCGGCGGCAGCTCCACCTGGCGCAGGTATTGCGGTACCTCGATCTGCAGGTTCAGACGCTCGCCCATGCGGATTTTCAGGATGTCGAGGTAGGCGCGCGCCCGTTCCAGCTCCGTGCCCAGGGTCGACATGGCTTGCTCCGTGCGCGGCAGCGAGTGGCGCAGGTACAGGATCAGGTTGCCCAGCATCGCGTCGGCGCGCACGGGGTCGCTGCGCGTGAGGAGCTGCGCGCTGGCCAGCGTGTTGTACAGGAAGTGCGGCTCGACCTGCGCATGCAGCAGGCTCAGTTTGGCCACCGTCAGTTCCTTTTCCGTCACCGTCTGGCGCGCCTCGGCCTGCTCGCCGCGGCGGCGCTGCGCCACCCGGCGCGTGATGGCCCGCGTCACCGCCTCCGCGTTTTCCAGGTTGCTGCCATGGTCGACGAGGAACCAGTCGGTCCACGCATTGCGCGCCGGCTCGCAGATCAGGGTCACGCTGCCCGCCTCGCCATTCGGCGTGACGGTGGCGAGGATCTGATTCGGCCGCGGCTCGAGGAAACCCAGCACGCGCATGCGGGGCAAGCCCGTATGCGTGTACGGCGCCGCGCGGCGCACGCGCGCCTGCACCTGCAGGCTGTCGCGCGCGCTTTCCACCACTTCGCTGCCCGGCAGTTCGCGGATGGCCGCATCGACCATGTCGAACGCCTCGCCCGCCTCGAACGGAATCTCGATCTGGCGCCGCTGGCGGCTCGACAGGGTGGCGGCATTGACGGCGCCGGCGATCAGGCGCACGCGGCGCACGTGCGAAAACGCATTCGTGACGACGGTGCAGGCCAGCAAGGCGCCGATGATGACAAAGAAGCCTTCCGTATTCCCAAAGAGATAGCGCAGAAAGTTCTCGACCAGGATCGCCGTGGCGATGATGTACGTGAGCATCGCGGCCAGGGTGAGGCGCAGGATAAAGAAAAGGCTGGTCATGATTTTTCCTTGGGTATTGAAGTGAGGCCAGCATAATCATCGGCCCCGGCAGCGGTGGCCATTATGCGATGGAAGCCCGGTAGTGGCGACAAAGGCATCAAAATAAAGGTTCAAGACACCTGACCAAACCTGCTGCGCGTCGGTACAGGTGGCCTGCGATGCTCACCGTACTCAAAGTACGGTTCCGCGTCTCGACCACCTCTCCCTTCCGCTCGCAACGGTTTTGTCAGGTGTCGTGACTTCATGAATAAAATCGCTTGCAATTAAATAGTGCACGATATATATTGCACACATGGACGCCGGATTTACTTCTTCAGACGGGCATCCTGGGGCCACGGCCCGCGAAACAAGTAGCACACTATTTAGTAGTCACCTATTTATCTACCTAAAGGAACCATCATGTCGATCAAACAAGTCCTGTACCGCGCGCAAGCCACCGCCACCGGAGGCCGCGAAGGCCGTGCCGTCTCGTCCGACAATGTGCTCGACGTCAAGCTGACGACGCCAAAAGAACTGGGCGGCAATGGCGCCGTGGGCACCAATCCGGAACAACTGTTCGCCGCCGGCTACTCGGCCTGCTTCATCGGCGCCATGAAATTCGTCGGCGGCCGCGACAAGATCGCCGTGCCGGCGGACCTGTCGATCGAAGGCAACGTCGGCATCGGCGCCATCGAGACGGGCTTCGGCATCGAAGTGGAACTGAAAATCTCGCTGCCGGGCATGGACCGCGCCGCCGCCGAAGCGCTGGTCGCCGCCGCCCACATCGTGTGCCCCTACTCGAACGCCACGCGCGGCAACATCGACGTCACGCTGACGATCGTGTAATCCACGCTGCACGCACTGTAACTCCCCGGCCGCGCCTTGGCGCCGCCGGGGCTTTTTTTTAGCGCAGCGCCTGCAGCAGCTTGTCTGCCAGGGCCGGCGCCGAGGCGGGATTCTGTCCCGTGATCAACTCGCGGTCGACCACCACATTGCTGGTCCACGGCGCCTGGTTCTGCACATATTGCGCGCCGGCCGCCTGCAAGCCCGACTGCGGATAGAACTTCATCAATCCGCCCTTCAGCGCACCCTGCGCCGCCAGCTCTTCCTCATTGCTGATCACCGTCATGCGGTAGCCCTTGTAGATCCAGTCAGCCGGCGTGGGCGGCGTCCGGCCCGCTTCCAGCGCGGCCGTAAACTGCGCCGCCTGCGGCAGGGCCGACAACAGGGCGATGGGGCCATGGCACAGCAGCGCCGTCGGCTTGCCGTCCGCGTGGAACTGGCGCAGCAAGGCGCCCAGGCTGGCGTCCTTCAATAAGTCCTGCATGGGCGCGTGGCCGCCCGGCACCAGCACGGCCGCATAGTGGCCATAGCCGATCTGCTCCACCCGTTTCAGGCTGATCACGGGCGAGCGGCCCGGCACCGTCAGCGCCAGCTGCTCGAGCAAGGCCTTGTGCGCCGCATGGACCACCACGTCGCCGCCAAAATACGCGTCCGTATCGGAGCCGGCGTCCAGGGCCGGCGCCTGGCCCTGCGGCGTGGCGAACGTCACCGTGTGGCCCGCGTCGAGCAGCTTTTTCACGGGCTGCATCAGTTCATTCAGATAAAAGCCCGTTTGGAAGACCTTACCGTCGCGCAAGTCGAGATGATTCGCATCCGACAGCACGACGAGGACGTCGGCCGCCTGGGCGGTGGAAAAGGCGGCGAGCAACAGGCTGCTGATCAGTAATTTTTTCATGGTATGGCCTTTCTGTAGAGAGGACACCAGCATATTCCGAATCAAAATACGGAAAAATGATGAATAATGCACAGTACTGATGCGGAATACGACTGAATGGAGCCGGGATGGATAAATTGCAGGCGATGCAGCTGTTTCGCCGCGTGGCCGAGCTGGGCAGCTTTCGCCGCGCGGCCGATGAACTGGACTTGTCGGCCTCGTACGTGAGCCGGCGCATCGGCCAGCTGGAGCAGGAACTGGGCGGGCGCCTGATGACGCGCACCACGCGCCAGCTGGCCCTGACGGAAACGGGCGCCGCCTATCTCGAGCACTGCCGCAAGCTGCTCGACGAGCTGGCGCAGGCGGAGGACATGGTGGCCCATTCCACGGCGCACGTGACGGGCCGCCTGCGCATCAACGCGCCGCTGACATTGGGCGTGGGCGAGCTGGCCGAGGGCCTGGCCGATTTCATGGCCGACTGGCCCGCGCTGCGCCTCGATGTCGACCTGAAGGATGAATATGTCGACCTGGCGGCCGCCAATTACGACCTGGGCTTTCGCGTCACCACCGCGCTCACCGATTCGAGCTATGTGGCGCGCCACATCCACGACTACCGCCTGCACATCTGCTGCGCGCCCGCCTACCTGGAACGCCACGGCCCCTTGGCCGAACCCACGGACCTGACGCGCCAGCGCTGCTTCATCTACAGCCACGCCCTGTTCGGCAGCCGCTGGCCACTGCGCCATGCGGGGCCGCACAGCGATATCGAAGTGCCGAACTGGGTGCGCACCAACAACACGCTGTTCATGCGCAGCCTGATCCTGCGCGGCCTGGGCATCGGCATCCTGCCCACCTTTGTCTGCCGCGAGGAACTGGCCAGCGGCGCCCTGGTCGAGCTGTTTCCGGAAATCGAGCGCCCCAGCCTGGCGCTGTTCGCCATCTACCCGTCGCGCCAGCTGGTGGCGCCCCGCGTGACGCGCTGCATCGAGCACCTGAAGCAGTGGTATGCGCAGCGCTATCCCACGCCGGGGGCGTGAAGCCGGTAAAATCACGGCCACTCTCAATCAAGGATGAACCATGATCAGCTGGCAATGGAACACGTTCGACGAACTCGGCCCCCACGATTTGTACCAGGTGCTGGCCTTGCGCCAGCGCGTGTTCGTCATCGAACAGCAGTGCATTTATCCGGACCTGGACGGCCATGACCAGCAGGCGATGCACTTGCTGGGCTGGCAAACGGCCGATGGCCAGCGCCGGCTGGCCGCCTACCTGCGCGTGCTGGCGCCGGGCGCCAAGTATGTGGAAATGTCGCTGGGCCGCGTGCTGACGGCGCCCGAGGCGCGCAGCAGCGGCGCCGGCAAGCAGTTGTTGCTTGAGGGCATCGCGCGGGCCGAGCGCCAGCATCCGGGCCACGCCATCCGCATCGGCGCACAGCACTATCTGGAACGCTTTTATCAATCGTTCGGCTTTGTCACCGTCAGCGCGCCGTATGACGAAGACGGCATCCAGCACGTCGACATGCTGCGCGCGGAGCCAGCGGCATGACGACGGCCTTGATTTCCTGGAGCGGCGGCAAGGATTCCTGCCTAGCCCTGTGGCGCGCCCGCAACGCCGGCATGGACGTGCCGCTGTTGATCACGGCCATGGATGAAGATGGCCGCAAGTCGCGCTCGCACGGCGTGCCGCCCGAGTTGCTCGAAGCGCAGGCGGCCAGCCTGGGCGCGCGCCTGCAGCGCTATCACGCCAGCTGGGCCAGCTATGAAGAACAGTTCGTCGCCACGCTGCGCGCGGCCAAGGCCGAGGGCATCGAGCACGCCATCTTCGGCGACATCGACCTGCAGCCGCACCGCGACTGGGAAGAAAAAGTCTGCGCGGTCGCCGGCCTGACGGCGCACCTGCCGCTGTGGGGCGAAGCGCGGCGCGCGCTGGTCGACGAATTTCTCGCCGCCGGCTTCAAGGCTATCGTCGTGTGCATCAATGGCCAGCATCTGCCACGCGAATTTTGCGGGCGCGAGTTCGACGCCGCCTTCCTGGCCGACCTGCCGCCCGGCGTCGATGCCTGCGGCGAAAACGGCGAATTCCACACCTTCGTCTACGACGGCCCCGCCTTCAGCGCCCCCGTGGCGCTGCGCCGCACGCAAGTGCTGCAATATGACGCGCCGGCCAAGCTGGGCGGCGCCACGTATTACTTCCAGGAGCTGGCGCCCGCTTAAACCGGGCCGCAAAGCAAAAAGGGCGATTCCACGGAATCGCCCTTTTCATGTGCGCTGCGCGTGCTTATTTTTTCGTCACGCTCACCAGCTTGATCTCGAACAGCAAGCCGGCGTAGCCAGGAATCTTCGGCGGGCTGCCGGCCTTGCCATAACCGAGGTCATACGGAATGGCCAGGGTGCGCGTGCCGCCGACCTGCATGCCGACCAGGCCGCGGTCCCAGCCCAGGATGACCCGGCCGACACCCAGAGGGAAAGTAAAACCGCTGCCTGCCGGGCTCGCATCGAACTGCACGCCCTTGTTGCCCGGCTTGCTTGCGTCATACAGCCAGCCCGTGTAAGTCACCAGCAAGGTGTCGCCCGCTGCCGCCGCCGTGCCGGTGCCGGTCACCGTATCGGTAATGGTCAGTTCTTTCACTTGCGTATTCGGATCGAGCACGACCGGTTTCTCGGTGTTGGCAGCGGCACCGCAAGCGGTCAGGGCCACGGCGCAAGCGAGGGTGGCGATCATTTGAAATACCGATTTCATGGTTTCCCTTTAAATATTGGTGTGTGGCTCAGCCCGTACGGTGCGGACCAGTGCGAGCAGCAGTTTAACAGGAGTCGCGCAGCCAATTTGTAAGCAGACGTAAGCACGGCGGAAGATTGCGCAACAATACAACATTGTCACAACAACCATTCCGCCGCACTGTCGCGTCTAGATTTCCACCTGCGTGCCCAGTTCGATTACCCGGTTGCTCGGGATCTGATAGTAGTCGGCCGCCGTGCGCGCATTGCGCGACATGGTGACGAACAGGTGCTCGCGCCACGGCATCATGCCGGCGCCCGGCGTCGAGATGATAGTCTGGCGCGCGATAAAGAACGACGTTTCCATCATCTCGAAGTCCAGTCCCTGCTGCGCGCACTGCGCCAGCGCAGCCGGAATGTCCGGTTCATCCTTGAAGCCGTAATGCACGTTGACCTGGTAGCACTGGTGGCCCAGCTCCACCACGCGCACGCGCTCCGATGGCGCCACCCACGGCTCTTCATGCATGAAGACGGTGAGGAAAATCACGCGCTCGTGCAGAACCTTGTTATGCAGCAAGTTATGCAGCAGCGCATGCGGCACGCCATCCGTTTCGCCACGCAGGAAGATGGCCGTGCCGGGGACGCGCAGCGGCGGCGCGATGAACAGCGACGAAAGGAAATCGTTGAGCGGAATCGCATGCTTTTCCAGGTTCTGGAACACCAGCTGGCGGCCCCGTTTCCAGGTCAGCATGACGATGAACAAGATCGAACCCAGCAGCAGCGGGAACCAGCCGCCGTGGAACAGTTTCAAGGCGGTCGCCGACACCAGGTTGATGTCGATGATCAGGAAAAAGCCCGTGGCGGCCCAGCACAGGGCCAGGTTCATCTTCCAGCGGTAACGGATGACGAAGAAGGTCAGGATGGTGGTCGACAGCATCGTGGCCGTGACCGCAATGCCGTAGGCGGCGGCCAGGTTTTCCGAGGAGCCGAAGCCGATGACGGCCAGCAGCACCACGGCCAGCTGCAGCCAGTTCACGGCGGGGATGTAGATCTGCCCGATTTCGCTTTCCGACGTGTGGCGCACGCGCATGCGCGGCAGGAAACCCAGCGCGATCGCTTGCTTGGTCATCGAGAAGGTGCCGGAAATGGTGGCCTGCGAGGCGATCACGGTAGCCATGGTCGACAAAATCACCAGCGGATACACGCTCCACGCGCCCAGCTGCTGGTAAAACGGATTCGAGACGGCTTCGGGATGGGCCAGCAGCAAGCCACCCTGGCCCAGGTAGTTCAGCGCCAGCGCGGGGAAGGCGATCAGGAACCAGGCCAGGCGGATCGGTTTCTTGCCGAAGTGGCCCATGTCGGCGTACAGCGCCTCGGCACCCGTCAGCGCCAGCACCACGGCGCCCAGGGCGACGAAGGCAACGAAGCCGTTATTCATCAGGAAGGTCGCCGCGTGCAGGGGATTGAGTGCGGCCAGGACGGCGGGCGACTTGATGATGTTGACCACGCCCATGCCCGCCAGCGCGGCAAACCACAGCACCATGACGGGGGCAAAATAGCGGCCGATGCCGGCCGTGCCGTGCGACTGCACGGAATACAGGCCCACCAGCACGGCGATGGTCAGCGGCACCACGTAGGGACTGAAGGCGGGCGTGGCCACTTCCAGGCCTTCGATCGCCGACAGCACGGAAATGGCCGGCGTGATCACGCTGTCGCCATAGAACAGGGTGGCGCCAAAGACGCCGATCACCATCAGCGGAAAATGCCAGCGCGACAGGCGGCTGACGGACGACAGCACCAGCGCCATCAGGGCCATGATGCCGCCCTCGCCGCGGTTGTCGGCGCGCAGCACCAGGGTCACGTACTTGAGCGAGACGATCAGCGTCAGGCCCCAGAAAATCAGCGAAACGATGCCCAGCAAATTCTCGGGCGAGAGCGCCAGGCCGTGGGCCGGGTCGAAGACCGTCTTCAGGGTGTACAGCGGGCTGGTGCCGATATCGCCGTAAACGATCCCGACGGCCGCCAGCGTCAAGCCGGCCAGGCCGCTTTTTTTATGTTCCGACGTCAAGATTGCACCCGTTTTTGTTTTGTTGCATCGCACAATATGATAGGTATTAGCAAATAGCAAGAGTATTTTTGCATGGTTACGGGCTGCCCCAAAGTCGTGGTTTTGTGCCGCTCCGCCTTGCTGCGCGGGCTTGCGGCCATTGATTTGTTGCCATTCTACGCTTCGCCAGCGGCGCCGGGCAGCCCCCGATGTTTTCAGCCATAATGACAGACTGTCTACTCTCCAGCGAAGCCCATCATGAATCCAGGCATGTTGTACGCCTCCCTCGCCTTCCTGTGCTGGGGCCTGTTTCCCCTGTATTTCCACGCCATCGGCGAGATTGCACCACAGGAAATCCTGGCGCACCGCATGGTCTGGTCGCTGTTGTTTCTAGGCATCGTGCTGACCGTGCGCCGCCAATGGAGCTGGCTGGGCGCCCTGAAAGGCCAGCCGCAGGTGGTGGCCAGCTTCGTCGCCAGCGCGTTTTTGCTGTCCGCCAACTGGTTCATCTATATCTGGGCCGTCAACAACGGCCACGTGGTCGACGCCAGCCTCGGCTACTTCATTACGCCCCTGATCAATGTCATGCTGGGCTTTTTGCTGCTGCACGAACGCCTGCGCCGCCTGCAGTGGCTGGCCATCGGCCTGGCCGCCTGCGGCGTGGCCTGGCTCACTTGGCAGGCGGGGCAAGTACCATGGATCGCCCTGCTGCTGGCCGCCACGTTCGGCGGCTATGGCTTGCTGCGCAAGACGGCCGCGCTGGGCGCGCTGGAAGGCTTGTCGTTCGAAACCCTGATTTTATTTCCCCTGGCGCTGGCCTACATGCTGTGGCTGGCCTGGCATGGCCAGAGCGGCTTCGTCAATACGGATTCCACCGCCACGCGCGCGCTGCTGCTGGCGTCCGGCCCCATCACGGCCATTCCCCTGCTGCTGTTCGCCGCCGGCGCGCGCCGCCTGCCGCTGGCCGTGCTGGGGCTATTGCAATACATCGCCCCCACGGGCCAGCTCCTGATCGGCGTATGGGTCTTCCACGAATCGTTCACGCCCGAACGCATGCTGGGCTTCCTCGTCATCTGGACGGCGCTGGGCCTGTATGCGGCCGAAGGCCTGTGGAGTAGCCGCCGCGCGCGCCTGGCCGCCTGATCGGTCCGTTCCGGCAGCGCGCAGCGCTGGCCGGAAGCGGGCGTTTACCGTATCCTGTCCGTCTTTGTATATCACCCGAGATTTCTAATGGCAAATTACGTCTACACCATGAATCGCGTGGGCAAAATCGTCCCGCCCAAGCGCCAGATTCTGAAAGATATTTCCCTCTCCTTCTTCCCAGGCGCGAAGATCGGCGTGCTGGGCCTGAACGGCTCCGGCAAATCGACCCTGCTGAAAATCATGGCAGGCATCGACACCGACATCCAGGGCGAAGCCGTGCCGATGCCGGGCCTGAACATCGGCTACCTGCCGCAGGAACCGCAGCTGGACCCGGCAAAAACCGTGCGCCAGGAAGTCGAGTCGGGCCTGGGCGAAGTGTTTGAAGCGCAAGCCAAGCTGGAAGCCGTGTACGCCGCATATGCCGAGGAAGACGCCGATTTCGACGCCCTGGCCACGGAACAGGCACGCCTGGAAGCGATCATCTCGACCTCCGACGGCGGCAATCTGAATCTGCAGCTGGAAATGGCCGCCGACGCGCTGCGCCTGCCGCCGTGGGACGCCACCATCGGCGTGCTGTCCGGCGGTGAAAAGCGCCGCGTGGCGCTGTGCAAGCTGCTGCTGTCGAAACCGGACATGCTGCTGCTCGACGAGCCGACCAACCATCTGGATGCGGAATCGGTCGACTGGCTGGAACAATTCCTGCTGCGCTTCCCCGGCACCGTGGTAGCCATCACCCATGACCGCTACTTCCTCGACAACGCGGCCGAGTGGATCCTGGAGCTGGACCGCGGCCACGGCATTCCATGGAAGGGCAACTACTCGACCTGGCTGGACCAGAAGCAAGCCCGCCTGAAGCAGGAAGAAGCGACGGAATCGGCGCGCCAGAAAGCGCTGCAGAAGGAATTGGAATGGTCGCGCCAGAACCCGAAAGCGCGTCAGGCCAAGTCGAAAGCCCGCCTGGCCCGCTTCAACGAGCTGTCCGAGCACGAATACCAGAAGCGCAACGAAACGCAGGAGATCTTCATTCCCGTGGCAGAGCGCCTGGGCAATGAAGTCATCGAGTTCAAGAACGTGTCGAAAGCGTTCGGCGACCGCTTGCTGATCGATAACCTGAGCTTTACCGTCCCGCCAGGCGCCATCGTCGGCATCATCGGCCCCAACGGCGCCGGTAAGTCGACCCTGTTCAAGATGATCACCGGCAAGGAAACGCCGGACAGCGGCGAAGTGGCCATCGGCCAGACGGCGCGCGTGTCCATCGTCGACCAGAACCGCGATAGTCTCGCTGACAACAAATCCGTGTTCGAAGACGTCTCCGGCGGCGCCGACATGCTGACGGTCGGCCGCTTCGAAATGCCGTCGCGCGCCTACCTGGGCCGCTTCAACTTCAAGGGCTCGGACCAGCAAAAGCAAGTGGGCAACCTGTCCGGCGGTGAACGCGGCCGTCTGCACCTGGCGAAAACCCTGCTGATGGGCGGCAACGTCCTGCTGCTCGATGAACCGTCGAACGATCTGGACGTGGAAACCTTGCGCGCGCTGGAAGACGCCCTGCTGGAATTTGCCGGCAGCGTCATGGTCATTTCCCATGATCGCTGGTTCCTCGACCGTATCGCCACGCACATCCTGGCGTTCGAAGGCAATTCACAGGTCACCTTCTTTGACGGCAACTATCAGGAATATGAAGCCGACAAGAAGAAGCGCCTGGGTGAAGAAGGCGCGAAACCGAAGCGTATCCGCTACAAGCCTTTGACCACGTAATTTAGGTCCGGCAATGCAAAAAGGCAGTTACCTCGCGGTAACTGCCTTTTTTTTCAGCAAACTTCCAGTAAATTAGAAGTTGTAGCGTGCGCCCAGTGCCAAACCGGTGGCCTTGCGGCCCTGGTCGGCGCTCTTGCCGAAGTGTTCCACTTCCGCCGTCAGCGAGACTTTCTCGTTGATCGCGTACTGGGCACCGACGGAAGCGTACACGCCCGTCTTGTCGTTGCCGCTGATGCCGGTCGACAGGCCCGTGCCGCTCAAGCTGTTCTTGACCTTGGCCACGCCGAGCTTGCCGAACACGCCGACTTTATCGCTCACGGGCATGGTGGCCTTGCCGGCCAGGTAGTAGCCGTGCGAATCGCTTTTCACGGAACCGTTGCCGGCGCCGGTGACATAGCTGTAATCCTTGCTGCCGAAATCGGCGTAGCCGCCCTCGACCGCCCAGGTTTTATCGAAATCGTAACCGGCGAAGATCTTGGCGCCGGCCTTGTAGCCGCTGTGATTATCGGCGCTGGTGGCGCCAGGAATATCGAAGTTGTAGCGGTTGCCCGTGACACCGGCGCCCACATAGGCGCCTTCGGCGTGCGCGGCGCTCATGCCGGTCAGTGCAGTAACGGAAGCGATCATTGCAAACAGGATTTTCTTCTTCATCATGTTCTCTCTCTTAATTAGTGAATGGTGCCTGGATTCGCAGTTCAGCGAAGTGCGATGAGTACACAATAACAGCCGAAAAAAGCTACGTCTTTCTCCATTGCGTAAGAACTGTGACAAGATGTAAGCGGAGATTGCAAACTGACAATAACCGTAAAATGCGCACCGTTGAACGAACTTAAGCTAGACTTAAGAACATTAGCGATTTCCAGTCCGAAGGAGCAGTGCATGCACAAACGCCAGTTTCTCGCCGCCGCCATGGCGGCGGCCACCCTGCCGGCCATCGGCCGGGCGGCGCCCGCCGGCCTGCGGGGCCCTGCCCTGCTGACCGTCACGGGCAGCGTCGACAAGCCGAATCGGGGCCCGTTCGACGCCGTGCGCGACCAGATGATGCACAAGCAGAAAATCAGTTTTGAGCGGGCGCGGGCATTCGACTTTGCGGCGCTGACGAACTTGCCGGCACACACGATTCGCCCCACCCTGGAATACGACGGCAAGGCGCATGCGCTGCGCGGTCCGCTGCTGGTCGATGTCTTGAAGGCGGCGGGCGCCCCCGAGGAAGGCGAGGTCCGCCTGCTGCTGCGCGCCGTGGATGGCTATGCGGCGGCGCTGACCATGGCGCAGGCGCGCGCACAGCGTTTTATTGTCGCCACCCACCTCGATGGGCAGCCGATGGCGCTGGGCGGCCTGGGGCCGCTATGGGCGATCCACGACGCGGACCGCATCGCGGCCGTGGCGGCCCTGCCCCTGGCCGAGCGCTTCGCCAGCTGCCCGTGGGCGCTGTATCACATCGGCGTGGAGGCGGGTTGAAGCGGTTGAGATAAATTACGCGTAGGCTTCGGCCATCGACATGACACGTGGCGCGATGGTAATGCCGTGCTCTTCGAACAGGGCAGTGATGGCCGCCAGGTTGTGCGTGCACTCCTCGGTTTTCCAGCCCTTGAAGATATCCGTGCCATCCTTCTGGAAATGCAGGTCCAGCACCTTGCCCGAATCCTTGTGCAGGTAGGGCGAACTATAGGTGTTCTCGAAACCGAGCGCCTTCAATTGCTCCAGCAAGGCCAGCGGCGGATGGTCGGGATCGGTGGCAAGAAAAATGCCGAAGGTCTTGCCTGGCGGCTTGGCGGCGATGTCGACCTCGTAGATGCCGGGGGCCTTGCTAACGGACGTACTCTTTAAAAATAACATGCAACACTCCCTGCGCGGAATGTCCCGCGCCTGAAACGGGCGGCAAGACAGGGGGCGATGCGCAATGATTCCCCTCATCAAATCTTATTGCTAATTTGCATCTTTGTCGACAAATCGGCACTTTTATTTGGTAAGTCGTGGTTATCTTGTCGCGTTCGCCAGCATAAATTGTCAATAAAACCAGTTATCATTGCGCCAATATCCGCCCTGCTGCATACTTTTAGCTTGCCTCACCATGGCCTTCCCGCCTGCCACTACCTCGTCTCCATGCGTCTTCTGTCGATCAAATACCGCCTGCTCATCCTCCTGACCCTGATCCTGGGGGCGGGCTTCATGGCCACCAGCCTGGCCAGCTACCTGGCTTCGCGCCAGGCCATCGAGCACGGCATCGCAGACCAGACCCTGCCGCTGACGGGCGACAATATTTACTCGGAAATCCAGAAGGACATGCTGCGCCCCGTCTTCATCTCCTCGCTGATGGCGCACGACACCTTCGTGCGCGACTGGATACTGGCCGGCGAAAACAAGCCGGAACAGATCGTGCGCTACCTGGCCGAAGTCAAGAAAAAGTACGGCGCCATCACCAGCTTTCTCGTCTCGGACAAGAGCAGCAAATATTATTACGCGGAAGGCACCTTGAAATCCGTCAGTCCGCAGGCGACGCGCGACATCTGGTACTACCGCGTGCGCGCCATGGACAAGACCGACTATGAAACGAATGTCGACGTGGACATGGCCAACCGCGACAGCATGACCATCTTCATCAACCACCGCGTGGTCGACTACGATGGCCAGTTCATCGGCGCCACCGGCATCGGCCTGACCCTGGCCACCATGAGCCACATCATCGACCGCTACCAGGCGCGCTTCCACCGCAACATCTATTTTGTCGATGCCGCCGGCTCCCTGGTGCTGGCAGGCAAGAGCGTGCGCAACGGGCACGGCAACATCCGCAGCCTGCCCGGCGTGAACGCCATTGCCGAGCAGATCATCAACCACCGCAGCGAGCCGACGCATCTGTCGTACCAGCTGGGCCGCGCGCAAATCCTCGTCAACTCGCGTTTCATTCCCGAACTGGGCTGGTACCTGGTGGTCGAGCAAAACGTCAGCGACGAAGTCCAGTCGCTGCAGCGCGTGTTCATCTTCAACCTGGCCATCAGCTTTGGCGTCACCCTGCTGGTACTGCTGCTGACCCTGCTGACGGTGAACCGCTACCAGCGCCGCATCGAGCGCATCGCCTCGACGGATGCGCTGACCGGGCTATTGAACCGCCAATCGCTGGAATTGCTGTTCCAGCGCGCGATGTTATTGTCCAAACGCAATGAGCAGCCGATGTCGGCCATCCTCTTCGACATCGATTTCTTCAAGCGCGTCAACGATACCCACGGCCACCTGTGGGGCGACAAGGTCATCCGTGGCGTGGCGGACGTGGCGCGCGCCACCGTGCGCGAAAGCGATGTCATCACGCGCTGGGGCGGCGAGGAATACCTGGTGCTGCTGAATGACTGCAGCCTGGCCAAAGCGGCGGAAGTGGCGGAAAGCCTGCGCGCCGCCATCGAACGCCACGATTTCGGCCTGCCCGAACCGCGCGTCCCCGTGACGATCAGCCTGGGCGTGACCGAGTACCGGCCGGAGGAAAGCGAATCGGCCTTCTTTTCACGCGCCGACAGCGCCTTGTACCAGGCCAAGGAGCAGGGCCGCAACCGCCTGCGCGCCGCTTAAAGCGCGGACTTGCGCCGGGCCAGATCCTGCGTGGGCGCCACCAGCGCCCGGTACAACTCGCCCGTGGCCGCATCCCAGCTTTGCACGGCCAGCTGCTGGCGTTGCACGGTGGCCGAATCGCCGCGCGCGATGGGGCCGGACAGCGCGGGCGCGGCGCCCAGGCGAAACACGTTCGCCACCGCTTCCGTCACCAGCGGCTGCGCCAGTTCGCGCGCCACCGGTTCGGGAATGCCGGCCGCCTGGTAGGCGCGCAAGGCCGCGTCGAGCACCGTCACCAGGTAATTGCTGGCGAAGACGGCAGCGGCGTGATACAGGGTCTTGGCGGCCGGATCGATGGGCACGGGGCGCGCGCCAATGGCGATCAAGGCCGGCGTGAGGAAAACCAGCGCCAGCGGGTCGCCTTCGACGCCGCAAAACGTGCCGTCGAAGGTGGCGGCCACCTGCTGCGGGTCGGCAAAGCTGCGGATCGGGTGGGCGCTGGCGACAAAGGCACCGGCCTGCGTGGCCGCCAGCAGCACGTTCGAGGCCAGCGCACCGCTGCAGTGAAACACGATGGCGCCCGCCTGGCGTCCCTCGGCCACCAGCGCCGCGCAGGCCGGGCCGATCTGGTCGTCCGACACGGCCAGCATGGTGACGTCGGCGTGGCGCAAGGCCGCATAACTGTCGACGGGGGTGCCGGCGCCGATGAAGTCCACGGCCGTCTGCGCCGACGCCATCGAGCGCGTCAGCACGTCCTGCACCGCAATCCCGTCCACGCCGGCGAACAGACGGCCCAGCACCTTGCCCACGTGGCCGGCGCCGATGATATTCAATGTCACGTTCATGATGATTGTCTAAAAGCTCGATCCCGGCTGGCGCAAAAATTCCACTTCTTCCGGGGTCGAGGGGCGACCGAGGATGGCGTTGCGGTGCGGGAAGCGGCCGAAGCGGGCGATCACTTCCTGGTGGCGCTCGGCGTAGTCGAGCATGCTGTCAAAACCGGGCTGCGCCTGCGACAAGCGCTGGAACAGCTCGACGGCGCGCGCCTGCATGGCCAGGTCTTCCGCGTGTTCGAACGGTAAATACACGAAGGCGCGCAGCATCGGCGGCAGTTGCTGGTCCAGCCCCTGCTGCGTCATGGCGACGGCCAGCGCCAGCGCCCAGGCGTCGCCGGCAAAGGCGCGCGGCGTGCCGCGGTACACATTGCGCGTGAACTGATCGAGCACGATGAGGCGCGCCAGCGCGCCATGCGGCGTCGCATCCCATTCGCCCAAGCCGCCGGCTATGGCGGCATCGATCAGCGCGCCGAAACGCGCGCGTATCAGCACATCGAAACCGTCATCCTTGCGGAACCATTCCATGCGCGCCTGGCCGTGGCCGGGGTGATCCGGCGGCAGGAACCAGAAATCGAGTACTTTTTGAGCCTGGGGGTCCATGTCCATCCTTTTCAGTTGCGTGCATGCGACAGCTGGAAGCCGGCGATGCCGTCGAAGGCGGCCAGTTCGGCCGACATGGCCGACAGGCTGGCGCCCGTGTTCTTGCCATGCGCGATGGCGACAAAGCGCCATTCCTGCATGCCGTCCGTGCTGCCGATGGTCAGCGAGCCGCCGGCGATGTCGTAGCCGCGCTTGGCGGCCATGCGCCGCAGCGCATCCTCGCGCGGAATGAAGCCTTGCTTGAAGCGCATGGTGATGGCCACCGCATGGCGCGACGGCAGCCAGTTCTCCAATTTTGACAGAAAAATCATCGCCATCGCGCACAAAAAGGCCAGGCCCATGGCCGATAGATAAAAGCCGATGCCGACCATGATGCCGATCACGGACGAAGCCCAGATCGAGGCGGCCGTCGTCAGGCCGCTGATATTGAAGCCCTCGCGCATGATGACGCCGGCGCCCAGAAAACCCACGCCCGTGACGATGCCCTGGATGACGCGCGTGGGATCGCTGCCGACGACGGCGCCATGGCCGCCGTACCAGAACTCGGGATAGCCGCCCAGCACGGTCAGCGCGGCCGAGGCCATGCACACGAGGCTGTAGGTGCGCATGCCGGCCGCGCGCCCGTGATACGAACGCTCATACCCCACCAGCAAGCCCAGCAGCAGCGCGCCCAGCAGGTTCAGCAGGATCACGCCATTCGTCGCCAGCTCGGCCGGCGACCAGTAGGCGCGCAGGAAGTCGATGGTCGGCATTTAATCCTGGGGTTTTTTGGTCAGCTGCTTTTCAAACGCCACGTCGAGCTTGCTGACGCGGCGCGCCTTTTGCGGTCCCAGGCCATTGACGAAGGCGACAAAGGCGTCGAGTTCCAGCGGCGGGCACAGGGGCGGCAAGCCGGGGCCTTCCGTGAGGAAGAACAGTTCATCGCCCGTGCGCGCCATCGTGTAGAGGCGGTTGCCGGTGCGTTCCTTGAGCCGCTCGATGGCGGACGTGGCGCGGGTCGAGCGCATCAGATGGCTCCCGTGCGCTGTTCCAGCCACGCCAGCGCAGGCGCATCGGCCGGCGCCGCCAGGTGCGGCGCCAGGCGCGCGCGCACGGTGGCGTGATAGTCGTTGAGCCAGGCCGCCTCGTCGTCGCGCAACAGCGAGCGTTCCACGCAGCGCGTATCGATCGGGCACAGGGTCAATGTCTCGAAGCGCAGGAATTCGCCGAAGGGCGTCGTCCCTGCGGGAATGTTGAGCACCAGGTTCTCGATGCGGATGCCCCACTGGCCGGGACGGTAGATCCCCGGCTCGATGGAGGTGATCATGCCCGGTTCCATCGCCGTCTGCGGCTCCGGCATGGCGGACTGGGAAATCGATTGCGGCCCTTCGTGCACGTTCAGGAAGAAACCCACGCCATGGCCCGTGCCGTGGCCAAAGTCGATGCCTTCGGCCCACAGGGGCGCGCGGGCAATCGAGTCGAGCATGGGCGACTTCACGCCGCGCGGAAACTGCGCGCGCGACAGGGCGATCATGCTGCGCAAGACGAGGGTGAAATCGCGCCGGTGTTCTGCCGTGATCGTGCCGACGGGGACCACGCGCGTGATGTCCGTGGTACCGCCCCAATACTGGCCGCCCGAGTCGATCAGCAGCAGGCCGTCGCCTTCGATGGTGGCCTCGCTGCCCGCATGGGCGTGGTAATGCATGATGGCGCCATGCGCATTGAAGCCGGCGATGGTGCCGAAACTGGGGCTGACAAAACCGGCGCGGCGGGCGCGGGCGGCCGTCAGGTGTTCGTCGACACCGATTTCCGTCAACGGCGCGCGTTGCGGGTCGGCCAGGGTGGCGTCCAACCAGCTGAAAAATTCGCACAGGGCGGCGCCGTCCTGCTCCATGGCGGCGCGCACGTGCGCCGCTTCAGCGTCCGTCTTGCGCGACTTGGCCAGGGTGGTCGGGTTGATCGACTCGACCACGCGCACGCCGTCGGCCACGGCCTGGCGCGTGCCGAACGTGATGCGGCGCGGATCGAGCAGCAGGGTGGCGCCGGCCGGCAGGGCGGCCAGCGCGGCGGCCGCGCGGTCATACGCGGCCACGTCCACGCCTTCGCTCTCCAGCGTGGCGCGCAGGGCGGCGGGCAGCTTGCCGTCGGCGACGAACAGGGTGGCGCGCTCGGGGCCCACCAGCGCATGGGCGAGGAAGACGGGGTTGTAGTTGACGTCGGCGCCGCGCAGGTTGAACAAATACGCGATATCGTCGAGGGTGGAAATGACGTGGTGGCTGGCGCCGTGCGCCGCCATGCCGGCACGCAGGGCTGCCAGTTTTTCCATGCGCGACAGCGTTGGATACGCGGCCGCATGCTCGTACACCGGCGCGGCGGGCATGGCCGGGCGCTGCGGCCACACGGCTTGCAGCACATCGGTATCCGTGCGCAGAGTCACTTGCGCGCCCAGCGCCTGCTGCAGCAGGCGCGCATTGGCCAGGCCCAGCACGGCGCCGTCGACGGCCACCGTCTGCCCCGGCCGCATGGTCTCGCCCAGCCAGTCGATATACAGCACGCTGGCGCCGGACGGGATTTTCTTCAGGACGATGCCGCTGCCGGCCAGTTCGTCTTCCGCCTGCTCCCAGTAGCGGCCATCGGTCCACACGCCGGCGAAATCCTGCGTCACGACCAAGGTGCCGACGGAACCCGTAAAACCCGACAGCCACTCGCGGCCCTGCCAGCGGGCCGGCAGGTACTCGGACAAATGCGGGTCGGCCGACGGCACGATCAGGGCATCGATGTGCTGCGCGCGCATGGCGCCGCGCAGCTGCGACAAACGGGAGGCGGGAGTGGATTGGTCTGGTGTCTGCATGGGAGCGAAAATGGAGCGGTGCTGGGAAGCGTCTATGATACCGCGATTAGCAGCCGGGCTGCACTCGCTGCAACGCCAGCAGCGCCCCGGCGGCGGCGGCGATTTTTTCCAGCAGCGCCTCGTCGTAGGGCAGCCACGGCACGGCGCCCAGCTTGTTCCCCTGCGCTACCGCCTCGATCACCGCCTCGGCGCCATCCTTCGTGACCCTGCCGGTGGTCAGGTGGATCGCATGCCGGCCCACCATCAGGTGGCGCGCTTCGAGCGTCATCCGGCCCTCCTCGATCTGGTCCGCGAATACCTGTTCCAGCACGGCGCGCCGCATGCCCGCCATCGGCCCCGGTGCCAGGTTGGCCAGGTAAAACAGGCGCTGTTCGCGCTCCACGCTTTGCTCTTCCTCCACCAGCGCCAAGGCGCTGGCGCTGACCAGCAGGTCAACCGCGCGGCACGCTTCCGAATACGCCACCGGCGCCATCGGCATCATCTGCGCGGGCGCCAGCCCGTTTGACGTGCAGGCACCGCCCGCCCCCGGATACACGCGTCCCTCGATGCGCAGCGACACGCGCCAGGCACCGAACTGGCGCGACAGGCCTTCATCGTGGTCCAGGCGCCAGCCTTCGCGGCGCGCCAGTCCCAGCAAGGTGGGCAGCGACAGCTGGTAGCCGGAAAATGGGACGCCGCCGTCGCCGGGCGGTGCATATATTTCGCGATAAACCTGGCGCAGCGGCTGGCGCAGGCGCCGCCGCGCGAGCAGCGCTTGCCAGGCGGCGCGCTCTTCCCCGCTGCCATGCAAGGGGTGCCACAGGCCGATCTCGCCTTGCTCCGGCACATCCACCGGCTGCCCCTGCGCATCGATGGCGCCCTTCCCGTCGAGCATGAAGGCCAGCCCATCGCCCGTGCGCCAGACCAGCGCGCGCGCCACCGCGTCGATATCGGCATCGTCGCGCAGGCCACGCCATTGGTCCAGGCCAAACCACACCTCGCTGGCGTAGCCCGCTTCCAGGCGGCGCGCCAGCATGGTCTGACGCCGCTTGCCCATGGGACCCGGCATGCCGATCCTCCAGGCGATATCGGGCCGTTCGGCCAGCGCCCGTTCGGCCGGTTTCAGATTGCGTTCCAGTTTCTTGCGGATGCCCGCATGGCGCACCTGGGCCAGCGCCGCGCGCAGGGCTTGCAGGCTTTCGGGCGTGGGAATGGTTTCCACCGCATGGCCCAGCGCCATCGCCAACGACTGCGACGGCGCGCTCTTGGCCGCGCCGGGCGCCACGCATGCCAACGGCAGCAGGACGGTGATCACGGGCCTGAACCAGGCATCGTCGCGATAGGACGCCACCCGCGCGGCGCGCGCCAGCACCGGAGAATCTGCCGTGGCAAAGGCGGCATCGGCAGCATACGGCACGCTGCCGTCATGGATGGCGGCGATATGGCGCGCCGCCTGCTCCAGTATCGTGCGCGCAAAATCGACATACACCGCATCGTCGGCCAGCACGTCGGCGGGATCGGCCTCGCCGATGCTGTCGCGGTTCCAGTGGCCGCTGTAGCGCGAGCCGGCCAGCGCCAGCAGCGACGTTTTCGCCAGCTGCGGCAGCACGGTGAGTTCCTGCAAGGTCAAGGGCATCGGGTAGCGCGCATGACGCTCATCCATCATCTGCCCGAACCGGGTTAGGGCGTCGCCGCCTGCCAGCTGCGCCAGCAGCCAGGCGGCAAAATGCTGTTCGCCCCAGTGCTTCGGTTCATCGAGGATGCGCAGCGCCAGCTGCGCGCTGCCTTCCGGTGGCGCGCCGCGCAGGCAAGCCAGGCAGCCGATTGCGTAGTCCCAGTCGTGCACGCGGGCCGCGTCCAGCGCGTCGAGGAACATCTCGCCTGCCAGCGCCGGTGCCAGGTTCATGCTGCTCGCTTGCGCCAATAGCGCCAGCGCCAGTTCGCGCCGAGCATAATCGTCATGGCCGAAGCCCGCCGCGCGGTGCAGCGCACCCCAGACGGCGCCCAGTTCTTCGGGGATCCAGTCGCTGAAATCGACCGGTGGCCCCGTGAAACGCGCATGCTCGACAAAGCCGCCATCGAGGCGCGCGCGCAGCGCCGCGGCGCGAATGGAATCACTCGCCATCATCGGCCTCGTAGCGGCGCAAGCCTTCCAGGTCCAGCACGCGGATACCGCCGTAATCGAGACGCAATAAACCCTTTTTTTCCAGTACCTGCAAGGCCTGGTTGGCGCGCTGGCGCGAGGAGCCTGACAACAGGCCGATTTCTTCCTGCGACAGCTGCACCAGGGTTTCCACGCCCGGGTATAAATGCGAGTTGAACATCGACGCCAGGCAGCGCGCCACGCGCGTGTTCAGGTCCAGCAGGCGCTCGTTTTCCACCATGCCGATGAACTGGCCAAGGCGCTCGTTGAGCTGCATCAGCAGGAAGCGCGTGAATGGCAGGCTCGTTTCCAGCAGCCAGTGGAAGGTGGTGGCGGGCAGGCGCGCCACGCGCGTATCGCGCACGGCGATGGTGTCGTATTTGCGCATCTCGCGCTTGAGCAGCGAACCTTCCCCAAACCAGCTGCCCGGTGACAAGCCCGTAAACGTCATGGCCTTGCCGGAAGCGGAAAAATTATTCATCTTGACCATGCCGCTGATGACGCCGATCCAGTTGTCCACCGGCTCGCCCTTGCGGCAGACAAAACCGCCTTTCGGCACGAAAGTCTCGAACACATCCGCCTCGACCCGGGCCATTTGCACGGGGTCGAGCAGCTGCGCCCAGTTGGCCGCGCGAACGGCATCCTTGAGGCTGATATCAGGGTTGGTCATTGTGCGATGCACCATCGAAAAGTGGATAAATGTCCCCGAAAAGACAACTCGGCAAACTAACGCAAGCTACTATCATTGCACAAACGCCTTACACATAAAAAACACAGAGCGCCATCCAACGAGGTGGAGCCTGAGACAAGCAACAGGGAGACACTGGTGCAAACGCATACCACAGCAACAATGCCGACTTTTCCGCGGCGCTTATTGCAACACGGGACAGTACGATCCGACAAGCCCGCATTTCGCGAAAAACACCTGGGCATCTGGCAAACCTGGACCTGGTCCGAGGTGAACGAGGAAGTGCGCGCGCTGGCCTGCGGCCTGGCCGCCATCGGCTTCCGGCGCGGCATGAATCTGGCCATCATCGGCGACAACCGTCCCCGCCTGTACTGGGCCATGCTGGCCGCGCAAAGCCTGGGCGGCGTGCCCGTGCCACTCTACCAGGACGCGCCGGCCGCCGACATGGCCTACGTGCTGCAGGATGCGGAAATCCGCTACGCCATCGTCGAAGACCAGGAGCAGGTCGACAAGCTGCTCGAACTCAAGGCCCTGTATCCGCACGTCGCCCACATCGCCTATGACGATGAACGCGGCATGCGCCATTACCGCCAGCCGGAGCTGACGTCCTTTGCCGCCCTGCAGACGCTGGGCCGCGCCTACGACCGCGAACACCCGGGCTTTTTCGACGCCGCCGTGGCAGCGGGCCAAGGCAGCGACTCGGCCGTGATCCTGTACACCTCGGGCACCACGGGCAAGCCGAAGGGCGTGTGCCAGAGCCATACGGCGCTGCTGGCGGCCGGCGAAGGCGGCGTCGCCTTCGACCAGCTCACCGACGAGGAAGACATCCTGTCCTACCTGCCCATGGCGTGGGTCGGCGACTGCCTGTTCTCGCTGGCGCAGGCCATGGTGGCCGGCTTTACCGTCAACTGCCCGGAGTCGGGCGACACGGTGATGATCGACATGCGCGAAATCGGGCCCACCTGCTACTTTGCGCCGCCGCGCGTGTTCGAGAACATGCTCACCAGCGTGATGATACGCATGGAAGACGCGAGCAGCATCAAGCGCCGCATGTTCAGCCATTTCATGGACGTGGCCAAGCGCTGCGGCGCGCAGATTTTGGACGGTAAACCAATCTCGCTGGCGGACCGCCTCGGCTACAAGCTGGGCGAGCTGCTCGTCTACGGCCCCCTGAAAAACGTGCTGGGACTGTCGCGCGTGCGCGTCGCCTACACGGCCGGCGCCGCGATCGGGCCCGACCTGTTCCGCTTCTACCGCTCGATCGGCGTCAACCTCAAGCAGCTGTACGGCTCCACCGAAACCTGCGCCTACGTTTGCTTGCAACCGGACGGCAATATCAAGTTCGACAGCGTCGGCTTGCCGGCGCCGGGCGTGGAAGTCAAGCTGGCGGCCAATGGCGAAGTGCTGGTCAAGTCGCCCGCCACCATGAGCGGCTACTTCAAGCGTCCCGACGCCACGGCCGAAGTGATCGACGATCACGGCTACTTCCACACGGGCGACGCGGGCGTGTTCGACAACGAAGGCCATCTGAAAATCATCGACCGCGCGGCCGACGTGGGCAAGATGAATTGCGGCGCCATGTTCGCCCCCAACTACATCGAAAACAAGCTCAAATTCTTCCCCTTCATCAAGGAAGTGGTGGCCTTCGGCCATGCGCGCGACCAGGTGTGCGCCTTCATCAACATCGACATCGAAGCGGTGGGCAACTGGTCCGAGCGGCGCGGCATCGCCTACTCCGGCTACACGGACCTGGCGGCGCGCGCCGAGACCTATGGCCTGATCCGCGACTGCATCGAGCAGGTCAACGCGGAACTGGCGGCCGACCCCTTGATGGACCGCACGCAGGTGCACCGCTTCCTGGTGCTGCACAAGGAACTCGACCCCGATGACGACGAACTGACCCGCACGCGCAAGGTGCGCCGCAAATTCATCGCCGAAAAATACGCGGTGCTGATCTCCGCCCTGTACGAGGGCAAGGCAACGCAATACATCGAGACCCAGGTGAAATTCGAGGATGGCCGCCTTGGTTCGACCAGCGCCAACCTGCAGATCTGGGACAGCAAAACGTACCGGCCCCAAGGCCTGGCCGCATGATGGAGCACAGCACGATGCAAATGAACGAACCCGACGCCCATTTCGGCACGGCCCGCAAGACGGGCCCCGTGATCCTCGACCTGAAGAACATCTCGCTGTCGTTCGGCGGCGTGAAAGCGCTGACCGACATCTCGTTCGACGTGAAACAGCATGAAATCCGCGCCATCATCGGCCCGAACGGCGCGGGCAAAAGCTCGATGCTTAACGTGATCAATGGCGTGTACCGCCCGCAGCAGGGCGAGATCATTTACCGGGGCGAGCACCGGCGCGGCATGGATTGCTACGCGGCCGCCAAGTCCGGCATCGCGCGCACCTTCCAGAACATCGCCCTGTTCAAGGGCATGACGGTGCTGGACAACATCATGACGGGGCGCAACCTCAAAATGAAGTCGAATTTCCTGCTGCAGGCCCTGTACTGGGGACCGGCGCGGCGCGAGGAAATCGAGCACCGCAAGAAGGCCGAGGAGATCATCGACTTCCTGGAAATCCAGGCCATCCGCAAGACGCCCGTGGGGCGCCTGCCCTACGGCTTGCAAAAGCGCGTGGAACTGGGCCGCGCCCTCGTGGCCGAGCCGGAAATTTTGCTGCTCGATGAACCGATGGCCGGCATGAACGTGGAAGAAAAGCAGGACATGTGCCGCTTCATCCTCGACGTCAACGACCAGCTGGGTACGACCATCGTGCTGATCGAGCACGACATGGGCGTGGTGATGGATATCTCCGACCGCGTGGTGGTGCTCGATTACGGCAAGAAGATCGGCGACGGCACGCCCGACGAGGTGCGCAGCAATCAGGACGTGATCAATGCCTATCTCGGCGTGGCGCACTAGACAAGGAATGGCAATGAATATCAATTTTTTCTTTGAAGTGCTGATCGGCGGCCTGCTGTCGGGCGTCATGTATGCGCTGGTGGCGATCGGCTTCGTTCTGATCTACAAGGCCTCGGGCGTGTTCAATTTTGCGCAGGGCGCGATGGTGTTCTTCGCCGCCCTCACCTGCGTCGGCATCATGGACAAGTTCGGCCTGTCCTTGTGGCTGGCCATCCCGCTGACGATGCTCACCATGATCGTGCTGGGCATGGCGATTGAAAGGGTGGTCTTGCGGCCGCTCGTCAACCAGCCGGAAATCACGCTCTTCATGGCCACCATCGGCCTGACTTTTTTCATCGAAGGCCTGGCGCAGCTGATGTGGGGCTCGCAGGTACACAAGCTGGACCTGCCCATCGAAGACGTGCCGATGCCCTTCCTGATGGATCATTTCAACATCATCGTTTCGCAGTTCGACGTGGTGGCGGCCGGCATCTGCGCGCTGCTGGTGATTTGCCTGGCCCTGCTGTTCTCGAAAACCAAGGTGGGCCGCGCCCTGCGCGCCGTCGCCGACGACCACCAGGCGGCGCTGGCCGTGGGTATCCCGCTGCAGCGCATCTGGGCAGTGGTGTGGGGCGTGGCGGGCCTGGTGGCGATGGTGGCCGGCTTGCTGTGGGGCGCGCGCAACGGGGTGCAGTTCGCCCTCACCTTCATCGCCCTGAAAGCGCTGCCCGTGCTGATCCTCGGCGGCTTTACGTCGGTGCCAGGCGCCATCGTCGGCGGCCTGATCATCGGCGCGTCGGAAAAGCTGGCCGAAGTCTACCTGGGCCCCATGGTGGGCGGCGGCATCGAAGGCTGGTTCCCGTATGTGCTGGCCCTGCTGTTCCTGCTCGTGCGCCCGGAAGGCCTGTTCGGCGAGAAGATCATCCGTCGAATATAAGGCCCCAAGAGCATCGTAGGTCGGATTAGCCGAAGGCGTAATCCGACAAACACCCCAACAGTGAGCAAAGGACACGCCATGATTTACCGTGAAGCAGGACAATTCAAGACCAGCTACCAGGCTGACAACCAGATTTTCCCGATCCGGCAAGACCGCCTGGCGCTGACGGCCACGCTGCTCGTCGCCGTCTTCCTCCTGCCGTATTTCGCCTCGCCCTACATGCTGTCGGCGATCCTGATCCCGTTCCTGATCTTCGCCCTGGCGGCATTGGGCCTGAACATCCTGACCGGTTACGCAGGCCAGCTGTCGCTGGGCACGGCCGCCTTCATGGCCGTCGGCGCGTTTGCCTCGTATAACTTCATGGCGCGCCTGCCCGGCTTGCCGCTGCTGGTGTCGTTCATCCTGGGCGGCCTGTGCGCGGCCATGGTGGGCATCGCCTTCGGCCTGCCCTCCCTGCGCATCCGCGGCTTTTACCTGGCCGCCTCCACCCTGGCGACGCAGTTCTTCGTCGTCTGGTGCCTGACCAAGATCCCGTATCTGACCAATTACAGCTCCTCGGGCGTGATCACGGTACAAAAGATGACCATCCTCGGCTACCAGTTCGACACGCCGCAAAGCAAATACCTGCTGGTGCTGGCCATCGTGGCCGGCATGGCCCTGCTGGCCAAGAACATGATCCGCTCGAACGTGGGCCGCTCGTGGATGGCCGTGCGCGACATGGACATGGCGGCCGAAGTGATCGGTTTTCGCCTGATGCGCACCAAGCTGCTGGCGTTTGCCGTCAGCTCGTTCTACTGCGGCGTGGCCGGCGCCCTGTATGCGTACGCCTACCTGGGCACGGTGGAGCCGGAAGCGTACAACCTGGACCTGTCCTTCCGCATCCTGTTCATGATCATCATCGGCGGCGTCGGCTCGATTCTCGGCTCCTTCCTGGGCGCGGCCTTCATCGTGCTGCTGCCCGTCTTCCTGAATACCATCGCGCATGGCCTGGCGTTGCCGACCAGCGTGGCCTCGAACCTGGAACTGATGGTGTTCGGCGCGCTGATCATCTTCTTCCTGATCGTCGAGCCGCACGGCCTGGCCAGGCTGTGGCAGATCGCCAAGGAAAAATTGAGACTCTGGCCCTTCCCCCATTAAGTTTTTGCAGTCGATGTCGGTTCACTTGAATACCAAATAAAACAAGAGGAGACACACAATGAAACACATCAAATCGCTCATGCTGGCCGCCGCCATCGCCAGTGCCGCACTCACCATGGCCGGCAGCGTGCAGGCGCAGGACAAGGAACAGTACATCGCCCTGCCCTCGTACCGCGTGGGACCGTACGCGGCCGGCGGCTCCGGTTTCTACGGCGGCATCATCGATTACTTCAACCTGGTCAACCAGGCCGGCGGCGTCAATGGCGTGAAAATCAGCTGGGAAGAATGCGAAACCGAATACAACCCGTCGCGCGGCGTCGAATGCTATGAACGCCTGAAAACCAAGCAGGGCGGCGCCACCCTGGTCGAAACCCTGTCCACGGGCGTCGCCTACGGCATCCTCGACCGCGTGGCGCAGGACAAGATCCCCATGACGATGATCGGCTACGGCCGCTCGGACGCCGCCAACGGCAAGGTCTTCCCGTATGTGTATCCGCTGATCTCCAGCTACTGGAGCCAGGCCGCCGCCATGATCAAATATTTGGGCGACAAGGATGGTGGCATGGACAAGCTGAAAGGGAAAAAAATCGTCCACCTATACCACGACTCGGCTTTCGGCAAGGAGCCGCTGCCGGTACTGGAAGCGCTGTCGAAACAGTACGGCTTCGAGCTGATCAAAATTCCCGTCGCGCCGCCCGGCAGCGAACAGCAATCGCAATGGCTGCAAATCCGCCAGGCCAAGCCGGACCACGTGATCCTGTGGGGCTGGGGCGTGATGAACTCCGTTGCCATCAAAACGGCGCAGCGCAACGGCTTCCCGCGCGACAAAATGCTGGGCGTCTGGTGGGCCGGCTCCGAGGAAGACACGATTCCATCGGGCGACGCGGCCAAGGGCTACACGGCGATGACGTTCAATACGCCGGGCAACTACCCCGTGCTCGACGACATCCGCAAAAAACTCTACGCCACCGGCAAGGGCAACCTGTCGGACCAGTCGCGCATCGGCTCCGTCTACCACATGCGCGGCGTGACGGCCGGCATCCTGTGGGTCGAAGCGATCCGCACGGCGCAGGAAAAATTCGGCAAGGGCAAGCCGATCACGGGCGAACAGATGCGCTGGGGCCTGGAAAACCTGAACGTCGACGATGCGCGCCAGAAGGCCGTGGGCGCGCTGGGCATGTTCCCCACCGTGAAAACCAGCTGCGACGACCATGAAGGCTCGGGCGCCGTGAAGGTGCAGCAGTGGGATGGCAAGAAATGGACCGCCATCACGCCGAAATGGATCGTCGGCGACAAGGCCCTGGTGCGCAAGCTGGTCGAGGAATCGTCCGGCAAGTACGCCGAAGAGAAAAAGATCACGCCGGCGTGCATGAAGTAAGCGGCTCTCGACGTGGCGTCGGGTTACGCGCTACGCGCTAACCCGACCTACGCCGACCAACACCGCATTCACGTAGGTCGGATTAGCGTAGCGTAATCCGACAGCATCGCCAACACATATGAAAACGAAGCAGCCATGACACCCACTGCCACGCAAACACCAGACACCGCGCCGCCGCCCTACCTGTCGGTCAACAATATCGAAGTCATCTACGACCACGTGATCCTGGTCCTGAAGGGCGTGTCGCTGCAAGTCCCGCAAGGCAAGATCGTGGCGCTGCTGGGCGCCAACGGCGCCGGCAAGTCGACCACCCTGAAAACCATCTCGACCCTGCTGCGCGGCGAACGCGGCGACGTCACCAAGGGCGAAGTCCAGTTCAAGGGCGAGCGCGTGGATCAGTTGACGCCGAATGAGCTGGTCAAGCGGGGCCTGTCGCAAGTGATGGAGGGCCGCCACTGTTTCGGCCACCTCACCATCGAGGAAAACCTGCTGACGGGCGCCTACACGCGCAGCCTGTCGCGCGGCGAACTGAAAGACGCGCTGGACAAGGTCTACCACTATTTTCCGCGCCTGAAAACGCGGCGCAGCAGCCAGGCCGGCTATACCTCGGGCGGCGAACAGCAGATGTGCGCCATCGGCCGCGCGCTGATGGCCAAGCCGTCGATGATCTTATTGGACGAACCCTCGATGGGCATCGCGCCGCAGATCGTCGAAGAGATCTTCGGCATCGTCAAGGACCTGAACCACAAGGAAAACGTGTCTTTCCTGCTGGCCGAACAGAACACCAACGTGGCGCTGCGCTACGCGGACTTCGGCTACATCCTGGAAAACGGCCGCGTCGTGATGGAAGGGCAAGCGCAGGAACTGGCCAGCAACGAAGACGTCAAAGAGTTTTATCTGGGCGTGTCCAGCGCCGGGCGCAAGAGCTTCCGCGACATGAAGTTCTACCGCCGCCGCAAGCGCTGGCTGGCGTGATCCATCAAAAACCTTGGCTGCAACGCGCCCGGCGGTCCTGATGGCCAGGCATGCGAATCAACATGCAATGACAATTGGAGAATGACTGACATGACCGATACGCTCGACAGTCTGGAAGCACGCGCCCCCGAAGCGCGCGAACGCGAATTGATGGCCGGCCTGCCGCAGCTGATCGCGCGCGCGCAACAGGCGCCGGGCTGGGCCCGCATCCTCGACGGCGTCGATGCGGCCGGCATCACCAGCCGCGCCGCGCTGGCGCAGCTGCCCGTGACGCGCAAGTCCGACCTCAAGCAATTGCAGCACGCGCAGCTGCCGTTCGGCGGCTTGAACACGACGCCGAAAAACGCCCTGTCGCGCGTGTTCGTCTCGCCCGGTCCCATCTTCGATCCGGAAGGCCGCGGCCCCGACTGGTGGCGCTTTGCGCGCCCCATGTATGCGGCCGGCGTGCGCGCCGGCGGCCTGCTGCAGAACTGTTTTTCGTATCACTTCACGCCGGCCGCCTTCATGGTCGAAGGGGGCGCCGCGCGCATCGGCTGCACCGTCATCCCGGCCGGCATCGGCCAGACGGAAATGCAGGTGCAGGCGATGGCCGACCTGAAGCCGGACACGTATATCGGCACGCCGTCGTTCCTGAAACTGATCATCGAGAAGGCGCGCGAAATGGGCGCCGACATCAGCAGCGTCACCAAGGCCGTGATGGGTGCGGAAGCGCTGCCCGAATCCTTGCGCAGCTGGTTTGCCGAGAACGGCGTGCCACACGTGTTCCAGACCTATGCCTCGGCCGATATCGGCAGCATCGCCTATGAAACGGCCAGCAATGGCAAGCTCAATCCAGGCATGGTCGTCGACGAAAACGTGCTGCTCGAGATCGTCCATCCGGGCAGCGGCATTCCCGTCGCGCCGGGCGAGGTGGGCGAAGTCGTCGTCACCGTCTTTAATGCCGACTACCCGCTGATCCGCTTTGCCACCGGCGATCTGTCGGCCGTGCTGATGGACGCGCCGCAGTCGCCGTGCGGGCGCACGAATACGCGCATCAAAGGCTGGATGGGGCGCGCCGATCAAACCACCAAGGTGCGCGCCATGTTCGTGCATCCGTCGCAGGTACATGAAATCGCGCGCCGCCACCCGCAAATCAGGAAGGCGCGGCTGGTGGTGTCGGGGCGCATGGCCAACGACGAGATGGCCTTGCATTGCGAAGTCGACGATCCGCATGACGCCAGCGGCGTGGAAGCCATCATCGGTTCGATCCGTGAACTGACCAAGCTGCGCGGCGATGTGGTGCTGGTGGCGGTGGGCAGTCTGGCCCAGGATGGGAAAATCATCGACGACATGCGCGATTACAAATAAGGCCGATTTGCGGGATAATACCGGCATTGACCATCAGCCCCTTTCATCGCCATGCAAGAGTCCATGCAAGAATTTCATCACAACCGTGCCCGTGACCTGATCAAGAACGCGGAACTGCTGTTCGACCAGGAGGCCGTGCAGGCGTCGATCACGCGCATGGCCGATGTGCTCAACACGCGCTTCAACGCCGAGGATTCGAAAGAGTTCCCGCTGGTGCTGGGCGTGATGGGCGGCGCCGTCGTGTTTACGGGCAGCCTGCTGCCGCAACTGAGCTTCCCGCTCGAATTCGACTACATCCATGTGAGCCGCTACGGCGACGACGACAAGGGTGGCGAAGTGGTGTGGAAAGTCATCCCCCGCTCGAACGTGGCGGGCCGCACCGTCATCGTGCTCGACGATATTCTCGACGAAGGCGAAACCCTGGCGCACGTCAAGCAGCGCTTGCTGGACATGGGCGCCTCCGAAGTCATCCTGGCCGTGTTCGCCGACAAGGCCATCGGCAAGAAAAAGCCCGTACAAGCCGACATCGTCGGCCTGGTGATCCCGAACCGCTTCGTCGTCGGCTTCGGCATGGATGCGTACGGCTACTGGCGCAACCTGCCGGGTTTGTGGGCCATCAAGCCTGAGGATTTGAAACAGGAGTGATTGTGGTGCTGTCGGATTACGCGCTGCGCGCTAATCCGACCTACGCCACCAGGTTCGAGTAGGTCGGATTAGCGGCGGTACGCCGCGTAATCCGACACCACCACCACCGTCACAACAACGATTACAGCTTCAACCGCGCGCGCGCCGCATCGTATTCGGTCTTCAGGCGCGCCACCATCTCTGCCACGCTCGGCACGTCATCCATCAAGCCCACGCCCTGGCCCGCGCCCCAGATGTCGCGCCAGGCCTTGGCGCTGCCGGAGCCGAAATTCATCGCGCTCTTGTCCGCTTCGGGCAAGGCTTCCGGATCGAGCCCGGCCGCTTCGATCGATTTTTTCAGGTAATTGCCGTGCACGCCCGTAAACAGGTTCGTGTAGACGATGTCCGCCGCCGCAGACTCCACGATGGCCTCGCGGTAACCGTCGCTGACGTTCGATTCCTTGGTCGCCAGCCAGCGCGAGCCGATGTAGGCAAAGTCGGCGCCCATCGCCTGCGCGGCCAGCACGGCGTCGCCCGTGGCGATGGAGCCCGACAGCGCCAGCGGACCGTCGAAAAATTTGCGCACTTCGCCCACCAGCGCGAACGGCGACAGGGTGCCCGCGTGGCCGCCAGCGCCGCTGGCGACCAGGATCAAGCCATCGACGCCCGCTTCCAGCGCCTTTTTCGCGTGGCGGATCGAAATCACGTCATGCAGCACGATGCCGCCATAGCTGTGGATGGCGTCGAGCATTTCCTTGGGCGGCGCGCGCAGCGAGGAAATGATGATGGGGACCTGGTGTTTCACGCACACTTCCACGTCATGCGCGAGACGGTCGTTCGACTGGTGCACGATCTGGTTGACGGCGATCGGCCCCACTTTTTTATCGGGATGGGCGGCCTGGAAGGCGGCCAGCTCGGTCTGCAGGTCGGTCAGCCACGTGTCGAGCAATTCGGCGGGACGCGCGTTCAGGGCCGGGAAGGAACCGACGATGCCGGCCTTGCACTGCGCCGCGACGAGGGCCGGGCCGCTGGCGATGAACATCGGCGAAGCGATAACGGGTAAGGAGAGGTTTTGCAACGCAACAGGCAATGCCATGGCGGACTCGCTGGAAAGTTGATCGGACGTGAAAGACACACTGAACATTGATTATAGTGCAGAAAAAGTACGATCGTGCTGAATTTATCGCAAGGCCGGTTCAACCCTCGTTGAGCAAGTACTCACCCTCGACCCGCGCCGCTGCTGCCCTGCATAGTTGCGACACGGCCCACTCGGCCAGCGCGGCCGCCTCCTGGCGCAGGAAGCGCCGGTTGGCCTCTTCGAAGACGGGCATGCCGCGCAGCAGGGCCGGTATCTCGACCAAGGCGATGCGCTGGCGCTCGAGCAGCAAAAATTTCAGCAGCACTTTCACCGCATTCTGCGCATTGCGCACGGGGTCGGACGCCAGGTAATCGAGGCGCGAATACGCACGCTGCAGGGCGCCGGCGGCCTCCGTGAATGGCCGGCCATGCCCGGGAATGACGACGCGCACGTCCAGGCTGGCGATCAGGTCCAAGGTGGCGCGCGCTTCAGGAAAGCCGGAGCCGCCATCGAGTTCGGGAAAGATCACGCCAAAGCCGTTTTCCCACAGGGCGTCGGCGGAAATCAGGATGCCCTCGCCGGCGCAGTAAAAAATCAGCGAGTGCGGGTCGTGGCCCGGCGCGCCCAGCGCCTGCCAGGCCATGCCGGCCAAAATCAAGGTGTCGCCGGGCGAGACGGTGGCGTCAAAGCGGAAGCGCGGGCATTGCTGGCCCGTGGCCTGGAAGCTGAGGGCATCGACATCCCATGCGCGCACCTTGTCCGCTTCCGCCACGGGAATGGCCGTATGGCAGCCGTATTCGGCTTGCAGCAGCGCGTTGCCGCCGCAATGGTCGGAGTGCAGGTGGGTGTTGAACAGGCGGTCCAGCGGCCGGCCGGCCAGGCTGTGGCGCAGCAGGGCCAGGGTTTGCGGCGCATGCGTGACATAGCCGCTGTCGATCAGGGCCGTGTCATCCTTCCCCTGGAACAGGATGTTGTTCGACGACAGCCAGCCGCGTTCGAACACCTGCATGGCATCGGGGAACAGCGCTGGCGATCGCGGCATGGCTTCCTCAGTAGTCGGGCTCGAAATCGAGCAAAGATTCGCGGCCCGGCAATTCGGCCCACACGGCGCGCTTGAAGTCGTCGTCGGCCTTGCTCCAGGCGATGATTTCGTCGAGCGTGCGCAGGCAGCCTTCGCACAAGCCGCTGTTGCGGTTCATCTTGCACAGGCTGACGCAGGGCGACGGCACCGGCGACGGGAGCGGAACGGCTGGCGGAGGTGGGGGAGCGACCATCATGGAGCGGCATCGGTAAACGTGAAGACTTTCATTATGCCGCGAAACGGCGCCGGCGAGGCGATGGCATCGCCCTGCAATGTTTCCGTGAATATATTTTCCAGGGAAACAATGCTCAACAACCGCTGTTCCGGAAATATATTTTGCACACATTCTCACTCTGCGGGTGCCCGTCCTACAACACGATCAGCCCAGATCCTGCTTGACTTGAGTCATTTCAGAACTATACTACCATCCATACAGATGGCAAATGGATGCCACGTGGAGTTTATGGAGAGATATGGCCAAGCAAGACAGCAAGCCCAAAATTGGGGAATCCGAGAAAATCACGATCAACCTCGGCTTGATTGACCTGGGGCAGATCGATCTGCTGGTCCAGGAGGGATTTTATTCCAACCGCACGGATCTGATCCGTACGGCCATACGCAACCAGCTGGGTATCCACGCCGACGTGGTGAAACAAACCGTGGCCCGTAAAAGCCTGGTATTGGGCATGCAGCATTACTCGCGCGCCGACCTGGAAGCGATCCAGGCAGCCGGCCAGCGCCTGCAGATACAGGTGCTGGGACTGGCCAGCATCGCCAGCGACGTTTCGGTGGAACTGGCACTGGCCACCATCGAGTCGATTTTCGTATTAGGTGCCCTGCACGCCAGCACCGTCGTCAAGACGGCGCTCGCAGGGCGAATTCACTAGCGTATTGGTTCGCGGCGATGACCCGGCCGATGCGCGGCACCGTTAAGGATGGTCATGAAACTACCTCTCAACATGTTGGCGCAGATGCGCACAGCGACCCGTAATCTGATGGGCAGCGGCCCCGCCGCCGCCACCGAAGCGATCCAGCAGGCGCTGTCTGCGGCCGGACTGACGCCGCAAGCGGCCGCCACGCAAGCGCCGCCACCGCAGCCGATGCGTGATATTAATCCGCCACCTGCGCCGCCACCTGCACCAGCGCAGGCCCGGGCCGGGCAGCCGCACGCTGACGCCGCGCCGGAAGCGGCATCGGTGCCGCCCACGCCCGCGCAGGCGGCGCAGGAGTTCGCGCAGGATTTCATGGCGCGCCTGGGCGTGCCGGCCGGCCTGGGCCAGCACAGCTTCGACATGCCCAGTTTCGAACTGCCGAATTTCCACCCGCCCGGCTTCAACGCGCCGGCCGCCACGCCGGTGGAAATCCCCGCCGGCGCGCAGTTCATCGATGGCGTGTACCGCAACCATGCGGGTACGCGTTCGTACAAGCTGTATATCCCCAGCAGCTACCACGGCCAGGCCATGCCGCTGATCGTCATGCTGCACGGCTGCACGCAAAATCCCGACGATTTCGCCGCCGGCACGCAGATGAATGCGCTGGCCGAAGAAAAGGAGTGTTTTGTCGTCTACCCGGCGCAGACGCAGGGCGCCAACAGTTCGCGCTGCTGGAACTGGTTCAACGCCATCGACCAGCAGCGCGACCAGGGCGAACCGTCGCTGATCGCCGGCATCGCCCAGCAAGTCATCGACGACTACCCGGTCAACGAGCGTGAAGTGTTCGTCGCCGGCCTGTCGGCGGGCGGCGCCATGGCCGTCATCGTCGGTACCCTGTACCCCGACCTGTTTGCCGCCGTCGGCGTGCATTCCGGCCTGCCCTTCGCCTCGGCGCAGGACTTGCCGTCGGCGCTGGCAGCCATGAAGGGCGGCGCCATGCCCAATGCCCAGCGCAAGGCGCCGGCCGGCGGCGTGCCCATCATCGTTTTTCACGGCGACCGCGACACCACCGTCAACCCGCGCAATGGCGATGAACTGATCGCGCAGGGCGTGCGCAGCCAGGCGGGCGGCAAGGCGGCCAAGGCCGCATCCGTCGACGGCAGCGTGCCGAACGGCCACCGCTACACGCGCACCACGCACAGTCAGGCCGACGGCTCGCCGCTGGGCGAACACTGGGTCATCCACGGCGCCGGCCACGCGTGGTCCGGCGGCAGCGATAACGGCAGTTATACGGACGGCAAAGGGCCGGACGCCAGCCGGGAAATGCTGCGCTTCTTCAAGACCGTCAGCTGATATTCTCGGTGTAGGGCGCGATCTGCCGCTGCTTGTCGGCGATCTCGCATACGCCGTCGGCATAACGGTTGGAGATGGCGATGAACTGGTCCTGGATCTGCAGGAAGGCGTCGACGATCTCGGCGTCGAAGTGCGAACCGCGTCCCTCGACGATGATCTGCACGGCCTGCGCGTGGTCCATGCCCTGCTTGTAGATGCGCCGGCTGATCAGGGCGTCGTACACGTCGGCCAGCGCCATCAGGCGCGCCGAAATCGGGATGGCTTCGCCCGCCAAGCCTTGCGGGTAGCCGCTGCCGTCCCATTTTTCATGGTGGCTGTAGGCGATCTCTTTCGCATACTTGAGGAAATCGACTTCGATGCCCAGTTCGTGCTCGGCCGCCAGGATGGCGTCGCGTCCCAAGGTGGTGTGCGTCTTCATGATCGCCATTTCATGCGGCTCGAAACGTCCCGGCTTGAGCAGGATATGGTCGGGGATGCCCACCTTGCCGATGTCGTGCAGCGGCGCCGTCTTGAACAGCAGTTCGATATTCTTGTCCGTCAAAAAATCGCGGAAACGCGGCAAGTTGCGCACCTTCTCGGCCAGCGCCTTCAGGTAGTGCGAGGTGCGGCGGATATGGTTGCCCGTCTCGCTGTCGCGCGTCTCGGCCAGCGAGGCCATGGCGTGGATGGTGACGTCCTGCAGCGCCGCCACTTCCTGCACGCGGCGCTCCACTTCCGTTTCCAGGTACTGGTTCTGGTCGCGCAGGAAATCCTGCATCTGCTTCATCGCCAGCTGCGTCTTGATGCGCGCCAGCACGATGGGTGCCGAAATCGGCTTGGTGATGTAATCGACGGCGCCCAGGGCCAGGCCCAGCTGCTCGTCGGCCACTTCGCTCATGGCGGTCACGAAAATCACGGGGATGCCTGCCGTGGCGGCATCGGCCTTCAGCGCGCGGCATACATCGTAACCGCTCATGCCCGGCATCATGATGTCGAGCAGGATCAGGTCGGGCTGGTCGCTGCCGGCGGCGATCTTCAGGGCGCGCTCGCCATTGACGGCGATCTTGGTGCGGTAATCGTCTTCCAGCACCGCGCGCAGCAGATCGATATTGTCTGGCGTGTCGTCGACTACCAGGATGGTTGGCTTGCTTGCCGGCGCTCTCATACCCGTCCTTCGTTCTGCATAGTTATCCTTCTCACAGTGTCAACTCCAGCGCATCGGCCACCTCGCCCAGCTGCGCCAGCGCACCTTCGAAATCGTATTGTCCCAGCATGCGCTTCAACTGGCGCGCATGTTCCGCCTGCCCCGCCGCGACCAGCACGGGACCGATGCCGTCGAGGTGCTTGACGGCCTGCGCATCGTCCTGCTGCAGCAGCTGCGACAATTCGCGCAAGCCTGCTTCCAGGTATGCCCGGTCCACCGGCGCCACGTGCGCCACCACCGCGCCGCCCGCTTCGGCCGTATTGCCGCGCGACTGCATGGCCAGCACAATCTTCGGCACCAGTTCGTCGAGCGCCAGGGTGCAGGCGGCCAGCGCCTGCGGCAAACCGTCGTGCGAACCCAGGCTGAGCAAGTGCTCGACCCGCGCGGCGCTGTCGGCCAGGCCGCCGGCGCCGATATTGCCGGCCAGGCCCTTCAGGGTATGCGCTTCGCGGATCGCCGTCTCGAGCTGGTTGTTCTCGATGGCGGCAACGATGCGCTGCATGGCGTCGAACTGGGTTTCCACAAAACGGTCCAGCAATTTTCGCATCAAAGCGGCATTGCCGCCCACGCGGCGCATGGCGTCCGTCATTTTCAGGCCGGCGATCACGGGCAGCTCCGCTTCCGGCTGCGCCGCTACCGACGTCATTGCCTGCGGCGCGGCCGGCGCGATCCAGCGCGCCAGGGTGCCGAACAGCTGCGCCACGTCGATCGGCTTGGCGATGAAATCGTTCATGCCGGCGTCCAGGCATTTTTCCTTGTCGCCGACCATGGCATTGGCCGTCATGGCGATCACGGGCAAATTCGAATAACGGGGGTCCTGGCGCAGCTTGCGCGTCGCCTGGTAGCCATCCATCACCGGCATCTGGCAATCCATCAGCACGCCGTCATAGGCGTTTTCCTCGATCTTCGCCAGCGCGATGGCGCCATTGCCCGCGATGTCGACGCGGATGCCGGCGTCGTTGAGAATATGCTGCGCCACTTCCTGGTTCACTTCATTATCCTCGACCAGCAGCAGCCAGGCGCCGCGCAGGGCGCGCTCGTCGTCGCGGTAGCTGCTCTGGCGCTGCGTCTTGCGGCTCTGTCCCGTCACGCCGCCAAACACGAACGATATCTGGTCGAGCAGGGTCGAGGCGCTGACCGGCTTGTTCAATATCCCGTCGAGCGGCAAATCGCGCTGACGCGCCGCCTCCAGCAGCGCTTCGCGATGGAAGGCCGTGACCATGATGCAGGCCGGCGTCGCATCGATGCCGGCGGCATCGGCACGGATGCCGGCCAGGGTATCGAGGCCGTTCATGCCCGGCATTTTCCAGTCCATCAGCACCAGTCCGTACGGACGCCCCTCGGCGCGCGCCTGCGCCACGGCGCCGATGGCCAGCACGCCGCCAGACACGGCACGCGCCTCGAAGCCCAGCGCCGCCAGCATGCTGACGAAGATTTCACGCGCGCTGGGGTTGTCATCGACCACCAGCACGCGCAGGCCCTGGAACTGCTGTTGATGTTGCAACTGCGGCAGATTATCGCGCGGCACGGCGGCCAGGCCGAAGCGGGCCGTGAAGAAAAAGGTGCTGCCCACGCCCGCTTCGCTGACCAGGTCGATCTCGCCTTCCATCATTTCCACCAGGCGTTTGCTGATGGTCAGTCCCAGGCCGGTACCGCCATGGTGGCGCGTGGTGGAGGTGTCGGCCTGGGTAAAGGCCTGGAACAATTTGCTGCGCTGGGGCGGCGTCAGGCCGATGCCCGTATCGCGCACGTCGACGCGCAGCACGGCCGCATGCTCTTCCAGCTGCTGCAGGCGGATGGTGACGACGATCTCGCCCTTGTCCGTAAACTTGATCGCGTTGTTGGTCAGGTTGATCAGCACCTGGCCCAGGCGCAGCGGGTCGCCCTGCAAGGCGTTCGGCACGTCGGGGGCGATGTCGAACAGCAGTTCGAGCCCCTTGTCCTGCGCGCGCATCACGGACAGGTCGGCGATCTGCGCCAGCACGTCCTCGAGGAAGAAATCGACTCTTTCAAAGGCCATCTTGCCCGCCTCGATCTTCGAGAAATCGAGGATGTCGTCGATGATGGCCAGCAGGTTCTTCGAAGCCGATTCCACCTTCTCCAGGTAGTTGCGCTGGGTCGACGTGAGCTCCGTCTGCAGCGCCAGATGGGTCATGCCGATGATGCCGTTCATCGGCGTGCGGATTTCGTGCGACATATTGGCCAGGAAGTCCGACTTCATCTTGGTCGCATCCTCGGCCACTTCGACGGCGTGGCGCAGGTCCTGCTCGACGGCCAGGCTGGTGCTCATGTTCTTGAGCGCCTGCAGCAATTCGCCCGTCTCGTCGCGCGACGTCACCTCGATGACGGAACTGAAGTCGCCATTGGCCACGCGCGTGGCGATCGCCACCGCCTCGCCCAGCGGACGCGTGATCGAGCGCGCCGACCAGGCAAAGGCCAGGCCCGTCAGCAGGGCCGCCAGGCCGATGCCGCCCATCAGCAGCAGCGAAGTGTCGATGTCGTTGCGTATCCTGGCCGCGCTGTCGCGGATCAGCTGTTGCTGCAAATCGTCGAGCTGGCCCACGTACAGCAGCACTTTTTCCAGCATCGGCAAGGTCTGCGTCTGCATGGCCTGCTCGGCGCGAGCATCCTCGCCGCGCTCGACCAGTTCGAACATCGTCTTGAGCGAGCCGTAGTACTCGGCGCGCGCCAGGTGCATCTGTTCCAGCAGGCGCCGTTCCTCGGGCCGCGCATCGAGACCGTCGAGAATGCGCACCTGCTCATCGATGCCTTGCTTGATCGCTTCCAGGCGAGCCTGGTTCGCCTGGCGCAGCGCCCGCTCGTGCTGGTTCGGCAGATTGCCGATGCGCGTGGCCGCCTCGCGCGCCAGCCCGTGGATCTTGCTGGTGGCCTTGGCGGCGACCCAGTCGCGCTGCAGGATATCGTCGGTCTCGGCGCGGATGGCGTAGATGCGGCTGCCGGAAAGGACGATGACGACCAGCATCAGCACAATCAACATGGCATAACCGGCATTGATGCGCACGCCGATACTGATATCCCTGAAGCGCATAACTTTCCTATAAGAAATTCTTGAAAATCGAAGTCTGAACGTATTCCCCTACGAAATGCAAGGTTTATTGCAAAGCAATTGCATGATGAAGCACTTATTTAGCCGACGTTAGGCTTGACAGGAGGTGCCAGGGTGGCGATATGGGCTTGCAGGCAGGCGGGGCACCAGCAGCCCACGGCGGCGCTGCCGGGCACGGGAACGGCGGGCGGCAGGGCCGTGCACCAGCACGGTCCGCTGGCCTGCGGGTCGGTCTGGCCGCATTGGAAGGTGGCGCCGCACAGGCTGCACTGGCTCATGGCTGTGTTTGAATTGGCAAGTGTGTGTCACGCTGCGCCGGGACGCGACGCAGATGTAACGGGCAGTAAAAGGGCTGGCTGGGGAACATATCGGGCCAGACTATAGGATCATCAGGGAAAATACAACAAGATCGCCCTATAATGCCTCCAGGATTTTCTTCTTCCCTGTAAAATCGCACAAATCTATTTTCCGGACTCGCCATGAATCAACTAGCTAACTTGAACCTGGACATGAATGACGACTTGACGGCGGTGTCGCCGCAAATCAAGGCGCAGATTCTGGCCGAGGCCCTCCCTTACATCCGCAATTTCCACGGCAAGACCATCGTCATCAAATACGGTGGCAATGCCATGACGGACGAACGCCTGAAGCACGGCTTCGCGCGCGACGTCATCCTGCTCAAGCTGGTCGGCATGAACCCGGTCGTGGTGCACGGCGGCGGACCGCAGATCGACAACGCGCTGAAAAAAATCGGCAAGCAGGGCACCTTCGTGCAAGGCATGCGCATCACCGATGAAGAAACCATGGAAGTGGTGGAGTGGGTGCTGGGCGGCGAAGTGCAGCAGGATATCGTCATGCTGATCAACCATTACGGCGGCCAGGCTGTCGGCCTGACGGGCAAGGATGGCGGCTTGATCCGCGCGCGCAAGATGCAGATGCCGGACCGCGAACATCCGGGCGAATTCCTCGACATCGGCTTTGTGGGCGAGATCGACGCGATCAACCCGGCCGTCGTCAAGGCGCTGCAGGACGACGCCTTCATTCCCATCATCTCGCCGATCGGTTTCGGCCAGGACGGCCAGGCCTACAACATCAACGCCGATGTGGTGGCGGGCAAGATCGCGGAAATCCTGAAAGCGGAAAAGCTGATCATGATGACCAACATCGCCGGCGTCCAGGACAAGCAGGGTAACCTGGTGACCGACCTGTCCGCGCGTGAAATCGACGAGATGTTCGCCGATGGCACGATCTCGGGCGGCATGCTGCCGAAGATCTCGTCCGCGCTCGACGCCGCCAAGTCCGGCGTGAACACGGTGCACATCATCGACGGCCGCATCGAACACTCATTATTGCTGGAAGTGTTGACCGAGCAGGCTTTTGGTACTATGATCCGTTCGCACTAAAAATAATTCGGCGCAATTCACCCAGCGCCGATTTTTTATGCCCTTGTAGCTCAGTGGTAGAGCACTCCCTTGGTAAGGGAGAGGCCACGTGTTCGATCCACGTCAAGGGCACCAGTATCCTTTCCCCGCAGCTGTAAAAATGCCCATGGCGGCGTTGTCCTTCCTCGCCGTACATTCGTACTGTCTTCGTCAGTCCGCCTTGCCCTGAACATTTTTCCATCTGCTCTGCTATCCGTCGCCCGCATCTCCTCCGCGTTTCAATACACCCGCTCGACCTTCAAGCCCTTCTGACGCAGTAAATCCGGCACGCTTTTTTCTCCGACCAGGTGCAGCACGCCGATGGCGGCCAGGCTGTGCTTTTCGCGCGCCAGGAGTTTGGCTATGCCGTCGGCCAGGGCCGGGTTGCGGCCGTCCAGCAACACCTTTTGCACGAACTGCGCGGCGAACGAGGGGTCCGTCGCTGCCTTTGCCGCCAGCTTGTCGAAGGCGGCCGCGTCGGCGTTGCGCCAGGCGTCGGCGATCTCGCGCGCTTCCTGGCTTTGTTCCTGATCCTCGATCGACGCCACGCCGTCTTCCAGGAAGCGGCACTGCTCAAACGGCGACATCGCGCCAAACAGCGCCATCTGGCCTTCCATCGATTCGAGTTCCACCACGGGGATCTTGCGCGCCTTGGCCTGTTGCGACAGATAATTGTCGACGGCCAGGTCGGAGCGGTAACCGAGGGTGGAAAATTCGCCGATGGCCAGCACGCTGGCGAGCATCCATGGCTTCATCGGCGCCACCGATTCGGCCGGAATGCCGTATTTTTGCAACAGCGGCGCCAGGCGCGGGGCCAGGGTCTGGCGGCAGTCGGCCGGCACTTTGCTGCCCGGCGCCTCCATGCCGTATTTCAGCACGGCGCTCACAGCCTTGCGCGGATCGGCGCCGGGGTCGATCTCCAGCGCCAGCGCCCCGGCCCGGTGCAGCGCCTGCGTTACTGTCGGCTCGAGCGGGTAAAAATCGGGCGCGCCGACATGGATGGTGCCGAACAGATACAGGGTGTGGGCCGCGTCCTGCACCTTGAACAGCGCGCCGCGGTTTTGCGCCACGGGCGACGCGTCGGCGAAGGCCGCCTGCAACGGCAGCAAGAATAATCCGCAAAACATCACTATAATCTGGCGTCGCATGGTTTTCCTGATTGTTGAATTTTTCATCTTCTCTCGCTAGCAAAGACTCTCGTGCCTGTGTCCCATCTTAACCGCTCGTCGCCGGTCTGGCTGTTTGACCTCGACAACACGCTGCACAATGCCTCGCACGCCATCTTCCCCACCATCACGGCCAATATGAACACGTATATTGCCCGCGTACTGGGCGACGGCGTGACGCCGGCCGACGACGCCATCGTCAATGCGGCGCGCGCGGCCTACTGGCGCCGCTATGGCGCCACCTTGCTGGGCATGGTCAAGCACCATCAGGTGCAGGCCGCGCATTTTTTGCACGAGACGCACGCCTTCGACGATTTGCGCGCCATGATACGCGCCGAGCGGGGACTGGGGGCTTTACTCAAACGCCTGCCTGGCCGTAAAATTTTACTCACCAACGCGCCGCTGCGCTATTCGAGCGACGTGATGCGCCACCTGGGACTGCGCCGGCACTTTTCACACCACGTCGCCATCGAGGCGATGCAGGTGCACCGCCAGTTGCGGCCCAAGCCATCGACGCTGATGCTGCGCAAACTGATGCGCAAGCACCAGATCCGCCCTGGCCGCTGCATCCTGGTGGAAGACACCCTCGCCAACCTGAAGGGCGCAAAAAGACTGGGCCTGCGCACGGCCTGGGTCACGCAATACCTGAAAATGGCCGACCCGATCGGCGTGGCGAAGTTGCCCAAGGCGTTAAATCGCCCCGCTTACGTCGATGTCAAAGTAAAATCTGTCCGGCATTTGGCACGCCGCCTTCACCGTCTGCGTTGAAGGGGACTCCTGGACTTCCGGCTGACGCCGGAAGCCGCACCGCTAGCGGCGGTGACGGACTTCCCCATCAAGGCAGCATTTTTTTTAACGACAAGAGAAAATATGGCAAGCACACCGCCGGGCCAACGCAGGCTACAAATTCTTCAGGCCCTCGCCGCAATGCTGGAGCAGCCGAAAGGCGAAAAGATCACCACCGCCGCACTGGCGGCCAGACTGGCCGTCTCGGAAGCGGCCCTGTACCGCCATTTCGCCAGCAAGGCGCAAATGTTCGAAGGGCTGATCGAATTCATCGAGTCAAGCGTCTTCGGCCTGATCAACCAGATCGCGGAAAAGCACAGCGACGGGATGACGCAGACGCGCGACATCATCGGCATGCTGCTCAATTTCGCCATCAGCAATCCGGGCATGACGCGCGTGCTGATCGGCGATGCGCTGGTCAATGAGGACGAGCGCCTGCAAGTGCGCATGAACCAGTTCTACGACCGCGTGGAGCTGGCGCTCAAGCAGGCCTTGCGCGTGGCCGCCGCCGAAGGCCATGGCAAGGAAAGCGAAGTGGCGGCGCGCGCCACCCTGATCGTCAGCTTCGTCATCGGACGCTGGCACCGCTACGCCAAGAGCGGCTTCAAGATCAATCCCTCCCAGGAAGCGGCGCTGCAAATCGCCATGCTGCTGGGGTAAGTCACCGCCGCGGCTGTCCCCATGCATACCGATTGTTTCGCCCTGCTCGACGACGCCAGCACGCCCGGCGCCGCATCGCGCCTGTACACGGGCCTGACGGCGGTCTTGCGGTGCAGCGAGGGGGAACAGTGGCCGGCCCTGCTCGAAGGGCTGCAAGCGGCCTTGGAACGCGGCCAGTATGCCGTCAGCGTGTGCAGCTACGAACTGGGCGCGCACTTGCTGGCCATGCCGCCGCGCGCGGCGGATCCCGGCGCACCGCCGCTGGCGCAGGTGCTCGTCTTCGAACATTGCACCCAGCTGTCGCAGGACGAGGTGCTGCAGTGGCTGGCCGCTCGTACGCCGGCGGCGGAAACGCCGGCCGGCATCGCCGGCATCCGCGCCAACGTGGATCCGGCCGAATTCACGCGCGCGCTGCAGCGCATCCACGACTACATCGTGGCCGGCGACACCTATCAGGTCAACTATACGTATCGGCTGCGCTTCGACGCCTTCGGCTCGCCCCTGGCCCTGTATGCACGGCTGCGGGAACGCCAGCCCGTGCCGTATGGCGCGCTGGTGATGCTGCCCGATGGCGGCGCCCTGCTTTCGCTGTCGCCGGAGCTGTTCGTGCGCCATGCGCAGGGCGAACTGACGGCGCGTCCGATGAAAGGCACGGCGCCGGCGGCCCCGCCTGAACAAACGGACGAAAACGCGCGCCGCGCGGCCGTCCTGGCCAATGATCCGAAAAACCGCGCGGAAAACCTGATGATCGTCGACCTGCTGCGCAACGACATCGGCCGCATCGCCGCCACGGGCTCCGTCAAGGTACCCGCCCTGTTCCAGGTGTCGCGCTACAGCAGCGTGCTGCAGATGACGTCCACCGTGCAGGCGCGTTTGCGCGACGACGCCAGCCTGGCCGACATCTTCCAGGCCTTGTATCCGTGCGGTTCCATCACGGGCGCGCCCAAACGCCGCACCATGGAGATCATCGCCGAACTGGAACCGGCGCCGCGCGGCATCTACACGGGCGCCATCGGCTGGTTCGATCCGCCGGCCATCGGCGCGGCCCACCCGGTGGGTGACTTCTGCATGTCCGTGCCGATCCGCACCCTGGCCCTGCAGCCGGCGGGCCCTGACGGCCTGCGGCGCGGCGAGATGGGCGTGGGCGCCGGCATCGTCCTCGACAGCGACCCGCACGAGGAATTTGCGGAATGCCAGCTCAAGGCCCGCTTCCTGACGGGGCTGAGCAATGACTTCGAACTGTTCGAGACCCTGCACGCGAGCCGCGCCGGCGGCTGCCGCCAGCAGGAGCGCCACCTGGCGCGCCTGGCCGCCTCCTGTGCCTACTTCGGTTTTGCCTGGGATGCGGACGTGGCCCGCGCCGCGCTGCAGGCGGCCTGCGCCGCGCGCCCCGACGATGCGCCCTTCCGCCTGCGCCTGGCGCTGCGCCAGGACGGCCAGTTTACGACGCAAAGCGGTGCCCTGTCGCCCTTGCCGGAGACGGTCAACATCCTGCTGGCGCCCGACGCCACGAATGCCGACGACCTGTTCCTGCGCCACAAGAGCAGCGTGCGCGCGCGCTATGACGCAGCGTGGCGCGCGGCCGAGGCGCAAGGGAGCTTCGACATGCTGTTCTTTAACGAGCGGGGCGAGCTGACGGAGGGCGGGCGCAGCAATGTCTTCGTCCGGCTCGATGGCCGCTGGCACACGCCGCCCCTGTCCTGCGGCCTGCTGCCCGGCGTGCAACGCGCAGCCATGCTGGCCGATCCCGCCTGGAACGCGCAGGAAACCATCATCACGCGCGCCATGCTGGCGCGGGCCGAGGCGATCGTCGTGTGCAATGCGCTGCGCGGGGCGATGCCGGCTGCTCTTATTTAAAGATCGACACGCATCTCGTAACCGCCGTAGATCATCCGCTTGCCATCGAACGGCAGCTTGGCCGGGTCCATCATCTCGGCCAGGCGCGGGTCTTTCATGACCTTGTCGTTGATTTCATCGCGCTTGGCGCGCGACTCATACACAATCCATGAAAACACCACCACTTCGCCATCCTGTAAGTCCACCGCCTGCGGGAACGAAGTCAGCTTGCCCGGCTTGACATCGTCACCCACGCACTCGCGAAATTCCAGCGCGCCATATTCGCGCCAGACGGCGCCGCAACTGCGCGACATGGCCAGGTAAGCATCGAGCTTGGCTTTCGGTACGGGCACCACAAATCCATCGACATATGCCATGATGATCTCCTTTGTTGTGACAAACGCGAACAACCAGCTTAGGATAATGATGGTAAGACGACAAGCACGGCATTAAAAAAAAAGCAGGCGTTCCAGCCTGCTTGGGTGTCGGCAACTTACATCGCCAGCGCTTTTTCCACCGCGCCAACGAGTTTCTTGTCGTCCGGCGTCACCTTGCTGGGGAAGCTTTCCACCACTTTACCGTGGCGGTCGATCAGGTATTTGTGGAAATTCCAGGCCGGGGTCTTGCCCGTCTGCTTGATCAGGTCCACATACAGCGGGTTCGGATTGGGGCCGGAGACGACGGACTTCGAAAACATGGGGAACTTCACGCCATAGGTGTTGTAGCAGAAATCGGCGATTTCCTTGCTGTTGCCCGGCTCCTGCTTGCCGAAATCGTTCGACGGGAAACCCAGCACCACCAGGCCCTTGCTGCCGTACTTGGCGTACAGCGCCTCAAGCCCTTCATATTGATTGGTAAAACCGCAATAACTGGCCGTATTGACCACCAGCACGACCTTGCCTGCGTACTGGCACAGGTTTTGCGGCGCTTCATCCTGCAGGCGGTTGAAGGTCTGCTTGAGGATGGCGGGGCAGGCGGCCGGAGCTATGGCAGCTGGCGCGGTTTCGGCGGCATGGGCCGGCATGGCCAGGCTGGCGCCGGCGGCAAGGGTGATGAGCGCAAACAGCTGGGCAAGGGTCTTGGACATGAGGGGCACCATGGTTGAACGAAAAAAACCATTCTATGTCAAACGCCGCGCGCGCGTACAAGACGGACAACAACAGCGATAGCTTGAGCGACATCAACGACGGTGCAGTACTTGCCCAGCGCACAGTTTTTTTACCTATGCTCGGCCTTCCTGTCCCTGCCTTGTGGAGTTGCCATGCCCTACCCGCACCTGACCGCATTACCCACCGCCCTGCTCGCCGCCAGCCTGCTCATCCTGGCGCCAGCCAGCACGCACGCCGCCACTGCCGCAAAAGCAGCCGTCAAGCCCGCCGCGACCAAGGACGCCCCCGCCCTGCCCGCCTACCAGGCCGATCTGAGCCAGACCACGGTGTCCGGTCTGTCTTCGGGCGGCTTCATGGCGGCGCAGTTTGCCGTCGCCTACTCGGCCACCGTCGCCGGCGCCGGCATCATCGCGGGCGGCCCGTATTTCTGCTCGGGCCAGCCGGGCCGCTTCCCGTATATTCCCTACCTGACGAATGCCCTGACCACCTGCATGAATCCGGGCAGCGCGCAAGTGGCGCCGCCCGTCGCCAGCGAATTGCTGCGCGCGGCGAACGATTTTGCGCGCGAACGTCTCATCGATGACACGGCCAACCTGAAACGCCAGCGCGTGTATCTGTTCAGCGGAACGAAAGACCAGACCGTGACGCGGCCGGTGGTGGAACAGGTGGGGAAATTCTATCAACTGGCAGGCACGCCAGCGGCGCAGATCCGCTTCGTCGACACGCTAGGCGCGGGCCACGCCATCCTGACCGACAGCAATCAGGACAAGCCGTGCGCCGTGACGGAGTCGCCGTTCATCAACGACTGCGACTACGTCCAGGCGCGCGACATCCTGCAGCACCTGTACCCGGACCTGCAACCGTCGGCGACCACCCTGACGGGCAAGCTGATCGCCTTCAACCAGCGCAGCTTCATCCAGAACGCGTATTCGAGCATGAACAATACGGGCTATGCCTACATCCCGAAAGCGTGCGACAGCGAGAGCTGCCGCGTGCACGTGGTGTTCCACGGCTGCCTGCAAACGACGCAGGCGATCGGCGACCGTTTCTATACCAGCACCGGCTACAACCAGGTGGCGGACGCCAACAAGATCATCGTGCTGTATCCGCAGGCCGAACCGAGCCCCGTCTATCCGTACAACCCGAAAGGCTGCTGGGATTTCTGGGGCTACACCAGCATCAACCCGATCGATCCGGATTTCTACCGCAAGAGCGGCACGCAGATGGAAGCGGTCAAGGGCATGCTGGACCGCCTCGCCGCGCGCCGCGGCTCGCGTTAAGCGGCCTTAGATGCCGCCCATGCAGATGTACTTGATCACGAGGTAGTCTTCGATACCGTAGGTCGATCCTTCACGGCCCAGGCCCGATTGCTTGACGCCGCCGAAGGGGGCGATCTCGTTCGAGATCAGGCCCGTGTTGACGCCGACCATGCCCGTTTCCAGGCCTTCTGCCACGCGCCAGATGCGGCCGATGTCGCGCGAATAGAAGTAGGCGGCCAGGCCGAATTCCGTGTTGTTGGCCAGGGCGATGACTTCATCGTCCGTCTTGAAGCGGAACAGGGGCGCCAGCGGGCCGAAGGTTTCCTCGGTGGCCACGCGCATGTCGTTCGTCACGTCGGCGATGATGGTCGGCTCGAAGAAGCCGTTGCCCAGCGCATGGCGCTTGCCGCCGGCCAGCAGGCGGCCGCCCTTGCCCAGCGCGTCGGCCACGTGCTCTTCCACCTTGGCGACGGCCTTCGCATCGATCAGCGGGCCTTGCGTGACGCCCGCCTCGATGCCATTGCCGACTTTCAGCTTGGCCACAGCAGCCACCAGCTTGTCGGCAAACGCGTCATACACGCTGTCCTGCACGTACAGGCGGTTGGCGCACACGCAGGTCTGGCCCGCGTTGCGGTATTTCGAGGCGATGGCGCCTTCCACGGCCGCATCCAGGTCGGCGTCGTCGAAGACGATGAACGGCGCATTGCCGCCCAGTTCCAGCGACAGTTTCTTGATCGTCGGCGCGCACTGTTCCGCCAGCAAACGGCCCACCTGGGTCGAGCCCGTAAACGTCAGCTTGCGCACGATGGGGTTCGATGTCATTTCGCCGCCGATGTCTTTCGGCGCGCCCGTGACGATGCTGAACACGCCCGCCGGCACGCCCGCGCGCTCGGCCAGCACGGCCAACGCCAGCGCGGAAAACGGCGTTGCCTCGGCCGGTTTGAGGACCATCGGGCAGCCGGCGGCCAGGGCCGGGCCGACCTTGCGGGTGATCATGGCGGCGGGGAAATTCCACGGCGTGATGGCGGCGCACACGCCGATCGGCTCCTTGGTGATGACCAGGCGGCGGTCCGGCCACGGCGATTGCAGGGTATCGCCTGCAACGCGCTTGCCTTCTTCGGCAAACCACTCGATGAACGAGGCGCCGAACTGCACTTCGCCCTTCGCTTCCGGCAAGGGCTTGCCCTGCTCGGTGGTCATGATCAGCGCCAGGTCGTCGGCGTTTTCCAGGATCAGGTCATGCCAGCGGCGCAGCACGGCCGCGCGCTCCTTGGCCGTCTTCTTGCGCCAGGCGGGCCAGGCGGCATTGGCCGCCTCGATGGCGCGGCGCGTCTCGGCTGCGCCCATCAGGGGCACCGTGCCGATATGCTCGCCGGTGGCGGGATTGCTCACATTAATCGTCTGGCCACCATCGGCATCCGCCCAGGCTCCATTCACGTAAGCCTGGTGACGCAACAAGGTAGGATCTTTCAACTGCAGCATATGGATCTCCGGTCTGGTTTGAATTATCGACGAGGGATACTATGCCACAGCGCGGCCGATTCCGCAGGCGATGGGCGGAACTACTCGACCTTGAAAGACGACAGTTTCGGGTCCGGCGCCGGGTATTCGAGCTTCATGGCCTGCAGCGTTTCCAGCAGCAGCGAGGCCACCACCAGGTTGCGCTGCGTCTTGGAATTCGATGGCACCACGTACCACGGCGCGTGATCGGCATCGGTCTCGCGGATTGCCGTTTCATACGCGCGCTGGTAGCCATCCCACTTCTTGCGCTGGGCGATATCGTTGGGATCGAACTTCCACTGGCGGTCGGGATCGTCGAGCCGCTCCTGCAGCCGTCCCCGTTGCTCGTCCTTCGAAATATGCAGGAAGACTTTCAGGATGACGGTGCCCGTCTCGCTCAGCATGCGCTCGAAGTCGCGGATCTGCGCGTAGCGGCGCTGGCATTCGGCCTTGTCGATCATGTCCTGCACGCGCGTGATCAGCACATCCTCGTAATGGCTGCGGTTGAAGATGGCGATCTCGCCCTTCACCGGCACGTGCTGGTGCACGCGCCACAGGTAATCGTGCGCCAGTTCGATATCGGTGGGGCCCTTGAACGCCACGGCGCGGATGCCCATCGGGTTGATATTGCTGAAGATGGCCTTCACCGTGCCATCCTTGCCCGAGGTGTCCATGCCCTGCAGGACCAGCAGCACCTTCTTCTTGTGCTGCGCGTACAGCATGCTCTGGCACTCGGCGATCTGCGCCGTCAACGCCACGGTTTCCTCGCGGTCCAGGGCCTTGCACTGGGCTGGGGTCAGCTTCTTGTTGGCCGCCTTGGTGGCCGCGCCCAGCAGGCGCTTGCCGGCGAATTCCTCGTTCAGATCAAAACCTTTGCCGGCCCGGAATTGCGTGCGCGCCTTCATGCCGCCACCGCCAGCTTGCGGTGCTCGATTTTTGTGCAGTGGTCCATCACCACGTCCAGGCCCGCCGCCCGCGCCAGCTGCGCCGCCTCTTCATTGACGACGTCGAGCTGCAGCCACAGGCAGCCCGCCTTGACGGCGATGGCTTCCTCGGCGATGGGCAGGATATCTGCCGGCTTGCGGAAGCAGTCGACGATGTCGATGCGCGCCGGCGCGACGGCAGCCGCAGCCTGCGTCAAGGTGGCATAAGCGCGCTGGCCCAGCACGTCGCGCCCGGCCAGGGCCGGATTGACGGGCAACACGCGGTAGCCCTGCCGCAGCAGGTAATCGGCCACTTCGTGGCTGGCGCGTTCGGGCTTGTCGGACATGCCGACGATGGCGATGATGCGGCTGTCTTGCAGGATGCGGGCGATGTTGGGCATATTCTGGTCGTGGTTAAGCGTGCGACATTGCCCGCCTAGCGTAGCAGATTCCCGTCCCGCCGGGAGCTAGCCAGAAGACTTAGAGCCTATCCCGGTAGGGAGCGTCTTCTGCTGGCAACGCATCAGGAGCGCGGACAAGGCGTGAGGAGGACGCGTGGCGAGCCACGCGACGACGATCAACGCAGTCCCCGCTCCTGAGGGGCGTCAGCAGGGGATGTATTCATCTACTGGGATAGGCTCTTAGCCATACGCACGGCCGCCATCTGCGCGACAAAAGCCTGCGCGCGCGCCGTCACGGCCGCGTAATCTCCCGTGGCGCCCGGGCCACTCAGGCTGCTGCCGATGCCCACGGCCACGGCGCCGCTGGCAAACCATTCCGGCAGGTTCTCCACCGTCACGCCGCCCGTCGGCATCAGCGGCGCTTGCGGCAACGGGGCGCGCAGGGCCTTGATGTAGGCGGGGCCGAACATCTCGGCGGGGAAAACCTTGACGATGTCGGCGCCCGCCTGCAGGGCCGTGACGATCTCCGTCGGCGTCATCGCCCCCGGCATGGACAGCACCTGGTAGCGCTGGCACAGCGTAATCGTCTCCACGTTCACGCCGGGCGAGATGATGAACTGGGCGCCGGCCAGGATGGCGGCGCGCGCCGTCTCCGTATCGAGCACCGTGCCCGCGCCCAGCAGCACGTCATGGCCGTGGCGTTCGCGCAGGGTGCGCAGCACGCCCAGGGTGTCGGGCGTGGTAAATGCCACTTCCAGGGCCGTGATGCCGCCGGCGATGCACGCCTCGGCGATCTGCAGCGCCGCATCGGACGAGTCGGCACGCACGATACCGACCATGCCCCGCTCGAGGATGCCATTGAAAACCATGTGCTTTTGCATCTGCTCTCTCCTGTCAGGCCGGCAGGGCGCCAAAGCGCACTTCCGGCAAACCGCGCACGCCCACCTGGCGCGCATGAAACAATCCGCCGGCCAGCGGTTCGCCCGCCAGCTGGGCCGGGGTCAAGCTTTCCTGCGCCGTGGTGACGAACAATTCATCGTACTGCGGGCCGCCCAGGCTCACGCAGCTGGGCTGCGAGACGGGCAAGGCTATCGCCCGCTCGACGCTGCCGTCCGGCGCGAAGCGCAAGACCCTGCCCGCGCCCCACTGCGCGCTCCACAAGTGGTCATCCGCATCGATGGTGGCGCCGTCGGCGGCGCCCGGCCCCGGATCGAGCACGGCAAACACACGTACCCGGCTGGCGTCGCCGCCCAGGTAATCATCCCAGCGGTAGATCGCCTTCTTCATCGAATCGCAAAAATACATGGCCGTGCCATCGACGCTGAAGCAGATGCTGTTCGAGATGGCGATCTGCGGCAGCGGCAGCCGTTCCAGGCTCAAGTCCAGGTTGAGGCGATAGAAGCTGGCGATCGCATCGCGGCACGGGCGTTCATCCAGCGTGCCGAAGACAAAGCGCCCCTGGCGGTCGCAGCGGCCATCGTTCAGACGCGTCATGGGCAGGTCGCCCTCCACCGTGTGCAAGGGCGTGACGGCCCCGCTGCGCGCGTCAAACCAGGCCAGGCGCGAGGCCAGTCCCAGCAGCAGCACGTCGTCGTGGTCCGTCAGCGCGAAACAGGCCAGGCGCTCGGGCATGTCCCAGCGCTGGCGCTCCCCCGTGGCCAGCACCAGCGCATGCAGCTGGCAGCCTTCGATATTCGTCCAGAAAACGCGGCCGCTGCGTTCGCACCAGCGCACGCCCTCGCCCAGGAAGTTCTGCGCATCGACCAGTAATTGGGCCTGTGTCCCCATCATTTTTTTCCTTTAACTCTGTATAACGCATGATAAAACCGTCGCGAGCGGAAGTCAGTTGTGGCCGAGACGCGCAGCAGGTTTGATCGTGCGTTATCAATGTGACTCGCGCGGAACGGCCGAACCACGGCAGCCGACGAGGAAATCGAGGTCCGCGCCTTCGTCGGCCTGCGTCACGTGCTTGATGTACATAGACTGGTAGCCGCCCTTCATGGCCGGTTCGGGGGCGCGCCATTCTGCGCGCCGGCGCGCCAGCTCGGCCTCGTCGACGTCGAGGTGCAAGCGCCGTCCCGCCACGTCCAGTTCGATCATGTCGCCGTCGCGCACCAGGGCCAGCGGCCCGCCCACGGCCGCTTCCGGCGCCACGTGCAGCACCACCGTGCCGTAGGCCGTGCCGCTCATGCGCGCGTCCGAGATGCGCACCATGTCGCGCACGCCCTGCTCCAGCAGTTTTTTCGGCAATCCCATATTGCCCACTTCAGCCATGCCAGGGTAGCCCTGCGGGCCGCAATTTTGCAGCACCATCACGCAGCTGGCATCGATATCGAGCGCGGGATCGTCGACGCGCTTTTTGTAATGCTCGATGCTGTTGAAGACGACGGCGCGGCCACGGTGCTGCATCAGCTCGGGCGACGCGGCCGAGGGCTTGATGACGGCCCCGCGCGGGGCCAGGTTGCCCTGCAGGACGGCGATGCCGCCCTCGTCCTTGAATGGCTGCGCCAGCGGCGTGATCACTTCGGGATTGAAATTTTCCGCCTCGGCCACGTTGACGGCCATGCTGGCGCCCGTGACGGTGAGCGCCCCGCCATGCAATTTGCCCAGCAAGTCGCGGATGATCACGGGCAGGCCGCCCGCATAATAAAAATCTTCCATCAGGTACTGGCCCGACGGCATCAGGTTGAGCAAACAGGGAATGTCGCGGCCCAGGCGGTCCCAGTCGCCCAGGCGCATGTCCACGCCGATGCGCCCGGCAATGGCCAGCAGGTGGATCACGGCATTGGTCGAGCCGCCGATGGCGCCGTTGACCATGATGGCGTTTTCAAACGCTTCGCGCGTGAGGATCTGCGACAGTTTCAGGTCTTCATGCACCATGTCGACGATGCGCCGGCCCGTCAGCTGCGCCTGCAGCTTGCGGCGCGCATCGACGGCGGGAATGGCCGCGTTGCCGGGCAGGGTCACGCCCAGCGCTTCGACCATGCTGGCCATGGTCGATGCCGTGCCCATGGTCATGCAGTGGCCGGCGGAGCGCGACATGCACGATTCGGCCTGCTTGAATTCGTTTGAGGTCATGCGCCCGGCGCGCACGTCTTCGGAAAACTTCCACACGTCCGTGCCCGAGCCGATCGGCTTGCCCCGGTAATTCCCGTTCAGCATGGGGCCGCCAGACAGCACGATGGTGGGCAAGTCCACGCTGGCCGCGCCCATCAGCAGCGCGGGAGTGGTCTTGTCGCAGCCCGTCAGCAGCACCACGCCGTCGATGGGGTTGGCGCGGATCGATTCTTCCACATCCATGCTGGCCAGGTTACGGAACAGCATGGCCGTCGGGCGCAGATTCGTCTCGCCCAGCGACATGACGGGAAATTCGACGGGAAAGCCGCCCGCTTCGAGCACGCCGCGCTTGACCATCTCGGCCAGGTCGCGGAAATGGCCATTGCAGGGCGTCAGTTCGGACCAGGTATTGCAGATGCCGATGACGGGACGGCCATCGAAAGCGTCGCCGGGATAGCCCTGGTTCTTCATCCAGCTGCGGTGAATGAAACTGTCCTTGTCGTCGCCGCCAAACCACGCTTGCGAACGCAAGGGACGCTTGTTCTTGTTGCTGCTCATACTGTCTCCTGCGGGGAAATCAAGCCGCGCGCGGCGGCGATCAGCAGCGCACCGTGACCGGCCAGATAGTCTTGCTGCTGGTCGTCGACGATGATGCGCTTGCCATAAAAAAATCCGTGTTCTTCGATCAGCAAGCCGAGCGCCTGGCGCAGCATGGGCTTGCCCGTAATGACGAGCGGCGTATCGGGCCGCATCTGGATGGCGGTGCTGTTGCGCAGCGCCAGCAGGTCGCCGCTGAGGACGGCACCCATCAGGAAATTGGCCCGCTCATTGCATTCGATGGCGCTGAACTGGCCCAGGGTGCGCACGCTGAAGCAGGCGCGCGCCAGCCCCGTTTTTTGCGCCGCGGCCGCGCCGGCCAGCAGCATTTTCGGCACCAGGGTCTGGGCAAAACCGCCATCGACCGATTGCTTGATCAAGGTGTGCTGCGTGATCGCCTGCAGCAATTCCCCGGCGATGGTGGTGCTGCAGCCGAGGATGCGGCGCTGCTCGTCCACGCTGATCAATTTGGTATGCGAGCCGGGCATGATCAGGGTCGCCGCGCCGCGCAACTGCAGGCGCTCGAGCAGCGCGACGACTTCCGTCTCTTCGCCGCGCATCATGTCCATCGCTTCGACGTTATGCAGGCCGACGGCGCCATGCTGGTTGCGCACGCCGGGAATCAACCACAGGGGCTGCGCCAGCACGTCGGGCAAGTCCACCGCCTGCATGCCTTGCGCCAGCTGGGCCAGGCCGGCAGGCGCCGGCAGATGCGGCACTTCCTGCACACCCATGGGCGAACTGATCATGCCCGAAGCGAGCGCCAGGTCCACGGCCGACGGCGCGATGCCGGCGCTGGCCAGCACGCTGGCGATGGTGTCGCGCAGCGCCTGTTTCAGCGCGCCGTTATGGCCATCGATGGCGGTATTGCGCACGCCCGTTTCCAGCTGCGCCTGGGCGACGACGGCGCCGCCGCGCCACAGCAAGGTACGCGTATTGGTGGTGCCGGCATCGATGGTGAGTATGTTCATGGGCAGGTTGGCAGCGTCGGTAAGGGCAAAAATAAATGAGGGAAAAACTACCCCATGGTAGAACTGCCCCGCATATCTGACCAATCACTTATTTGACATCATTGATACCGGTTCGGATATGTCAAACGCATCGATATCCTGCACGCCCAAACGGTAGGCGAGCTGGAACCGCCTCACCTGTCCCGGCTGCAATTGCACGCCCTGCGCCAGCAGGGAAAAACAGCGCGCATCGGAATACAGATGACAGCTGTCCTGGGTGCTGGAAAAACGCAGGACGCGGCCGGAAGCGGGGTCGGCAACCCGCGCCGCCTCGCGCAGCTGGCCGCTGCCCGTCCAGTAAAAGTCATGCCGGAATCCCGCCGATTGCGCCAGCGCAGGCCAGGCCAGGCGTGAAGCAAGCGGTGCCGGCTGGCGGAAGTCAAACGCGCTGCCCGCCACGTCGAGCGGAGCGCTGCAAGAGTGGCCGCCAGGCCAGTAGCGGTCCGCTGCCAGACGCAGCACATGGTCTCCCACTGCAGCGCGGCCGCCCTGCAGATTGAAGCGGGGCGCGGCAAGCGCAAAACGGGAAACCGCATCGGCTGTGGCGGCGCAGTCGAGGTGCAGGCTGCCATCGTCGTCAAGCCGGTAGGCCAGTCGCACCGACAGGCCGTCGTGCGCCAGGCGCAGCAGCAAACAGCCGTCGTCCGGCGGGTCGCACCGCCAGCCCGTGGACGCGTGCGCCGCAGAGGGTGCCGCGCCCAGCACGTCGGCCAGGCGGCCATAACGGTCGGGCGCCCACCAGGCCCGTACGCTGGCGTCGTGCGCGTCGATGGCCACGCGCATGCCGCGCGCATTGCGCAGCAGATGCATCATGGCGCCTGCCCGGGGGCTGGCGGCGGCCGGCTGCGCTGCTGGAATTCACGCGGCGTGCAGCCGAGTTCGCGCTTGAAGACGGCGTGCATGTACTGCACCGTGGTAAAGCCGCAACGCACGGCCACCTCGGCCACCTGCCCTGGCCCGCGCGCCAGCAGGGTCTTGGCCGCATCGAGCTTGAAATGCAGGATCTCGTCGTGCACGCTGCGCCCCAGCTCGTGGCGGAAGTGCGCTTCGAGCGAGGAGCGCGACACGCCCACGTAATCGGCCACCTGCTCCGTCTTGATGCCCTGGCAGGCGTACTGGCGGATGAAGTGGCGCGCCTGCATCACCTGCGGATGCTGGAAGGGCTGGTGGCGCGTGGAAGCGAGTACGTTCAGGCCGGCCGGCGGCACGAGGATGCGCGTGCCGGACAGGCGCGCGCCGTTGAGCATCTGGTGCAGCAAATGCGCGGCCGTGCGGCCCATTTCCTCGGTGCCCTGGATCACGGAACTCAAGGGAATGCGCGTGAGCATGCGCGCCAGCGGGTCGTTGTCGATGCCGATCAGGGCCACTTGCTCCGGCACGGCGATGCCCGCATGCATGCACGCTTGCAGCAGCTGGCGCGCACGCGCGTCGCTCACGGCGATGATGCCGACGGGTTTTTCCAGGCTGTTGAGCCAGGCGATCTGCTGCTCCACCGCCTCGTCCCAAGACGGCGCGCTGGTGGCCACGCCCCGGTACACGTCGGCGCGCATGTGGTCGCGCTCCATCAGGGCGCAAAATGCCGTTTCGCGTTCCTGAGCCCAGCGGTTGACATCGGCCTCGGGCAGGCTGAAACAGGCAAAGCGGCTCAGTCCCGCTTCCACCAGGTGTTCATAGGCCAGCTTGACGATCTTGAAATTATCGGTCGCCACGTACGGGATGCCGGCCGGGTAATCGTCCTCGCGCGCATACGAGCCGCCCACGGCCACCACGGGCAGGCGGCTGTGCGCCAGCGCCGCGCAGACGGCGGGATCGTCGAAATCGGCGATGATGCCGTCTCCCTGCCAGCGCTCGATGCCGGGCAGGCGGCAACGGAAGTCCTCTTCCAGGAACAGGTCCCACGACACGCGCGTGGTGTTCAGGTAGGCGGCGATGCCCGCGATGATGTCGCGGTCGTAGATCTTATTCCCGTTAAACAGCAGCGCGATCCGGTGCGCGGTCGGCATCTTCATGGTGTCTCCTCCCGTGCCAGATCGTTTCACGGCTATCTGCGTCCGGCTCGCGTGCTGACATCGACCCACACGGCGAGGGTGAGGATACTGCCTTTCACGATCATCTGCCAGTAGGTGTCCACGTCCAGCATGGACATGCCGTTATCGAGGCTGGCCATGACCAGCGCGCCGATCAGGGCGCCGTACACGGTGCCCGAGCCGCCGCGCATCGAGGTGCCGCCGATGAAGCAGGCGGCAATGGCGTCGAGTTCGCTGAAGGTGCCGGCGGACGGCGAACCGGCCGCCAGGCGGCCCGTGTTGATCAGGCCAGCGAGCGCGCACATCAGGCCCATGATGCCGAAGATCCACAGCTTGACGGCTTTGACGTTGATGCCGGACAGGCGCGTCGCTTCCATATTGCTGCCCACGGCGTAGATGCGGCGGCCGAACACGGTCTGGCTGGTGATGTAGCTGAACAGTCCCAGCAGCGCCAGCAACAGCAGCACGGGCAGCGGGATGCCTTCATAGCCGTTCAGGGTCCGCACGAAGGCATACAGCACGGCGCCGATGACGGCCAGGCGCAGGCCGTCGGCCCAGGGCGCCGTCTGCGGCAAGCCATGCTGGGCGCGGCTGGCGCGCGCGCGCCACGTCAGGAAGGCGGCCAGCAGGAACAGGCCGATGCCCAGCACGATGCCGGGCACCGCAGGCAGGTAGCCCTGTCCCAGGTAGACCATCGGCTCGGAGACGGGCGCGATCGTGATGCCGCCCGTGATGCCCAGCAGGATGCCGCGATACGCGAGCATGCCGCCCAGTCCCACGATGAAGGACGGGATGCCCCGGTACGCCGTCAGGTAGCCATTGAGCAGGCCGATCACCAGGCCGCAGCCCAGCACCGCCATCAGGTTCAGCGCCAGCGGCCAGTGCTGCGTGACGTCCAGCACGGCGGCGATGCCGCCGAGTAGCCCCAGCAGGGAGCCGATCGACAGGTCGATCTCGCCGGCGATAATCACCAGCACCATGCCGCAGGCGAGGATGCCGGTGACGGACATCTGGCGCAGCAGATTCGACAGGTTGCGCGGCGTGAGGAAGCTGCCCTCCGTTTTCCACGAAAAAAAGGCCCAGATCAGCGCCACGGCGATCAGCAGGGCCAGCATCTTGTATTGGGTGAACAGCTGTTTGATACTGTGCGGTTTCATGCTGCGGGTTCCTTGTTTGCGGTGTTGGCGGCGGGCGCCGGGCGCTGGTCCAGCGCCGCCGCCAGCACGGTTTCCTGGCTCAGGCCATCGTTGATAAAGTCGCCGCGCAGGCGGCCTTCGCCCATCACCAGCACGCGGTCGGACACGCCCAGCACTTCAGCCAGTTCCGACGAGACCATGATGATGGCCACGCCCCGGTCGGCCAGCGCCAGCATCAGTTTGTAGATTTCATATTTGGCGCCCACGTCCACGCCGCGCGTGGGCTCGTCGAGGATCAGCACGCGCGGGCGCGTCAGCAGCATCTTGGCCAGCACGGCCTTTTGCTGGTTGCCGCCCGACAGGCTCGTAATGGGCAGCGACGGGCTGGCCGCCTTCAGTTCCAGCTGCGCGATCTCGCCGCGCACGGCCGTCAATTCCGCCTCGCCATCGATGCGCGTGGCACGCGCGAATTGCTCCAGCACGGCCAGTGTGATGTTCTGCCCCACGTCGAGATCGGGCACGATGCCGTGATGCTTGCGGTCTTCCGGCACCATGGCCAGGCCCATGGCAATCGCCTTTTGCGGGGACGAAGTGTCGATGCGGCGGCCATCGAGCCACACTTCGGCCTGGCACGGCCCCTGGTAGGCGCCGAACAGGGCCGAGACGAGTTCCGTGCGCCCCGCCCCCACCAGGCCGGCGATGCCGAGGATCTCGCCCTTGCGCAGGGTGAACGACACATCGTCGACGCGCTTGCGCTGCGGGTTGTCGGCATCGATGCAGCTCACGTGGCGCGCCTCGAACAGCACTTCGCCGATAGGTGCCGGCTGCGCACGCTGCGGATACAGCTGGCTCATTTCGCGGCCCACCATCTGCGCGATGATGCGCTCGACGTTCATCTGCGCCATCGGCGTGGTGGCGATATGCTTGCCGTCGCGGATGACGACGATGGTGTCGCAGATGGCCGCCACTTCATCGAGCTTGTGCGAAATGTAGATGCAGGTGACGCCTTTGGCCTTCAGCGCGCGCAGGATATCGAGCAGCACGGCGATTTCCGAGGCCGTCAGCGACGACGACGGCTCGTCGAGTATCAGCAGGCGCGCATTCTTGTTGAGCGCCTTGGCGATTTCCACCAGCTGCTGGTGGCCGCCGCCGTAATTCATCACGGGCTGCGCCACGTTCAGTTCGGGAATTTTCAGTTCGCGCAGCAGCTCGTCGGCGCGCTTGTACATGGCCGCGTAATGCATGCGCCCGCCGGGCAGGGTAAGCTCGCGGCCCATGAAGATATTCTCGGCCACGGACAGCTGCGGCACCAGCATCAGTTCCTGGTGGATGATGATGATGCCCGCGTCTTCCGTGTCGCGGATCGATTGCGCGCGCAGGGGCTGGCCATCCCACAGGATCTCGCCATCCCAGGTGCCGTGCGGGTACACACCGGACAGCACCTTCATCAGGGTCGACTTGCCGGCGCCATTCTCGCCGCACAAGCCGATGCACTCGCCGGCCCGCACCTGCAGGTCGATGCCGTCAAGCGCGCGGACACCGCCAAACTGTTTGACGATGCCTTTCATTTCAAGCAGATAGTCGGACATGCTCACTCTCGTTGCGGATACGGGGGAAATGTCGGATTACGCGGCGCCCATGGCGCCGCTAATCCGACCTACGGTCGATGCGGACGGCCGACACCACCACCGGCGTTTCCGGAGCCGGCGATTGTCGGATAACGGCCGATGCGGGCAATCGTAGGTCGGCTTAGCGCGCAGCGCGTAAGCCGACAGCAAGCGGGTAATCAATTACCCAGCTGCGCCTTGGTATAGAAACCGTCGTCGACGAGAATGTTCACGTTCGCCTTGGTCAAGGGCGTGGGTTTGAGCAGCACCGTGCTGACTTTTTTCAGGCCGTTGTCATAGCTGGAGTTGTAGGCGGGCTTTTCATTGCGCGCCAGTTGCACGGCCAGCTTGGCCGCTTCGGCGGCGATGGTTTTCAGGGGTTTGTAGACGGTCATCGACTGCGTGCCGGCGATGACGCGTTTGACCGCCGCCAGATCGGCGTCCTGGCCCGAGACCGGCACCTTGCCGGCCAGTTTTTGCGCGGCCAGGGCCTGGATGGCGCCGCCGGCCGTGCCGTCGTTCGAGGCGACGATGGCATCGATCTTGTTGCCGTTGGCCGTCAGCGCGTTTTCCACGATGGACAGCGCTTCGGTGGCGCTCCAGTCCTTCACCCACTGCTGGCCGACGATCTTGATATCGCCCTTGTCGATGAACGGTTTGAGCACCTTCATCTGGCCTTCGCGCAGCATCTTGGCGTTGTTGTCGGTGGGCGAGCCGCCCAGCAAATAGTAATTGCCCTTCGGCTGCAGCTTGGTCACGCCTTCGGCCTGCATCTCTCCCACTTTCTCGTTGTCGAACGAGATATACGCATCGATATCGGCGTTCAGGATCAGGCGGTCATACGACAACACCTTGATGCCGGCCTTTTTCGCTTCCTTGACGGTGTTGTTGAGCACCGTGGCATTGAACGGCACGATCACCAGCACATCGACGCCGCGCGAGATCAGGTTTTCGATCTGCGAAATCTGGCGCTGCTCGCTGGCGTCGGCCGACTGCACGAAGACCTTGGCGCCCTGCTTTTCGGCGGCGGCGATGAAGAAATCGCGGTCGCGCGTCCAGCGTTCCACGCGCAAGTCGTCGATGGAAAAGCCGATCTTCGGGTTTTTCGCATCGGCCAGGGCGGCGCTGCTGCTCAATGCCAGCATGGCGGTCATGATGGCTGCACTGATGATCTTGTTCATTGTGTGTCTCCTTGTGGATTTTTTAGCTACATTTTTTAACTGCGGGTACTGCTGAAAAATTTTATGTCTGTGGTGGTGTCGGGTTACGCGCGGAGCGCTACCCGACCTACCGCGACCTGCCTGCTAATGGTTGTGGCGCGGCAGGGTCTGGCCCACGGCGCGGTATTTCAGGGCCAGCTCCATGCAGGCGCCCGTTTCCAGCTGGCCCACGCTGGCGCGGTAGATTTCCTGCCACGGCGTGGCGCTGCCGTTGACGGGCGGCGGCAGTTCCTGGGCGCGGCGCGCCAGTTCAGCCGCATCGACCAGCATGTCGCACTGGCCCCCGTTCAGGTCCACGCGGATGATGTCGCCCGTGCGCAGCAGCGCCAGGCCGCCGCCGACGGCGCTTTCCGGCGACGCGTTCAGGATCGAGGGGCTGTCCGAGGTGCCCGACTGGCGCCCATCGCCCAGGGTCGGCAGGTTCAGAATGCCCGCCTTCAGCAAGGCGTCGGGCGGCTGCATGTTGACCACCTCGGCCGAACCGGGCCAGCCGACAGGGCCGGCGCCGCGCATGACCAGCATGCAGCTGTCGTCGATATTGAGCGCCGGGTCGTTGATGCGCGCGTGATAGTCAGCAGAACCGTCAAAGACGATGGCGCGCGCCTCGAACACGCCCTCGCTGCCAGGGCGCGACAGATAGCGCTCGCGGAAGGCGGGCGAGATCACGCTGGTTTTCATGATGGCGAAGTCGAACAGGTTGCCCTGCAAGGCCATGAAACCGGCCTTTTCCTTCAGCGGCGCGGCAAACGGGCGGATCATCTCGCGGTCCGCGCTCTCCCGGCCTTGCAAGTTGGCCGCCATGCTCTGGCCCGTGACCGTCAACCGGTCCGCATGCAGCAGGCCCGCCTGCTGCAGCTCCCACATCACGGCCGGCACGCCGCCGGCGCGGTGGAAGCGTTCGCCCAGATACTTCCCGGCCGGCTGCATGTTCAACAGCAGCGGCACGTCGTAGCCGTGCGCCATCCAGTCGCTCGAGTGCAATGCCACGCCCGCATGGCGCGCCATGGCCATCAGGTGCGGCTGGGCGTTGGTGGAGCCGCCGATGGCCGCGTTGACGATGATGGCGTCCAGGAAGGCCTCGCGCGTGAGGATGCTCGACGGGCGCACGTCGTCATGCGCCATGCCGACGATGCGGCGCCCCGTTGCATAAGCGATCTGGCCCCGTTCGCGGTACGGCGCGGGGATGGCCGAGCAGCCCGTCAGCGACATGCCCAGCGCTTCGGCCAGCGCATTCATCGTCGATGCCGTGCCCATGGTGTTGCAATGGCCGGCCGACGGCGCCGAGGCGGCGGCGATCTGCAGGAATTTGTCGTTGTCGATCAAGCCGGCGGACAGCTGGCGGCGGCCCTTCCAGATGGCCGCGCCGGAACCGACCAGTTCGCCGTCCATCCAGCCGTCGAGCATGGGGCCGCCCGACAGCACGATGGCGGGAATGTCCACCGTGGTGGCGGCCATCAATTGCGCCGGCGTGGTCTTGTCGCAGCCCGTCGTCAGCACCACGGCGTCGATCGGATAGCCATGCAGGATCTCCACCAGGCCCAGATACGCGAGGTTGCGGTCCAGCGCGGCCGTGGGACGGCGGCAGTTCTCGAAGATCGGGTGCAGCGGGAATTCCATCGGGATGCCGCCCGCGTCGCGGATGCCGTCGCGCACGCGCTGGGCCAGCTCCAGGTGGATGCGGTTGCAGGGGCTGATATCGCTGCCGCTTTGCGCGATGCCGATGATGGGCCGGCCCGAGCGCAGTTCCTCGGCCGTGATACCGTAGTTCATGAAGCGCTCGAGGTACAGCGCCGTCATGTCGATGTGGTCGGGATTATCGAACCAGTCCTGCGAGCGGAAGCGCCGCACCTGGCGGTTGCCTGAGGTGCTCATGCGCCGTACCAGCCTGCGTCGACATAGTATTCGCGTCCCGCGCACTTGGCGGCGTTGTCGGACGCCAGGAACAGCGCCAGCGCCGCCACGTCTTCCGGCTCCACGCGCAGTTGCAGGCATTGTCCCTGCAGGATCACGGCTTCCGCTTCCGGCGTATGCCACAGCCGCTCCTGGCGCGGCGTGCGCACGGCGCCTGGAATGATGCAGTTGACGCGGATACCGTCGGCACCCAGGTCGCGCGCCAGGCCGCGCGTCAGGCCCTCGATGCCGGCCTTGGCCGTCATGTAGATCGACAGGTTCGCCTGCGCCAGGTGCCAGGAAATCGAGCCCAGGTTGAGGATCACGCCGCTGCCCTTGGCGCGCATGGCCGGCGCCACTGCCTGGGCGCAAAAATACTGGTGGCGCAGGTTGACGGCCATGCGCTCGTCCCAGTAGGCGGGCGTGACGTCCTGCAGCTGGTGGCGGTCGTCATTGGCCGCGTTGTTGATGAGGATATCCGTGGCGCCCGCGCTGTGTGCGATCTCGGCGAAGGTGGCGGCCAGGGCGCCCAGGTCCGTCAGGTCGCAATAGCGGAAAACGGGCGGCTGCGCCAGGTGCGCCAGCTTTTCCTGCAGCGCCAGCGACGCCTCGCGGGCGATGTCGAGAAAGGTGACGTGGGCGCCCTGGCGCGCGAACGCCTCGACGATGGCCACGCCGATGCCGGTGCCGCCGCCCGTGATGACGACGCGTTTATCAGCCAGGCTGGGATAGGTTGCATGCTGCATGGTGTCTCTCTTTTTAAAATAATCGGATCAAAGCAAGCCGCGTTGCGCCAGGTTCTGGTACAGCGCGCGCACGCCGAACGTCCAGGGGGCAATCGCATCGCAGCGCTGCACTTCGTTGACCAGCGCACCCAGCGCGGCGCTGGCAATCGTCACGCGGTCGCCCAGGTGGTGCGTGAAGCCGCCGCCCTGCGCGCCGCGGTCCTTTACGGGCGAGAACATGGTCCCGAGGAACAGCATGAAACCGTCCGGATACTGGTGGTACTGGCCTGCCGTCTGGCGCACCAGGTCGAGCGGGTCGCGGCTGATTTCGCGCATGAAGCTGGCGCCTTCGAGCACAAAGCCGTCGTCCGCGCCTTCGATCAGCAGCGACACTTCCGCCTCGCGCACGGTGTCGAGCGTGAAGTGCTCGTCGAACAGGCGGATGAAGGGGCCGATGGCGCAGGAGCCGTTGTTATCCTTGGCCTTGCCCAGCAAGAGGGCGCTGCGCCCTTCGATGTCGCGCAGGTTGACGTCGTTGCCCAAGGTCGCCCCCAGCACCTCGCCACGGCTGTTGACGGCCAGGACGATCTCGGGCTCCGGGTTGTTCCAGGCGGACGATGGCAGCAAGCCCACCTGCGCGCCGCAGCCGACCGACGACATCGGCTGCGCCTTGGTAAACACTTCCGCATCGGGGCCGATGCCCACTTCCATGTATTGCGACCAGGCGCCGCGCTGCTGCAGCTGCTGTTTCAAGCGCTGCGCCGCCTCCGAGCCGGGTTTTAATTCGGACAAGTCGCCGCCCAGTGTCGTTTGCAGCGCGGCGCGCAAGCTTGCCGCGCGCGCCGCGTCGCCGCCCGCCTGTTCCTCGATCACCCGTTCGAGCAGGCTGACGGCGAAGGTCACGCCGCAGGCCTTGACGGCCTGCAGGTCGCACGGCGCCAGCAGCAAAGGCTCGCCGGCCGGCGCGGCCAGCGCCTGCTCCAGCAGCGCCTGCACGGAGCCGAGCGCAGTGCCGGGCGCATGGCGGGCGATATCGAGCGCATCGCCGCGTTCGAACAGCTCGGCCACCGTCGCTACCGTCTGCGTGATGTCGACCACCTCGCCGCCGCGCACGGCGACGACGCAGGGGCCGTCACGCCAGATGCGGCCGATGAGGAGGGCCTGCGCCAGGTCGGCGGGCAACAGGGAGGCGGGGGAAATCGGCTGCATGGCAAGCTTTCAAAAGGTCGTGACGGGATGGCTGGTCTTCAAGTTCGGACCGATTCTGCGCGCCGCCCTGTGTCGCCGCAATTACGAAAATCACCAAATTGAATGATGATTATTGGTATTGCAGCGCACCAAAAAAAGCCGCCGCCCGGCCCCCGTTCCCGTCCTTTCCGCAGGCGGGAAAGCATGCAATGGCGCATTGCATCAATTGGCCTATCGATATCGTTTTGGATATCGACTATGCGAAAAAAGTGATTGGTGAGGGATGGATGGACAAACTAGTATCAGCCGTGGCCCGCAATCGGCCATTCGCACGGAGCCCGCCCGCTGGACGACGGCCCTGGCACATTCAACTATCGAAGACGGTGGAGACCTGAAATGAAAACAACAATGAAAATGCTGACCGCGAGCCTGGCGCTGGCCATCTCCGGCATGGCGGTAATGCCCGTGGCAAGCGCCGCAGACAAGGGCGCGATCGGCATCTCGATGCCGACCAAGTCGTCCATGCGCTGGATCGCCGACGGCGACAACATGGTCAAGGTATTCAAGGAGCGCGGCTACAAGACGGACTTGCAGTTTGCCGACGACGATATCCCGAACCAGCTGGCGCAGGTGGAAAACATGATCACCAAGGGCGCCAAGGTGCTGGTGATCGCCGCCATCGACGGCACCACCTTGTCGAACGTGCTGCAAAAGGCGGCCGACAAGGGCATCAAGGTCATTTCGTATGACCGTCTGATCCGCGGCACGAAAAACATCGATTACTACGCCACCTTCGACAACTTCCAGGTCGGCGTGCTGCAAGCGGGCTATATCGAATCGGCGCTGAAACTCAAGGAAGGCAAGGGTCCGTTCAATATCGAACTGTTCGGCGGCTCGGCCGACGACAACAACGCGCACTTCTTCTACAACGGCGCGCTGTCGGTGCTGAAACCGTACATCGACAGCGGCAAGCTGGTGGTGCGCTCGAAGCAGATGGGCATGGAAAAGGTCGCCACCCTGCGCTGGGACGGCGCCGTGGCGCAGGCCCGCATGGACAACCTGCTCAGCGCCTATTACGGCAATGCGAGAGTCGACGCGGTGCTGTCGCCGTATGACGGCTTGAGCATCGGCATCCTGTCCTCGCTCAAGGGCGTCGGCTACGGCACGCCGAAACAGCCGTTCCCCGTCGTGACGGGCCAGGATGCGGAAATCCCGTCGGTGAAATCGATCATCCGCGGCGAACAGGCATCGACCGTGTTCAAGGACACGCGCGAACTGGCCAAGGTCACGGCCAACATGGTCGACGCGATGATGAGCGGCAAGACGCCGGCCGTCAACGATACCAAGACCTATAACAACGGCGTGAAGGTCGTGCCGTCCTACCTGCTGAAACCGGTCACCGTCGACAAGGCGAACTGGAAGCAGGTGCTCGTCACCGGCAGCGGCTACTACACGGAAGCGCAAGTGAAATAAGCATCCATGGTACTGAAGGCCCGGCACTGCCGGGCCTTTCGCTTCACGCACGATCAAGAACAAGACTGCCGCACGGCCGCTGCCCACCAGCGCGGCCGTGCCAGAGAGGTTATATGACGAACACTATCCTGGAAATGCGCGGGATACGCAAAACATTCCCGGGCGTCGTTGCGCTCGACAATGTCAACCTGCGGGTACGCAGCGGCGAGATCCACGCCATCGTCGGCGAAAACGGCGCCGGCAAATCGACCCTGATGAAAGTGCTGAGCGGCGTTTACGGCCATGGCAGCTATACGGGCGACATCGATTACCTGGGCCAGACGCGGCACTTCCGCGGCATCAAGGACAGCGAAGAAATCGGCATCATCATCATCCACCAGGAACTGGCGCTGGTGCCCCAGCTGTCGATCGCCGAGAATATCTTCCTCGGCAACGAACCGTCCCGCATGGGCGTCATCGACTGGGAATACGCGCAAGCGAAGACGCGCGAACTGCTGCACAAAGTCGGCCTGAAGGAGTCCCCGGACACCCTGATCACCAATCTGGGTGTGGGCAAGCAGCAGCTGATCGAGATCGCTAAGGCGTTGTGCAAGGACGTCAAGCTGCTGATCCTCGACGAGCCGACGGCCAGCCTGAACGAAAGCGACAGCGCGGCCCTGCTCGACCTGCTGCTGGGCCTGAAAGCCCAGGGCATCGCCTCGATCCTGATTTCGCACAAGCTCAATGAAATTTCAAGAGTCGCCGATGCCATCACGGTGCTGCGCGACGGGAACACGGTCGACAGTTTCGACTGCCGCACGGAGCCCGTCAGCGAAGACCGCATCATCGAAAAGATGGTCGGGCGCGAAATGGCGGACCGCTATCCGCCGCGCACGCCCACCATCGGCGAGACCATTTTCGAAGTGCGCGACTGGCGCGTCTTCCATCCCGAGCATGCCGACCGCCCCGTCATCAAGGGCATCAATATGCACGCGAAAAAGGGCGAGATCATCGGCATCGCCGGCCTGATGGGCTCCGGGCGCACGGAACTGGCGATGAGCCTGTTCGGCCGCGCCTACGGCCAGCGCATCAGCGGCACGGTGCTCAAGCATGGCCAGGAGATCGACGTCAGCACCATCGGCAAGGCGATCGCGCACGGCCTCGCCTATGTCACGGAAGACCGCAAGGGCCTGGGCCTGATCCTCGAGGAAGACATCCAGAAGAACACCAGCCTGGCCAACCTGGACGCGATTTCGCGGCACATGGTGATCGACGAGCAGCGTGAATTCGGTGTGGCCGAGGAGTTCCGCCGCAAGCTCAAGACCCGTTGCTCGAGCGTGGCGCAGAAGGTGGTCAACCTGTCCGGCGGCAACCAGCAGAAAGTGGTGCTGGCGAAATGGCTGTTTTCGCGCCCCGACGTGCTGATCCTCGATGAACCGAGCCGCGGCATCGACGTGGGCGCCAAGTACGAGATCTACAGCATCATCAGCGAGCTGGCCGCCGAAGGCAAATGCATCATCATGATTTCCTCGGAAATGCCGGAATTGCTGGGCATGTGCGACCGGATCTATGTCATGAACGAAGGCCGCTTCGCGGCAGAACTGAGCGCGGCAGAAGCATCGCAGGAACGCATCATGCGCGCGATCGTTACACACGGAGAAAACAATGGACAATAAACTGACAGCAGGCGCGCCGGCAGCAGCAGCGCCAGCGGCCGCGCCGCAAGCGAAAAGCTATGCCGGCTTCTTGAAAAACAATATGCGCGACTACGGCATGCTGCTCTCGCTGATCGTCATCATGGGCTTTTTCCAGTACATGACGGACGGCACCCTGATGCAGCCGCTGAACCTGACGAACCTGGTGCTGCAAAACAGCTACATCGTCATCATGGCGCTGGGCATGCTGATGGTCATCGTGGCCGGCCATATCGATTTATCCGTCGGCTCGGTGGTCGGCTTCGTCGGCGCGCTGGCCGCCGTCCTGATCGTCAACTACCACATGCATTTTGTCGCCGCCAGCATCCTCTGCCTGCTGGCCGGCGCCGTCATCGGTGGCGCGCAAGGCTATTTCGTCGCCTTCTTTAAAATCCCGTCCTTCATCGTCACCCTGGCCGGCATGCTGGTGTTCAAGGGCCTGACCCTGGCGCTGCTGGCAGGCCAGTCGGTCGGCCCCTTCCCGGAAGGCTTCCAGATGCTCAGCTCCGGCTTCCTGCCCGACCCGTTCGGCGGCGACAACCTGCGCGGCCTGTCGCTGCTGCTGGGCGTGATCGCCGCCGCGGCGCTGATCGTCACCTCGCTGCGCAGCCGCGCCAAGCAACTGAAACACGGCATGGAAAACGAGCCGCGCGCCTTCTTCCTGCTGAAAAATGCCATTTTCGCCGCCGTGATGGTGTATTTCAGCTACCTGCTGGCGTCGTACCGTGGTTTTCCCAACGTGCTGGCCGTGATGTCGCTGCTCATCGTCGCCTACACCTTCATCACCAACCGCACCGTGCTGGGCCGCCGCGTGTATGCCGTGGGCGGCAACGAAAAGGCGGCGCGCCTGTCGGGCATCAAGACGGAACGGGTCAGCTTCTACACCTTCGTCAACATGGGCATGCTGGCCGCGCTGGCCGGCCTGATCTTCGCGGCGCGCCTGAACACGGCCACACCGAAGGCGGGCACAGGTTTCGAGCTGGACGTGATCGCCGCCTGCTTCATCGGCGGCGCCTCGGCCTCGGGCGGCGTGGGCAAAGTGATGGGAGCCGTCATCGGCGCCTTCATCATGGGCGTGATGAACAACGGCATGTCCATCATGGGCATCGGCATCGACTACCAGCAGGTGATCAAGGGCCTGGTACTGCTGGCGGCCGTGTTCATCGACGTGATTAATAAAAATAAATGAGAAGAACAAGGAAGCACAGGTTCGAGCCTTAGGGGGCTCTGGCCGGCGTTCGCGCCGGCCTTTTTTATTCCATTCACATCATCAATATGATTTCAGCAAGCCACCACGAAGCTTTCGCAACGAAAGATACCCACCACTGACCACGAAAACACCTTCCTCGTTCCTGATCTCGATATTGCCCTCATCCCAGCGCAGCAAGCGCGGCAAATTCTGCCGATAGATAACGATGCCAGTATGGCGCGCTTCCTCGACATAATGCATTTTTAACAGACGCACTTCTATTTCCCCAAGCATGCCAAGTCCATTATCCCGTACCTTGAATGCGGCCGGAAGGACGGCTATCAGCGAGAACAACGATCCTATCCCCGCCCCCAGCAATACCACCTCAAGTGGCGCCTTCGATTCACGATCCAGAGAAAAAAGATAAGTGATGGCTACCATGCATATCAGCAGGGTAACGATCCAGGAAGTTGCCTGGGCCTTGGATTGAAACAGCACAAAGTAGCGCCACTTTGCTAGCGGAAAGAAAATAGACGTGACACTACGGCGTATTTTTTCCATCCTGCCGTCCTCAAACCGATGCTTTGTCTGCTTCATTTTCGCTCCATTGTTAACACAAAAAGAAAGCTGTCCGCACAAGCGGTACAGCTATTTATTATGTTTTGGAAAAAAATGAAGAGGTTGACAGAAATCATCTAAGGCGACTTTTGCATCGCGTCAGACAGCCGCCAGCCGCGCCGCCCTATCCCCCCACCATGCCGCCTCCTCGAACACGGAAAAGCCCGACAAATCCGCATGCGCGAACAGGATGGCGCCGTCGTGTTCGCGCAAGGCCTTCAAGCCCGCGTTGCTGCGAAAGCCCGGCAAGGGCGCCGCCATGGCGTGACCGCGCACGGTGATGTCGACGCGCTCTACGCTGCTGGCAAAATCGCGCCCATACGCCGTCTTTAAATCGACGCTGGCCAGCGCCAGCAGTTCTTCGGGGCTGGCCACATCTAACCATTTGCGCGCTTGCTGCGGCGTGCGGTCGGACAGGGCCACGTAGGCGCTGAAGACGGTTTTCTCGGGCGGGCGCACGCGGATGTCCTGGTGGGTCGAGACGACGTAGCCGAGGCCCGGTTCCTGGTACACCACGTTGTCCCAGCACAGGGGCGCATGCGGCAGTTCGTCGGGAAAGCGTTTCAGTAAAAAATTCGCCACCAGCCACGGCGCATACGCGGGCGTATCGCGTTTCGCGTCGAAGCCATAGTCGGCGATGTTCTTCACCACGCGCGCCGCCACGTACAGCGGCATGGCGCAGATGGCCTTGCGCGCCTTGACCAGGTAGGTGCGCGGCTGGCCGTCGACCAGTTCCAGGCACAGCGCTTCCACGCCGTTGGCCGTCGTCGTGAGGGAAACCACCGTGCCCGCGTGGCGCCGGACCTTGGACGCCTGTTCCATGGCCGTGGCGACCGGTTGCATGCCGCCCGGCCAGGTCAGCCAGGCGCCATTGCCCGCATTGGCGGCCTGGCCCCAGCGGCTGCAGTAGTAATGCAGGCCGGCCCAGGCCGAGACCTGGTCGTAGCGCGTGCCGTAATCGTCGCGGCAGCAGTAATTCAGATACCAGTGCAGGGTGGGCGAGGTATAGCCTTCGCGCTCCATCCACTGCTTCAAGGTGATGGTGTCGAGCGCCTGCCAGGCCGGATCTTGCGACGACGCCACGGTAGGAAAGACGAAGACGCGCTTGCCATCGTTGCCATGCGCCTGGCGCAAACGCCGCACCTCGGCAAAGAAGCGTTCATGCTGCGCCAGTTCCGCAGGCGGCACGCCTTCGGTGGGAATGAAGCCGTCCTGCCAGTGGCCGTTGAACAGCAATCGCTCTTCCGGAGCGTGCAGGATGTAGCGCTCGTCGTAATATGGCTTTTCCGCCTGCGGATCGCGCTGGATAATCCCCAGGTCGAACAGGATCTCTCGCACATGGGTCGATTCGGGCGACGGCAACGGCAGGTAATGGCCACCGGTCGGATAGGCCAGGTCGCCGAAGTGGCCGCCGGCCGCGTTGCCATACGGCTGCGGGCCATCGATCATGAGAAAATCCCTGTGCCCCAGCTTGTTCAAACGCCAGGCGGCCGTCAGGCCCGCGATGCCGGAGCCGAGGATGGCCACGTCGGTCGTCAAGGTGCGTGCAGGCGGCGGCAGCGCCGTGCCCTCGCGCAGCAGCTTGCGCAAATAATGCCCCTCGCTGCGGCCCGGATACAGCACCTTGGGCGTGATTTCCTGCCAGCGCAGATACGCGGCGATGCTGCCGATGCCGGCCGCCGCCGCCGCGGTGCCGCCGGCGGCCCACAGCATGAAGGAGCGGCGCTGCATCAGCGGATCACCCGGTTCCAGTCCTGCTCGAATTCATGCACGAGCGACTGGGTATTCAAGCGGTTCGGCGCCATGGGCAGCGGCTGCATGTCGGGCGGGAAGATGAACATCTCGCGCGTGGTGTCCGCATTCAGGTAGCGCATCGGCAGGCGGTATTGCGTCGGCGGTGCGTAGTCGAGCTGGGGCGAGGCAAGGATAAAACCCCATTCACCGAACGAGGGCACGTAGGCGTGGTAGGGCCAGGTGCGCATGCCCACTTCGCGCAGGGTCGAATTGATGGTCCAGTAGGCGTGCGGGGCAAAGAACGGCGACGTCGATTGCACCACCATCAAGCCCTTGGCCGCCAGGTGCTTTTTCACCAGGTCGTAGAACGGCACCGAATACAGTTTGCCGAGCGCGAAGCTGGACGGATCGGGGAAATCGACGATGGCCGCGTCGAACATGTCGCCGTTGTTGCGCAGCCAGACGGCGGCATCGGCATTGACGACGGTGACGCGCTTGTCCGAGAACGCGTTGTTATTTAACTTTGCCAGTTCCGGGCGCGTGGTAAACGCGGCCGTCATGGCAGGATCGAGGTCGACCACGGTGACGTGTTCGATCTGTGGATAACGCAGGATTTCGCGCAGCGCCAGGCCATCGCCGCCGCCCAGCACCAGCACGCGGCGCGCCCACGGCAGCGCTTCGAGCACGGGGTGCACCAGCGCCTCGTGGTAGCGGTACTCGTCGCGCGAGGAAAACTGCAGGTTGCCGTTGATGTAGAGCCGCGTATCGTCCTTCCAGCGCGTGATCACCAGGCGCTGGTAGGGCGTGGTGGTGGAATACACGATCTGGTCGCCGAACAGGCCGTGCTCGCCCCAGGCCACCATGCGGTCGGACATGGCAAAGCCGGCGACCAGCACCAGCATCACGGCGCAGGCGCGCAGGAAGCGCCCCGTGAGGTTCTTCAGCTCCGCGCGGAACACGTAAATCGTCCACAGGCCCACGCCCACATTGAGCATGCCGAACAAAAAGCCCGTGCGCACCAGGCCCAGGTAGGGCGACAGCACCAGCGGAAACAGCAGGGAGACGGCCAGCGCACCCAGGTAATCGAAGGTGAGCACGCGGCTGACCAGTTCGGAAAATTCGGTTTGCCGCGTGTTCAGCGCGCGCATCACCAGCGGCACTTCCATGCCGACCAGTGCGCCGATCAGGAACACCATCACATACAATAAGGTCCGAAAGGGCGCGGCCATCCACGAAAACGTCATGAACAGGATGGCGGCCGACAGGCCGCCGATCAGGCCCACGGCCAGCTCGATGTCGACGAAGCGCGAGAGCACATCGTCGTCCTTTACATACTTGGAAAAGTGAGCACCCACACCCATGGCAAACAGGTAACAGCCAATGATGGTGGAAAACTGCAGGATCGAATCGCCGAGCAGGTAGCTGGACATGGCGCCGGCGATCAGCTCATACGCGAGGCCGCAGGAGGCGACCACGAAGACGGACAAGATCAGAATCTTTTTGTTCATTGGACTTTTTTTGTTCTAATATGCGTTGACGTTATCAAATACTCATTGCGAGGAAAGCCGTGCCCGCCATCCTAAACTATCTGATCCATCTTTTACTGGCCGCCGGGCTGTTGATTGTATTTTTTATCATCTACACGCGCGTCACGCCGTATAACGAAGTGCTGCTGATCCGCCAGGGCAACCAGGCGGCGGCCCTGTCGCTGGGCGGCGCGCTGCTGGGATTTTCCGCCACCATTGCCTCGTCCCTGATGCACACGGCCGACTACCAGCAATTCTTCGCCTGGGCCTTCGGCGCCATGGTGGTGCAATTGCTCGCGTATGTGGTCACCACGCGCCTGCTGCGCATGTCGAAGGATCAGATCGAATCGAACAACAGCGCCTTCGGCGGCCTGCTGGGCGCCATTTCGCTGTCGATCGGCGCCATCAACGCCGCCTGCATTTCCTGACACCGCTTTATCTTATTCAAGGACATCCATCATGAGCCTCGGCAGCTTTATCAAGAAGCAGTTTATCGACGTACTGCAGTGGAACGAAGAGACGGAAGGCGTGCTGGCCTGGCGCTTCCCCATGCAGGATTTCGAGATCCAGAACGGCGCCATCCTGAATGTGCGCGAATCGCAGGTCGCCGTCTTCGTCAATGAAGGCAAGATCGCCGACGTCTTCGGTCCCGGCACGCACAAGCTGACGACGCAAACGTTACCGTTGCTGACCAACCTGAAAAACTGGGACAAGCTGTTCGATTCGCCGTTCAAGTCGGACGTGTATTACTTCAGCACGCGCGTGCAGACCGGCCGCAAGTGGGGCACGCCGCAGCCGATCACCATCCGCGACAAGGATTTCGACATGATCCGCGTGCGCGCCTTCGGCATGTATTCGTACCGCATCGCCGACGCCCGCACCTTCTTCACCGAGATCAGCGGCACGCGCGAAGTCTATACGCGCGACGAGGTGGAAGATCAGTTGCGCGGCATTCTGATGTCGAGCATGGCCAGCTCGCTGGGCGGCGCGAATGTTCCCTTCCTCGACATGGCGGCCAACCAGGCGCTGATGGCGCAAGAGGTCAAGGATGGCCTGACGCAGGCGTTTGCCCGCTACGGCGTGGGCCTCGATGAATTCAACGTGGCCAGCATCAGCCTGCCCGAGGAATTGCAGGCGGCGCTCGACGAGCGTATTTCCGCCGGCATGAAGGGCGGCCTGGGTGCCGACAAGATGAGCGGCTACACCAAATTCCAGGTGGCCAACGCGATCCCGCTGGCGGCGCAGAACGAGGGCGGCATGGCCGGTATCGGCGCGGGCCTCGGCGCCGGGCTGTCGATCGGCCAGGTGATGGCGCAAAGCATGGGCGGTGCGCTGCAGCAGCCCGCTCCGGCGGCGCCACCCGCACCCGCGGAAGAACCGGTCGAGGCGCGCCTGGAAAAACTCAAGGGTTTACTGGACAAGGGACTCATTTCGCCGGCCGACTACGATGGCGCCAAGGCTGAACTGCTGAAAAAACTGATCGGCTGATTAGGGCGAAATACGACTGCATGCAAACTGTTTCCTGTCCCAGCTGCGGCGCGGAAGTGCATTTCCGCTCGCACGCTTCCGTGCTCGCCGTGTGCGAGTACTGCCACAGCACCATCCTCAAGGACGCCGATGCCGTCAGGGACGTGGGCAAGATGTCGGCCGTCCTGGAAGACTATTCGCCGATCCAGATCGGCACGGCCGGCGTGCACGACGGCGTGCACTTCACCGTCGTCGGGCGCATCCAGCAGCGCTACAGCGCCGGCACGTGGAACGAGTGGTATCTGCTGTTCGACGACGCCAGCACCGCGTGGCTGGGCGACTCGTCCGGCCTGTACACGCTGACGCGCGAGCGCGGCACGCAGGATGCCCTGCCCGCCTTTGGCGAGCTGGCGCCGGGCAGGCGCTACACAATCTGCGGCGAACCGTACACGGCGGCCGAGATCCGCAATGCCGAATGCATCGCCGGCCAGGGCGAGCTGCCCTTCAAGGTGGGCGCCGGCTGGCGCATCCAGGTGGCGGACTTCCGCAACTACGCGAGCTTCGTCACGCTCGACTACACGGATGGCCCGCAACCGGTCGTCTACCAGGGCGTCGCCGTCACCCTGGACAGTTTGCAGTGCCAGCTGCTGCGCGACGACGAGGCCATCGCCAGGAGCGCCGGCAAGTACCGCGGCAAGCTCGATGCGCTCGACTGCCCCTCCTGCGGCAGCGGCATTCAATATGTGCCGGGTGCGGCGGCGCAGCTCGTGTGTCCCGCCTGCCACGCGCAGCTCGACGCCAGCGGCCCGGAAGCGCAGGTGCTGGCCATCGGCAAGCAGGTGCACGAGAACGCCGACATCACGCTGGAACTGGGCGCCAGCGCGAAGATCAGCAATGTGGATTTCACGGTGATCGGCATGATGCGCCGCGCCGACGACGAGGGCAGCGAGTGGAACGAATACCTGCTGTACAACGCGCGCGCCGGCTTCTTCTGGCTGGTGGAAACGGACGAGGGCTGGTCGCGCTCGAACGTGCTGCCGAACTGGCCCAGCTGGGCCTCGCTGGACGCCGCCAGCTGCACGCTCGATGGCGCCACCTACCGCAAACTGTATGACTACGGCTCGCAGGTCGTGTATGCGGCCGGCGCCTTCAACTGGAAGGTGGCCGTCGGCGACAGCACGCGCGTCTATGAATTCGAGCAGGGACAGACCAAGCTGGCGGCGGAACTCACGGGCGAGGAAATGACCTGGTCGCGCTCCGTGCCCGTCGCCTACGACCAGATGGCCGCCTGGTTCGGCGCCGCCTTCCATGGCGCCATCAAAACGACGAATATCCAGCTCAGTCACCGAGGCATCGCCAAGGTCTTCATCGTCATCGTGCTGGTCTTGAATGCGATCCCCATGTTCGTGTCGTTCTCCAGCACCTTGATGTGGAGTTTGCTGGGCTGCCTGGCGCTGTTCCTGCCCGCCGCTTTTCTCGACAAAAATGCAAAGAATCCCCATGAGTAAATACGTGATCTACGCCCTGATGGTGACGTTTTCCGTCACGGCCGCCAACTGGGTGCGCATGTTCAAGGTGGCCGGCAGCGGCAGCAGCGGCGGCAGCAGCTGGAGTTCGCGCACGGGCGGCGGCGGCGGCAGCTATGGCGGCGGCTCCAGCGGCGGCAGCCACAAATAAGCATGGCGTCCGCACCGCATCTGCCCCTGGGCATCCATCTGCTGGCCGACCTGTCGGGCATCGCGCCGGAACGCCTGCGCGACTGCGCCGCGCTCGAGCGCCTGTTGCGCGAGGCGGCCGTCGCGGCCGGTGCGCAGGTACTGCACGGCCATTTCCACAGCTTTGGCCCGGGCCAGGGCGTCACGGGCGTGCTGCTGCTGGCCGAGTCGCACATCTCGCTGCATACCTGGCCCGAAGTGGGCTTTGCCGCCGTCGACATCTTCATGTGCGGCGCGGCCCAGCCGCAGCTGGCACTGGACATCATCCAGGCGGCGCTGCAACCGGCGCATTGCCAGCTGCAGTCCGTGCGGCGCGCCCCGCCCGGGTAGGCCTGGCGTCGCTGGTGGATCGCGCGGGGATCGCTTACACTGTCGGCTGATCCCCCAACCTTGACTCCCATGCGCCGTTCCGCCCTCCTTGCCCTGCCCCTGCTGCTGCTGGTTTCCGCCTGCGATGACTACACGGCGCCCAGCCTGTACCAGGCCACCACGCCCGAGTGCAAGACGTGGACGGATGGCTCGCGTTTCGAACTGCCGCGCGGTATCAGCATCTACGCCACGCCGCCTGTCACCTTGAAGGAAGGCGGCACGGAGCTGGCGCTGATTTTTACCTTGCCCGTCGGCACCCAAGCCAGTTTTACGCGCCTGTCCTTCCTGCTGGAAGAACCGAAAAAGCCGCCTTTCGCGGAAGCCAAGATACTCACCATTTACCAGCGCGGCATGAACCAGAAGGCGGAGATCGTCGACGTCATCGAGCAGCTGCCCATCATGTTTGCCGCCGTCGGCAACAGCAAGGAAACCCAGTGGCGCTTGCGCCTGCAACTGCCGCGCCAGCTGCCGCAGCGCTTTGATCTGTCCATGCCCGACATGCTCGTCGGCGGCAAGCGCTACCCGGTACGCACGTTTACGTACCGCTATTTCCCCGAACGCCAGGCATACGGCATGTGCAGCTGAGCCACACCATCCATTGACGGCGGCGCATGCCGCTGGCACACTGGCGTTTTCCATCACACAACAGGAGTAGACAACATGCGCCATTCGGATACTGCCGTGCTGTCGGCTGCCTGATCACTGTTTTCCCCTGCTAAGCATTTTTTAGCTCGCCATTCCCCATACGCGTGATCGCGTAGCCGACTTCCCTTCTTTCGTGCCAGTCATAACGACTGGCGGTGCCTGCACGCGCAGGCTACACGTCCGCATGCGGACGACAGAATTTGGAATCACGCTACCATGATCGCATTCGATTTTGCGCAACTACGCCTTATCGGGCTGCAGCAGGCTATCGCCGGCGCGGCCACCCAACTCAACGTATCTTCCACCACCGCGCAGCTGATGCGCGTGAGCGCCGTGCACCGCGACAGCATCGGCGTGCACGACGGCAGCCTGGAACAGCCGGCGCAGATCCTGCCACGCCTGCTGCACGCGCTGCTGGAACACGACACCATCCTTGCTGTCGGCGACTGGATCGCCGCCGAACCCGATGGTCAGGGCACGCTGTGGATAACGGCGCACTTATCCCCAGTCACGCAGATCGCGCGGCGCGGCAATGACGGCCGGCGCCAGGTGCTGGCCAGCAATGTCGACACGGCCCTGCTGGTGATGGGACTCGATGAGGATTTTAATCCGCGCCGCCTGGAGCGTTACCTGACCATCGTGCTGGCGGCCCAGGTCAGCCCCGTGGTGGTGCTGAGCAAGGCCGACGTGGCCGACGACGTGCCGGGAAAACTGGCCCAGCTCAGGCAGCGCCTGCCGCAGCACGTGCCGCTGTTTGCCGTCGATACGCGCCACGCGTATGACGTGGCCATCCTGGAACCCTGGCTGGGTGCCGGCCAGACCCTGGTACTGCTCGGCTCATCGGGCGCGGGAAAGTCCAGCCTGACCAATACCTTGTGCGCGGCGGATCAAGCGACCAACGGCGTGCGCCACGGCGACGGCCGCGGCCGGCACACGACAACGGCCCGCTCGCTGCACCTGTGTGCGGATGGCGCCTGCATCATCGACACGCCGGGCTTGCGCAGCTGGCGCGCCGACGCCGATGCGCAGAGCCTGGCGGCCACGTTCGACGACATCGCGGCGCTTGCCGCAACGTGCCAGTTCCGCGATTGCCAGCATGCCAGCGAACCCGGTTGCCAGGTGCGTGGCGCCGTCGACGGGGACCGCCTGCGCAACTATCACAAGCTGCTGCGCGACGCGCGCCGCAGCGAGGAGACGCCGCTCGAGCGCATTGCCGCGCGCGCCAAGTGGAAGACGATCTTGAAGGCGGGGCTGGAAAGGGGGAAGGACAAGCGCCGCTAATTTCTGCTGAAAAAAAAGGCAGCCCGCAGGCTGCCTTTTTGTATTACTGCGTGCGAGCAAATTAATGCTTGCGCAGCTTCTGGATCGCTGCCAGCTGCGCAATCGCGCTGGCCAGCTCGGCTTGCGCTTGCGCGTAGTCGATGCCCGAATCCTTGTTGTGGATATTTTCTTCCGCCAACTTCTTCGCTTCCAGCGCTTTCGCTTCGTCGAGGTCGTGACCGCGGATCGCGGTATCGGCCAGGACGGTCACGGTATCCGGTTGCACTTCCAGCAGGCCGCCGGCAACGAAGACGAACTCTTCTTCAGCCTGGCCGACTACCTTGATGCGGACCGCGCCCGGACGGATGCGGGTAATCAAAGGCGTGTGGCGTGGGTAGATACCCAGCTCGCCCTGTTCACCCGGCAACGCGACGAATTCTGCTTCGCCTGAAAAAATCAGTTCTTCAGCGGAAACCACGTCAACGTGAATTGTGTGTGCCATGTGTGTCCTATCGGGTTGAAGAACCCCGCCGTCTAACGGGCGGGGTTAGGCCCAGACTTAACTTAGTTAAGTTTCTTGGCTTTTTCGATTGCTTCTTCGATCGTGCCGACCATGTAGAACGCTTGTTCCGGCAGGTGATCGAGTTCGCCCGAAGCGATCATTTTGAAGCCCTTGATCGTGTCTTTGAGCGAAACGTATTTACCAGGCGCGCCGGTAAAGACTTCAGCGACGTGGAAAGGCTGCGACAGGAAACGCTGCATCTTACGTGCACGGGCAACCAGCAGTTTGTCTTCCGGTGCCAGCTCGTCCATACCCAGAATCGCGATAATGTCGCGCAATTCCTTGTAGCGTTGCAGGGTCGTTTGCACGGCACGCGCGGTGTCATAGTGCTCTTGACCAACGATCAACGGATCCAGCTGACGCGAGGTCGAATCCAGTGGGTCCACGGCTGGGTAGATACCCAGGGAAGCGATGTCACGCGACAGCGCAACGGTCGAATCCAAGTGAGCAAACGTGGTAGCAGGCGACGGATCGGTGTAATCATCGGCTGGAACGTAGACGGCCTGGATCGAGGTGATCGAACCGGTCTTGGTCGACGTAATACGCTCTTGCAGACGGCCCATTTCTTCCGCCAGGGTCGGTTGGTAACCCACAGCCGACGGCATACGGCCCAGCAGTGCCGATACTTCGGTACCAGCCAGCGTAAAGCGGTAGATGTTGTCGACGAAGAACAGAACGTCTTTGCCTTCATCACGGAACGATTCAGCGATCGTCAGGCCGGTCAGCGCGACGCGCAGACGGTTACCTGGCGGTTCATTCATCTGACCGTAGACCATCGCGACCTTGGAGTTCTCTGGGTTTTCCAGATCGACCACTTTCGCGTCAGCCATCTCGTGGTAGAAGTCGTTACCTTCACGGGTACGCTCACCGACGCCGGCGAACACGGACACGCCGCTGTGCGCCTTGGCGATGTTGTTAATCAGTTCCATCATGTTCACGGTCTTGCCTACGCCAGCGCCGCCGAACAGACCGACTTTACCGCCTTTTGCAAACGGGCACACCAGGTCGATCACCTTGATGCCGGTTTCCAGCAGTTCTTGCGATGGCGACAGTTCGTCGTATGCAGGAGCGGTGCGGTGGATCGACGCGATCTGCTCGTGCGACACGGGGCCGCATTCGTCGATCGGGTTGCCCAGCACGTCCATGATGCGACCCAGGGTTGCTTTACCGACTGGCACCATGATAGGTTTGCCGGTGTTCTGGATCATCATGCCGCGACGCAGGCCATCGGACGAGCCGAGTGCAATGGTACGGACAATGCCGTCGCCCAACTGCTGTTGTACTTCCAGGGTCAGTTCCGAGCCTGCCATCTTCAAGGCATCAAATACCTTAGGCATCGCGTTGCGGGGAAACTCAACGTCCACCACAGCGCCGATACACTGAACGATTTTGCCATCAGCCATGTTCGTTCCTTCAATATAGTTAAATTCGTTTAAACCGCAGCCGCACCGGCGACGATTTCGGAGAGTTCTTTGGTAATCGCAGCTTGGCGGGTCTTGTTGTAGATCAGCTTCAATTCGCCGATCACACTACCCGCGTTGTCGCTTGCAGCTTTCATCGCGACCATCCGTGCCGATTGCTCGGACGCCAGATTCTCCGCGACTGCCTGGTACACCAGCGCTTCTACATAGCGCTCCAGCAATTCGTCGATGATGCTTTGTGCATCCGGCTCGTAGATGTAATCCCACGAGTGTGCGCTCTTGTCGGCGACCATTTTGTCAGCCGTCAACGGCAGCAACTGTTCGACCACTGGTTCCTGCTTCATCGTGTTGATGAATTTGGTGTAGCACAGGTACACTGCGTCGAGCTTGCCAGCCTGGAATTCTTCGAGCATGACCTTGACAGGTCCGATCAATTTATCCAGGTGCGGCGTATCACCGGTTTGAATGGCAGAGGCGACGATCTTGACGCCGATGCGATTCAAAAAACCCAAACCCTTGTTACCGATGGCAACTGCTTCAATCCGGTTGCCAGCTGCTTCCAGCTCGCGCGACTTCGACGTCACCTGGCGCAGGATGTTGGTGTTCATGCCGCCGCACAGACCTTTGTCGGTCGTGACAACGATGAAACCCACTGCCTTCGCTTGCGTACCCTGGGCAACTGCCAGGAACGGGTGCGTGTATTCCGGATTGGCGTTCGCCAGATTGGCGGCGATATTCCGAATCTTGTCACTGTAGGGACGAGCGGCCCGCATCCGGTCTTGCGCCTTGCGCATTTTGGACGCGGCGACCATTTCCATCGCCTTGGTGATCTTCTTCGTATTCTCTACGCTCTTGATCTTGCCTCGTATCTCTTTGCTTGATGCCATGAGTCCTTACTCCTTCTGCGCGTAGGGCGGCGCCTCACTCGAGGTGGGCGCCGCCTGGCCGCTTAATATGCGCCGGATTTCTTGAAATCAGCAATGGCCGCCGACAGAGTTGCTTCGCTGTCTTTGTCGAGTTGCTTGGTTTCTTCGATCTTGGCCAGCAGAGCAGCTTGCTTGGTCTTCATGTAAGCGTGGACACCAGCTTCGAACGAAAGCACTTGCTTGACTGGCACGTCGTCCATGAAGCCTTTGTTCACCGAGAACAGCGATACGGCCATCAGCGAGATCGACAGTGGCGAGTACTGGGCTTGCTTGAGCAATTCCGTTACGCGGGCACCGCGGTCCAGCTGCTTGCGGGTCGATTCATCCAGGTCCGAAGCGAACTGCGCAAACGCGGCCAGTTCACGGTACTGCGCCAAGTCGGTACGGATACCGCCGGACAGGTTTTTGATGACCTTGGTCTGGGCGGCGCCACCGACGCGCGATACGGAAATACCGGCGTTAATCGCAGGACGGATACCGGCGTTGAACAGCGAGGTTTCCAAGAAGATCTGACCGTCGGTAATCGAAATCACGTTGGTTGGAACGAATGCGGACACGTCGCCAGCTTGCGTTTCAATGATCGGCAGTGCCGTCAGGGAACCGGTCTTGCCTTTGACGGCGCCGTCGGTGAACTTCTCGACGTAGTCGGCGTTCACGCGTGCTGCGCGTTCCAGCAGGCGGCTGTGCAGGTAGAACACGTCGCCTGGGTACGCTTCGCGACCTGGTGGACGGCGCAGCAGCAGCGAGATTTGACGGTATGCAACAGCTTGTTTGGACAGATCATCGTAGACGATCAGTGCATCTTCACCGCGGTCACGGAAGTATTCGCCCATGGCGCAACCGGAGTACGGCGAGATGTATTGCATGGCGGCCGATTCCGAAGCGGAAGCGGCGACAACGATGGTGTATTCCATCGCGCCGTGCTGTTCCAGCGAGCGCACGATGTTCTTGATCGACGAGGCTTTTTGGCCAATCGCGACGTAGATACATTTCATGCCCTGGCCTTTTTGATTGATGATCGCATCAATCGCCACGGCCGACTTGCCGGTTTGACGGTCGCCGATGATCAGTTCGCGCTGGCCGCGGCCAACTGGAACCATCGCATCGATCGACTTCAGGCCGGTTTGCATTGGTTGCGAAACGGATTCACGGGCGATCACGCCCGGAGCGATTTTTTCAATCGCGGCCGTCAGTTTGGTCTCGATGGCGCCTTTGCCGTCGATCGGCTGGCCCAGCGCGTTGACAACGCGGCCGAGCAGCTCAGGACCGACTGGCACTTCCAGAATGCGGCCGGTGCATTTCACCGTGTCGCCTTCGGAGATGTGCTCGTAGGCACCCAGAATCACGGAACCGACGGAGTCACGTTCCAGATTCATTGCCAGGCCAAACGTGTTGCCTGGGAATTCCAGCATCTCGCCTTGCATCACGTCCGACAAACCGTGGATGCGGCAGATACCGTCGGCGACGGAAATAACCGTGCCTTGATTACGCACTTCAGCGCCGCCGTCAAGACCTTGGATCCGGCTCTTGATCAACTCGCTGATTTCAGATGGGTTGAGTTGCATACTAACTCCTAAAAGTGTTTCTCTCAGCTTGCGCGAGGGGTAAGGGTCTGTCTAAGCTGGCCTGCCGAAGCGCGTGTCTTACGACACCAGTGCAGCGTGCAGTTGCTGCAGCTTGGCGCGCACCGAGGTATCGAGCACTTGGTCGCCAACAACCACGCGCACGCCGCCGAGCAGCGATGGATCCACTGTGACGGCAGGGTTGAGCTTACGACTGAATTTCTTTTCCAGCGTTGCGACCAGCTCGGCCGTTTGGCCTTCGCTCAGATCGAAAGCGCTCGTGATCTCGGCGTCAGCCGCACCTTCCAGGCCATTTTTCAAGGCATGGAATTGCGCGCCGATTTCCGGCAGCAGGCTGATGCGGCCATTTTCGATCAACATCGTGACGAAGTTTTTCACTTCCTCATTGAGCGGCGATTTCAACAACGACAGGATGGTGGCGGCGACGTCGCTTTCCGAAACCTTCGGATTGCGCGCGTACGCCTGTACCTCGGGGTGGCTACCGATCTGTGCCAGTTCGGACACCAGCTCGGACCACGCCGCGAGGTTGCTTGACTCCTTACCAGCTTGGGCTACGCGGAACAAAGCTTCCGCGTAGGGACGGGCGACGGTTGCGAGTTCTGCCATGATTACAGCTCGACAGCAAGACGCTGCAACATTTCGGCGTGAGCCGTAGCGTTGACTTCACGCTTCAGGATCTGCTCGGCACCCTTGACAGCCAGGTCAGCCACCTGAGCGCGCAATTGTTCGCGTGCTTTCGACAGTTGCTGTTCGGCGTCCGACTGGGCTTGCGCAATGATACGCGCAGCTTCAGCTTGTGCATTTTGCTTGATCTCTTCAGCAACCAGCTGCGCGCGCTTTTCAGCGTCCGCAACGCGTTGCGACGCTTCTTCACGTGCACTGTTCAATGCCTCTTGCGCACGCTTTTCAGCGACTGCCATCGAAGCCTGACCTTGATCGGCCGCAGCCAATCCATCCGCGATTCGTTTGGCACGCTCATCCAGCGCGTTGTTCAGCGCTGGAAATACGAACTTCATCGAGAACCAGACCAACACCGCGAAGGTGATCATCTGGCCGATGAGCGACATATTGATGTCCATACCTTTGCTCCTAACTAAAAGTTTCTCCTAGGGTTGGAGCGAATTACTGAGCAACAGCCGTCAGAGCGGACAGGAACGGGTTAGCGAACGTGTACAGCAGAGCAACACCAACGCCGATCATCGAGATAGCATCCAGCAGACCAGCGATAACGAACAGTTTGGTTTGCAGTTGTGGCATCAGTTCTGGTTGACGTGCCGAAGCTTCCAGGAATTTGCCACCCAAGATAGCGAAGCCCAGAGCGGTGCCGATTGCGGCCAGGCCGATGATGATTGCTGCTGCCAGAACGGTCATGCTTTGTACTTGTGCGATCAGAGCTTGCATAAAATTCTCCTAAATTTAAAAACGAAAGATACTAAAAAAACAAAATATAAAGTTAATGATTAATGTTTCTCAACCGCAAGGCTCAGATACACAACCGTCAACGCCATAAACACAAAAGCTTGCAAAGTTACAATCAAGATATGGAAAATTGCCCATGGACCACCCAACGCCCACTGTGCCCACCAAGGCAACAACGCGATCAAGATGAAAATCAGTTCGCCGGCATACATATTGCCGAACAGTCGCAGCGACAGGGAGATCAGTTTTGCAACCAGCTCAACCATTTGCAGCAAGAAATTGACAGGTGCCAGGGCGATCGTGCCGATCAGGCCGCTCGCATGGAACGGTGCCGTGAACAGTTCCTTGATCCAGCCGCCCAGGCCCTTGGCCTTGATCGAGAAGGCGATCACGCACAGCACGACGGACAGCGACATGGCGAAGGTGTGGTTGACGTCGGCGGTCGGCACGGCGCGCAGTTTATGCACGCCAAACCAGCTCAGGATCTTCGGCAACAGGTCAACCGGCAGGAAGTCCATCGCGTTCAACAACCAGACCCACACAAAAATAGTGATGGCCAGCGGCGCGATGACCTTGCTTTTCGCGTGGAAGGCCCCATTAATAGTGTCATTGACGATTTCCATGACCATTTCGACGAAGTTTTGCAACTTGCCAGGGACACCAGCCGTCGCGCGGCGCGACGCCATATAGAAAACAGCCAGGAAAACAAAGCCCAGAATGGCCGAAATCCAGAACGTATCCAGATTGATCATGCCGTCGGCACTTCTCAGGTGGGCCAGATGGTGACTGATGTATTCTGTGGCGTTGGCCGGGGCAGCATGGCCCGCTTCAATAGCGTGTTCTGTGGTCATAATGAATTTAGATTTGTCGTTTCAGAGCTCAACAGGCCCCAAAACCAATGATTAAACAGCGAGCAATGAAAACCAGTATGCTAAGGTTGCCACCGCGAAACCCAAGATCAGCCATAACCAGGCGGCCGACTGAAACAACACCAGTGCCAATATAAACAGCACCGCTGTGATAAATATTTTCACCACTTCTGCGCGCAAATGCGCCCGGAATGCCTTGTTGGCGTCGCTAGAACCGCGAACCACCAACAGGGCATACACCAGGCTACCGATGACTGCGATAGCGCCGCCGTATGCGGCGGACCAGCCTCTGACACTGCCACCAAAAAACAGGGTAACCGTGGCAAAACTGATAGCGATTGCTAGCTGCAATGCAACTACTTTGTAGACTGGCTTGGCAATACTTTGTTGTGAATCACTCAATTGCCAAGTTCCCAGAAAAATCTACACACGCAAAGACACGGGATTATAGTTGGCTTTGATCTATAGAGTCAAACGTTGGTGCACCGCAGCAGGGCAATTGCTGCGTGAAACTGACGCTTTACCGACTATTCGCCGCCATTTGCACCACTATATGGCAAAGTCGCTTGTCTGGCCGCTTCCAGCCGTGTTATCAAGGAATCACGTGGTGCATCTGGAAAGCATGGCCGGATCGGCCACACCCGCATGGCCCCTGTCTTTGCAGCTTGCTATTTAACCACGCAAACGTGTCAACAAGCCATCGAGCACGTCAAGATCGGCAAAATCGATGACCAATTGGCCACGGCCTTTGTTGCCCATCTTGAACACCACGGGCGTGGCCAGCGCATCGGACAGCTCTTCTTCCAGGCGCGCGATGTCGCCGGACTTTTCCTTTTGCCGCGGCTCAACCGGGTTGGCCGCTTCCTCGAGCGTGCGGGTGACGAGCTTTTCCGTTTCGCGCACCGACAGGCGCTTGGCCACGACCTGGTTCGCCAGGGTGATCTGGCTGGCCGCATCGACGGCCAGCAGCGCGCGCGCATGGCCCATGTCGATATCGCCGGCCATCAGCATGGTTTGCACGGGGTTGGCCAGGTTCATCAAACGCAACAGGTTCGACACGGCGCTGCGCGAGCGTCCCAGCGCAGTGGCCGCTTGCTCATGCGTAAAACTGAAGTCGGCGATCAGGCGGTGGATGCCCTGCGCCTCTTCCAAAGGATTGAGGTCTTCGCGCTGGATGTTCTCGATCAGCGCCATCGCGGCGGCGGCCAGGTCGTCCACGTCGCGCACCAGCACCGGCACTTCCGTCAGGCCGGCCAGCTGCGAGGCGCGGAAACGGCGCTCGCCTGCGATAATTTCATATTTGACAAGTCCGCTCAGGGTGTCCTGCCCGATCGGGCGCACCAGGATCGGCTGCATCAGCCCTTGCGCCTTGATCGAAGCGGCCAGTTCATTCAAGGCCCCCTCGTCCATGCGCGTGCGCGGCTGGTACTTGCCGGCTTGCATTTGTGATACGGGCAAGTTCGACGGTTGTGTCGTGTCCGGACTGGCAAAATCGCCGCCGCCGCCCAACAGGGCGTCGAGTCCGCGACCCAGTCCTTTTAATTTTTTCGTAGCCATGCTGTCCTAATCGTGTTTTCAGAGTAAGCGCTTACATCAAACCGTGCAGGCGCCCGCCTCTTGTTTACATATGTTTGATGCGCTCGACCATCTCGGCGCCGAAGGCGATATACGCCTGGGCACCTTTCGAGCTGGGGTCGAAGGTCACGCCGGGCAAGCCGTACGACGGCGCTTCGGCCAGGCGCACGTTGCGCGGGATGATGGTATTGAAGACCTTGTCGCCGAAGTGCTGTTCCAGCTGCGCCGACACTTGTTGCGATAATGTCATGCGCGGATCGAACATCACGCGCAGCAAGCCGATGATCTTCAAATCCGGGTTCAGGTTCGCATGCACCTTCTTGATGGTGTTGACCAGGTCGGACAAGCCTTCCAGCGCGTAGTACTCGCACTGCATCGGGATGATCACGCCATGCGCGGCGCACAGGCCATTCAAGGTCAGCATCGACAATGCCGGCGGGCAATCCACCAGGATGAAGTCATATTCACTGTCGACTTCGGCCAGCGCATCCTTCAGGCGGCGTTCGCGGTTGTCGAGTTCGACCATCTCCACTTCGGCGCCGGCCAGCTCGCGGTTCGACGGCAAGACATCGAAGCGCCCCGCTTCCGAACGCTGGCGTGCCGTCTTGACATCGGACTCGCCCAGCATGACTTCATAGGTCGACGCCTTCAGGCCGGCCTTGTTAATGCCGGCGCCCATGGTCGCATTGCCCTGCGGGTCGAGGTCGACCAGCAGCACGCGCTGGTTCAACTTGGCCAGACCGGCGGAGAGGTTGACGCTCGTTGTGGTTTTACCAACACCACCCTTTTGATTTGCTACACAAAAAATTTTGGCCATGTATCTTCTAGTTGTAAAGAGATGCAAACTTCATCGTGCGCCCCGGCATCTGGCCGAAACGATTTATACTGTTTATTTTATTTATACGATATAAATTGTTTATACGGTTTATATTATTTATACCGTATAAACTGTTTATATCATTTATTTCGACTTTTAAATTCTTGCTATAAAGACCAGATGACGCTCTGCATTTAGCCTTGGCACCTGGATCGCTCGTAATTCCGTCACTTTCCAGTCTGCCGGCAGTCGCTCGCGCTCGTCTGGCGGCGCCACCCCTTTCAAGGCGATGAATTGCCCGCCCTCGGCCAGCACGTGGTGCGACCAGTTGACGAAGTCGGACAGGTCGGCAAAGGCGCGCGAGGTGATCACGTCGAATTTTTGCGCCACTTCCAGCTGTTCCACCCGTTTCGTGTACACGGTGACGTTGGCCAGGCCCAGTTCCGCCTTCACTTGCGTCAGAAAAGCCGTCTTTTTATGCACCGTGTCGATCATCGACACCTTCACATCGGGCCGCGCGATGGCCAGGACCATGCCCGGCAAGCCGCCGCCGGCGCCCACGTCGAGCACATGCTTTGCATCCGCGAACGCCGGCACGGCGGCCAGCGAATCGAGCACGTGCAAGGTCAGCATCTGCATCGGATCGCGCACCGACGTCAGGTTGTACACGCTGTTCCATTTGGCCAGCAAGGCCAGGTAATCGAGCAGTTTTTCCGTCTGATCCGCGCTCAGGTCCAGCCCCAGCGCGGCGATGCCTTCATTCAAAATGGGGGCCAATGCGGCCCGGTCAAACTGCTTCATTCAACAACCTCGTCCTTTAAAGTGGTGGTCTGTATTTCGGCTTGCCCTGCGCCAAAACCGCGCTTTTTCAGATGCACCAGCAGCAGCGAAATCGCCGCCGGCGTCACGCCCGATATGCGCGATGCCTGGCCCAGGGTTTCAGGGCGCTGCTTGTCGAGTTTTTGCCGCACTTCGACGGACAGCGCGCCGATATCGAGGTAATTGAAACCTTCCGGCAAGGCCAGGTTTTCATAGTGTTCATGGCGCTCGATTTCCTTGCTCTGGCGCTCGATGTAGCCCGCATATTTGAGCTGGATTTCCACCTGCTCGCGCACGGCGGGGTCTTCCACGCCGGGGCCGGCCAGGACCTGGCCTTCCATGCCCGTCATGCTCATCAGGGTGTCGTAGGCCACGTTCGGGCGGCACAGCAGGTCCGCCAGCGAGTACTCGCGCTCGATGGCCTGGCCGACGATGCGTTCCGATTCGGCGGCCGCCAGGATGCGCGGATTGACCCACGTGGAACGCAGGCGCTCGAGCTCGCGCGCCACCGCTTCGCGCTTGGTCTCGAACGCTTGCCATTGGGTGTCGCCCACGCAGCCCAGCGCGCGCCCGATTTCCGTCAGGCGCATGTCGGCATTGTCTTCGCGCAGGCTCAAACGGTACTCGGCGCGGCTGGTGAACATGCGGTACGGTTCCTGCACGCCCTGGGTGATCAGATCGTCGACCAGCACGCCCAGATAGGCCTCGGAGCGGCCCGGTACCCAGGCTTCCTTGTCCTGCGTCAGCAAGGCCGCATTCAGGCCCGCCAGCATGCCTTGCGCGGCCGCTTCCTCGTAGCCCGTGGTGCCGTTGATCTGGCCGGCGAAGAACAGGCCCGCGACGGCCTTCGTTTCCAGCGACGCCTTCAAGCCGCGCGGGTCGAAATAATCGTATTCGATGGCATAGCCGGGGCGCAGGATATGGGCGTTTTCCATGCCCTTCATCGACTGTACCAGGGCGATCTGCACGTCGAACGGCAGGCTGGTGGAGATACCGTTCGGATAGAACTCGTGCGTCGTCAAACCTTCCGGCTCGAGGAAGATCTGGTGCGATTCCTTGCCCGAGAAACGGTGGATCTTGTCTTCGATCGAGGGGCAGTAACGCGGGCCCACGCCTTCGATGACGCCCGTGTACATGGGGCTGCGGTCCAGGCCGGCGCGGATGATGTCATGCGTCTGGCTATTCGTGTGCGTGACCCAGCACGGCACCTGGCGCGGATGCATGGCCGTGTTGCCCATGACGGAAAACACGGGCACGGGATCGAGGTCGCCCGCCTGTTCTTGCATCACGGAAAAGTCAATCGTGCGGCCATCGATGCGCGGCGGCGTGCCCGTTTTCAGGCGCCCTTGCGGCAGTTTCAGCTCTTTCAGGCGGGCCGACAGCGAGATGGCGGGCGGGTCGCCGGCGCGGCCGGCCGAATAGTTATTCAAGCCCACGTGGATCTTGCCGTCGAGGAAAGTGCCGGCCGTCAGCACGACGGCGCGCGCGAGGAACTTCAGGCCGATCTGCGTCACGGCGCCGACGACCCGGTCGCCTTCGACGATCAAGTCATCGACCGCTTGCTGGAACAGCCACAGGTTGCTCTGGTTTTCCAGGCGCGTGCGGATGGCGGCCTTGTACAAAATACGGTCGGCCTGGGCGCGCGTGGCGCGGACTGCCGGGCCTTTCGAGGAATTCAGGATGCGGAACTGGATGCCGGACTCGTCGGTGGCAATCGCCATCGCGCCGCCCATGGCATCGACCTCCTTGACCAGGTGGCCCTTGCCGATGCCACCGATGGAGGGGTTGCACGACATCTGGCCCAGTGTCTCAATATTATGCGTGAGCAATAGCGTCTTCTGCCCCATGCGGGCGGAAGCGAGGGCCGCCTCGGTACCGGCGTGACCACCACCGACAACGATGACGTCGAATTCTGTAGGAAATAACATGATAAATAGGTAACAGTGCAAGTAAAAATGCGGGAAGAGAGCTCCGATTATAGAGTCTTTTTGCGAACGCAACCTTCCACGGGCCAATTTTTGCTTAATTTTTACTCAGCGAGGGCAAGTCGACAGCGATTTTTGTTTCACGTGGAACACGCCCAGGCGCCAGGACAGGCCCGCGCCGCGCTGCGGGGTCCGGCAATGTTTGCTACAATTGCCGCATCGTTCGCCCCGTGCTCACGCCAGTGGCCAGCGCGACGATCATCCAGGAGGACGGCCTCCCCCATCATGGGAACACACCGGGACGGCCCGCTCTGTATAGGAGCCGCCATGGCCTGGATACTGTTAATAATTGCCGGCATGTTTGAAGTCGTGTGGGCATACTCGATGAAACTCTCCGAGGGTTTCACCAGACTCACTCCCTCCGTGATTACTGTGGTCATGATGATCGCCAGCTTCGGCTTGCTGTCGCTGGCCATGCGCACCCTGCCCCTGGGCACGGCTTACACCATCTGGACGGGCATCGGTGCCGTCGGCGCCTTTATCGTTGGCATCGTCTTTCTGGGCGAGCAAGTCAATACCATGCGCGTGTTCGCCGCCGTCCTCATCGTGTGCGGCATCGTACTGATGAAACTGTCATCGAGCCACTGAGAGGAATCCCCATGCTCCTCGAACACTATTTTCCCGTCCTGCTGTTCATTCTGATCGGCATCCTGGTCGGCATCGTGCCCATGCTGCTGGGACGCGTACTGGGGCCGCACAAGCCCGATGCGCGAAAACTGTCACCGTACGAATGCGGCTTCGAGGCGTTCGGCGATGCGCGCATGAAGTTCGACATCCGCTTCTACCTGGTCGCCATCCTGTTCATCCTGTTCGATATCGAGGTGATCTTCCTGATGCCGTGGGCGGCCAACGTCAACGCATTGGGCCTGGTCGGCTTCTGAGCCGTCATGGGCTTTCTGGGCGTGCTGGCCATTGGCCTGGCCTATGAATGGAAACGCGGCGCGCTCGAGTGGGAGTAAGCGCCGCATTTGGTTCCACGTGAAACAGGCACGTGGCAGGAAAGCGGAGTATGCTGGACTTCTGTCCTTACTGTCAGGAGCACGCATGTCCGCCTTCCAGTTCCGTACCGTGCCGCATCTGATCGTTGAACCGGGCGCCGCTGCCCAACTGGGCGCCCATATCGCCCACCACTTCCCCGCCGTGCGCCGCGCCCTGCTCGTCACCGACGCGGGCTTTTTGCGCACGGGTCTGGCCGATGCACCGTTGCGCAGCTTGCAAGCGGCGGGCATCGAGGCGCATGTCTTTTCCGATGTACAAGCCGATCCGCCCGAAGCCGTCGTGCTGGCTGGCGTGGCCCAGGCCCAGATGTTTCACGTGGAACTGATTATCGGCCTTGGAGGCGGCAGCTCACTGGACGTGGCCAAGCTGATCGCCGTGCTGGCGCCCGGTCACCAGGAACTGGCCCAGCTGTACGGCATCGGCAATGTGCACGGTCAGCGCCTGCCGCTGGTGCAATTGCCGACGACGGCCGGCACGGGCTCGGAAGTCACCCACATCGCCATCGTCACCACGGGCGCCACCAGCAAGATGGGCGTGGTCGCGCCGCAACTGTATGCGGACCTGGCCATCCTCGACGCCAGCCTGACCCTGGGTTTGCCGCCCGCAGTGACGGCCGCCACCGGCATCGATGCCATGGTGCATGCGATCGAAGCGTACACCAGCCGCCTGCTGAAAAATTCCTTGTCCGACATGCTGGCCACCCAGGCGCTGTCGCTGCTCTCCAGCAACTTGCTCGCAGCCTGCCGCGATGGCAGCAACTTGCCGGCGCGGCAAGCCATGCTGCTGGGCGCCATGCTGGCCGGCCAGGCGTTTGCCAACGCACCCGTGGCTGCCGTACATGCGCTCGCCTATCCCATCGGCGGCCTGTTCCACGTGCCGCATGGCCTGTCGAACGCGCTGGTGTTGCCGCACGTGCTGCGTTTTAATCTATCCCATGCGGCGCCCCTGTATGCGCAACTGGCGACCGTATTGCAACCCGGCATCACGGGCAGCGAGGAAGCGCGGGCCGAGGCCCTGATCGACGCCATGCAGGACATTGCCGTAGCTACCGGTATCGCGCGCACCTTGCGCGAAGTGGGCATCACGTCCGGCGACCTGGACCGCCTGGCCGATGAAGCCATGCTGCAAACGCGCTTGCTGGGCAACAATCCCCGTCCCCTCATGCGCGCCGATGCGCGCGCCATCTATGCGGCCGCACTGTGAACCAGCAGACGGAATCTGCCAACCCGCCCAGCTACACTGACGCCATGACGCCTCCCGACATCCCCATTCATCCCGACAGCACCCACTTTCCGTACGGTGCCTGTGCCGGCTGCCATGACAGCGCGCCGCTGCCGTTTGCCTTCGAGTATGCCTATCAGCCCATCGTCGACCTGGCCACGCGCAGCATTTATGCGCACGAGGCGCTGGTGCGCGGCCCGAACGGCGAAAGCGCGGCCAGCGTGCTGGCGCAAGTCAACGACGCCAACCGCTACCGCTTCGATCAGGCGTGCCGCGTCAAGGCCGTGGCCGGCGCAGCGCGCCTCGGCATGCAGGGCTTCCTGTCGATCAATTTTTTGCCCAACGCCGTCTACCGCCCGGAAGTGTGCATCCGCAGCACCCTGGAAGCGGCCAGGCTGCACAGCTTCCCCACCGATAAAATCATCTTTGAAGTGACGGAAGGCGAACGGGTGCAAGACCGTCCCCACCTGGTCGAGATTTTCCGCGCCTACCGGCGCTTCGGTTTCCAGACGGCCATCGATGATTTCGGTGCCGGCTATGCGGGCTTGAACCTGCTGGCCGAATACCAGCCCGACATCATCAAGATCGACATGGACCTGGTGCGCGGCATCGATACGCAGGCGCCGCGCCAGGCGATCGTGCGCGCCATCGCCAGCCTGTGCCATGAGCTTGGTATCCGCGTGCTGGCCGAAGGCATCGAGACACGCGCCGAGCGCGACTTCCTGGCCAGCTGCGGCATTTCACTGATGCAGGGCTACTGGTTTTCCAAGCCCGTCTTCCAGGGACTGGGCCAGATCGCCGAGTCGGCCTGGGAATAAAAACGGCCACGTGAAACGTGGCCGCAGGTTTCACAAGCGATACAGCCTAGTTCGGAATATCCACCTGCGTGCCCGTCACGCTGACGGCATTGGCGGGCGCCGGCGCCGTGGCGATCGCCGGCACGTTGACATTCGTGATCAGTGTCGACGCATCGGCGCGCGTCACCGTGCGCACCACCTGCGATGGCGGCAAGGCTTGCTTGGCGTTCAAGTGCGCATACATGGCGTCGAGCGCCCGGTTCAGGTACACGTGCAGCGGTACGATCAGGGTCGGCAAGGCGCTGCTGAAGGAATCGAAATGGTTGGCATTGGTCACCTCGATATAGCGTAGCCGGCTGGCGGCCCCTTCCACGGCGGCGTTCAGGCCAAGATAGGCGCGCGAAGCATGATTGACGGGAATCAAGGTGTCGCTGCGGCCGTGCACGATGATGGCCGGCTTGCCCTGCAACTTTCCGCTGGCCGCGACTTCGGCCATGCCAGCCCGCACGCGCACGCTCTGCCCGCCCAGGGTGCCCTGCAAGTTGGCGCCGCTGACGGCGTCGCGCCCCGTCGCCAGGCTGCGCAGGCACAGGAAGCCGTCGAGCGACTGGTCCGCCAGGCTGGTCGATGGCGACACGCCGGCCGTGTAGACTTTGGCGCCGCCCACGCTGTTCTCGTACACGACATTGCCGAGGATGCCGTTTTGCGCGGCAAAGCTGGCCGCCTTTTGCGCCGACGTGAACGCGATCGGATTGCCGCTGCCATCCGTCTGCGCAAACGTGAAACCGCAGACTTTATCGGTCACGGAAAATTTCCCGTAGGCATACGCATACGTGACGGCCACGAGGATGTTCGTACCCGCGTGCGAAGCCTGCAGCGGATCGGAATCGACCAACCAGCCATACGCGCGCAAGCGCTGCTTCGCGTCCGCCTGCTGCGCCGCCAGGTCGGCGCCGTTCAATAAGCCCTTGGCAACCAGCGCCGTGCAGCGTCCCGCATTGCCGGCCACGGAAGCGATGCAAGGCTGATACAGGGCCGCATAGGTGGCGTAGTCGAACAGCGCGCGGCCCGGATTGGCCACCACCGCCCCGCCCTGGCGCACGCTGTAGGCGTTAGATGCCGCCGGCTGGATTTGCGGTTCGCTGGCCGCCACGCCGCTGATCAAGCCTTTCGTATCCTGTTCCGCCGCCAGCAAGGCCGAGCCAGCGCCGTTGGAAATGCTTGAGGCGATCGTGATGGTGTTCTTCGGCGTCAAGCGCACGATGCGCGAACTGCCGTCGCGGGCCAGCACGCCGTAGCGTTCATTCAAGACGTAAAACGCCATCTCGACCGCCTGCAAGGTGACCTTGCCCCAGTCCTTCTCCGGGTTTTGCTGCGAGTGCGCATGCTTGAAGGCGATGCGGTTCGGATAGGCGCCAGACCAGGCCAGCCGGTCCGCGTCGCTCAAGTCGGGCGCGAAGAGCGCGTTCTTGCCGGCGGCGACCCTGCCCGCGCGCACGCCGTTCTGCAGGTTGACGCTGTCGTCCTCGAACACATACAGGCCCGTGCCGGAACCCTTGTCGGCATACGCCACGGCGCAGCCTTTTTTCAGGCCCCATTCGCCCGAGCTGCCGATGGCGCCGTAAATGCCGCGCGAGCCGCTGGACGTGCCCGTGACGATGCAGGCGCGGTCCGGGTCGAAGCTCGCCGGCACCTGCACCATCAAGGTGACATTCTTCTTGCCCGTGCCATCGTCGGCATAGGCGAGGTATTCGCTGCCCGCCACCAGGCCCTCGCCGCTGCCCACGTTGCCGGCCGCATCCACGTTCGGCCCGTACAGGGTGCCGTAGCCGCTGTTGGCGGCGATGTCGAGCACGGCGCGGTAATTGGCATAGATCGCATTGCGGCGCAGCTCGAGCGGCGTCGGCTGTTCCGCATTCGCATACGCGGGGGTGGCGCCCGCCAGCCCCGTCTTGCCCAGCCCTGCCGTCAGCAGATCGTTCGTCTTGCCGTCGTAGTCGGCGCGCGTGATGGTGCCCAGGTAGCCGGGCATTTGGTTCAGCTCTTCCGGCGCATGGTTGCTGCCGCAGGCTGCCAACGCCAGCAGGGTGCACAGGCTCGTGCCAACAGTGCCCGCGCGCGTGATCGTCATTTGCATGGTGGTTCTCTCCGTTGAAGTAACAGTGGACGCACAATGAAAAACGCCGGACGATCCGTCCGGCGTTGCTTGAAAATCAGACAGCGGCTTTGGCACTTCTGCCGCCGAAGCGCGCGATGGCTTCGCCGACGATGCCGCGCCGGAACAGCAGCACGCAGATGACGAAGATCACGCCCGTGACCATGCCCACCGATTCACCCAGGGTGCCGAACCACTCGATGCCCGTGTGCGTGGCCAGGTAGGTGCCGACATCGCCCAGCTTGTTTTCCAGCGCGATGATCAATACGGCGCCGAGGATGGGACCGGACAAGGTGCCCATGCCGCCCACCAGGGTCATCAGCACGACCAGGCCCGACATGCCCCAGTACACGTCGGTCAAGGTCTCAAAGCCCAGCACCAGCGTCTTGGTGGCGCCGGCCAGCGCGGCCAGCGACGCCGACAGCACGATGGCCATCAGCTTGTACTTGTTGACGTCGTAGCCGAGCGAGATGGCGCGTGGTTCGTTTTCCTTGATGGCCTTGAGCACTTGTCCGAACGGCGAATGGATGGTGCGCACGATCAGGGCGAAGCCGGCGACAAAAATGGCCAGCACGACGTAGTACAGCACCGTATCGTTGGCCAGGTCTATCGTGCCCAGCAAGGTTCCACGTGGAACACCCTGCAAGCCGTCCTCGCCGCCCGTGAACGGCAGGCGCAAGGCCAGGAAGTACACCATCTGCGCCAGCGCCAGGGTGATCATCGTAAAGTAGATGCCCTGGCGGCGGATCGCCAGGCCGCCGATCACCAGGCCCAGCAAGGCGCCCGTGGCGACGCCGGCCAGCAAGCCCAGTTCCGTCGGCCAGCCCCAGGTGCGCAGCGCATAACCGGTGACATAGCCGGCGCCGCCGAAGAAGGCCGCGTGGCCGAACGACAGCAAACCCGTGTAGCCGATCAACAAGTTGAACGCGCAGGCAAACAGGGCAAAGCACAGCAACTTCATCAGGAAGACGGGGTAGCCGTAAAACGGGGCCGCCAACGCCAGCAGCAGGGCAATGGCGTAGCCTACATTCTTATTCATCGTGGTAGCTCCAATACATGACTGATGAGGATTACTTTTCTTTGCCGAACAGGCCGGCGGGACGCAGCAGCAGCACGATAACCATCACCACGAACACCACGGTGGCCGAGCCTTCCGGGTAGAACACGCGGGTCAGGCCCTCGATCACGCCCAGGCCCAGGCCCGTCAGGATGGAACCCATGATGGAACCCATGCCGCCGATCACCACCACGGCAAACACGACGATGATCAGGTTCGAGCCCATCAGCGGCGAAACCTGGATGATCGGCGCCGCCAGCACGCCGGCGAAACCGGCCAGCGCCACGCCGAAGCCGAAGGTCAAGGTCACCATCAGCGGCACGTTGATGCCGAACGCCTCCACCAGTTTCGGGTTTTCCGTGCCGGCCCGCAGGTAGGCGCCGAGCTTGGTTTTCTCGATGACGAACCAGGTGGCCAGGCAGACGGAGAGCGAGGCGATCACCACCCAGGCGCGGTAGTTCGGCAAGATCATGAAGCCGAGGTCCGTCGCGCCGGCCAGCGCCTCGGGCACGGCATACGGCTGACCCGAGACGCCATAGAACGAGCGAAACACGCCCTCCATGATCAGGGTGATGCCGAACGTCAGCAGCAAGCCATACAGGTGGTCGAGTTTGTACAGCCAGCGCAGCATGGTTTTTTCGATCAGGATGCCGACCAGGCCGACGAGGATCGGGGCGATGACCAGCATGGCCCAGTAATTGATGTCGAAATAGCTGAGGCCCATCCAGGCCAGGAAGGCGCCCATCATGTACATGGCGCCGTGCGAGAAATTAATAACGTTGAGCAAGCCGAAGATGACGGCCAGACCGAGGGACAACATGGCATAGAACGAGCCGTTGACGAGACCCAGCAGCAGCTGGCTCATCATCGCTTGTAATGGAACGCCGAAAATTTCCATGGCATCACAGTATAAAAAGCACCGCCGGGTAGCGGTGTGGTATCAAGGGAAACGCGCCACCGCAAACGGGTGCGGCGGCGCAAGGCGAACCCTGCGAGCGAAGCGCATGCAGGACGGAGCGCCCGCGCGGCGGCGGGCACTCCGTGGATGTTGCTACAGCGTTACTTCCACAGCGAACACTTCGATTCGGCCTTGGTCACGTACGCCTGTGCACCGGGCACGGTGGCGACCACCTTGTAGTAATCCCATGGGTATTTCGACTCGGATGGCTTTTTGACTTCCATCAAATACATATCGTGCACCATGCGGCCATCGGGGCGTACTTCGCCATTCTGGGTAAACATGTCGTTGATCTTGGTCTTTTTCAGGTAGGCCATGACCTTGTCCGTATCATCCGTGCCGACGGCCTTGACGGCTTTCAGGTAGTTCGCCGCGGCCGAATAGTCGGCCGCCTGCAGCATCGACGGCTCCTTCTTCATCTTGGCGAAATAGCGTTTCGACCAGGCGCGCGTTTCAGGATTCAAGTCCCAGTACCAGCCATCGGTCAGGTACATGCCCTGCGTGAGGTTCAGGCCCAGCGAATGGATGTCGTTGATGAAGATCAGCAAGCCGGCCAGTTTCATCGATTTCGTCAGGCCGAACTCGTTGGCCGCCTTGATGCTGTTGATGGCGTCGCCGCCCGCATTGGCCAGACCGAGGATCTGCGGTTTGGCCGCTTGCGCCTGCAGCAGGAAGGACGAGAAATCCGAGGCGCCCAGCGGATGCTTGACGCTGCCCAGCACCTTGCCGCCGGCCGCCTTGACGACCTCGGCCGTGTCTTTTTCCAGCGAATGGCCAAACGCATAGTCGGCCGTCATGAAATACCAGTTCTTGCCGCCCTGCTTGACGATGGTGCCGCCCGTGCCGCGCGCCAGCGCCACTGTGTCGTAGGCGTAATGCACGGTGTACGGCGTGCACTCTTCATTCGTCAGGCGCGAGGAGCCGGCACCGATGGCAATGAAGATTTTTTTCTTTTCAGCCGCGACCTTGGCCATGGCCAGGCTGGCGCCAGAATTGGTGCCGCCAATCAGCATGTCGACGCCCTGCTGGTCGAACCATTCGCGTGCCTTCGAGGCGGCGATGTCGGCCTTGTTTTGATGGTCGGCGGAAATGAATTCCACCTTTTTGCCGGCCAGTACCACGCCGGCATCGGCGATCGCCATCTTGATGGCTTCCGCGCCACCGAGGCCGTCGACGTCGGAATACACGCCTGACATGTCGGAAATAAAACCGATCTTGATGGTATCGCCCGATACCTGGGCGTGCGCGGCGGCGGAAAAGCCCAGGGCGCAAAGAGTGGCGGTGGCAATGGCGATAGCGTTACGTTTCATAGTGTCTCCGTTGGGATTATTGTTTGCTATTTAAACGATTGCTCGACGACGATACGGAACTACATGGGCATTACACGCCAAGCAGCTCGGTCAATACCGGCATCTTGGCTTCCAGTTCGGATGCAGCAAAAGTCTCGACGATCTGACCGTGCTCCATCACATAAAACCGGTCCGCCAGCGGCGCGGCAAACCGGAAATTCTGTTCCACCATGACGATGGTGTAGCCCTTTGCCTTCAGGGTGGTAATCATGCGCGCCAGGCCCTGCACGATGACGGGTGCCAGGCCTTCGGAAATTTCATCGAGCAGCAGCAATCGCGCGCCCGTGCGCAGGATGCGCGCCACGGCCAGCATCTGCTGTTCCCCGCCCGACAATCGCGTGCCCTGGCTGTGGCGGCGCTCCTGCAAGTTCGGGAACATGGCGTAGATTTCCTCCACCGACATGCCCTTCTCGCCGCTGGCCAGGGTCGGCGGCAGCAGCAGGTTTTCCTCGGTCGACAGCGACGAGAAAATGCCGCGCTCTTCGGGACAATACCCGATGCCCAGGTGGGCGATTTTGTGCGTGGCCAAACCTATCGCTTCGCTGCCATTGACTTTGATGGAGCCCGTGCGTGCGCCCGTCAGCCCCATAATGGCGCGCAAGGTGGTCGTGCGGCCGGCGCCGTTGCGACCCAGCAAAGTCACCACTTCGCCCTGCTCCACTTTCAGGTTGACGTCGTGCAGGATGTGCGATTCGCCATACCAGGTGTGCAGTTGCGAAATTTCCAGCGCGGGTGCGCCGCCATTCACTTGTGTCCCCATCAATGCGCCCCTTCCAGTTCGGCGTGGGTGGTGCCCATGTAGGCTTCCATCACTTGCGGATTGCGCGACACTTCCGCGTAACTGCCTTCGGCCAGCATGGCGCCGCGCTGCAGGACGGAAATCTTGTCGCAGATGCCAGAGACCACGCTCATATTGTGTTCCACCATCAAAATCGTGCGGCCGGCCGACACCTTTTTGATCAGCTCGGTGACGCGGTGCACGTCTTCGTGGCCCATGCCTTGCGTCGGTTCATCGAGCAGCATCATTTCCGGCTCCATCGCCAGAGTGGTGGCGATTTCCAGCGCCCGCTTGCGCCCGTAGGGCATGTCGACCGTGATGGTGTCGGCAAACTCCGTCAGGTCGACTTCGGCCAGCAAGGCCATGGCACGGTCGTTGAGCTGGTTCAAAGCGCGTTCGCTTTGCCAGAAATGGAACGAGGTACCGAGCTGGCGCTGCAAGCCGATGCGCACATTCTGCAGCACGGACAGATGGGGGAAGACGGCGGAAATCTGGAAGGAACGGATCACGCCCATACGCGCGATCTGGGCCGGTTTGGCGGCCGTGATATCTTTCCCATTGAACAGGATCTCTCCGGATGTGGGGACCAGGAATTTGGTGAGCAAGTTGAAACACGTGGTCTTGCCGGCGCCGTTAGGACCGATCAAGGCGTGGATATGGCCCCGCTCTACCTTCAGGTTCACCTCGCTCACAGCGGTGAAACCCTTGAATTCCTTGGTCAAATTTCTTGTTTCCAAGATTACGTTTGACATCGTGTCTCCTAGTTGTACTTTTTGTACTACTTAGTCATTTTTATAATACACAACTTAAATTTAACGCACAATACAGTATAACTACGGGGATTTTTCGCCAGCCCGAATGGCGCAAACTCGCACGCTTGCCCCGCTATTTCCAGGCCGCGTGTATCATTTGCGCCGCTTTTTCCGCGATCATCACGGTGGGCGAGTTCGTGTTACCAGAAGTAATGTACGGCATGATCGAGGCATCGACGACACGTAAACCATCTACGCCGATCACGCGCAAGGAGCTGTCGACCACGCTAGAGGCCTCGCTGGCCAGACCCATGCGGCAGGTGCCCACCGGGTGGAAGATGGTGGTGCCGATCTGGCTGGCCGCCTGCGCCAACTCCTCCTGGCTCTGGAATTGCACGCCCGGCTTGTATTCTTCGGGAGCGAATTTTTTCAGGGCCGGCGCGGCGGCGATGGCCCGCGTCAGGCGCAAGGCGTCGGCCGCCACGGCGCGGTCCTGCTCGGTACTCAGGTAATTGGGCACGATCTTCGGCGCCGCATAGCTGTCGGCGCTGGCGATGTGCACATGGCCGCGCGAAGTCGGGCGCAGATTACAGACGCTGGCCGTAAACGCGGGAAACGCGTGCAAGGGTTCGCCGAATTTGTCCAAGGACAAGGGTTGCACGTGGTATTGCAGGTTCGGCGTGGCTTGCCGCGGATCGGACTTGGCGAACGCGCCCAGCTGCGATGGCGCCATCGACATGGGCCCGCTCTGGAACAACGCATATTGCAAGCCGATCTGCATTTTTCCGACGATATTGCTGGCCATCACATTCAAGGTCTTGACGCCCTGCACCTTGTACACCATGCGCAGCTGCAGATGGTCTTGCAAATTGCCGCCCACGCCAGGCGAGTCCAGCACGGGCGTGATGCCGTGTTCGCGCAGCAAGGCGGCCGGGCCGATGCCGGACAATTGCAGCAATTGGGGCGAACCGATGGCACCCGCCGTCAGCAAGGTTTCCCGTTTGGCCGTCGCCTGCCACTGCGTGCCGCCGCCCGTGAACACGATGCCCGTGCAACGGAGCCCCGACTCCGAAGCTTCAATCAATAGACGTTCCACGTGGCAGCCCGTCATGATGGTCAGGTTCGGGCGGCGCGCGGCCGGTTTCAAGAATGCTTTCGAGGTATTCCAGCGGATGCCGCGGCGTTGATTGACGTCGAAATATGCGCTGCCGCTATTGTCGCCGCCATTGAAATCGCTGGTTTTCGGGATGCCCACCTGCTGCGCCGCGTCGCGGAACGCATTCAAAATATCCCACGACAGGCGCTGTTTTTCCACGCGCCACTCGCCACCGACGCCATGGTTTTCCGAGGCGCCGCCGTAATAATCCTCGCTTTGTTTAAATAGCGGCAAGACCTTGTCCCAGCGCCAGGAGGCGTCGTCCGTCAGGTCGGCCCAGTGATCGTAATCGCCGGCCTGGCCCCGCATGTAGATCATGCCGTTGATGGACGAGCTGCCGCCCAGGACTTTGCCGCGCGGATAGATCAGGCTGCGCCCGCCCAGTCCCGCGTCCGCCTGCGTGGAATACAGCCAGTCCGTGCGGGGATTGCCGATGCAATGCAGATAGCCGACGGGGATGTGGATCCACACGTAATCGTCCTTGCCGCCCGCTTCCACGAGCAAAACGTTGGCATCCTTGTCGCGCGTGAGCCGGTTGGCCAGCACGCAACCTGCCGTGCCGCCGCCCACGATGATGTAGTCGTATTCGCCTGCCGATTCCAATGAAGCTCCTTTCGGTATGCCATCAAGCTGTCGCGCGGCGTGTCTCCCCACCGCGTTCCGCTACCAGAGTCTGTCTTTCTTCATGCATGCATGGCTGCTGAGCCGCCTTGAGATTACCACCAGTGCCGGGCCAGGGCGACATTAATCGTGGCCAGCGATATGGGCGAGCGTCACGATAAGCTCAAAAACAAGGCCGCCAAGCTGTGGATAACCGTATGGATATCCACAGGTACGATATGTGAGTAAACGAAAATTTTTTTGGACGCCTTTTTTTTATCCCAAAACCATCCCCGGCAGATACAACCCTTACTCAGCGTTTATCCGTACGCCAAGCGATTGTTTACAAGGATAAATCAGGACTTATCCACAGAAGATGTCGCCGTTAACTACTATTACTATTCTTGTATACGATCTTGTTAAGGTAAACCGGACAACGCGCGCTTTGTCTGCCCTTTTCCTTCGGGAAGGTTCACAAACCTGTCTTCAAAAAAAAAAACGGCGAGCTGCTTTGACTGACAAAAAAAAATCGCGCCAACAACTGAGCGACGAAAACCGGCACGGCCGGCATCACGCGCACTGCACTGCCAAACCGTTTTGCAAAATGGAAACGTCAACCGTCCTGGCCAGGTATTCGGCCGAGAGACGGTGCGATGTCGAAAAGAGGGGGTATTTGAGACGATTGTGGATAAGTCACTTGATATCCACAGGATGACTTGTGAGTAAACACGAACTTTTGCGCAGGCCCGCATTTTATACAATTTTGCTCCTCGCGGGATACAGCGATTATGCACGCTTTATTTTGCGCGTAAACGGTTGATCCTGTTGAAAAAAAGTGACTTATCCACAGAAAAAAACGCGTTTACTATTACTACTATTTTTATATATAGCTCTATTGTAAAACGACAAAAAAAGCGGAAGTCCGGGGATATTTCCAAAAAGCATGCAAAAACCGTCAAAAAAAAAGCCAACGGCAACAGTGCTACCCACTGCCAAACCGTCTTCCAGGAATCACCTGGAAGCCGATGTTCGTGAAAGAACAGCGTTCATGATCGCTCAGCTTCAATTGCCAGACAGGAGTCAGTACACACAAATCCCGTCAAACATGTCACTGCAGCAAGAAAAAACGCGATTTTTGCTTGCCGGTGTGGATAAGTGCCTGCATATCCACAGGATGAGATGTGGGAAAAGTCGATCTTTGTCCACAAGCCAATTTTTATCCCAAACAAGTCCTCGCTGGATACAATGCTTGTGCGCCTACTTTTTTGTGCGCTAAGTTGATGATTTTTCGATGGTATACCGACTTATCCACAAAAAAATGGCCGTTTACTATCACTACTATTTTTATGTATACATCTTTATTTAAAACACAGAGACAAACGCGCACGGTGGAAAAGTCACCGAAACGGCTGTTTTCACCCTGTAAACCGTTTTGCAATCTCAAAAACCTGTAAAAACAGCATGAATTCACACAAAAAAATGCGTTTAGGCATCATCAGTGCCTTGCACGAAGAACAGCAGGGGCTGGTAGAAGCCATGCAAGGCCCCCAGAGGCGTTCGCACGGCATGCGTGACTACACCCTGGGGAACCTGTGGAATATCGACGCTGTGTGCGTCCTGTCGCGTCTGGGCAAGGTTGCCGCTGCCATGACAGCTTCTATCCTTGTGGAAAAGTACGGAGTTACCCACATCGTCTTCACCGGCGTGGCCGGCAGTGGGGATAAACACGTGAAAGTGGGCGACATCGTGGTGGCCGAATCGCTGCTGCAGCATGATATGGACGCCCGACCTTTGTTTCCCCGCTTCGAAGTGCCGCTGACGGGACTGCAGCGCTTCGCCACGGACCTGGAACTGAGCACGCAACTGGCAGCTGCCGCGGAAGATTTCCTGCGTGACGATGTTTCCAGCGTGCTCAAGGCGGCCGATATCGCGGCATTTGGCTTGCAGCACGCCAAAGTACACCGCGGCCTGATCGCCAGCGGCGACCAGTTCATCGGCAGCGCCGCGCATATCAACCAGCTGAAAGCGGATATCCCTGACTTGCTGGCCGTCGAAATGGAAGGCGCCGCCGTGGCGCAAGTGTGTTTTGAACTCGGCGTGCCGTTTACGGTCATGCGCACCATTTCCGACAACGCGAATGAGGAGGCGGCCGTCGACTTCATGCGTTTCGTGCAATCCGTCGCTTCGCCGTATGCGTTTGCGGTGATTCAGCAGCTATGCCAGCGCCTGGCTGGCTGATGTTTCAGCTAGCGTGCATAAAAAAAGGGCAGAACCACTGGTTCTGCCCTTCCTTGTTAACTACCTGCTTAAAATTTAGACACTTAACATCATTAGACTCGCGTTACCACCGGCCGCCGTCGTATTCACGCACAGCGCCCGCTCAGCGACCAGGCGCCACAGGGGGATGGCACCGTCCTGCGTGGTGGCGATGGTGGCCACCAGGGCCCCTTCCCGTGCCGCCAGCAGCGGTTTGAGCTGGCCATCGAGGCTAGGCTCGATCATGGCGATCTGGAAATCCTGCTTGACCGACTCGAGGCTGCTGACGATCTGGATGCGGTCCTTCAGCGCGGCCGGCAAATCACCCGGGATCAGCTCCGGCGCTTGCGCCAGCACCAGGGCCTGGTTGCCGGTGGCCAGGACGGCCGCCAGCTGGTTCATCAAGGTGCCGGACGTGGCCGCCGCGCACAGAATCGTGCCCCGTGCCGCAAAGCTCAGGGTATTGCGCTCGCCCGTCGGGCCTGGCAAGACGGTGGTGCTGCCCAGCAAGGTGGTGCGTGCGTATTCCTGCGCCAGTTGCTGCACCTTGTCGTGGCCATGCATCTTCGCCCACACGGTCAGCGCGTCGAGCGCGGGCGGCGCCTGGCGCTGGTGCTGCGCGCCGGCCGGCGCATTGCGCTGCAGGCGTTTCAGGTACAGGGGACCGCCCGCCTTCGGACCGGTGCCCGATTTGCCTTCGCCGCCGAACGGTTGCACGCCGACGACGGCGCCAACGATGTTACGGTTGACATAAATATTGCCCACGTGCGCGCGCTGGGTGATGAAAGCGATGGTTTCGTCGATGCGCGTATGAATGCCCAGGGTCAAGCCATAACCGCTGTCGTTGATCGATTGCACCAGTTGCGGCAGTTCGGCCCGCTTGTAGCGGATCACGTGCAGCACGGGGCCGAAGACTTCCTGCGTCAATTGCGCCAGCGACTTAATTTCCAGCACGGTCGGGGCAACAAACGTGCCTTTGACGGTCGGCAAATCGAGCGAATAATGGTCGATGGCCATGGTTTTCATCTTGTTGATATGCGCCAGCAAGTTACCTTGCGCTTCCGCATCGATGACGGGACCGATATCGGTCGCCAGGCGGTCAGGATTGCCAACGCGCAATTCCTGCATCGCACCTTTCAGCATATGGATGGTCTTGTCGGCGATTTCCGTTTGCAGGAACAGCACGCGCAAGGCCGAGCAGCGCTGGCCGGCGCTGTCAAAAGCGGACGACATCACGTCCTGCACTACCTGTTCCGGCAAGGCGGACGAATCGACGATCAGCGCGTTCTGGCCGCCCGTTTCGGCGATCAGGGGAATGTCGATGCCTTCGGCCACGGCGCGCGCGGCCAGGTTGCGGTTGATCAATTGCGCCACTTCCGTCGAGCCCGTGAAAATCACGCCTTTCACGCGCGCGTCATTGCACAGGCCGGCACCGACCACTTCTCCACTGCCGGGCAAGAATTGCAGCGCACCGCGCGGCACGCCGGCCGCATGCAGCAATTGCACGGCGCGGTGGGCGATCAGCGGCGTTTGCTCGGCCGGCTTGGCCAGCACTACGTTGCCCGCTGCCAGAGCGGCGGCCAGTTGGCCCGTAAAGATGGCCAGCGGGAAGTTCCACGGGCTGATGCAGGTGACGGGACCGAGCGCCAGGGTGTTCGGCGCATGTTCCACCTGCGCCGCGTAGTAGCGCAGGAAGTCGACGGCTTCGCGGATTTCCGCGACCGCGTTCGGCAGCGACTTGCCCGCTTCGCGCACGGCCAGGGCCATCAGCTCGATATGGTGTTCCTCGAACAGGTCGGCGGCGCGCAGCAACGCTTGCGCGCGGACCGACGGTTCCGTCGTTTGCCAATCCATGGCATACGCGCTGGCGCTGGCCAGCGCCGTTTCCACGTCGGCCGGACCGGCTTCCATGACCTTGCCCACGACATCGTCGTGCTGGGCCGGATTGTGGATGACTTGCATCGGCGTATTCAGGCTGACGGCGCCATCGATCAGCGGCGCCGCCTGCCATGTCTGCTGCTGCGCCAGGCCGGTGGCCAGGGTGCGCAAGGTGTCTTCATTCGACAGGTCCAGGCCGGCCGAGTTCCTGCGCTCGCTGCCAAACATGTCCAGCGGCAGCGGAATCGACGGGTGCGGCAAGCCGCCCTGCAGGCGTGCCTGTTCCAGCGGATCGCGGATCAGACTATCGATGGCCACGCTTTCGTCGACGATCTGGTTGACGAACGATGAGTTGGCGCCGTTTTCCAGCAGGCGGCGCACCAGGTAGGCCAGCAGGGTTTCATGCGAGCCGACGGGGGCGTAGATGCGGCACGGCTTGTCCAGGTTGTCGGGGCCGACGACCTGGTCGTACAGGGTTTCGCCCATGCCGTGCAGGCACTGGAATTCATAGTCGGTAATACCGTCGCGTTTTGCCCAGGTATAAATGGTCGACAGGGTTTGCGCGTTGTGCGTGGCAAACTGCGGGTAGATCAGGCTGCTGGCAGCCAGCAGTTTTTGCGCACACACGAGGTAAGAGACGTCCGTGTAGACCTTGCGCGTGTAGACGGGATAGCCTTCCTGGCCGTCGACTTGCGCGCGCTTGACTTCCGCATCCCAGTACGCGCCCTTGACCAGGCGCACCATGAACTTGCGGCCGCTGCGGTGCGCCAGGTCGATCAGGAAATCGATGGCGAACGGGCAGCGCTTCTGATACGCCTGCACCACGTAGCCGATGCCGTCGAAGCCGGCCAGGTCCGCATCGAAGGCCAGTGCTTCCATCAGGTCGAGCGACAGTTCCAGGCGGTCCGTCTCTTCCGCATCGATGTTGAAGCCGATGTTGTACTGTTTTGCCAGCAACAGCAGCGCTTTGACCTTCGGCAGCAATTCTTCCATGACGCGGGCGCGCTGGGCGCGGCTGTAGCGCGCGTGCAGGGCCGACAGTTTCACGGAAATGCCGGGGCCGTTGCGGATGCCGCGCCCGTTCGACGCCTTGCCGATCGCGTGGATCGCCGTTTCGTACGAGGCGTAGTAGTTGGCCGCGTCGGCTTGCGTCAGGGCTGCCTCGCCCAGCATGTCGTACGAGTAGCGGTAGCCGCGCGTTTCATTCTCGCGGCTGTTCTTCAACGCTTCCTCGATGGTTTGCCCCGTGACGAACTGGTTGCCCAGCATGCGCATGGCCAGGTCGACGCCCTTGCGGATCAGCGGTTCGCCGCCTTTGGCGATGAGCTTGGTCATGGCAGAACCGAGGCCCGATTCGCTGCTGGTACTGACCAGTTTGCCCGTAATCAGCAAGCCCCAGGTGGCCGCATTGACGAACAGCGACGGCGATTCGCCCAGGTGCTTCTTCCAGTCGCCCTTGCTGATTTTGTCGGCGATCAAACGGTCGGCCGTTTGACTGTCGGGTATACGCAACAGCGCTTCAGCCAGACACATCAATGCAACACCCTCTTCCGACGACAGCGAGAACTCGTGCATCAGTGCATCGACACCGGACGCGCGTGTGCGTTTTTGGCGCACGTTCGAGACCAGACGATGCGCCAGCGCTTGTCCTTCGGCGATCGTTTCGGTACTGCTGGGGCGCACTTGTTGCAACAGCCACTGCACCGCGGAAACCTCATCGCGCCTATAGGCGGCAGTGATGGCGGCGCGCTGGGGTGTCGCTTCGGGCAGGATTTCTGCCTGGAACGCAGCAAAAGGAATCGGGGTAAAAGCCGAGGGGCCTGCAGGGTGCATAAGTGCTCTTTACAAGGAAAAAGGGGACGAAAACTGACGTAATTCTTGCTCTTTTTTGGTGCAAAAAAATACAGAAAGTCGGACGTTAAGATGATTCGATTGTAAAGGGGATTCTTATGGATTAATTCTGGTAATACAGGGGACTAGCAATAGATAGTTTTTGATGCGACAATTTAACCAAATAATATTAATTTGGGGGTGATAGGAATGCTGGACAAGATCAGTAAGAAAATCTTGATGGAATTGCAGAGCGATGGACGCATCAGCAATGTGGAGCTGGCCGCGCGCGTGAACCTGTCGCCGGCCGCCTGCCTGGAGCGCGTGCGCAAGTTGCACGAATCCGGTTACATCATGGGCTATACGGCCCAGTTGAACCCGCAGTTGCTCGACGTGTCGCTGCTGGTGTTCATCGAAGTGGTGCTCGATCGCACGACACCGGAAGTGTTCGACGCCTTCAAGCATAGCGTACAAATCATTCCAGAGGTACTGGAATGTCATATGGTGGCCGGCGGCTTCGATTACCTGGTCAAGGCGCGCGTCAAGGACATGGCCGCCTACCGCGAATTCCTGGGCAAGACCTTGCTGCAAAAAGGTGTGCGGGAAACCCACACTTATGCCGTCATGGAAGAGGTCAAAAACACCACCAAATTGCCAATTAAGTGACCCTGGTGTAGCCGCCCCACTTTTCTGATTGAGCTATCGGAACAAATGTTGTAGGGTAGAACCACAATTCTGCTATCCGGTAGCCGCCTGAAACGCCGCATAGACGTGACGTTCAGGGTGCAAGGCGGGCAATCGTGCCCACCCGCATACGGTTACAGCACGTCCCTTCAACGGGACGTGACGGGTTCGCGCAGCGGGGGACAAATGAAGCAGTTGCAGCATCAGCTGGTGCGTTTCTTTGTATTCACGATCCTGGCCATGGCCATCGCCTGTTGCCTGGCCTATCTGTTGCTGCTCTCGGGCGGCGACCATCCGTATCTGATCGCTTGCGTGGCCGCCGCCATCGGCGCCGCGCTGCTGGCGTTCGTCAGCCGTGTGCGCGGTGAACCGGGCTTGCACGAGTTCGCCGGCACCGTGGGCAACGCCATCGACGCCATCATGATCGGCGCGGCGGAAACCTCGTATTTTGTCGATTCCGTCAAACAGAAGGTGGAACTCGACGTGCGCACGGCCAGCGACATTGCCGACAGCTCCGTGCAAAATGCCGCGATGACGGAAAAGATCGCCGCCAATGCGGAACGGGCCGCCAAGGTGGCCGCCGGTGTGCGTGTGGAAAGCGTGGCGGCGCGCGCCGAAGTGGACCAGGGCTTGCGCCGCATCAATCATGCACGCGAGGAAGCGCAAGGCGCCTCCAGCAACATGCTGAGCTTGCAGGAAAAATCCAAACGCATCACCGGCTTTACGGAAGCCATTTCCGATATTTCCGCGCGCACCAACTTGCTGGCGCTGAACGCTGCCATCGAAGCGGCGCGCGCCGGCGAACACGGGCGCGGTTTTGCCGTGGTGGCCGGCGAAGTGCGGCAATTGGCGCAGCGCACCAAGGAAGCCTCCGATGAAATCAGCGTGATGGTGCGCGAAATCAATGAACAGGCGGAAAAAGCCGCACGTGGCATGAGTTCGCTGGCGACCGGTGTCACGGAAGCGGCGCGCAATGTGGAAAGCGTGCATGCCTCGCTCAGCCATATCGAGGAATCGTCGGGCGAGTCGGAAGACGAGATCGGGCAAATCGCCCGCGCCTCGCGCGAGCACGTCGACACGACGCAGCTGATCGCCGACGCCATCCTGCAAATCCGCGACAGCATGTTGTCGACGAATGCCGAATTGCCGCGCGCCACACAGTCGGCCATGGCCTTGGCCGAGCGGGCCGAAGTGATCGCCGGCGCGCTGGGCGAATCGAGCGTGGCCACGCCGCACGACGAGATCCGCGAGGCGGCCCAGCGCGCCGCGCGCGAGGTAGGCAAACTGTTCGAGCAGGCGATCGCCTCGGGGCGCATCACGCGCGAAGCCCTGTTCGACCGCCACTACCGCCCCATCCCGAACACCAATCCGCCCAAGCACAACACCAAGTTCGATGCCTTTACGGACAAGGTGCTGCCCGACCTGCAGGAAGGCGTGCTGGCGGCGTTACCCCATCTGGCCTATGCGGGCGCCGTCGACAACAATGGCTATTTTCCAACGCATAACAAGAAGTTTTCCCAGCCGCTGACGGGCGACTACGCCACCGATATCGTGAATAACCGCACCAAGCGCATCTTCAGCGACCGTACGGGCAAGCGCTGCGGCAGCAATACCAAGCCCTTCCTGTTGCAGACCTATAAGCGCGATACGGGCGAAGTCATGCACGATTTATCCGTGCCGATTCACGTCGAGGGCAAGCACTGGGGCGGTTTTAGAATTGGCTATAGATCCAGCACTCACGCATAAAAAAAACGCCTGATGTTTCATCAGGCGTTTTTTTTGCTGGCAGTCACTTACTCGACGTGCGGCTTCGGTGCCACGCCGCCGCCGGCCGCCGTGGCCGTGCGCAGGGTGGGCGTGTTCATGCTTTCCAGGTGGTTGCGCAGCCACTTGTGGGCGGGGCTGCGGGCGTCGCGTTCGTGCCACAGCATGTCCAGGTGGACGGCCGGCAAGGTCAACGGCAAATCCTTGTACAGCAGGGACTCCGTCATGCCCGTCGAGGCGATCAGATGGCGCGGCAAGACCGTGATCAGGTCGGAATTGGCGACGACGCGCCCGGCCGTGAAGAACTGGTTGACCGTCAACAAAATGCGCCGTTCGCGGTGGATCTGCGACAGCGCCTCGTCGATCAAGCCATGCGCGCGGCCGGAAAAGCTCACCAGTAAATGGTTGGCCGCGCAATAGTTATCCAGGGTCAATTCCTTGTCGGCCAGCGGATGGCCGCGCCGCATCACGCATACATACTTGCCGGAATACAGGCGCTCGTGGCGGATGGGCGAACCCGTCTCGCTCGACAATTGCGCCGCCACGCCCGGAAAGAAGCCCACGGCCAGGTCGATATCGCCGCGCAGCAGCATCGGGCGCGGTTCGCGCGTCGTCAGCGGCATCATGCGCACGTTGACGCCTGGCGCTTCGCGTTCGATCGAGCGCATCAATGAAGGCAGCCAGAACGCGGCCGTCGCGTCGGCCATGGCCATGCGGAAGGTGGCGTGCGTCTTCGACACGTCGAAGGTTTCCGGCGTGACGGCCGCTTCCAGGCTGGCCAGGGCCGAGCGTACGGACGGCCACAGCGCTTCGGCGCGGGGCGTGGGTTTCACGCCATACGCCGTGCGGATCAGCAATTCGTCACCGAGGCTCTCGCGCAGCCGTTTGATGGCGTTCGATACCGCCGGCTGCGTCATCGCCAGGTGGCCCGCTGCGCGCGTCAGGTTTTGTTCCGTCATGACGGCGTCGAAAACACGCAGCAAGTTCAGATCCAGCGTCAGAAAACTCATGGAAAGCCCAAGATAAAAGTTGAATTGATTACTTAAAATTGATTACTTAGGAGTGTAAACCGCGCCGGGCACGAATATTTTCACTCGTTAAAAAATATTACAGTTTTCCATTCACGATTCATATAATTGGTATCAAGAAATGGAATTAGATTTATATGTTGCACTGCACTATAGTACTGGCAAATTCTATAATGCACTGGAACAGTATGTCTACCTTCGCCTCCGCCCTGTACGCAGTATCCGCACCCGTGCTGGAGATTTCCCTGCTGAACGCCCTGCAACTCGTGCTGGTGATCGTTGCCGTGGGCGCCTTCGCCCTGCTGTTCAAGCCATTGCTGGTGGGCATCGCCCGCGCCATGGTGCTGGTGGTGCGTCCCAAGCTGAGCCGCGAAGAGCGCCTGGCGCGCCAGCAGATGCGCGAAGCGCAAGCCTTGCAACGTACCTTGGGCAAGATGGATGGCGTGTCGCCAAGCAACGCCGCCGAATTGCGCGCCCTGTCGACGCGCGCCTGAGCGATCAACTGTTGCAAATGATAAGCCGGCCTGCGCCGGCTTTTTTTACGCCCGCCGCCAGCCGATTACGCCACGTCGCCCAGCAAATGCGCGCGTAACACCGTGTCGGCCGGATGGGCGCCGATCCAGATTTTCAGCAGCGCATTGTAAAAAGCCAGGTCCGGCACCATGTCGCCCACCTGTTTGCCGTTCAGCTTGCACAAGGTCCCCTCTTCCGGCAGCCAGTCCACGGTGAGGATGTCGCCCTTTTTCAGCCCGGGCACCGTTTCGAACATGGCGCCGAACTGCATCGTCTGGCTCAGCAGGCGCGTGCGGTCGGCCTGGTCGGAACTGCGCTTCAAGCCCTGCATGAACGCTTGTCCCAGCTCGTCGGAAGTGATGTCGCGCAGCATGACGATTTCCAGGCGGCGCGGCCCGGGCAGCGCCAGGATGTCGGCCAGCTGGGTTTTCTTTTCCGGCAGGTACAGCGCAATCGTGTAGACCTTGAAGATGACCTTGTAGCGCACGCCGGCGCCGTTGAGTTTTAATTCGCGGCTGGCCAGCTGCACCGTGTCGTCCAGCCTGACGCCGCCCACTTCGACGGCCAGCGTAGGTTGCGCCAGGGCGGCACACAGGCAGGCGGCGGCCAGGGAGCGGCCCAAACGGGATGTGCGTATTTGCATCTTCTGCCTCCGTAGAGAAACATGTGCTGTGGATAAGTCCGCACAAGCACACAGTGTAGAACAGTTGGCAGAAGCTGGCGCCACGCAGAAGTGGCGAGGAAGAAATGCTTAGGGTTTGGCGGCAGGCAGTTCCGCCTGCAGGCGTTCGTACTTGGCCATCAATTGCTCCGGGCTTTCGCGCCAGGCGGGATTGAAGGGGATGCAGCTGACGGGGCACACTTGCTGGCATTGCGGCTCGTCAAAGTGGCCCACGCATTCGGTGCACTTGTTGGGATCGATTTCGTAGATTTCCGCGCCCATGTAGATCGCGTCATTCGGGCACTCGGGCTCGCAAATGTCGCAATTGATGCATTCGTCGGTGATCAGTAATGCCATGATTTCACTCTTACTTATTGCGATGAGGCAGCGTTGGCGGCAATCTTGTTTTGCAGCCAGCGGTTCACCGAGGGGAAGACAAACTTGGAGACGTCGCCGCCCAGCGCCGCGATTTCGCGCACGATGGTGCCCGAAATGAACTGGTACTGGTCGGATGGCGTCAGGAACATGGTTTCGACATCGGGCAGCAGGTAGCGGTTCATGCCCGCCATCTGGAATTCGTATTCGAAGTCGGAGACGGCGCGCAAGCCGCGCACGATGACCCGCGCTTCATGCTTGCGCACGAAATCCTTGAGCAGGCCGGAAAAGCTTTCCACTTGCACATTCGGATAGTGACCGAGCACTTCGTTGGCGATTTCCAGGCGTTCGTCGAGCGAGAAAAACGGCTGCTTGTTCTTGCTGTCGGCCACACCGACGATCAGCTTGTCAAACAGACCCGATGCGCGGCGCACCAAATCTTCATGACCGCGCGTGAGCGGATCGAATGTTCCTGGATAAACGGCTACAACCATTGCGGCTCCCTGATGATGCACCAATATAGACGCGCATTATGCCTGAAATTGGTGACCACCTTGGTGCTGCGCCTCGGGCCAGGGAGCCTTTTTGCCTCATTTATAGGCAGATTCAGGCAGTTGCCGGCACTTTGTTGTAAGTTAGTAAATGATAATAAACGGTGCCCGCCTTGTCGGCGCGGATGACTTCCCATGGCGCCATCCACTCGGGCTTTTCCAGTGCGCTGGCTTCATCGAAGACCAGCGGCAAGCCCGATTCCGCGTACACGATGCCGCCTTCCTTGAGCAGGTTGGCGCACATCGGCAACACTTTCGCCAGGAAATCCTGCTGGTAAGGCGGATCGAGGAAGATCAGGTCGTAACGCTGGCCGCGCGCTGCCAGGCCTTGCGCCGTCAGCAGGGCGTCGCCGCGCAGCAGCTGGACATTGTCGGCGCGCAATTTCGTCTTGTTTTCTTCCAGCTGGCGGATCACGGGCGTATGCGTATCGACCATGGTGACGGACGCCGCACCGCGGCTGGCCGCCTCGAAGCCCAGTGCGCCGCTGCCGGCAAACAGGTCCAGCACCTGGGCGTTGGCCCAGTCGCCGTCGCGCAAGTGGTTGATCCAGTTGAATACGGTTTCGCGCACGCGGTCCGGCGTCGGGCGCAAGCCCAGTGCCTGCAAAACAGGCAGCACGGAGCGCTTCCACTGGCCGCCGATGATGCGCACCTGGTTCGGTGGCGGCGCGTGGTGGACGGGGACTTTGGCGGGTTTTTTAATTTTTTTTTGCATGGGGATTTCTTCAATTCGATGGCGGCCACTATAGCATATGGCCCCATCCCCCCTGCTGGCGCTGGCTGCCTATTTGGCTTGCGTGGCCAGGGAATTGAAATCGTCGATCCAGCCCTGCATGCGCTTGACGGCATGGGCTTTTTGCGCCGGTGTGGCGATCTTGATCACCGTCAAGATCATCTGTGCCGTGCTGCTTTCGTAGGCGTCAAAAAAGGCCTTGCGTTCCGAGTGTTCCAGGCGCTCGAAACTGTCCTTGATCAGGGTCGTGATCAAGGCCGCGGTCGCTTCCTTGCCGAGTTTTTCCTGTTGGACTTTTTTGACCAGGGTCAACACATTCTGCTGGCGCCGCATGCGTTCGTCGAGCCAGATCTCATTGTTCAGCGGACGCGCGTCGGACGCCTTGCGGATGATGGCTTCCTGCTCGCTGCTGAAGCTGCCGAACCACAGTTCGAATTGCTCCATGGCTTTCTTGTAACGCAGTTTTTGGCGCTTGTCCTGGTCGCCGCTCAGGTATTTCTTGCGGTAATCGTCATTGTTCGACTTGAACTTCTTTTCCATCTGCGCGATCTGCTCGGGCTTGAGCGAGCGCGCCAGGTCGGCCAGGTCGGGCGCCGCCTTCAGCAGCAGCGCCTGGGTGCGCTGCTTGATCTCGCCGTAGTCGGCCATCAGGTCTGCCTGCGTGATATTGCCTTGCAGCTGTTTCTGGCCCGTGCGCAAGATTTCCACGTAATCCTTCAATTGCGTCTTGCGGTGCCAGTCGAACAGCTTGTCGATGTCTTCGCGCACCCAGCCCTTTTGGTCGCGGTCGAGGTCGACATATGCATTCAGCCACCAGTACAGCACGGTATCGCCGTTGTTGTAGGCCAGGCGCAAGCCGCTGCAGCCGGCCATGACGACGAGCATGATGGCCAGCACGGCATAAGTAAACCGCTGGAAGGACGTGGAAGACGGGGCCTGCGTGTTAAACTTTTTCATATTCTTAACTTATAAAATTACGGTCTATGAACGTTGTCATTCTCGCTGCCGGTATGGGCAAACGCATGCAGTCGGCACTGCCCAAGGTATTGCACCCGTTGGCGGGCAAGCCGCTGTTGTCGCACGTCATCGACACGGCGCGCGTCCTGGCGCCGTCCCGATTATGCGTGATTTACGGCCATGGGGGCGCAGCGGTGCTGAAGTTGCTGGACGGCTACAAGACCAAGCAGGACCTGGCGATCGACGCGGCGGAACAAACGCAGCAGCTGGGCACCGGTCATGCCGTGCAGCAAGCGGTGGCGTTGCTGGATGACAGCGTGCCCACCCTGATCCTGTACGGCGACGTGCCGCTGACCAGCGCCGCTTCCCTGCAGCAACTGGTGCAGGCGGCCGGCAAGGACAAGCTGGCCATTTTGACCGTGGAACAGGACGATCCCTTCGGCCTGGGCCGCATCGTGCGCGAGCACGGCGCCATCGTGCGCATCGTCGAGGAAAAAGATGCCACGCCAGACGAGCGCGCCATCCGTGAGATCAACAGCGGCATCATGGTCGCGCCCACCGTGCAGCTGAAGCAGTGGCTGTCGGCCTTGTCGAACGACAATGCGCAAGGGGAATACTATCTGACCGATATCGTTGCCCAGGCCGTCGCCGACGGCGTGGCCGTCACCTCGGCCCACCCGGCGGCCGTGTGGGAAGTGGCGGGCGTCAACAGCAAGGTGCAACTGGCCCAACTGGAACGCATCCACCAGAACAATATCGCGCAAGCCTTGCTCGAGCGCGGCGTGACCTTGCTGGACCCGGCCCGCATCGATGTGCGCGGCGAACTCATTTGCGGCCGCGATGTCACCATCGACGTCGGCTGCGTGTTCGAAGGCCGCGTGGAACTGGGCGACGGCGTGCGCGTGGGCGCCAACAACGTCATCATCAATGCCACCGTGGCCGCTGGCGCGCACATCAAGCCCTTCTGTCATCTCGAGGACGCCGTCGTCGGCGCCGCTTCCATCATCGGCCCTTACGCGCGCCTGCGCCCGGGCACGGTTCTGGCGGAAGACGTGCACATCGGCAACTTCGTCGAAGTGAAAAACAGCCAGGTCGCCGCGCACAGCAAGGCCAACCATTTGGCCTACATCGGCGACGCCACCATCGGCTCGAAGGTCAACATCGGCGCCGGCACGATCACCTGCAACTACGATGGCGTGAACAAGTTCCGCACGGTGATTGAAGACGACGCCTTCATTGGCAGCGACAGCCAGCTGATCGCGCCCGTCACCGTCGGCAAGGGCGCCACCCTGGGCGCCGGCACGACCTTGTCGAAGGATGCCCCGGCCGGCAAGCTGACGGTGTCGCGCGCGCGGCAGGTGACCATCGACGGCTGGACGCGTCCCGTGAAAATCCCCAAGTAAGCGACATCGCCCTCACCCGGCATGACGCCGCCAGCCTGTCCGGGTTGGCGGCGTTTTTTTTCGCCTGTGGATAATCCTGTGGAAAGCTGGCTGGTAACCTGGGATAAGTCGGGGCCTTATTTCCATCAAGTATTTCTGCTGTATTTTGGTGTGTGGATAAACATGTGAACAAGCAGGCGGACAAGCGATGGATAAGCCCGGTATAAGCTGCGTATAAATGGTGAAAAACCTGTGGAAAAGACGGGATAAGTTATCTGGCGAAGTTTGGCGCCTGAGGAGGAAAGCTAATCTCGCAGGCTATGAAAGTAGCCTCAGATTTTTGCTTTTCTGGATTGTGGATAAGCTTGTGCGTAATTGAATAATAAGTCATGAATAACTTATAAGTCATTGTATTGCAAGGATATTTAAGACAAATTTGTAAAGCCAGACTGTGGGTAAAGCTGTGCAAAAGCCTGTGATTAAAGCGTGGGCAAACGCTGGATAAGCCGGGATAAGTTTTGTCCGGGAACTGATGTCTATTTATTGAAAGGCCTCATGCGCGGCTGGATGGCGGCAGCCGTGGAAATCCGTGATGTTCATACTGTGGATAAACTTGTGCATAAGCGGGCAGAAAGGCTGGGATAAGCGGGGATAACTTCTCTTCCAGCCGGATTTATACCGCGATGCGGGTCTCGAACTTGCTGCGAAACGTGGAAAAATAGCTTTTTACGTTGCGCACATTCGCGTGCGCGGCAAACAGGCGGTGCGCCAGCGCGTGGTAGGCGGGCATGTCGGCCACCTGCACCATCAGCACGAAGTCGGGCCCGGGCGAGACGCGGTAGCATTGCAGCACGGCGGGCTCGTCCGCCACGAGTTGCTCGAATTCGGCCATGCGTTCCGCTGCCTGCACGTCGAGCGTGATTTCCACGATGGCCGTCAGGCGCGCGCCCACCAGCTGCGGCGCGACGATGGCCACTTGCCGCTCGATGACGCCGCTTTCCCGCAAATGCTTGACCCGCCGCAAACATGTGGGCGCCGAGACGTGTACGGCTTGCGCCAGCTCGCTGTTGGTTTGCGACGCATCAATTTGCAGGGCATTCAGGATGCGACGATCGATTTCATCGAGGGTAATATTGTGCTCGCTCATAATTTTGATGAATTGGAAAATATATCGAGTATAAATGAAATAATATTTCACCATGAAATAGTCATGAAATATTCGGTCAAAAATATAAGGATTTAGAAAGCATATTTCACGCACTCTGCATTAGCATGCGTGCATTGATTAAATTTTAGACAGAGGTTTCCATGTGCGGCATCGTCGGCGCGGTAGCGCAACGTAATATCACTCCCATCCTGGTCGAAGGCTTGAAGCGCCTGGAATACCGCGGCTACGATTCCTGCGGCATCGCCCTGCATGCGGATGGCCGGCTGCAGCGTTCGCGTTCCACCGCGCGTGTGGCCGAGCTGGAAAAGCAGATCGCCGAAGAAGGCTTGAGCGGTTTTACGGGCATCGCCCACACGCGCTGGGCCACGCATGGCGCCCCGGTCTCGTTCAATGCCCACCCGCACTTTTCCCCGACGGAAGAGAACGCCCGCGTGGCACTGGTGCATAACGGCATCATCGAAAACCATGACGAACTGCGCGCCGAACTGACGGCCCTCGGTTACGTCTTCCAGAGCCAGACGGACACGGAAGTGATCGCCCACCTGGTCGAGCACATGTATAACGGCGACCTGTTCGAGACCGTGCAGCAGGCCGTGAAACGCCTCGACGGCGCGTATGCGATCGCTGTCTTCTGCCGCGACGAGCCGCACCGCGTGGTCGCCGCGCGCCAGGGCTCGCCCCTGATCGTCGGCCTGGGCAACGGTGAAAACTTCGTCGCGTCGGACGCCATGGCGCTGGCCGGCACGACGGACCAGATCATCTACCTGGAAGAAGGCGACGTGGTCGACCTGCAATTGTCGCGCTGCTGGATCGTCGACGTCGACGGCAAGCCCGTCGAGCGCGAAGTGAAAACCGTGCACGCCCACACGGGCGCGGCCGAGCTGGGCCCGTACCGCCACTACATGCAGAAGGAAATCTTCGAGCAGCCGCGCGCCATCGGCGACACGCTCGAAGGCGTGACGGGCATCATGCCGGAACTGTTCGGCGACGACGCGTATAAAATCTTCAAGCAGATCGACCGCGTGCTGATCCTCGCCTGCGGCACCAGCTCGTATGCGGGCATGACGGCCAAGTACTGGATCGAGTCGATCGCCAAGGTGCCCGTCAGCGTGGAAGTGGCCAGCGAATACCGCTACCGCGACAGCGTGCCGCATCCGAACACCCTGGTCGTGACCATTTCGCAAAGCGGCGAAACGGCCGACACCCTGGCCGCCCTGAAACATGCGCGCAGCCTGGGCATGCAGCACACCCTGACCATCTGCAACGTGGCCACCAGCGCCATGGTGCGCGAATGCGCGCTGGCCTACATCACGCGCGCCGGCGTGGAAGTGGGCGTGGCGTCGACCAAGGCGTTTACGACGCAGCTGGCCGGCCTGTTCCTGCTGACGCTGTGCCTGGCGCAAGTCAATGGCCACCTCTCCGAAGAGCAGGAAGCGGCGCACCTGAAAGCCATGCGCCACCTGCCCGTCGCCATCGCGTCCGTGCTGGCGCTCGAGCCGCAGATCATCGCCTGGTCCGAAGAATTCGCGCGCAAGGAAAACGCCCTCTTCCTGGGCCGCGGCATGCACTACCCGATCGCCCTGGAAGGCGCCTTGAAACTGAAGGAAATCTCGTACATCCACGCCGAAGCGTATCCGGCAGGTGAACTGAAGCACGGCCCGCTGGCCCTGGTGACGAATGAAATGCCCGTCGTTACCATCGCGCCCAACGACGCCCTGATCGAAAAGCTCAAATCGAACATGCAGGAAGTACGTGCCCGCGGCGGCCAGTTGTACGTCTTTGCCGACGTCGACTCGCGCATCAGCTCCGGCGAAGGTCTGCACGTGATCCGCCTGCCCGAGCACTACGGCGACCTGTCGCCTATCCTGCACGTGGTCGCGCTGCAATTGCTGGCCTACCACACGGCGCTGGCGCGCGGCACGGATGTGGACAAGCCAAGGAATCTGGCCAAGTCGGTGACGGTGGAGTAAGCCTGGCGGGGGCCGCCCCGGGCCGCCGGGAATAGAAAGAAAACGCCACCTCCGGGTGGCGTTTTCTTTTAGTCTGGAAAAACCATGCGCGTGACTTTTTTCTGCCGCCGCCGAAGCCATTGTGCGAGAATGCCCGTCCCCCTTCGATGGTGCGCATGATGACCAAACTCGCCGCAATCATGACTGGAATGACACTCGTGCTGGCAGCTTGCAAGCCCGCAGCCACGGCACCTGCGCACGATATTCCTGCGGCCATGCGCCAGACCGCGACCACCCTGCTGCAGTCGACATTGCTGCACGCGACCTCGATTGCTGTCGTGTATCGCGGCAAGCAATTCATGCTGCATCAAGGCGAGCTGGAGACCGGCAAAGCCAATCCGCCGAACGATACGACGCTGTATGAAATCGGCTCGGTCAGCAAGACTTTTGCCGGCCTGCTGCTGGCGAATGCCGTGCTCGACGGAAAGGCGGCGCTCGACGATCCCATACAAACGTACCTGCCGGCCGCCTACCCGAACCTGCAGTCGCAGGGGCAGCCCATACGCTTGCGCCATTTGGTCACGCACACGAGCAATATGCCGGGCATGCTGCCCTTGCAGGTGAACACGGTCCTGAAGGATTTCACGGCACATGCCACGCCGGCAAAGCTCAATGCCGCCTATGCCAACTACGGACAACGGCAATTCTGGCAGGACTTGCACACCGTCAGCATCAAGGGGCCGCTCGGCAAGGACTACGCCTATTCCAGCGCCGGTACCGAACTCGTGGCGCACACGCTCGAAACAATCTATGGCATGCCCTATGACGTCCTGCTCACGCAATGGCTCGCGCGCGAAGCGGGCATGCAGGATACCAGGCTGAGCATCACCGCCGCGGATGCCGGCCGGCTGGCGCCGGGCTACCACAGCGACAATCCCGTCGTCACCACGCCGATGCCGCAACTGCCCTGGGGGGCGGCAGGCAACCTGAAGTCGACGATGCCGGACATGGCGAAATACCTGCGCCTGCAATTGAGCGCCCATCCTGCCGTCGTTGAATCGCACAAGCCTTTGGCGCGCTTTCAGGACGACTTCAGCATCGGCTATTTCTGGAACATCGGCAGCAATCGCCAGCTGGGCACGCATTATGTCCACCATGGCGGCGTGCCCCGTGCGCAAAGCTACGCCTACGTCGTTCCCAAATATCAGCTTGGCGTCTTCATCATCACCAATCAGAGCGGCGACGCTACGGCCGGCGCCATGGAAAGCGCGCTGGCGCATATGTTCGACACCGTGGAAGCCATGGAAGGCGCGCGGTAGCCGGCCCCAGTGAACACGCGCGCGTGCTTAGCTTCCCGGCGCAACGACAGGCTGGCGCGCCAGTGCGATGAAGGCGCGCACGTAGTCGATGGCGGTGTCCGTCTCGCGTGCGCCCAGGAAGATCTGCTTGGCGATGCCGCGCGCGCCCAGGCGCACCGGCACCACGTCCATCTTGGCCGCGTATTCCTCGACCAGCCAGCGCGGCAGGGCGGCTACGCCGCGGCCGCTGGCCACCATCTGCAGCATGATGTCGGTCGTTTCGATGGCTTTGTGGCGCTTGGGCGTGACACCGGCCGGCAAGAGGAATTGATTGTAAATATCCAGGCGCTCGATGTCGACGGGGTAGCTGATGAGCACTTCCTGCGTCAGTTGCCGGGGCTGCACATATGCCGCTGAAGCGAGTGCATGGCCCTTGGCCACGACGAGCACCTGCTCGTAGTCGAACACGGGTTCGAAGGCCAGCCCCGGCTTGTACAGCGGGTCGGGCGTGACCAGCAGGTCGATCTCGTAGCCGAACAGCGCGCCGATGCCGCCGAACTGGAACTTCTGCTTGACGTCCACATCCACGTCGGGCCAGGCGGTCAGATACGGCGACACCACTTTGAGCAGCCATTGGTAGCAGGGGTGGCATTCCATGCCGATGCGCAACGCACCGCGCTCGCCCTGCGCGAACTGGCCCAGGCGTTCTTCGGCCAGGTCCAGTTGCGGCAGCACCCGGTTCGCCACCGCCAGCAGATACTGGCCGGCCTGCGTCAGGCGCAAATTTCTCCCTTCGCGCAGCCAGACGTCGGTGCCTAGCTGCTGTTCCAGCTTCTTCATGCTGTGGCTCAAGGCCGACTGGGTCAGGTGCAGCACGCCTGCGGCGGCCGTCAACGAGCCTTGTTTTTCGACCTGCTGGACGATGCTGAGGTGGATGCGTTCAAGCATTGGAATGAGCCATATTCATGGATGTATGAAATATGACCATTATACTTCATCGATTTCCCCCGCTATCATCCACTTCCCTGTTGCCGGCGTTCTTCGCCTTCGCGCATCCATCCCTATGAAAGCAACCATGACACGTCCATTGCGTATAGTCGCCGTTTCCGGCGGGCTGCAACGCCCTTCCAAGGCGGCAGCCCTGGCCGAGCACCTGATGGACCTGATCGCCGACGAAGTGCTGTGCGAACAACACCTGGTCGAACTGGGCCAGCTGGCACCGCAGCTGGCCGGCGCCGTCTGGCGCTCGCAGCTGCCCGAGACGGTGGAGCGGGAACTTGCGGCGGTCGAGCAAGCGGACATCGTGGTGGTGGCAACCCCGGTCTATCGCGGCGCCTACACGGGACTGTTCAAGCACTTCTTCGACTTCATTCACCAGGATGCCTTGATCGACAAGCCCGTTTTGCTGGCGGCCACCGGCGGCAGCGAGCGCCATGCCCTGATGATCGACCACCAGTTGCGGCCGCTGTTCAGTTTTTTCCAGGCACGCACCTTGCCGCTGGGCATCTATGCGACCGACAAGGATTTCCTCGACTACCGTCTGCAGGACGAGGCGCTGCTCCAGCGGGCCGCACTGGCGGTGCAACGGGCCTTGCCCGTGATCGCATTGACGCGCCATGCGAGACCTGCCACGACGCAAGAGCTGGCCGCAGCCTGAGACGCATCACCGCGGGTACCAAGCAAGCAACACATTCATCTTTTCGCAGAATTCAGGACAGCAGATCACCATGAGCAACGACTTTGTATTCAGCATTAAAAGCATTGTTTTCGATGAAAACTATCACCCATCGGACACTACGCGCCTGACGACCAACTTTGCCAATCTGGCCAGGGGAAAGAGCCGCCAGGAGAACTTGCGCAACACCCTGAAAATGATCGACAGCCGCTTCAACAGCCTGGCGCACTGGGACAACCCGAACGCTGACCGCTACTCGGTCGAGCTCGAAATCATTTCCGTCGAGCTGAATATCGATGTCAAAGGCGGCAATATCCCGTTGATCGAGATATTGAAGCCGAATATCCTGGATAAAAAAACCGGACAACGCATCGACGGCATTGCGGGGAATAACTTCTCCTCTTACGTGCGCGATTACGACTTCAGCGTGGTGCTGCCAGAGCACAACAATAATCAATCCGCATTCAGTGCACCCGATGATTTCGGCGATTTTCATGGCAAGCTGTTCAAGCACTTTGTCAGATCCGATGCTTATCAAGAGCGTTTCAGCAAGCCGCCGGTCATTTGCCTCAGCGCTTCGAGCAGCAAGACCTATCAGCGCACGGAAAACCAGCACCCCATCCTGGGCGTCGAGTATCAGCAAAACGAGTTCTCCTCGACGGATGCCTATTTCGAAAAAATGGGCATGCAGGTGCGCTATTTCATGCCGCCAAACAGCGCCGCGCCACTGGCTTTCTATTTTATCGGCGACCTGCTGGCCGACTACAGCAATCTTGAACTGATCGCCACCATCAGCACGATGGAAACCTTTCAAAAGATTTACCGGCCCGAAATTTACAACGCCAATGCCGCGGCGGGGAAATGCTATCAGCCCAGCCTGAAGAATCAGGATTATTCGTTGACGCAAATTGTCTATGACCGGGAAGAGCGCAGCCAGCTGGCTGTCAAGCAGGGCAAATATACGGAAGAGCACTTCATCAAGCCGTACAAGCATGTTCTTGAACAATGGGCTGCCGCCACGCTCGCTGATTAATCCAAATACACGAAATCGCTGATCATGAAAAAATTATTGCCTACATCAACCGCCGGCAGCTTGCCCAAACCTTCCTGGCTGGCGCAGCCTGAAAAACTCTGGTCTCCGTGGAAATTACAGGACGAGGAATTGATTGAGGGCAAACAGGATGCCTTGCGCTTGTCGCTGCAGGAACAGCAGCAGGCAGGCATCGATATCGTCAGCGATGGCGAGCAAACCCGCCAGCATTTTGTCACCACGTTTATCGAGCATCTGAGCGGCGTCGATTTTGACAAACGCGAGACCGTCCGAATCCGTGACCGCTACGATGCGAGCGTGCCGACCGTCGTGGGCGCCGTGAGCCGCACCAAGCCGGTGTTTGTGGACGACGCCAGGTTTTTACGTCAGCAGACCACGCAGCCGATCAAATGGGCGCTGCCAGGTCCGATGACGATGATCGATACGCTGTATGACAGCCACTATAAAAGCCGCGAAAAACTGGCCTGGGAATTCGCCAAGATCCTCAATCAGGAAGCGCGGGAACTGGAGGCGGCCGGCGTCGACATCATCCAGTTTGACGAACCCGCTTTCAATGTGTTCTTCGATGAAGTGAACGATTGGGGCATCGCCACCCTGGAGCGGGCGATCGAAGGCCTCAAATGCGAAACGGCCGTGCATATTTGCTATGGCTACGGCATCAAGGCCAATACGGACTGGAAAAATACGCTGGGGTCCGAGTGGCGTCAATATGAGGAATCGTTCCCCAAGCTGCAGCAGTCGAGTATCGACATCATCTCGCTGGAATGCCATAACTCGCGCGTGCCGATCGACCTGATTGAACTCATACGCGGCAAAAAAGTGATGGTCGGCGCCATCGACGTGGCCAGCAATACCATTGAAACGCCGGAGGAAGTGGCCAACACCCTGCGCAAGGCGCTGCGCTTTGTCGATGCCGACAAGCTCTACCCGAGCACCAACTGCGGCATGGCGCCCTTGGCGCGTGGCGTGGCAAGAGGCAAACTCAATGCGCTCAGCGCCGGTGCGGCAATCATCCGCGGAGAACTCGCCTAGCAGGAGGTGAAGTACGGTTCCGGTGCGTCGCCCGGGGCGACGCGCCTCCCCAATATGTTCGGGCATCCGATTGACCCGGCACGCGTCTACGCCAGCGTCAAGGTGTGGACCTGGCTGTTTTCGCAGTCGATATCGATCAGCCGGCCCGCGTCGTCGCACAGCAGGATGTGGCCGTCATTGACATGCACGCGTGCCGCATCGCATTCGTCCAGCCGCAATTGGGCCAGGACGGTTCCCGTTCCGCCATCGGCCACCAGGCATTCCATGGGGCTGTCGTCGTCGAGGTGGCTGCGCACCATCAGCAAGCCTGCCGCCTGGGTCACCTCGGGAACCGAGGCAATCGCCTGCAACGGCAGCGTCAAGGGCGCAGTGGCGCCGCCGTGATGCACTTGCAGGTAGCGAGGCCCGTCATCCCCCATGATGCAGACCAGGGTGGGCGCATCGCGCGCGCTATGCGGCAGCAGCGCCAGCACTGGATCGCGTGGATGCGGGAAGCTGTCGCGCTGCAGCAGGCGGCGCGCGGGCAATTGATAGCGCCATTGCTGGATGCCTTCTGCCGTCGCCAGCAGCAAGGTCTGTACGCCAGGCTCTTCCTGGAAGGCGACCACCCGCCCTGGCAAGTCGGCCACTTGCCAGCTCACCGACAACTGATCCTTGCTGCTGTCGATGGCGACGAGGCGGTTGTCGATCACCGCGTTCCAGATCAGGCCGTCATAGTTGTCGGCCCAGAAGCGCAGTGGCTGGATGATCCAGTCCGACACTTTGCGCGCGATCAAGTCGATGCGGCTGACGCGCCACATGCTGTCGCGCTGCACCAGCGCCAGCGCACGCTGGCCGCCGGCCGCCATCACCAGCTGCGTCGCCGGCACTGGGAACTGCGCCAGTTGCCGGCCATGCCGGTCGATGCGCACCACGCCGCCCTCGCCCAGCGCCAGCAGGTAATGGCCGTCCGGCAGGCGCCGGGCATCATGGATTGTCAACAGGCCGCGTTCGGCCAGATGCACCCGCAGCGGCTTGCGGCGCTTGCGCAGCTCCTGGGGCGGCACCATGGCAGGCAGGGTCAATGCCGACAGATCGGCCCGCAGGACGGCGCCGTCGGACAGTGACAGCAGCTTGGCCATTGCCTTCTTGTCGAATGCGATACGTTCGCCCATGCGGTCGGCCAGCAAGGGGCGCATGAGTTCCGCCGCCACGCGTCGGGTGGCGGGCGAATGCAGCGACAGCGCCAGCAATTCCGTGCCCAGGCGCATGCGCTGCTGCGCGCCTTCGTCGCTGTCGTCGTCGAGCAGCTGCAGCACGGCCGCTTCGCTGTCGGCCAGGCTGGCTGGCAGCAAGGCCAGCTTTTTGAGGAGGGCACGCATGCCCAGCACGCCCCCCGTGCGCTCGCCTTCCAGCAGCCATGCCAGCGCCTTGTCCTGCTGCTCCGGCAATGGCCAGATGGCTTCCGCCGCTTCGCTCAGCTGGCCGCGCATGGCCAGATCCTCGGCCCATAGCAAGCGCATCTCCGGTGCCTGCGGACTCTTGCGCCGTTCCAGCAACTGGACCGCCGCGGCAAACGCCTGGCCGAGCCGGGCCAGCTTCACCGCCCGTTCGACGTCGCCTGCCATGCACCACAGGCGCACGGCGACTTCCGGCGCCAGCTCCATGGTTTCCGCCAGCTGCGCGGCTTGCTTGATGCGGCCCTTTTTCTCCAGATAGTCGACTGCCTCGCTACCGCACTTGAGCAGTTCCGCCAGCACGTAGGTGGCTTCGTCGATCTTGCCTTCACGATCGAGCCGCTCGAAGGTGGCGCGGTAGGTCGCGCGCAAGTATTGCTCCAGCTCGCCGCCGAGGCTGATCGAGCTGCTCGCCTGGCCGGGGCCGGAAATTTCCAGGCTGGTGCGCGGGCGCGGCGTGCCGAAGGCGGGACGGCGCGCTGGCGACAGGGTGTCGAGCGGGATCGCATGGCGCAGGGCTTCTTTCACGTCGCCCTGTTCCAGCAGCTGCATCATCTTGCGCAGATAAGCGGCCTGGCGCCAGCCGATCACCGTGGAGGCGCGCGTCATGATCGCCAGCCGGGTCGCCAGCGCGGCCAGGCGCTGCTGCAGCGCCGATGGCGGTCGCTGTTGCCGGCCGCTGTCCGCCTGCGCGGATGCGGCCTGCTTGCCGCCGCCGAACAGCTTGATCAAGCCCAGCGGTATGGCGCCCAGCAGGACGGCCGCCACGCCCGTCACCGCCAGCGCGATGCCGGCGCCGCGCCGCATGGCCTTGGCGCCGTGCTGCGCCTCGTCCATCTGGCGTAGAAACGCTTCGCGTTTGTCGCTGGGCGGTGCCAGCGCGCCCGCGAAGATGTCGCGCACGGGCAGCGTTTCCAGCAAGGCCGCAGTGGCCGCAGCCGCAGCGGCTAGCGGCGGGCGCAATGGCGCATGCAGGGGAATTGCGCGCAGATCGAGCCAGGCGGCCGGGTCGATACGCGGCGCCGCCGCAAGGCTGATCAGCTGCGCCTGCGCCGCGCGCACCAGCCAGATGCCGGACGGAGGCGTGACCGCCCGTTCGTCCGCCGCCAGTGGCGCGCTGCTGAGGATGCCCGCCTGTTCGCACAGCGGCAAGCCGTCCAGCGCGGCGCACTGGCCGTAGCGCGGCGTCGCCAGCAACAGCAGGAAACCATCGTGCACCCGGTGCAGTCGCGCGCCCGGCGCCCAGTGCCGCAGCACGCGGCGGCGCACCTCGGCCTCGCCCAGCAGGGCCAGGTCGAACCACAGCGCATGCACCAGCTGCATGCCGTCATGCAGGGGGCGGCGTATCTTATGACTCATCAATGTCTCGATCGCAGGAAATTTGCAACAGCGGCTGCTCGTCATCGATATGGCGCACGACGAGGGTGCTGCTCTTGGCCGTGATCCAGGCGATGCGCGCGCTGGCAGGATCCATGCTGGCTTGCTGTATCGCTTCGGGTGACGTGGCCAGCGTGTAGCGCAGATGGCCGACCCGCAATTCGATGCGGTAGCGGCCCGGATGCAGCACCACCAGGCCGGGCTTGGGGTGTTTTTCGCTGATGGCCACGCCCAGCACGGCGGCGTTGTCGTCGATGTCCATCGCTTCGCCCATGGCGTGGCTGCCGACCCACCAGCGGCTCGGGCCGGTTTTGAGCGCCAGCAGGTTGCCGCTGTGCCCGGCGTGCTCGCCTTTCAAGGCGCCATGCAGCAGCCTGCTGCCTTGTTGCGCGATCCGTTGCATCTTGTACGGGGTCGCATTCTGGCGATGCCAGTGATACAGCTGCACGCCGTCGCCATCGGCGCAGCCGATATACAGCGAGTCGCCCAGCTGGTCAGCGCCGATCACATTGTCGAGCACAGCCCGGAAGGAAACCGTGGACGCCACCTTGTGCGATGCCGCCGGAGCCGCCTGCCAGCAAACCAGCCGTCTTTTGGTATCGAGTACAACGACATGTTCGTAGCAATTGACGTTGTGGTTGGCCAGCAGATAGAACGTCTGCAACCATCGTCCCATGCCGGGCGGCGCATGGAATTGTTCCAGCGGCGGCCGGTCGCACATGATCGGTTTGCTGGAAAACAGGGGACCGGGAAAGTTGTGAAAACCCAGCGTGCCGCCGGCCGAGGTAATACAGGACAGCGCCGGCTTGAACACGCCGGCTGCCAGGATGGCGCCATGCTTCGGCGCGGAGATGATGCGCGGCTTGCCGGGTTTGACGGACGCCGACTGGGGCACGTGATAGACGATGGCGCCGCCATTGAGTTGCGGCGCGCACACGAGATTGCCGCCGCTGGCGAAGCGCGGCGCCTGTGCGCGTGACGGCTGGTGGCCGTGGTGATGGATCACGCCCGCTGGCGCGCGCGGCGCAAACGGTTTTCGCAGCAGGCGCACGCCTGTCGGCGCGTCGGGCAATTCCAGTTGCACCGTGCGGTAGTCATGCCGCTGCCGCAGGCTGACATTCAGATGGTTGCCGCAGAGGGCGCGGCGAATCGCCACCCGCTCACGCGCCTGCCTGGGCGCCTCGCCGGCAACGCCGATCAGCCAGCAGTCGGCCAGGTCGCCGCCAAGCCTGGTTTGCCACTGCTCGCGCGCGTTGGCGGGCGCTGCGTGCAGGGTGCGCGACTGGATCAGCTTGCGCAAGCCTTCTTTTTCCGTGTCTTCGGACAGGATACCGGGCAGCTGCCAGATGCCCCAGCTGAACCGGGCGCCAGCCTGCTGCGCGCGGCGCGCCAGCAGGATGAACAGCGCCAAATGTGCGAGACGCGGCTCGCCCAGCTGGGATGGCCCCGCGTCGAACAGCACCACGCTGTGCAGCGAGCGCTGGTGTACCGCCGGCTCGGGGCCGTTGAACAGCAGCTCGCCACTGGCGGCGCGGCGCAGGAATTCATCCGCCTCGGCATCGGCATACACCCATTGCGTCATCAGCAGGCGCTCGTACTGGCCGCGCCGCACGATGTTGCCGATACCGGCCGGATCGGCACCGCGCTCCAGGGTGGCGGTACTGAGTTTGCCGACCAGCGGATGCAGGCGCAGCAGCAGTGCGCCGACGGCGGGCGCCAGGTCGGGCGGAAACAGCGTGAGCCATGGTGCCCACGGCTCGAGTGCGGTTGGCAGCGAGGTCATGCCAACTCCTGGGCCAGCCAGTCCAGCAAGGATGGTGTCAGTGTCTGGGCCGCAGCCAGCGGGAGCAGCAGCTCCGGCGCGGGCCACAGCAGTACCGGGCTGCTGCCGGCCCGTTCGATCAGATTGGTTTGCACCAGGTCTGCCGGCAGCGCCGGCTCCAGATGCGTGGGCGTCCACAGATTCGGGGCTTGCGGATGCGGGGCGCAGTAGCGCGCGCCGTCCACCCATGGCAATGCATCGTTCGCGCCCAGCAGCACCATCAGGTCACGCGTCGCCACCACCGACAAGGCCAGCAACTGGCTGGCAGTGCAGGTGCGCAGGCGCGCCAGCAGCACGGGGGCCAGCGTCGCTGGCGCCACCATGCCGGCCGGCGCCAGCGCGGTGACGCGCGTTTGCCATGCCATCACCGGCATCAGACTGTGCTCGCCGCGGCGATCAACTGCTGGCGGCGCTGCGCCAGTTGCTCGGGTAGTTGCACGGCATCAAAGTTGGCGTCGATTTCGCGCAGCAGCGCTTCGATGCGCGGGCGGGTATCACCAGCGCCGCTGTTCGCCAATAGCAGGTCGGCGCTTTCGGCCAGGCGCGCCAGCCGCGCCATCGGCTGCTGGGCGGCCTGCTCGACCACCGCGTGCAGCAGTGGATGGCTGGCTTCCGCCAGCAGTTCGCGCAGGATTTCGCGCGCGCTGAGCTGGCCTGCCGCCGTCGGTATCACGTACAGCAGCGGCCACAGGTCGGCGCGGGTGGCCGCCTTGCGGCCGGCCAGCACGGCCGCCGCCGCGATCAGCTGCTGGGCCTTGACGATGCGGCGGTCCGACAGTTGTACCTGGGCCTGGCGCAGCAGGCGGATCGCCTGTGCCAGCGCCAGCCGCACGCCCTCCATGTCGACCTGCGGCACGGCCTGGTTCAGCACGTCGAGGCTGGACAGGTCGAGCATGGCCGTCACCTGGTGCTGGCCGGCAGCCCAACCGCCTGCCAGCAGATCCTCCAGACGGTTGTCGGGCACCGGCTCGACAAACACGTGTAGCAGGAAGCGGTCGGCGAACGCTGCCAGGCCCTCATCCTCGGGTAGCGCGTTGGCGGCGCCGACACAGACCCGCAGCGGGCACTCAATGCGCGTATGGCCGCGCCGGAACTGGCGTTCGTTCAGCAGTCCCAGCAAGGTATTGAGGATGGCGGTCGAGCCAAGGAAAACTTCGTCGAGGAAGGCGATTTCCGCTTCAGGCAGCATGCCGGCGATATCGGTTTCCACCTGGCCCACGCGCAGTTTGCTCAGGTTGACGGGGCCGAACAGCTCGGATGGCTCCGTGAAACGGCCCAGCAGATATTCGAAATACTGTCCGCCAAGGCTCTGCGCCACGCGCCGTACCACAGCGCTCTTCGCCGTGCCGGGGGGACCAATCACCAGCAAATGTTCCCTTGCCACGGCCGCCAGGATCATCAGTTCGGCCAGTTGTTCGCGATCGACCAGGCCTGCGGTGGCCTCGCGAATGGCGGCTCGTAAATGCTGCGCGGCTTGATTCACAGGCAATGTCATGGGTGCTCGCGTTGATATAGAGAATAATTTAATATTTTAACAAGAAGCTGATATATTGTCTTGTGGAAATTTTTTTGTAAACATCAAGACCATTGCGGTCCTTGGCCGCCGCTTTTGCGGGCCGCCGGACGGGCATGATACGGGATGGAAATGGCGCCCTGCGGCCGCTGGCTGGCACGGGCTTGCTCTTGCCGCACGAAAATATCCGTCAGCGATCGCAGGAGTGCGCTAGTCTGTCGATGTTTGCCGTACAGTTCAGCAACTCCCGTGCTACCCGTCGTTTCCGGCCCCCTGCAGAGGCATTTCACAGCCGCGCACGCCGGTGCGATGCCGTCTTGATACCACTTGTCTCACCTGGCCCATAGGACCACATGATTTCATTCCGTACCCCCCACTGTTTGTCCGCGCGCCGGCGCGGCTGGCTGCTGCCGCTGCTATTGAGCCTGCTGCTGGCTTGTTCCTTATCAACACCTGCCGCCTGGGCGCAACCCGTCGATGACGCCGCCACGGCCGACCAGCGCCTCGACGGCTTGCGCAAGCAGATTACAACCATCCAGAAGGCGCTCGATGGCGAGGCGGAACTCGATGACGCGACCCTGTCGCAGATGCGCGCCGATGCGCTGGCGGCCAGCGCCGAGGCCGACAAGGTGGCCGATGCGCTCGTGCCCACTCTGTCGAGCGTGCAGGCGCGGCTGGCCGAGCTGGGCAAGCCGGCGGCGGGCACGAAAGACGCCCCCGACGTGGCGGCCCAGCGCAGCCAGCTGGATCGCACCAGCAGCGCGCTCGATGCGCAGGTGAAATTGGCGCGCTTGCTGGCCGTGGAAGCGACGCAGGCGTCGGAGCAAGTGTCGACGGTGCGCCGCGCGCAGTTGCAGGCGCGCCTGGGTGAACGCACGGCGTCGATACTGGCCGGTTCGTTCTGGAAGCAACTGCATGCGGAATTGCCGCAGAATCTGCAGCGCCTGCGGGCGCTGGAGGGGGAATTGACGAACGCGGCAAGCGCCACGCCGTGGTCGGCCTGGGGTGGCTTGCTGGCCGGCATCGTGGCCGTGTTCGGCGCCAGCGTCTGGGCTTCGCGCTATCTGTTGGTGATCACGGCCACGCGCGTGCCGCATGGCCGTTTGCGCCGTTCGCTGCATGCGCTGGCCGTGCTGGTGCTGGCGGCGGCCACGCCGGGCCTGGTGGCCGAATTGCTGGCCATGGGGCTGCGCTGGGATGGCGGTCTGTCCGAAAAAACCTCGACTTTCCTCAGCAGCTTGATCGGCATCATCTGTTTTGCCGGCTTTACGGCAGGGCTCGGCCACGCGCTGCTGTCGCCACGCCGTGTATCGTGGCGCTTGCTGCCCCTGCCCGATGCGCTGGCGCACCGCATGCGCAATTTTCCATCGATGTTTTCCTTCATCGTCGTGCTCGTGTGGGCCACGGAACGGGTCACCATCGTCATCAATGCGGGTTTGTCGACGGCCGTGGCCGTCAACTGCATCGTCGCCCTGGTGATGAGCACGACCATCGCCTACGGCCTGATGCGCGCCGAGCGCTGCTGGCGACAGTTGCGCGAGGCCGATCCCGCCACCCTGGTCACGCCGCTGTGGCTGCGCTGCGTCACGGTGCTGCTGTGGCTGGCGCTGGCATCGAGCGTCATCAGCTTGCTGGTCGGCTATGTGGCGTTCGGCAGTTTTATTGCCAAGCAAATCGCCTGGGTCATCGTGGTGCTGTGCAGCACCTATCTGCTGACGGTACTGGTTGACGATATCTGCATGCTGCTGGCCTCGACCCCGCCGCCGCCGGACGCCGCCCATCCTGTGCTGGCCACGCCCAAGGCGCGCGACCAGGCGGCCGTGCTGCTGTCGGGCATCGGCCGCGCCATCGTCGTGCTGCTGGCGCTGATGCTGCTGCTGGCGCCGTTTGGCGAAGGTCCGGGCGAGCTGTTCCAGCGCGTGGGCAAGCTGCAGGATGGCCTGGCCATCGGCGAGGTGGCGATCCGCCCGGCCGCCATGATCCAGGCGCTGCTGGTGCTGGTCGTCGGCTTTATCGCGCTGGGCCTGTTCAAGCGCTGGCTGCAAAACAGTTATTTGCCGACCACCAATCTCGATACGGGCATGCAAGTGTCGTTCATCACCCTGTTCGGCTACATCGGCGGCGTGCTGGCCGTGGCGCTGGCCCTGTCGGCCGCCGGCATCGGCCTGGAACGCATCGCCTGGGTGGCGTCGGCCTTGTCGGTGGGTATCGGTTTCGGCTTGCAGGCGGTGGTGCAGAACTTCGTTTCCGGCTTGATCCTGCTGGCTGAGCGCCCTGTGAAAGTGGGCGACTGGGTCTCGCTCGGCGGCGTGGAGGGCGATATCCGCCGCATCAATGTGCGTGCCACGGAAATTCAGCTGAGCGACCGTTCGACAGTGATCGTGCCGAACTCGGAATTCATTACCAAGACGGTGCGCAATGTCACGCTGGCCAATCCGCTGGGTCTGGTGCAAGTCAAGCTGCCGCTGCCGCTGGGCACGGATGCGCAGGAGGCGCGCGCGCTGATCCTGTCCGTCTTTGTCGACAATCCCGACGTGCTCGATACGCCGGCGCCCAGCGTGCAGCTCGATGGCATCGACAATGGCCTGTTGTTGTTCAACGCCACCGGCTTTGCCTCGTCGCCGCGCCTGACGTCGGGCATCCGCAGCGCGCTGCTGTTCGAACTGCTCAAGCGCCTGGACGATGCGCACATCGCGATCGCCAAGCCCAGCACGATGGTGCTGAGCACCTTGCCGGCGCAGCCCGAGGCGCCGGCCATGTCAGCGGTGGCCGCCGCACCGGCACCGGCGCCCGTGCCGCCGCTGACGAGCTAGCCGGACAAGTCAGCGCACGGTCGACCACAGCAGGGCCGCCAGGTACAGGCCGATGCCGAACGCCGTGTGGGCCATCAGGCTGCGCAGGCGGGCGGCCGCCGGATGCGGCGTCTTGCTGGCGGCCAGGCCGGCGCCCATGCCCGGCTGCAAGATGCAAAACGGCGCGGCCACGCTCACCAGGCCCGCCAGCAAGGCCGGCGCGAACGTCGGCCCTTGCACCCACTCCCGTCCCACCAGCGCCAGCAGCACGGCCGCAAACAGCACGCCGATGGCGTAATGGGCCGTCCAGCCCAGGATGGCTTCATCGCGCACGGGCGCCGCCTGGGCGATGTTGACGTGGGTGAAGGTACCGCGCGGAAGATGGCCGAGCCAGCGTCCCACCATCGCCAAGTTCAGCGAGGGTATGCACCAGAAGCGCTTTAATGCCACCGCCCACACATCCATCACTGCCGTCGCGCCCACGCCGATCGCCAGGGCATCGAGCCAGAGTATTTGCATCGTGTCTCCCTTATAACATTCAATTGATTGCTTGAATGTTATAAGGGTGCTAGCATCGTGTCAATGAAAAATGCCGATATTGAATTGCTTGCCGGTTCCGCCGGGTTTGCCCATATTTTAGGCAGCGCGCCGCGCTTGCGCCTGCTCGAGCAGATCGCGCACGGCGAGTATGCGGTGGAGCAACTGGTGGAGTTGACGGGCTTGTCCGTGGCGAATACCTCGCAGCATTTGCAACAGTTGCGGCGCGCCGGTTTCGTGCAGGCGCGGCGCGACGGCAAGCGGGTGCTGTACCGGCTCGGCAACGGCCCTGTCATGCAGTTGCTCGCTGCGCTGGACGTGTATGCGCAGCACCAGCGCAGCGAGTTGCAGGCGCTGGGCCGGGGCGACCATGTGGAAGCGATCACGGGCGACGAACTGCGGGAACGCATGCAGGAAGCCAGCATCACCGTGCTCGACGTGCGGCCCGCGCAGGAATTTGCCGCCGGCCACTTGCCCGGCGCGATCAATATTCCGTTTGACGACTTGCAGCGCCGCCTGGGCGAATTGCCCGCGAACGCGGAGATCGCCGCCTACTGCCGCGGCCCGTACTGCGTGCTGTCCGTGCAAGCCGTGGCGGCCCTGCGCCAGCACGGCTTGCAGGCGCGCCGTTTGGGCAGCGGCTACGACGCCTGGCAGGCGGCCGGCTTGCCTGTCGTGAAGGCGGCATGATGGCGATTCCGAACAGCAAGCAGGAACTGGTCGACGCCATCAACAGCACGTACGCCAAGCTGATGCAGGAGCTGGCACGCGTGCCGCCGGCCTTGGCGCGCGATCCCGTGCTGGAGGGGCAAGTGAAAGGCACGCGCATGAGCGTGTGTGATCTGCTTGCCTATCTGGTGGGCTGGAACGAGCTGGTCTTGCACTGGCACGCCCAGCTGCGCGACGGCAATCGCATCGAGGATATCGCCTTTCCCGCCGAAGGTTTCACGTGGAACGCTCTGGGAAAACTGGCGCAGCGCTTTTATGCCGACTATGCTGAACTGGGCATGGACGACTTGCTGCAGCGCCTGGAACAGGCGAAAGACCAGCTGCTGGCGCTGATCGATGCGCATGACGATGCGCAATTGTATAGCCAGCCCTGGTACACGCATTACACGATGGGGCGCATGATCCAGTTCAATACGGCGTCGCCGTATGCGAATGCGCGCACGCGCTTGCGGGCCTGGCTGAAGACTTTGTAGGGACTGGATCGGCAGGCTTGCACGATTGCATCAGTACGCTCAGAAAACTTTTCAGGCAGGATAGTGGTTTCAAGCGGAACCAATTGAAGGATCACCATGCTGACCATCGCCCTCGCCCAGATGAATCCCACCGTGGGCGACTTCGACGCCAATGTCGCCGCCATCACCGCGCGCATGGCCCGCGCCAGCAGCGATGGCGCCGACTTGCTCGTGTGCCCCGAACTGTCGCTGTGCGCGTACTACCCGGGCGACCTGTTCGAAGATGCCGCCTTCCTGCGCGGCCTGCAGCAGGCGCTGAACAAGCTGCTGCAAGCGTCCACGCGCTGGCCGGCGCTGGTCACCGTCATCGGCACGGCGCGGCCCAACCCCGGCGTCGGCAAGCCCCTGTACAACGCCTTGCTGGCCATCCGCGACGGGCATATCGTGGCCGAATACTACAAGCAGCTGCTGCCGACCTACGGCATCTTCGACGAGGGCCGCCATTTCGAGCCGGGCCCGCCCGGCGCCTGCACCCTCGATATCGCCGGCTGCAAGGTCGGTTTCATGATTTGCGAGGATGGCTGGAACGACGACGGCCGCGCCTACGCTGTCAACCCGTTCGAGGCCCTGCATGCGGCGCGGCCCGATCTCATCGTCAGTATCAACGCGAGCCCGTCCGACATCGGCAAGCGCGCGCAGCGCCACGCCGTGTTTGGCGCCGCCTGCCAGCGCGTGCACCTGCCCCTGCTGTTCGTCAACCAGGTGGGCGGCCAGGATCAGCTCGTGTTCGACGGCGCCTCGTTCGCCATCTCGCCCAGCGTCGGCGTGCAATTCGAGGCGGCCCGCTTCGTCGAGGATTTCCAGCTGCTGCGTTTTGCCGATGGGCGTTTCGCGCAGAAGGACGGCGCGGCGTTTCCCGTGCCGGACCCGGACGGCATCCGCGCCGTGGAATTTGCGCGGCGCCAGATCGTGCTCGGCCTGCGCGACTATGCGCGCCGCTGCCGCTTTACGCAAGTCGTCGTCGGCTGCTCGGGCGGCATCGATTCGGCGCTGACCCTGGCCCTGGCCGTCGAGGCGCTCGGTGCCGATAACGTGGTGGCGATCACCATGCCGTCCGTCTTTTCCAGCGCCGGCTCCGTCACCGACTCCGTCGCCCTGTGCGCCAACCTCGGCATCGCCCTGTCCACGCACCCGATCCGCGACATCGTGGCGCAGTACGAAGCCGGCTACGCGGGGGCCTTCGACGGCAAGCTGCAGGGACTGCCGCTGGAAAACCTGCAGGCGCGGGTGCGCGGCACGATATTGATGGAGTACTCGAACGCGTTCGGCGCCCTGCTGCTCACCACCGGCAACAAGAGCGAAATCTCGGTCGGTTACTGCACCCTGTACGGCGACACGAATGGGGGACTGGGCTTGATTGGCGACCTGTATAAAACGGAGGTGTTCGCCCTGTCGCGCCACCTCAACGCCAGCGCCGGGCGCGAACTGATTCCTGTGGCCGTGCTGGAGAAACCGCCGTCGGCGGAGCTGGCGCCGGGCCAGCGCGACACCGACAGCTTGCCGCCATACCCGGTGCTCGATGAAATTCTGAAGTGGCATATCGAGGGACGGCGTTTGCCGGCGGCCGAAAGCGCGCAGGCGCTGACCCTGGTCGACCAGCTGCGCGAGACGGACGAGGGGCGCGCGCTCGTGACGCGCATCCTCGGCATGGTCGCCCGCAACGAATACAAACGGCGCCAGGCGGCGCCCATCATCCGCGTGCGTTCGCGCGCCTTTGGCAGCGGGCGTCAATTGCCGATCGCCGCCCACTACCCGACCGGAGACGACGCATGACCTTATCCTATTGCGCCGACGCGGCCATCCTGATCGGCCGTTTCCAGCCTTTTCACAATGGCCATGCCGGCTTGCTGCAAAAGGCGCTGACGACGGCCGCGCAAGTGGTGGTGGTGCTCGGTTCCGCCTTCCATGCGCGCAGCCCGAAGAACCCGTTTACGTGGCAGGAGCGGGCCGCCATGATCGCCGCCACCCTGCCCGAGGCGCAGCGCGCGCGCGTGCATTACGTGGCCGTGCGCGATTACTACGACGATGGACTGTGGGCCGACGCCGTGCGGCGCGCCGTGGCGGGCGCCGTGCCCGCAGCGCAGCGCATCGCCCTGGTGGCCTGCTTCAAGGACGCCACCAGTTATTACCTGCACCACTTTCCGCACTGGCAGCTATTGAATCTGGAGATCGATCCTGGCGCACCGATCGGCGCGACGGCCATCCGCAACGTGCTGTTCGAGGCGGAAGACGTCGACGTGTCGCTGAGCGCCGTGGCGCAGCTGCTGCCGGCGGCCATCGGCCAGTATCTGAAAGCGTGGACCTTGCTGCCGTGGTATGCGCCGCTGGTGCAGGAATACCGTGCCATCGAAGCGTACAAGGCGCGTTGGAAAGTGGCGCCGTATGCGCCCATCTTCACGACCGTCGATGCGCTGGTGCAGACGGGCGGCCACGTGCTGCTCGTGCGCCGCGGCGGCTATCCGGGCAAGGGCCTGTGGGCCTTGCCGGGCGGCTTTCTGGAGCCGCGCGAACGGCTGTTGCAGGGGGCACTGCGCGAGCTGGCGGAAGAAACCCAGCTGGGCGTGCTGGCGCCCACCCTCGTCGAGGCGCTGGTGGGCGTGGCCGTGTTCGACCACCCGGACCGCAGCCAGCGCGGGCGTACCATCACGCACGCGCATTATTTCGACCTGAAGACGCGCCAGTTGCCGGCCGTGACGGCGGCCGACGATGCGGCGCTGGCGCAGTGGGTGCCCGTGGCGTCGCTGCCGGCCATGGAAGAGCAATTCTTCGAAGACCACTTCCACATCCTGAACCACTTCCTCAAGCTCACGCAAGAGGGGCGCTGAGGGGCGCAAACCCCTCAGCGCGTCAGGACGTCATGCGTTCCCAGCCATGCTTGATGGCCGCCTTGAAGTTGTCCCACGCCGACTGGGGATACGTGTGCTCCCACGTGGAACGCAGGTCCGCTTCCACCTCGTCCCATGGACGGCCCCGGTAGCTGTCGCTGTTGGCCATGGAATGGCCATAGCGGTAGGCGGGATCGTAGTCCTCGAAGCGCGCGCCGGTGGCGACATAGGTGGCGCTCCAGTGGCTGCGGTAGTACTGCTCGTCGTCGTAGCTGGTGCCGGGCAGGTTATCGGCGCCGGGATAGCGGCGCACGTTGGCGCCCGCGCCGGACGACGGCGGCGGCGACGCCATGTCGCTGGCAAACTGCTGCGACCCTGGCGCCTCGTTCATATTGCCGGCGGACGTGCCTTGCTGCGATGGCGCGCCGGACTGCATGCTGGCGCCCTGGCGCCTCGCGCTGTCGTCTTGCGGCGCGCCTTGCCAGCCGCCGGCGCGCCAGTGCTCAGCGTGCGCATCGATGTCGAGCGGCGCGTAGCGCTCGACGAGGTCGGTGGCGCGCTGGATATCGGCGTCGCTTGCTCCTTCCAGGGTCAGCACGACATGCCCGCGTCGCACGGCTTCCGCATAGATGTGGCGGTCGGCGTGGCTGCCGAACAGGTCCGTGAAGAAATGCTTGATGTTGTCGAGCAGGCTGTCGCTGTCGTCGCGGCGGATATTTTCCGTGGCGGAAAATTCGTCGCTGCCCGCATCGTGCAGGCGGATGTTGGCGCTGGGAAATCCCGCCGTGATCAGGTCGTGCCGGGCGCGCTCGGCCATGTCGCGCACGGCGAAAACTGCTGCCAATGTATGTGCCATGATGGTCTCCATTCGATGAACAACGTCCCTTCAGTGTAGGCCGTACACACCGAAAGGGGCGCCCGTTTGCCCCTTGGAAATCGTTGACCTCATCAAATATTGACGAATTGAAATCTCAGTCGGGCGTGCCCACGAACGCGCGCAAAAAGTCGATAAAGGCGCGCACCTTTTCCGCAATATGCTGGGTGTTCGGATACACGGCATACACGCCCTGTTCCGGGAAGACGACGTCGGGCAGCAGACGGCGCAGGCGTCCCGCGCGCACCTCCGCTTCCACCAGCCACTGCGGCAGCAGGGCCACGCCGCAGCCGCCCAGGGCAAAGCCCAGCAGCGCCGAGGCGGAGTCGGAATGGATGGCGGCGTCGTCCTGCACGGCGAAGGCGGCGGGGCCGTCGGGTGTCTGCACGTCCCAGCGCAGCGGCGAGGCCAGGCGGCTGTGCGCCAGCCAGCGCGCGCGCTGCAAGTCGTCCAAGGTGGCGATCTTCGTGCCGGGCCGGCTGGCCAGGTAGGCGGGCGAGGCGACGGGCCAGATCGCGTACGGCTCGATCAGCGCGGCGCGGTAACTCGAATCGTTGAGGGAACCCATGCGGATGGCCAGGTCATAGCGGCCCGAGATCAGATCTTCGTGCGACGACGACGACGAATGCTGGATCTGCAGCTGCGGGTGGGCGGCGGCAAAGGCGATCAGCGCGGGGATCACCATGCGGCTGCCGTATTCGACGGTGGTGGTCAGGCGCAGGGTGCCGCGTAAGCCTTGCTGGCCCTGGCGCGCCGTCTCGATGGCGCCATGCGCTTCGCTCAGCACGCGCTGGCAATCCTCGTAAAAGCGCCGCCCCACGTCCGTCAGCGCCAGGCTGCGCGTGCTGCGCGTGAGCAGCGACACGCCCAGCTCCGCCTCCAGCTGTTTCAAATTAAAACTGACGACGGCCTTGCTCTGGCCCAGCACGGCGGCGGCGGCCGTCAGCGAACCGGCATCGACGATGGCAATGAAAATACCCAGGCGGTCAAGACTGATCATAAATAAGAAGAGATGCGGGTTGCGGGGCTTTGTCAAAATAGGTTTGACAGTGTAATCGGCGCTGGCCCGTTACGCAAATGACGATGGGCGCTTAAGCTGGCCGTTTGCCATTTGGAGCACCATGGACTATCGCAAAAAAGTGGCGGCCATCTATCTGCTGGGGTTTTTCGTCGACCTGATCAACATGTTCATCACCAGCGTCGCCTACCCCGACATCGGCCATGCCCTGCACGCCTCGGTGGCGCAGCTGGCCTGGATCAGCACCGCCTACATCCTCGGCCTGACCATCGTCATCCCGGCCAGCGCCTGGCTGGCTGCCTATTATGGCAGCAAAACCGTGTTCATGGCATCGTTGCTAACTTTTTTATGCGCGAGCATCGGCGCCGGCCTGGCGCCCTCGATTGAGGCGCTGATCGCCTGGCGCTGCGTGCAGGGCCTCGGTGGCGGCCTGCTCATTCCGCTGGGGCAAAGCATGACCTACCAGCTATATCAACCTGCCGAGCGCCCCGGCCTGTCCTCCGTCATCATGCTGGTGGGCTTGCTGGCGCCCGCGCTGTCGCCCGCACTGGGTGGCGTGATCGTCGACAGCCTGTCGTGGCGGGCGATTTTCTACCTGAACGTGCCGTTCGCGGCGCTGGCGCTGCTGCTGGCCGCCTGCTGGCTGCGTCCCGATCCGCCGCGCGCGGCCGTGCCCCGTCTCGACGTGGGCGGCCTGCTGGCGGGCAGCACGGCGATTTTGCTGCTGCTGCTGGGCTTGACCATGCTCGGTACGCCGGGCGAGTTGCTGACCGGCGCCGGCGTGCTGGCGCTGGGCGCCGCCTGCGCGTGGGCCTACGTGCGCGGCGCGCTGCGCAAGTCGACGCCGCTGCTCAACCTGCGCCTGGCCGCCGAGCCGCTGCTGCGCATTGCCATGCTGATGTATCTGCTGGTGCCGGGCGTCTTCATGGGCGTGAGCCTGTTGGCCATGCTGTATCTGCAGGGCGTGCTGGGCATGCCGGCATCGACGGCGGGCGCCTTGATGCTGCCGTGGGCGCTGGCCTCGTTTGCGGCCATTTCGCTCACCGGCAAAAGCTACCGCCGCGTGGGGCCGCAGCCGCTGTTCATCGCGGGCGCCCTGCTGCAGGCGGCGGGCATGCTGATGCTGCTGCGGGTGGACTCTGCAGATCAATTATTCTGGCTGGCCGGCGCGTATGCCGTGATGGGTTTTGGCGGCGGCTTGTGCAGCAGCACGGCGCAAAGCACGGCGTTTTTGCGCACACCGGACGCGCAGCTGAGCCAGGCCAGCGCCGTGTGGAATATCAACCGCCAGCTGGGCTTTTGCCTGGGCGTAGCGCTGCTCAGCGTACTGCTCAATGGCTTGCTGGCGGCGCACGGTATCGCATCGCTGGACGACCCCGCCCTGCATGCGCGCGCGGCGCAGGTGTTTCACTGGTGCTTTGCCTTGGCCGCCAGCGCGTGCGTGCTGCCTTTGGCGCTGTGCCTGCGCATCGATAACCGCGCCGTTCTCGACCTTTTACATCACCATGGAGCAAGCAAAAAATGAATGCTACAAATCTTTATTTTGACGACGTCTTATCCACGCATGTGCTGATCCGCGAGTGGCTCGCCGGCGAAGCCACGGCACCCGAACATTGCGCCGGTTTGCTCGCGCGTTTTTCATCCGGTTTCACGATGGTGTCACCGGGCGGGATGCGGCTCGACGGCGCTGGCCTGGCGGCGTTTTTCCGCGCCGCCGGCGGCAGCCGTCCGGGCTTGCAGATGCGCATTTCGGATCTCGTTCTGATACAGGAAAGTGCGGCCGGCGCCACCGTGTCCTACCGCGAATTCCAGTCGCTGCCCGGCGCGGAAAACACCGAGCGCTGGTCCACCGTCGTGTATGAAAAAACGGCCAGCGGCGCCCTGCTGTGGCGCCATTTGCACGAGACGTGGGTGGCGCCGGCGGCCGCGTAAAGCGGCACCGCGCGCGGCATTTTCCTACAGGAAGACTAGCCGCGCGCTGGCTGCGCAGTAGGAATTATCGGCTCAAGATGGGATTTTATCGACTATTGGCAGGAGAAGCGCAATGAACGATACCCCCTCGAAGCCCGCAGACCAGGCCCGCAATAGCGGCATGGACAAGACCGCTGCCGCGCAAGCGGATGGCGACGCCTATGCCAACCAGGGCGGCGGCAAGCCCGCCAGCGGCAATGTCGCCAGTGGCCACTGGGCGAACAATGTGATTACGCCACAGAGCCCGCCAGATGTCGTGGAGCAGGAAAACCTGCCTGGCCTGGGACAGCCGGAACACCGCGACCACGTCAAGGGCGTGGCCCAGCAGCCGCACAGCGAAGCGGGCAAGCTGGCCGATGACAGGCCGGGGCGCAACGAGTCGAAAGACGTGCACCGCTCGCTCAACCAGCACGAATAAACAGCCGTGATTTTATGCTGGAAAATCAGCTTAAATCATGCAACGCTTTTTGCAGCGCAGGACCGGTGGAAAACTGCGAAAAAACCACTTCCAGGCCACCGCGTTCCGGCGTGCAGCACATGGGCCCCACGCGGTAGTGGCTGGCCTCGGGAAACGGCGCCAGGCGCAGCAGCGGCCACAGCTTGCCATCGGTCGAATACTGCACCCGGATGACGCCCTTTTCCACCGTCACGCGCAGCCAGAAACCGTCCGGCATGGCGGGCGCGATGCTGACGGCCCAATCCGATTTATCCACCGTCAGCACGGTGCTCAACAGCAGCTGGCCGTCGGAAAATTCGACGCCGCATTTGATCCAGTGTTGCTCGTCGATGCGCACCATCATGCCGGCCTGGTCGTACAGCGCCGCGTACTGCGCGGCCACGTGCAGCTGCGCCGTGAAATCGCCATCGACTTCCGTGCCGAAAAAGTGGCCGCTGTCGCGGATAAAACCATACGAGGTCTTGCGCCAGAAATCCGTGTTCGCATCCGTCGTCACGCGCAGCTGCGCGGCGTCGGCGGACCAGTTTTCCGGTGGATTGAGCCAGCTGCCTTGCGTGAACATCGGATTTCCTCCTGATCGAAAAATGCTACATAGTTTGCCCCCATCCCAGCGCCTTGTACAGGGCAATCGCATCGATGTAGGACGCCGTCTCCGCCAGCAGCGCTTCGCGCCGGATATCGTACAAGGCGCGCTGGTTTTCCAGCACGGCCTGATAGCTGCCACCGCCGCCCGCATAGCGCGTGCTGGCGATGCCGAGGGCCGCGTTGCCGTGGCGCGCCGATTCCAGCAGGGAGGCCAATCGCGTCTGGTTTTCCGCCAGCTGCGTGACGGCGTTTTCCACGTCTTCCTGCGCCAATAACATCGTGTGTTCATAGCGCGCCAGGGCGCCCTGCGCCTCGGCCTGCGTGCCGCGCAAGCGTGCCCTGACGCTGCCCAGGCGGAAGGCCGGATAGCTGACGGAGGGTGCCACCTCGAAAGCGCGCGCGCCGCCGTCGAACACGCCGCTGCCGCGCAGTGCGAAGAAGCCCAGAAAGCCGCCGAGGCTCAGGCGCGGATACAGGTCGGCCGTGGCGGCACCCACGTCTTCGCTGGACGCGGCCAGCAGGCGCTCGGCGCGCACCACGTCGGGACGCTGCTTGATCAACTGATTCACGTCGCCGAGCGGCAGCTGGCCCGCCAGCGGCGCCTGTTGCTGGGGCTTGGTGGCCAGCGCGATGGCGCCAGGCACTTGCCCGCTCAGCACATCGAGCCGGTACTGCGCCTGGCGCAGGCCCGCCTGCAACGGTGGCAATGCCGCCTCGCTGCGCGCCAGGTTGGCCAGTGCGTTGTGGCGTTCTTCCGGCAAGCCGCTGCCGGCACGGATGCGCGCGTCGATCAATGCCACCGTGTCGCGCCAGCTTTGCACCTGCGCCTGCGTCAGCGCCAGGTTTTGCTGGTAGCCCAGCGCCTCGTAATAATTGCGCGCCACCTCGGCGGCGATCGTCAGCCGCACTTGCCGCAAGTCCGCCTGCGCCGCATCGGCGCGCGCCTGCGCCGAACGGCTCATGTGCGCCAGGCGGCCGAACAGGTCGATCTCCCATTGCGCGTCGAATCCCACGCGCGTGCTGGCGCTGGCGGTGCGGCTGTCGGGCGTGTTTTGCTGCACCGTGCGCTGCCAGCCGGCCTGGCCCGTGACAGTGGGCAGTTCGTCGAGCCGACGTTCGTCGAAGACGGCGCGCGCGGCCAGCAGGTTGGCCTGCGCCTGGGCGATATCGAGGTTGTGTTCGAGCGCGCTGGCGATCAGCTGCGACAGCCGTGCATCATCGAAAAACGTCCACCAAGCGGCCTCGCTGACGGCGCCCGTGCCAGCTGCGAATTGCGCTTGCTGCGGGCTGGCCAGGGTGATGGCGGGCGTGCCCGGCATGACGTAGGCGGGGCTGACGGCGCAGCCGGCCAGCACGGGGAAAAGGGCAATAAGATAGCGGTAATTTTTCATACGGATTCCTTCAGCGCCTGCGACAGGTCGCGGGCGCGCGGCGTGGCATGGTCGGCCGTGTGGCGGCGGGCCAGAAAGGTGTACACGGTGGGCAGCACGAACAGGGTGAAGAAGGTGCCGATCAACATGCCCGAGACGATCACGACACCGAGGCCGAAGCGGCTGTTGGCACCCGCGCCGGAAGCGAACAGCAGCGGCACGAGGCCCACCACCATGGCGGCCGTCGTCATCAAGATCGGGCGCAGGCGGATCTGCGCCGCCTTGCGGATGGCCGTGATGCGGTCGAGCTGTTCATGCACCTGCAATTCGTTGGCAAATTCCACCATCAGGATGCCGTGCTTGCTGATCAAGCCGATCAGGGTCACCAGGCCGATCTGCGTGTAGATGTTGACGGTGGCGTAGCCGAGCGCCAGCGGAATCAGGGCGCCGCAAATCGACAGGGGCACGGTGATCAGGATAATCAGCGGGTCCGTCAGGCTTTCGTACTGGGCCGCCAGCACCAGGTAAATCACGACGACGGCCGCCAGGAAGGCCAGCAGAAGGGCATTGCCTTCCGTGGCGAACTGGCGCGCATCTGATTGCCAGTCGTAGCTGAAGCCGGGCGGCAGGGTTTTCGCCACGCCATCGAGGAAGGCGACGGCGTCGCCCAGGGTCACGCCGGGCGCCGGCACGCCCTGGAAGGTGGCCGCGTTTTGCTGATTGAACTGCGTCAGCATGTTCGGCTCGATCTGTTCGCTCACCGAGACGACGGCGGACAGGGGCAGCAGGCTGCCATCGTCGGCGCGCACGTACTGCTGCGTCAGGGCTTGCGCCGTGAGTCGCTGTTCGCGCGGGCTTTGCGCGATGACGTCATAGGCGCGGCCATCCATGCCGAAGCGGTTCAAATAATTTTCGCCCACCAGCACGGCCAGCGATTCGCCGATGTCCTGCATGCGGATGCCCAGGCTGTTCGCCTTCGAGCGGTCCACGCGCACTTTCACCACGGGGTTGTTGTAATCGAGGTCGCTGTCGACGACGGCAAACAGGCCGCTGTCGCGCGCGCGCTGCTTGACGTCTTCCATGGTGCGGAACAGGGTGGCGTAATCCTGCGCGCTGCGCAGCACCATCTGCACGGGCAAGCCGCCGCTCGATCCGGGCAAGGGCGCTAGCTGGAAGGCGAAGATGCTGGTGCCTTCCACGTCGCCCACGGCGTGCTGCAATTCCGCCTGGATGACGGCCGCGTTGCGCGCGCGTTCGGCCCACGGCGTCAGGTTGATGCCGCCGATGCTCGATGCCGGACCTTCGCCGCCGTTGATGATCCAGCGCGAGTGCGTTTCGGGGATATGCTTGTAGATGGCATCGAGCTTGTACGAAAAGCGCTCGACGTAATCGAGGTTGGCGTGCTGCGGCGCCTTGATCGCCGTCAACACGCTGGCCTGGTCTTCCGCCGGCGCCAGTTCGCGCTGCGGCAGCAGGTACAGGAACGGCAGACTCACCATCACCAGCGCGGCGAAACCGGCACTCAGCCAGCGGTGGTGCAGCGAGCGGTCCAGCAGGCGCGCATAGCGGCTGGTCAAACCTTCGAAGAAATGCTCGGCGGCGCGCGCCATGCGCCCTTCCGATTGTTTCGGCTGCAGCAGCAATGAGCTCATCACGGGCGACAAGGTCAATGCCACCACGCCCGACACCACCACGGCGCCGGCCAAAGTGAGCGCGAATTCCTTGAACAGCGCGCCCGTGAGGCCCCCCATCATGCCGATGGGCGCATACACGGCCGCCAGCGTGATCGTCATGGCGATCACGGGGCCGGCCACTTCGCGCGCACCGACCAGCGCGGCGGCCACGGGCGTCTTGCCTTCCTCGATATGCCGGTGCACGTTTTCCACCACGACGATGGCGTCGTCGACCACCAGGCCCACGGCCAGCACCATCGCCAGCAGGGTGAGCAGATTGATGCTGAAGCCGAAGGCCAGCATCAGCGCCGCCGCGCCCAGCATCGACAGCGGAATCGTCACGACGGGAATCAGCACGGAGCGCAGGGAACCCATGCACAGATAGATGACGATGACGACAATGAGAAGCGCTTCGAGCAGGGTGTGCGCCACCTCCTCGATGGACGACTGGATGAAGCGCGCCGTCTCGAACGCCAGCTCCACTTTCACGCCGGGCGGCAGGGTTTTCTGGATCTCGGGCAGCAGTTTCTTGATGCCGTCGACGATCACCAGCGGGTTGCCGCCCGGCGTGGGCGACAGGCCCAGGTACACGGCCGGCACGCCATCCATGATGCCGCTCGTTTCCGTCGCGGCCGCACCCAGCTCCACCGTGCCCACGTCTTTCAGGCGCACGAGCGATGCGCTGTCTTTTTCATCGCCGCCCTTGCGGATGACCATGTCGCGGAACTCGGCCACGCTGGTCAGATCCGTGTTGACGCTGATGTTGGAGACGACGAATTGTCCTTTCACCTTGCCCGGCGCCGCCTGGTAGTTATTGCGCCGCACGGCGTCGGCCACGTCGGCTGCCGTCAAGCCGCGCGCCGCTAATTTTGCCGGGTCGATCCACAAACGCATGGCCAGCTGCTGGCCGCCGTACACGTCGACCTTGGCCACGCCGTCGATGGTGGCGAACATCGGCTGCACCACGCGCGCCAGATAGTCCGTCAGTGCGGGCGCCGAGACGCTCTCGCTGGCAAAGCCCACATAGGCGACGGCCGAGGAATCGCCGGCCGAGCGCTCGATGACGGGGTCAAAAGCGCCTTCGGGCAGCTTGTAGCGCACCTGGTTGACCTTGGCCATCACTTCCGTCAGCGCCTGGGTGGAATCGCGGTTCAATTCCATGCGCACGGTGACCGTGCTGCTGCCTTGCACGGAGGACGAGGTCAGATAATCGATGCCTTCCACCGACGACACGGCTTGCGCGATCGGCTGCGTGACAAAACCCTGCATCAGTTCTGCCGAGGCGCCCGGATACGTGGTTTTCACCGTGATGGTCGATGATTCGAGCATCGGATACTGGCGGATCGGCAGCTGCAGGATGGCGACCACGCCCAGCATCAAAATCAGGGTACTGATCACCAGCGCCAGCACGGGGCGGCGCACGAATAAATCGGTAAATTTCATTGTGTGCGCTCCTTAGGAACCGGCCTTGGGCGCGGCGCGCTTGGCCTCGTCCAGGGTATTGGCCACGGCTTGCACGGCCATGCCGTCGGCCAGTTTCAGCTGGCCCGAAGCGACCACACGCTGCCCTTCGCGCAAACCGTCCAGGATGGCGACACGGCCCCCTGCCCGCTCGCCCAGTTTGACGCCCACGCGCTTGACGGTGAGCGGCTGTTTGCCCTCCTGCTGCGCGACAAACACCGTGTCGCCATACGCGCTGTAGGTCACGGCCGTTTCCGGCACCGTCAGCTGCTGGCCCGCCTCGCGCGCCACGCGCACATTCGCGTACATGCCCGCTTTCAGGGCGCCGCGCGGATTGGAGAGCGCCGCCTGTACCTGCACCATGCGCGAGCGGGCGATCAGCGGGTCGATGGCGTTGATCTTCGCTGTAAAAACGTCGCCCGGATAGGCGTCCACCAGCACTTGCACGGCCTGGCCCGGCGCCAGCTTGGCGCTGCTCTGCTCATCTAGGGCGAAGTTCACCAGCAGCGACTTCGTGTCGATCAGGCTGGCCACCGTGTCGGCCGCATTCAGGTACTGGCCCGCGTGCACCTTGCGGATGCCCAGCTGCCCCGCGAACGGGGCGCGGATGGTCTTTTGCGCGATCAGCGCTTCCGTCTGGCGCACGTCGCCCAGGGCCGCGTCGCGCGCGGCCAGCGCAGTGTCGAGCTGCTCCTGCGTGGCCGCCTTTTCCTTGACCATCTGCAGCGTGCGCGCATGGCTGCTTTCCGCGTTTTTCAGCTGCGCGCGCTGGCGCAGCAGCATTGCCTGTTCTTGGGCGTCATTGAGCTGTACCAGCACGGCGCCGGCCGTCACGGTTTGCCCCGATTCGAAGCGGATCTGCGTGATCCGGCCGCCCGTTTCGGCGGCCACTTGTACTTGCCGCGCCGCTTCCAGTTCGCCCACGCCGGCAAAAAAGCGTTCCTGCGTGCCCAGCACGACAGGGACCAGCGCCACCTTGGTGGCCGGGTAAGCGGCGGCATCGGCCGCATGCGAGTCGGCGCGGGGGTATAGCGCGGCGCCCACGACGGCCAGGGCGATGGCCAGCGCGGAGGCGCCGACGATTTTCGTATTCATGATGAAGTCCTTTACAGCAGTACAAAGGGAAAAGTACAAAGAGGGAAAAGTACAAAGGGAAGAAGAGGCGCAGCGGAGGCTGGTCAGGTCCGCTGCGCGTTGAAGAGTACAAACAGGGCTATGGTCCACAGCAGCAGCACCAGGTGCGTCGTCTGCAAGCCTTCCTGCGCGATCCAGTAGCCGAACCACAGGCCGCCCAGGTGCATCAGCAGCAAAAAGGCGGCCATGGCGCACAAGGCCAGGTTCAGCCAGGGCAAGCCAGCAGCCAGGCCGCCGCCGAACAACAGCGCCACGCCCGTCCAGGCGGCGATGGCGGCCAGCAGTTGCAGCGCCAGCACCACGCCCAGCGAGAGCCTGTGCAAGGTCAACGAGGTGAGCGCGCGGCGCAGCAGCGGCGTCTGGATGGTCGGGTCCTGGCGCAGCGGGTCCATGCGCATGGTGTTGCCGATGGCCCAGACGGAGCCGTGGAAGGCGTGCAGGTTGTTGATGGCGGCCAGGGTGAGCCAGGAGGCCAGGCCGGTAGCGAGGATGGCGTGAAACAGCCAGATGGAGTGAGACAGTTGCATGGGAAAATCCTGTCAAAAGAGTACCTTGCCGGCATGCAGGCGTGGAAACTCCTCGACAGCGGGGAGCTACCGGCCTATTATGCAAGCAATTAGTTGGTTAACTGGCCCCATGATAGTTGAGCGAAATGAATTACACAAGTAAACGTTTGGATAATAGCGAAGCGCCGCAAACGACGGAGCGCATCCTGTATTTCATCAAGACCAAGGGACCCGTCTCCACGGCGACCCTGGCCAAGACCCTGGACATGACGGGCGAGGCGGCGCGCCAGCAAGTGCAAAAGCTGGTGGCGGCAGGCCTGATCGAAGGACGCCAGGAAGCGCAGGCGGGCGCGGGACGGCCGCGCCAGAACTGGGTCTTGACGGAAGCGGGCAATGCGCGCTTTCCCGACACGCATGCGCAACTGACGATCAAGCTGATCGGTTCCGTGCGCCAGCTGTTCGGCGAGGCGGGGCTGGATAAACTGATCACGCAGCGCGAAGAGGAAAGCCGCAGCGCGTACGCCTTGGCGTGTTCGGCGCCGGACTTGCCCACGCGGCTGCAGCAATTGGCCGCCGTGCGCGATGAAGAGGGGTATATGGCGCGCGTGGAAGCGGACGGCGACGACTGGCTGCTGATCGAAGACCACTGCCCCATCTGCGCCGCGGCGCGCACCTGCCAGGGCTTTTGCCGCTCCGAACTGCAGCTGTTCCAGGAAGTGGTGGGGCCAAGCGCCAGCATCGTGCGCGAGCAGCACGTGCTGGCGAACGCGATGCGCTGCGTTTACCGGATTTCGCCGCTTTCTTAAGGCTTCGGAAACAGCGGCCAGGTCAGTAGCGCCACCAGTCCCGCCAGCCACCATACGACGGGCCAGTTGCTGGCCGCCAGCAGGTGCGGGATGGCCATCGGCGTGAGGAACAGCCCCACGTAGACGGCCGTGTTCGCCATGCCCAGGGCCGTGCCCGCGTTGGCGCCGCCCGCTTCCGTGGCCAGCTCCGTGTAGGCCACGCCATGCCAGGCGGACACGGCGATGCCGGCGAGCACCACGGCGGCCATCAGCAGCCAGCCCGGCGCCTCCAGCCAGGCGATGCATCCCAGCAAAATGAATGCAGCCAGCGCCACCAGGGCCGAGCCGCGCAGGTAGGCGGGCCGGTTCGCGTGGCGGTCCGTATGGCGTCCGCTCCAGATGCGCATCACCATGGCGCCCGCCTGCAGGGCCACCATCACGGCCGTGATGGCCGCCAGGCCCAGGCCGCCATGGTCGTGCAGGAAGACGGTGGCGTAGCTGAGCACGGCAAACTGGGGCACGCACAGCAAGCCGATGGCGGCCACCATGCGCCAGACCTTTCGATTGCGTAACGGTGGCAGTGGCTTGATCCCGGACAGGCTTTTGGACGCATTGTGCGGCCCCTTGGCGGCCTCGGCAGAGAAATCGGGTTCATGCATCCAGCGCCACGTAAAAAACGCCGACAGGCCGCATACGAGGGCCAGGGCGCCAAACACGGGCATGAAGCCGTAGCGCGATGCCAGGCTGGGCAGGATGAGGGCGCCGAGGCCGCCGCCCAGCGGCACGGCCGTCTGGCGGATGCTCATGGCAAAACCCCGTTCGCCGGGGCCGAACCAGCGCATCACGGCGCGGCCGCTGGCGCCGTTCACGCTGCCGCCCAGCACGCCGACCAGGGCCAGCCCCGCCGCCAGCGCCCATAACGGCGGCACGGACCCGCCAGCGGGCGTAATCCACAGCAGCAAGGCCAGCAGCGCCAGCATGGTGCCCAGCAAGCCGGTCAGCAGCACGGGACGGTCGCCCCAGCGGTCGGTGGCGATGCCCCATGGCAATTCGGTCAGGGCCACGCCCAGGCCCATGGCGCCCAGCGCCACCCCCAGTTCTGTATTGCTCAGGTGATAGCCGCTGCGCAGCCAGATGGCCGTGGTGGGCATGCCGTTGGCGGCGGCGGAAAAGCTGGCATTGGCCGCCACGCCGACGGCGAGTACTTTCCAGCGGTGGGCGTCGCCCAGCACGGGCGCGGTGACGGGGACAGGAACAGGAATGGCTTGGCAACGGGTGCTCATGGCAGGGAGAGAAAAGTGGTTGACCCTGACAGTGTGGCGCGCTACGATCATTCTGAATATCAGATAATTTGTGCTACACCATCCCATAAAACCGGACGATCACCGCCACGCCATGAGCCTGCTTAATTTCGACATCGCCTTTCTGCGCAGCTATGTGGCTGGCATCGAGCTGGGCAGCTTTGCCCGCGCGGCCGACAAGGTGGGCCGCTCCACCTCGGCCGTCAGCGCGCAGCTGAAGAAACTCGAGGAGCAGGCGGGCATGCCCCTGTTCCGCAAGGATGGCCGAGGCCTGGCGCTGACGCCGGCCGGCGACGTGCTGCTCGGCTATGCGCGCCGCCTGCTGGAACTCAACGATGAGGCGGCCGTCGCCTTGCGCGGGGCGGAGCTGGAAGGGTGGATTCGGCTGGGCTTGCAGGAGGATTTTGGCGAAGCCTTGCTGCCCGACGTGCTGGGGCGTTTTGCCCGCGCGCATCCGAAAGTGCGCATCGAGGCGCACGTGGCGCGCAACACGGCCTTGATGGAAGGGCTGGCCATGGGCCAGCTGGACCTGGCCCTGCTGTGGGGCGGCGCCTGTATCGCCGACGTGGCCGAATATCCGCAGCAGCAGCGCCAGCATATTGCCGAACCGTCCATGCGCTGGATCGCCTCGTCCAGCCTGGCCTGGCGCCCCGAGTCGGGCGAGCCTTTGCCGCTCATTACGTTCGACCGCGAATGCCTGTTCCAGCGCTGCGCCACGCAGGCGCTCGATGGGGCCGGCATCGCCTGGCGCACGGCGTTTACCAGTCCTAGCCTGGCGGGACTGTGGGCGGCGGCGGCGGCCGGGCTGGGCGTGACGGTGCGCACGGGCCTGGGCTTGCCCTCGACCGTGCGCGCGCTCGATCACGTGGAAGCGGGCTTGCCCGCCCTGCCTCCGCTGTCGCTGGAATTGCTGCGCGCCTCAAGCGTGTCCAGGCCGCCCGTCGAGCGCCTGGCCGGCTTGATCATCGAATCGCTGCAACAGGATGCCGCTTAAAACGCCTGCGCCGTCGGGCGCAGCACGATCTCATTGATAGCCACCTCGGCCGGCTGCTCGATCGCATACGCGATGGCGCGCGCCACGGCATCGGCGGGAATGGCGATCTGGTAGAACTCCTTGACGGCCTTGGCGCTCTCGGCGTGGCTGCTGCCCTGGCTCAACTCCGTGTCGACGGCGCCCGGCGCAATGACGGTGGTGCGGATGGTGCCGCCGCTGGCCGCCAGCTCGTGGCGCAAGCCTTCCGAAATGGCGCTGACGGCAAACTTGGTGCCGCTGTAGACGGTGCCGCCTGGGCTGAAGACTTTTTGTCCCGCCACCGACGAGATATTGATGAAGTGGCCGCTGTTTTGCGCCTGGAAATGCGGCAGGACGGCGGCGATGCCGTTCAACACGCCTTTGATGTTGATATCGATCATGTTGTTCCACTCGTCGACTTGCAAGGCGCTCATCGGCGCGATGGCCATCAGCCCCGCATTGTTGATCATCACATCGACTTTGCCGAACACGGCCAGGGCCGTGTCGACCAAGCGCTTCAGGTCGCCCGCCTGAGTGACGTCGGTCTGGGCAATGGCGGCCTGGCCGCCGGCGGCCGTGATTTCCTCGGCGATGGTATTGAGCAAATCCATGCGGCGCGCACCGAGCACGACGCAGGCGCCCAACGCGGCCAGATGGCGCGCGGTGGCTTCGCCCAGGCCGCTGCTGGCACCGGTGATGAGGACGACTTTCCCTGCAATAGCTTGACTCATGATGGGTTCCTTGTGAAGGCAGCACAGTGCTGCGGATGACATCGATCAATGCCGGCACAGCTTAGCGCATTTGCGTCCTTTTTTGCTATAAAAAAGATAATTACCAAATGGTAATTGTTAGGCACGAGCAATCAGCACCTGCACGGGGGCCATGGGAAAATCGCTGGCGCCATATTGCTCCACTTGCCGCCAGCCCGTGTCGCGCAGCAGCTGCGCCAATTCACCGTGCCGTGTCACCGTGCGGCCCAGCATGCGCATTGGCAAGTAATACGGCAGCACGCGCGCCGCGTCGCCCGGCGCCGCCGCGATTTCCGCCTGTATGCAGACGAGCACGCCACCTGGCTTCAAGGCTGCCTGCATCTTGCGCAAGGCAGCCGCCATGTCTGGCACGAAATGCAGCACGGACGAGCACCAGATGAGGTCGTAGCCGCCGCCGATATCGTCGCTGTCCAGGTCGCCGCCCAGGGTCTCCAGGCGGTCGGATAGTTGCGCATGGGCGATGTTCGCGGCCGCCACGGCCACCGTTTCCGGCCAGTCGAAAACGCAGCCGTGCACGCCCGCATGGGCTTGCGCCAGCGCAATGGCCACCCAGCCGGGACCGCCGCCCGCGTCGAGCAGGCGCAGCGGCGTGTTGCCGTCCGCAAACGGGGCGACGCGCTGCATCACGCACAGGGCGGCGCGCATGGTGACGGCGCGCTGCTCCTGGCCGATCTGCTGCTGCGCGGCGGCGGCCCAGTTGACCCCGCTCGCCGTGCTGTAGGGCGTTACTTTTCCGCCGTCGCGCACCAGGGTGTTGAGCTGTGTGGCGAAATGGCGCAGCGCGTGCAGCCGGTACAGCCAGGCGTCGCCGCAAAAGGCAACAGCGTCGCGGCAGAAATACTGCAAGGTGGTGGCCGTGCAGCGGTAGCGTAGTGCGTTCGCATCCGTATCCGCATCGGCCCCATCGCGCTCCAGCACCTGCATGCTCCAAAGCAATTCCAGCAGCAAGGCCGTGTGCGGCCCATGTAGCGACAGGACGTCCGCCAGTTGCGCCGGCGTGTGCGGCGTTGCCAGCACCTCGAAAATACCCAGTTCCAGGGCGGCGGCCAGTCCATCGGCCTGGACGGGCGCGACGGCCAGGTCCCAGTACGGTTGCAAGGCGTGTTGCGTATCGAATGACATGATCTTCCTTTCGGCGAGGTGGGCATCAGCATCATTTTATGCAACAATGAGAATAATTATCATTTGCATTTGTATGCGCGGCGGCGTATTTCGTATGCGGGACGGCGCGCGGGAAAACGGGGAGGAGCGATGAGGGGACAGGAGAGGGAAGCGGCAGGCTGGACGCGGCGCCAGCTGGACCCGGGGTTGAAAGAGTGCCGCGCCGACCAGCGCCAGGTCGACCAGGGTTTGCTGCTCGTGCATTCCGACTACCGGCCACGGCTTGCGCTCGTCGAGCAATCGCAGCATGACGACGGGGGCGGCATGGTGATCACCATCGGCCTGGAAGGCGCGTCCGCCTACGCCACGCGCGATGGCGAACAATTGCGCTTCCAGGGCGGCCATACGACGATGACGGTGTTTCGCCACGTCAGCGGCGAGCGCCGTTTCGAGGCGCATCAACGGGCGGCGCAGTTGCGCGTGCTGGTCGATGAAGACGCGCTGGCGCGCTACTGGCCGGAGGGATTGGCATCTCTGCTGCCCCACGGCGGCGCGCGCCAGCTGGCGCATGCGGCCACCACGGCGGCCGCTACCCTGCACGCCCGCTCGCTGCTGCGCGCGACGGACCCGCTGGCCGTGCATATCAGCGTGCTCAGTATCCTGGCGGAACAGCTGCGGGGACTGCGGCCTGCGCCCGTTCTTGTACCGCGCTGGTCCGAGGCCGACATCGTCAAATTGGAACGCGTCTACGCGCTGATGCAGGAGCAGATGGCGCAGGCACTCACGCTCGATTACCTGTGCGCGCAAGCGGGCTTGAGTTTGTTCAAGCTCAAGCAGGGATGGCGCTACCGCTACAACGACAGCCCCCAGCGCACCCTGCTGGCGCTGCGCATGCAGCGGGCAAAGTTACTGCTGGAAAATGGTTGCCAGGTGGCGCAGGCGGGCTGGCAAACGGGCTACCGTCACCCGGCCAATTTCAGTGCCGCCTTCAGCCGCTATTTCGGCTACGCGCCGAAGACTGTGGGACGCGCGGGCGCGTAAAAAGCCGGTGTAGAATCGGTGGGCAGCATCCATAACTACGACCCACAAGGAGACATGATGGCCCGCAAAATCTTTGTCAATCTGCCCGTCCAGTCGCTGGAACGCTCCGTGGCGTTTTTCACGGCGCTGGGCTTCAGTTTCAATGCCCATTTCACGGATGAAACGGCGACGTGCATGATCGTTGCCGACGATATCTTCGTGATGCTGTTGACGCACGACAAATTCAAGCAATTCACGCCCAAGCAGCTGTGCGACACCAAGGTGGCGACGGAAGTGCTCGTGTGTTTATCGGCCGAGAGCCGGGGCGAAGTCGATGCGCTGGTGGCGAAAGCCGTCCAGGCGGGCGGCAGCATCTACAAGGAGCCGATCGATTTCGGCTTCATGTATGGCCACAGTTTCCAGGACCCCGATGGGCATCAGTGGGAATTGATGTACATGGAAGCAGGCGCCGTACCTGGCTGATCGGTGGTGGTGTCGGATTACGCGGCGTGCCGCCGCTAATCCGACACTACGCTACGGCTCAGGCAGATCGGGTAGGTCGGATTAGCGCGGCAACGCCGCGCGTAATCCGACGTCACCGGCCAGCTTAGGAAGCCAGCGCCAGCAGATCGACCACGTCCAGGCCGGCCAGGTCTTGCGTCGTATTGCCCGCAAACGCGGCGCGGCTTTGCTGGCCGTTTTTCAGCCAGGTGCGCGTGACGTCCTTGATCTGTGCCAGGGTGCAATTGAGCACGCCGGTACGGAACTGCTGGCGCACGGCTTCCGTCGTGCCCCGCTGCTGCATGTTCCACGCCGTCAGCGCTTCCGCGTACGGCGAGTGCGGCTTGTCGAGGCCCTTGATGACGCAGATGATGGCTTCTTCCACCTGCTCTTGCGAGAAATCGCCGTCGAGGATCTGGTCGAGCGTCGTGCCGAAGTCGGCGAACGTGCCGGCCAGGCGCGGATCGCGGTAGGAGCTCAGCGTGAATGTGCCGGCGCCGGCCGCGTAGCTGGCGCTGCCGCCATACGCGCCGCCTTTTTCGCGCAGGGCCGTATGCAGCACCTGGTTGGTCATCAGCTCGGCGGCCACGGCCAGGGCCGAAGCATCGGGATTATGCACGCCGGGCACGGGCCAGGAAACGAAGCAATGGTTGATCTGGCTCGTCGCATGCAGGGCCGTGTTGGCCAGTGGCAAGGCAGCCGGAGCGGCGGCAACGGCTGGCGCGGCCGCATCTTTGCTGGCGGCTGGCAACTCGAGCAGACGTGCCAGCGTGATGCCATCCTGCTCCAGGCCCGCGCACAGCACGGTCGGCTGCTGGGCGATGATGTGCGCGTGCAGGGTGTCGAGTTCGCGCGCGATTTCCTGCAAGCCTGCCGACGTTTTGCTCAGCTGCTGCAAACGGCGGTAGAACGGCAATGCTGCCGGGCCGCCGACGATGTCGTCGAAGCGGCGCGTCGGCGACAGCGGCGCTGCCGAGGCCAGCATGGCGTAGCGGTTGCCCGATTCGGCCAGGCTGGAGAGTTTGTCCTGCACCAGGCTTTCGATCAGGAACGCCAGGCGCTCTTCTTCATCGAAGCGTGGCTTGGCGATCCAGGCCGACAGCACGGCGGCGATCGCCGCGTGTTCTTCGCGCAAGCCGCTCGCCGAGAACGACAATTCCACGCGCATCGCCTGCTGCGGGCGGGGAATGGCTTCCAGGCCGATGTGGAACGACGGCACCATGCTCTGGCGCCAGGCGCTGGCGTCATCGAACGACATGTCGCCCACGCCCAGTTCCGGCGCCAGGTCCGTGTACAGGCGCAGCCATGGCCACGACGCTTCCGGCAGGCCCGATACGTCGTACAGCACGTTGGCATAGCTGATGCCGTTTGAGGCGATACTGAACGCCACGGCGCCATCGACTGCCGGCGGAATCGGCAGGGCCGGGCGCGGCGCGGCGCTGACGTCGCCCGGGCGGATGCGCGGCAGCACTTCCGAATTCGACGGCAGTTGCTGATGCGCTTCCAGCGCGGCCGACTCGGCCACGATGTGCTCGCGCTCGGCATCCGTCAGCTTCGCCTGCAGGGCGGCCAGCCTGGCGTCTTCCTGCGCGGCGCGGTCCGTGAAATAGGCGGCATCGGGCACCACGTGCGTCGTCAAACGGGTCGGGTTGGCGATCAGCTCGCGCACCAGCTGCTTGAAGAAGGCCGGGTCGTCGATCTGCTGCTCCAGCGTTTCCAGGATGGCCGCATTGTCGAAGGCGTCCATCACGTTGCCGTCGTACATGGCCAGCGGCAAGGCGTGCAGCAAACGGCCCAGGCCGTAAGGCATGCGGCCGCTGCTGATTTCGCGCTGGCTGTATTTGATGTCGCGCAAGGCCGCGTGCAGCACGGCGGCGGGAATGCCCTCTTCCGCCGTTTCTTCCAGCGCGGCCCAGATGCGCTGGTGCGCGTCGGCGATCTGTTCTTTGGTCAAACCTTCCATGCCGATGTGGAACACCATCTGGCGGATGCCCGCGTCGCGGCCATTCATGTCCGATGGGCGGCCATAGCCGGCCGATTCCATGGCGCGCATGACGGGCGCCGACGATTCGCCGAGCAAGCCATGCGACAGCAAATGCGCGTGGTAGTAGGCGATGGGGTCGCTCGATTCGCCCATCAGCCAGGCAAATTGCAGGCCGAATTCATCGTCGCGCGCTTCCTGCGACGGAATTTTCACCACATTTTCCTGCGGCGCCGTCCACGCGGGGGCCAGCTGCGGCAGGCGGCGCGGGCTAAAGCCGCTGAGCTTGGACAGCACGCGCTCGGCGACCTGCTCCTGCACGGCCGACGCTTCGATATTGCCGGCGGTCATGATCACGGCTTGCGAAGGATGGTAGTGACTGGCGTGGAATTCTTTCAGCATGGCATGCGTCAGCTCGGGGATATTCAGCGGATCGCCGCCCGATTCCACTTCATACGTCGTGCCCTTGAGCAAGGCGCTGGCGATGCCGCTGTCGAGTGCGCGCATGGGGCTGTTGAAGGCGCCCTTCATTTCATTGAAGACGATGCCCTGGTACACGAGCTTGTCGCCTTCGAAGGCATGGCGCCAGCCTTCCTGGCGGAAATTCAGGTAATCGAGATTCGGGAAGAAGGCGGCGTCGAGGTACACGTCGAGCAGGTTGAAGAAATCCTTGCGGTCGGTGCTGGCGAACGGGTACACGGTGCGGTCCGGATAGGTCATCGCATTCATGAAGGTGGCCGTCGAGCGGCGCAGCATCGAGAAGAACGGGTCGCGCACCGGGTAGCGCGACGAACCGCACAGGGCCAGGTGCTCGAGGATGTGGGCGCGTCCGTCGCTCACTTCCGGCACAGTGGGAAATGCCACCAGGAACACCATCTCAGCCTGCTCGGTATGCATGTGGATATGGCGCATGCCCGTTGCTGGCTCGACATATTGCTCGATGGTTGCCTGCAAGACTGGAATGAAGTTGCTGCTGACTTTTTCAAATGTGCTCATGCGGTATGGGATCTCTTCGGTAGGTGATTCGGAGTGTCGGTGGGGCTGCATCACATGTGGGGGCAAAGTGGCGCAATGCCAGGGCCGTGGGCTACTTTGATGCCTGCGTGAAGTTTTTCCCTATTGTACTAGGAGTATTCGTGCGCCGCCGCCGGGCCCCGCTTGTTCGCCGGAAAAGCAACAATGTTGCAAAATAAACTATTTTTGGACAGGTGGCGCCCCGGGATGGGGGCTTAGCGTACCATGCGCCTTTTGCACTCCAGACTGAACCGAAGGCGCCTACCTTGTCCCGACTTTCCTTTCGCCAACTGTTATTTGCCGCCTTCATTTTGACGACGGGTATCTTGACGGCTACTTCCGTGCAAGCCCTGCTGACCCTGGAGCACCTGGCCCGGCTGGGGCGCGAGACGGCGGCGCAGGCGATTGCACTGACGGAACAGTCGCAGCGCCTGTCCGAGCGCACCCTGGCCATGGAGCGCAGCGCGCGCCAGTTCCTCGTGCTGGACGACCCCGTGTTCCGCGAGCGCTACGCGGCGGCGCGCGAGGAAGCGACGGCGGCACTGCAAGTGCTGAACCGCGCCACGCCCGAATTCGCCCCCCAGCTGGCCGACGAATGGACGGTGCAGGCGCAATCGGCGTGGGAAGTGTTGCAAGCTGGAAAACGCCGCAAACGCGATGGCCACGCCGTCGTGTACCGCGCGTTTGCCCGCATGACGCAGATCAATGACAGCCTGGCGCGCGAAAGCAAGACGGAAATCGGCAGCCGCAATGACGCGCTGCTGGCCGAGCTGGAGCGCCAGCGCCGCCTGCTGGGCCTGCTGGTGGGCGGCGCCGTGCTGCTGGCGGCCGTGCTGGCCACCTGCTTCGGTTTTTTACTCTCGCGTCCGCTGCGCCGCATCGAGACGGCCATCGAGCGCCTGGGCGAGAAGCGCTACGACCAGCCCATCGTCGTCGGCGGCCCGGCCGACACGCGCCGCCTGGGCCAGCAGCTGGATTGGCTGCGCCAGCGCCTGGCGGACCTCGATGCCGACAAGGAACGTTTTCTGCGCCACATCTCGCATGAGCTGAAGACGCCGCTGGCTGCCCTGCGCGAAGGCGTGGCCTTGCTGGAAGACGAGGTGGCCGGCAAGCTCAGCGACAGCCAGCGCGAAATCGCCGGCATCCTGCAGCAAAACACGGCGTCGCTGCAAACCCAGATCGAAGACTTGCTGCGCTACAATACCGCCGCTTTTGACGCCCAGCATCTGGCGCACAGCAAGGTCGACTTGCTGGTCTTGCTGCAAGATGTGGTGGCCGCGCAGCGCCTGCAATGGCTGGCGCGCCGTTTGACGGTCGAGGTGCAGGGCGAGTCCCTGATCGTGCAGGCCGACCGCGACAAGCTGGCCACCGCCCTGGCGAACCTGCTGTCGAATGCCGTGCGCTTCAGCCCGGAGGGCGGCACCGTGCGTTTCAGCCTGGCTTGCGAAGGCGGCCGTGTGCGCATCGATTGCATCGACGAGGGGGCCGGCGTGGCGCCCGAGGATGCCGCGCGTATTTTTGAACCGTTTTACCAGGGAGTGCGCCAGGCGGCCGGCGCGCGCAACGGCAATGGCATCGGCCTGTCCATCGTGCGCGAATATATCGCCGCCCACGATGGCAGCGTCACTCTTTTACCGCGCCAGGCTGGCGCGCATTTTCGGATAGAACTGCCCTTATGATGACGAGAACTTCCCTGGCCGGCATGGCCGCCTGTGCGCTGCTGTTGGGCGCTTGCGCCGCCAAGCCCCCCACCCAGACGCCCGTGCTGGTGCAGACGCCGCCGCGCGTGGTGGTCGTGGCCGACCCCCAGCTGGCCGAACTGCTCGCGTATCAGAGTGCCTTGCGCCTGATGACGCCGTCGGAACTGGCGAAAGCGCAGCTGGACCTGACGAAAGCCGATCATGCGCCGCACAACACGCTACGCCGCGCCATGCTGCAGGCGACCGTGCGCGGCCCCGGCGATCTGGCCCGCGCGCAAGCGTTGCTGGAACCGCTGGCCACGGCCACGGGCAAGGACGCGCAGCTGCTGGCGCCGCTGGCGCAATTGCTCGGCAGCCAGTACGCTGAACTGCGCCGCCAGGAAGACAGCATCGACAAGCTCAACACGCAGCTGCGCGACGCGCAGCGCCGCATCGACTTGCTCAATGAAAAACTCGAGGCACTGAAAAACATCGAGCGCAGCCTGTCCGTGCGCCCTGCCGCGGGAGCGGCGAAATGAGCGAGCACGCCCACATTTTATTGGTCGACGACGACCCCGACCTGTTGCGTTTGCTGACCATCCGCTTGAAGGCGGGCAACTACCGCGTGACGGCCGTGGGCAGCGCGGAAGCGGCGCTGGCGCGCCTGGCCGTGGAATTGCCGGCCCTGGTTATTACCGATGTGCAATTGCCGGGCCGCGACGGCCTGGCCCTGTTCGATGAAATCCGCCGTCAGCACGCGGCCCTGCCCGTCATTTTGCTCACGGCGCACGGCACCATTCCCGATGCCGTCGATGCGACGGCGCGTGGCGCGTTTGCCTACCTGACGAAGCCGTTCGACGGAAAGTTGCTGATGGAAAAGGTGGCGTACGCCATCAACTTGTCCACCGTCATGCCGGCGCCCGCGTCCGGCGATGAAAGCTGGCGTGCCGAACTGATCAGCCGCAGTGCGCAGATGGCCGAGCTGCTGGCCGAAGCCAAGCTGGTAGCGGGGTCCGACGCCAGCATCCTGATCCGCGGTCCCAGCGGCACGGGCAAGGAATTGCTGGCGCGCGCGCTGCACAACGCCAGCCGCCGCGCCAAGGCGCCGTTCATCGCCGTCAACTGCGGCGCCATCCCCGAACAACTGCTGGAATCGGAACTGTTCGGCCACGTGAAAGGCTCGTTTACGGGCGCCGTGGGCAACCGCGAAGGTTTGTTTCAGGCGGCCGATGGCGGCACCCTGTTTCTGGACGAGATCGGCGACATGCCGCTGCCGCTGCAAGTCAAATTGCTGCGCGTACTGCAGGAACGGGCCGTGCGGCCCGTGGGCGCCGACCAGACGCGGCCCGTCGACGTGCGCTTATTGTCCGCCACGCACCGCGACCTCGATGTGGCCATGGCGGAAGGGCAATTCCGCGAAGACCTGTATTACCGCCTCAACGTGGTCACCTTGACCCTGCCGCCGCTGGCCGAGCGCCGCGAAGATATCGCCCTGCTGGCGAACCATTTCCTGCAGAAACTGGCGGCCAAGTACCAAAAAACCCTGAACGGCTTCGCGCCCGACGCCCTCACGGCCCTGGTGGCGGCGCCATGGCCCGGCAACGTGCGCCAGCTGGTCAATGTCGTCGAGCAAGTCTGCGCGCTGGCCACGGCGCCGCTGGTGCCCTTGTCGCTGGTGCAGCGCGCCCTGCGCGTGCCGTCGCTCGAAGCGCTCAGCTATAACGAAGCCAAGCAGCGCTTCGAGCGCGACTACCTGATCCAGCTGCTGCGCCTGACGGACGGCAACGTGGCCGACGCGGCCCGCCTGGCTGACCGCAACCGCACGGAGTTCTACCGTTTATTGCAGAAATACGAGCTGACGCCGGCCCTGTTCCGGGCCGACGGCGACCCTGTCGCTGATTAGCGACAAAAATAAAGCGTTAAAAATCAGCGTCTTAGTCTGAAACATTGATATTGTTGCCACAAGCTGTCGCTGGCAGGCGACAAAAAGCCCCCTTTTTCGGGCCGGATCCGGCGGAAATGGGCTGGAAAAATCGGATTTTAATATAAGTACTTGATTTTTAAGGGAAATTAAAAGCTGGCACGGTGCTTGCTGTATGGGTAGATGTGACGCTTCAAAGTGTTGCTTTATCCAAGTAAGAAGCTTTTAACTTCATTGAGAGGAACTACCATGCAAACATCGAAACTGTTCAATACCCTGGTTGCCGCTATCGTACTGTCGGGCGCCTCGATCACCGCTTCGCATGCAGCTGACTCCGCCCCAAAAGCACAAGCTCCTGCTGACACCGTCGTGGCCGCCAACGCCGCCGCTGCCGTCCCTGATGAAACCATCACTTCCTCGGCCAAGGCCGCCCTGAGCGCCGATGCGCAAGCCGCTGCCCTGCCAGTCAAGGTAGCAACCCAGCAAGGTGTGGTCGTCCTGTCGGGCGATGTACCGAGCGCCGAAGCGGGTGACCGCGTCGTGCAGATCGTCGCTTCCGTGAGCGGCGTGAAAGAAATCAAGAACGAGCTGAAAGTCAAAGCCGCCGGTTAATCCCTCGCGCTGTACTTTACTCCGGGTTGCCCTGTCTGCGGACAGGGCATTTTTTTTGTGCCATTGTGTCCACAAGCCACGCTTGCTTCCAGGCAGGTAGTCCGGCGATAGGGTTAGAATAGCCAGCACTGGCGCCGATTCCGGCGCTTTTTGTCATCCATGGCGCAGTGTTGCAAGGCTGGGCCGCTACCAGGCCACCGCATGTCTTCTTTTTCTTCCGCCGCCCTGCTGCGCAATCTGAAACCCGACAACTTCACCATCGCCCTGCTCGTCACCGTGGCGCTGGCCAGCTTCCTGCCCTGCACGGGCCAGACGGCCGTGGTCTTCGGCAATATCACCACTGTTGCCATCGGCGCCCTGTTCTTCCTGCATGGCGCCAAGCTGTCGCGCGAAGCCGTGGTGGCCGGCGTCATGCACTGGCGCCTGCATTTGCTGGTGCTGGCCAGCACGTTCATTTTGTTCCCCCTGCTGGGCCTGGCCCTGCGGCCGCTGGCGCTGACCTTCCTCACGCCTGAGCTGTACGTGGGCATCCTGTTCCTGTGCGCGCTGCCATCGACCGTGCAATCGTCGATCGCGCTGACGGCCATGGCGCGCGGCAACGTGCCGGCCGCCATCTGCAGCGCCTCGGCCTCGAATTTCATCGGCATTTTTCTTGCGCCCATCCTCGTGGGTTTGCTGGTGGCGAAAGGCGCGGAAAGCAAGTCGTCGGTCGACGCCGTTTTATCGATTGTCATGCAATTGCTGCTGCCCTTCCTGGCCGGCCAGTTCCTGCGCCGCTGGATAGGCCGCTGGGTCGACCGCCACAAGGCCATGCTCAAGTTCGTCGACCAGGGCTCCATTTTGCTGGTGGTCTATACGGCCTTCAGCGAAGCCGTCAGCGAAGGCCTGTGGCACACGATCTCGGTGGAAACCCTGGTCGCCCTGGGCCTGTTCAGCATCGTGCTGCTGGCCCTGGTCCTGGGCCTGATGACGTTCATCAGCCGCCGCCTGGGCTTTAGCAAGGAAGATGAAATCGCCATCGTTTTCTGTGGCTCGAAGAAAAGCCTGGCCAGCGGCGTACCGATGGCCAAGGTACTGTTTGCCACGCACTCGCTGGGCATGGTGATTTTGCCGCTGATGCTGTTCCACCAGATTCAATTGATGATCTGCGCCGTGATTGCGCAGCGCTATGCGCGGCGCGATGAGGCGCAGGAAGTGCCGGCGGCGACGCCGTGATGCGGCTCCTGCAGTAGCCGCAGCGCCTGCCGCAAGCCATCGACAATCACCGCGTAGGCCTGGCGCCGGCTCTCTTCGTCCCGTGCGCGCAGCACATATGACGGGTGATACACGGTCACCACCCAGCGCCCGTCGTGTTCGATGGGCGTGCCGATCAGCGGCGTCATGCTGGCCGCGCCATCCTGCAGCACGGATTTCAATGCCGTGCTGCCCAGCGCCACGATCACCTGTGGTTTGCCACGTTCGATCTCTTCTTCCAGCCAGCCATGGCAGGCGAGGATCTCGCGCTGGGCCGGGGTCTTGTGCAGGCGGCGCTTGCCGCGCGGTTCCCACTTGAAATGCTTGACGGCATTGGTCAGATAGATGCTGTCGCGCGCGATGCCAGCTTCCCGCATGGCTTTGTCCAGCAGCGCACCGGCCGGGCCGACGAAGGGCAGTCCGGCCAGGTCTTCCTGGTCGCCCGGCTGTTCACCGACGAGCATGATGCGGGCGGTGTGCGGGCCTGTGCCGGGCACGGCTTGCGTGGCATGCTGCCACAGTTCGCAGCGGCGGCACTGGTCCAGTGTTGTGGCAGCCCCGCGCACCGGTTGGGCCCGCTCTGCGCTGATCGGGATCATGGCGGCGCCCTGCCGCTGTCCCACGCTGGCCGTCTGGCCCGTGCGCCGCTCGCCGTTGGCCGCGCCGCTCAGCATGGCGGGCACGATGGCGCCTTCGGGTAAATTTTTCCAGAAACGCGAGGGAATATGGCTGTGCAGCAAGTCCGCATTCACGCGCGCGGGGTTGAAGATGCTGCGGTAGTACGTCAGCCATAGCGCTTCGCCCGCATCGTCGATGTCGGCCGCGCCGCGCAGCAGGGCCGGTCCCGCGTGCAAGGTGGCGCCATCCCACAGCATGCTGGCGCCGGGCGTGGCGATCATCCAGCTGGCCTTTCCCATGCGGCGCGCGAAGTGGCGCGCCACCTGCGGCAGCACCTCGTGCGTGGGCTCGAACCAGGCGACAAAACGGGGCGCGCCGTCACTTTCGGCCCGCTCGCGGAAGCGCACGTAGGCATGCATGTCGTGCTCCTCGCGGTGCACGGCCTTGACCATGGCGTGCAGGCGCGCGCCGTCCGCGTCGGCCGGGGACACCACGTCGTGCTGGCCCTGCTGCCAGCGCCACAGCACCTGATACAGGAAGGCCCAGCGGTCATGCACGTTGAAACAGGCGGCGCTCTCCAGCAGTTCCACCAGCTGGCGGGGCAGGCGCAGCGGTGGCGCGCCGGTATCCGTGGCCTCTGGCGTGGAGGAAAACAGGTCGCCGTCGCCGGGCTGCGATTGCCAGGCCACGTCGGCAGGCGGCACGCCGCGCGCGATCAGTTCGCGCGCCGCCGCGCGCCACGCGTCGAACGATTGCGCCAGCCGCACGAACGTACTCATGCTGCCTGCAGCTCCGGCCATAAGTTCAATTGCTGCGGTGCGTCCGCCATGGCGCGGCGCAATTGTTCCGAGGCGGTGGTGTCGCGTGCGGGAAAGTAATCGGCCGTGATGATGAACGGGACAATCTTTTTCATGCTGCAGCGCAGGCGCGACAGGTCGGCATAGCGCACTTGCCGCAAACGGCGCAGGTCGACGATGCGCTGCGCGTTACGCAGGCCGATGCCGGGCACGCGCGCGATCATGTGCTGCGCCGCGCGGTTCAAGTCCAGCGGAAAATGTTCGCGGTGCGCCAGCGCCCACGCCAGTTTCGGATCGATGTCGAGCGCCAGGTTGCCGCCGCTGGCGGGCAGCAGTTCGCTGGCCTGGAAACCATAGCTGCGCAGCAAGAAATCGGCCTGGTACAGCCGGTGTTCGCGCAGCATCGGCGGCGGCGCCAGCGGCACGCTTTTCGGGCTGTCGGGGATGGGGCTGAAGGCCGAGTAGTACACGCGCTTGAGTTTATAGCTGCCGTACAGGGTCTCGGCCGTGGCGAGGATCTGCTGGTCGTCGCTGGCGTCGGCGCCAACGATCATCTGCGTGCTTTGCCCGGCCGGCGCGAAGCGCGGCGAGCGCGGTTCTTCGGCCTTTTCATCGAGCTTGCGGCGGATGGCGCCCATGGCCAGCTTGATTGTGTGCACGCTCTTTTCCGGCGCCAGTTTCTGCACGCTGTCCTGGGTCGGCAATTCGATATTGACGCTGAGCCGGTCGGCATAGCGGCCCGCCAGCGCGATCAGGGCCGGATCGGCGTCGGGGATGGTTTTCAGGTGGATGTAGCCGCGGAACTGGTGCACCTCGCGCAACTCGCGCGCCACCTGCACCAGTTGCTCCATCGTGTAGTCGGCCGACTGGATGATGCCGGAACTGAGGAACAGGCCGTCGATGTAGTTGCGCAGGTAAAAGTCGCTGGTCAGTTTCACCACTTCGGCCACCGTAAAGCGCGCGCGCGGCACGTTCGAGGTACGGCGGTTGACGCAGTACTGGCAATCGTACAGGCAGTAATTGGTCAACAGTATCTTCAGCAGCGAGACGCAGCGCCCGTCCGGCGTGTAGCTGTGGCAAATCCCCATGCCCGAGGTGGCGCCAAAACCGTCCTTGCCGATGGAATCGCGCTTCGGCGCACCGCTGCTGGCGCAGGACGCATCGTACTTGGCCGCGTCGGCCAGGATTTCCAGCTTGTCCGTCAATTCCATGGTGCACCTCGATATACTGTGTTTATATACAGTATATCAGGGAATCGGCCTGGTACCGGCTTGATCTGTGCAATGGCAGAACGCTATATATCGGTGTATATTACGGACCTGGTTCTTTTCTCATTCAGGATACGCTCATGTGCCTCACCTTGCGCCTCACCTCCCTCGCCCGCCTGCTTGGCGTCACCCTGCTCGCCACTGCCGCTACCTCCGCCCTTGCCGGCGAAGTGGTCGTGTCGGCCGCGGCCAGCCTGACGAACGCGTTCAAGGATGCGGCGCAAAGCTACGAGGCGCAGTATCCGGGCAGCAAGGTGTCCCTGAACTTTGCCGCCTCGGGCGTGCTGCTGCAACAGATCGTCAAGGGCGCGCCCGTCGACGTGTTTGCCTCTGCCGACCAGGAAACCATGGATGCGGCGCAAAAGCAGGGCCTGGTATTGCCGGCCGACCGCATGGACTTCGTCGGCAACAGCCTGGTGCTGATCGTGCCGCACGATAGCAAGCTGGGCATCAAAGCTTTGGCCGACCTGACGCACAAGGGCGTGACCCGCGTGGCCATCGCCAACCCGGCCAGCGTGCCCGTCGGCCGCTATTCGGAAGGCGCGCTGAAGAAGGCGAAGCTGTGGGAAGCCGTGCAGCCGAAAGCCATCGGCACGCAAAACGTGCGCCAGTCGCTCGACTATGTGGCGCGCGGCGAAGTCGATGCGGGCTTTGTCTACGCCACCGACGCGGCCATCATGAAAGACAAGGTGAACGTGGTGCTGGACGTGCCGCTCGACGCGCCCGTGCTGTACCCGATCGCCACCATCAAGGGCAGCGGCAATGCCGCCGAAGCGAAGCGCTTCGTCAGCTACCTGCAGACGGCACCTGCGCAAGCCATCCTGGCCAAGTACGGGTTTAAAAAGCCATAAAGTAAAAAGACTGTACATGGATATCGCCTGGACCGCGCTGGCCCTGTCGCTCAAAGTTGCGGCCTGGGCCACGGCGCTCAATTTGCTGCTCGGCATCGGTACGGGCTATCTGCTGGCGCGCACGCGTTTTCCGGGGCGCGAGCTGCTCGACGCCCTGCTGACCCTGCCGATGGTGATGCCGCCCACCGTGCTCGGCTATTACCTGCTGGTGCTGCTGGGCCGGCGCGGCACCCTGGGCATCTGGCTGCAGGACAACTTCGGCATCAACCTGATCTTTACGTGGCAGGGCGCCGTGATCGCTTCCACGGTGGTCGCCTTTCCCCTCGTCTTTAAGCCCGCGCGCGCCGCCTTCGAAGCGGTTGACGGCCAGCTGGAGCAGGCGGCCCGCGTGCTGGGCATTTCGGAGCTGGCGATTTTCTTCCGCGTCACCTTGCCGCTGGCCTGGCGCGGCATCCTGGCCGGCGTGCTGCTGGGCTTTGTGCGCGCGCTCGGCGAATTCGGCGCCACCCTGATGGTGGCCGGCAGCATTCCCGGCAAGACGCAGACTTTATCCGTCGCCGTGTATGAAGCCGTGCAGGCGGGCCAGGATGACGTGGCCAATACGCTGGTCGTGATTATCTCGCTAGTCTGCATCGTGGTGCTGCTGTCGGCTGGCCGCCTGGCGCCCGGGCGCGTCGCGCACAAATGAGGCCTATGATGACGCCCATGCAACTCGACCTCGACATTCGCGCTACCTTGCGCTCCGGCAAACGCCGTTTCGACCTGCACGTGCAATGCACCTCAGGCAGCCAGCGCATCGCCATGTATGGCCCGTCCGGCGCCGGCAAGAGCATGACCCTCAAAGCCATTGCCGGACTGTTTACACCGGATGCGGGCCATATCCGCCTGAACGGGCGCACGCTGTTCGACTCGGCCGCCGGCATCAACTTGCCGCCGCAGCAGCGCAATGTCGCCTACCTGTTCCAGGACTACGCGCTGTTCCCGCATCTGACGGTGCGCCAGAACGTGGGCTTCGGCCTGGCGCGCGGCTGGTTCAATCCGCGTGCGCGCGAAAAATTGCAGAGGGTCGAGCATTGGCTGGACGCATTCCACTTGCAGGAACTGGCGCACCAGTTTCCCGACGAGTTGTCCGGAGGCCAGCGCCAACGGGTGGCGCTGGCGAGGGCGCTCGTGGCCGAGCCGGCCGCGCTGCTGCTCGACGAGCCGTTCGCCGCCCTCGATCCGGCCCTGCGTGTCAAAATGCGCCTGGAACTGAGCCAGTGGCAGCAGCGCTTGGACGTGCCCATGATCCTGATCACCCATGATCCGGAAGATGCGCGCATCCTGGGCGAGCATGTGCTGTACTTGCGCGACGGACAGATCGATAACAGAGAAGAACACATGGCATTGGGTGAGCGCATTGGATAAATCAGCGGCAGCGGAAATCGGCCTGCAAGGCTCGGTATGGATGACGGTGGGCGGAGAGCACCTGGGTGGCGCCGGTCGGGTGGAATTGCTGGGCGCCATCGCCGAATGCGGCTCCATCACGCAGGCGGCCAAGCTCGTCAAGATGAGCTACAAGGCGGCCTGGGACGCCATCGACGCGATGAATAACCTGGCGGGCGAGCCGCTGGTCGAACGCCTGACGGGCGGCAAGGGCGGCGGCGGCACGCGGCTGACGCAACGGGGACGCCAGCTGGTCGACAATTTCCGCATCATCGAGCGCGAGCATGCGCGCTACCTGCGCCAGCTGGGCAGCCAGGCCGAAGGCATCGCCGACGATCTTTTACTCATACGGAGAATGGCCATGAAAACCACGGCACGCAACCAATTCCTGGGCAAGGTGGCCGAACTGAAACAGGGCGCCGTCAACGACGAAGTCACGCTGGAATTGCCCGGTGGCCAGCACATCGTGGCCATCGTCACGCAAGGCAGCAGCGCCAGCCTGGGCCTGGTGCCGGGCGCGGAAGCGTTTGCGCTGATCAAGGCATCGTCGATCATCCTCGTGGCCGACAGCGCAGGCGCGCGCTTTTCCGCACGCAACCAGCTGGCCGGGCTGGTGACGCGCGTGCAGACGGGCGCCGTCAACACGGAAGTGGTGCTGGACTTGCCCCGTGGCGGCACCATCGCCGCCATCATCACCAACCAGAGCAGCACCGAGCTGGGCATCGAGATCGGCAGCAGTGTGACGGCGATTTTCAAGGCGTCCAGCGTGATCCTGGGCGTGCCGGCGTAAATGGGGTAGGTCGGATTAGCGCGCAAGCGCGTAATCCGACAAGGTTCCGGGGGCAGACCCCAGTTTTACGTTGCAGGCTTAATCCTTCAGCCTGGACAACCAATCGGCCGCCGCCGCCAGCGCCTGCTCCAGTTCCTGCGCCGTCTGCGCCAGCAGCGCCGGCACCTCGTCGAGGCGGCCCGCATCGATGGCTTCCTCGGTGGCGAACGCGGTGCGGATCAGGCGTTTCGTGCCCAGGGTGCCGACGGAGCCGCGCACGCTGTGCAGGATGCGCGCCACGTCGCTGTGGCGGCCTGCCTGCAAGGCTGTTTCGGCATCGCGCATGGGCGTCATGCCCTTGTTCAGCGCGTCTTCCACCATGCGCCGCAGCACGCCGCGCCCCTTCGCGTCGCGCCCCATCACGCGCATCAGCGGCGCCATGGAAAACACTTCCTCATCGGCGACGGGCGCCGGCCCGGCCGTCTGCACTGGCGGACGCTTGGGCAGGTGGCGCAGGATCACTTCCATCATCTCTTCCACCACCACGGGCTTGGCGATGAAATCGCTGATGCCGGCCGTCATGCAGCGCTCGCGCTCGGACGCCAGCACGCCGGCCGTCATGGCGATCACGGGCAGGCTCAAGCGTAGTTCCGTGCGGATGATGTGGGTGGCGCTGAAGCCGTCCATGACGGGCATCTGCATGTCCATCAGCACGATGTCGTAGCGCAGCGCTTCCGTGCGCAGCCGTTCCACGGCCTGCAAGCCGTCGCCCACCACGTCGAGGGTGGCGCCCATGTGTTCGAGGATGCCGCGCGCCACGGCCTGGTTCAAATGGTTGTCTTCCACCAGCAGGAAATGCACGCCGGCCAGTTCCGTGCCCAGCGGCTGCTGCAGCATGCGCTGCTCGCCGCCGTCGTGCTTGGTAATCAGCGCCTGGTGCAGGGCGTCGAACAGGCTCGAGCCCGTGATGGGCTTCATCAGCACGACGTCGGCCTCGGCCGCGCTGGAGATTTCCTCCAGGTGGTTGCGGGCGAAGGCGTTGACCATCACCACGATGGGCTGGCGCTGGCCGCTGGCTGCCTGGCGGATGGCCTTGGCCGTGGCCAGGCCGTCCATCACGGGCATGTGCCAGTCGGCCAGCACCACGTCGTACGGCTGCTGCTGCGCCAGGCGCTCGCGGTACAGTTCGATAGCGGCAAAGCCGGAGTCCACTTCGTCGGCCAGCCAGCCCCATGCCTCGATCAGCTTGACGATCAGTTCGCGCGTGGTGCGGTTGTCGTCGGCCACCAGCAGGCGCAGCTGGCCCAGGGTCGGCGTGCGCCGCGTTTCGGCCGGCTGCGCCAGCATCTCGAACGGCACGCTGAACCAGAAGCGGCTGCCCTTGCCTTCGCTGCTGGCGACGGCGATGTCGCCGCCCATCATGTGGATCAGCTGCTTGCTGATGGCCAGGCCCAGGCCCGTGCCGCCGAAGCGCCGCGTGATGCTCTGGTCGCCCTGCGAAAACGCGGCAAACAGCTGCTGTTGCTGCAACTCCGTCATGCCGATGCCCGTGTCGCGCACTTCGAAGCGCAGCCAGGCGCGGCCCTTGTCTTTCTCGGCCAGGCTGACGGCCACCACCACTTCGCCGCTCTCGGTGAACTTGATCGCATTGCCGGCCAGGTTGACGAGAATTTGCTGCAGCCGCTGGGCGTCGCCCATGAGGCGGCGCGGCACGTCGGGCTCGACGGCAATCGCCAGTTCCAGCTCCTTTTCGCCCGCATTCATCGTCATCGTCGTGGCCAGCGTGTTCATGACCTCGTCGAGGTCGAATTCGACGGGCGACAATTCCATGCGGCGTGCCTCGATCTTCGAATAATCGAGCACGTCGTTGAGGATGCCCAGCAGCGACTGGCCCGCCACGCGCACCATGGTCAGATACTTGCGCTGTTCCGTATCGAGCTTGGTATTGCCCAGCAAATACACCATGCCCAGCACGGCATTGAGGGGCGTGCGGATTTCATGGCTCATGTTGGCCACGAAATCGCTCTTCGCGCGGTTGGCCGCCTCGGCCCGGTCGCGCTCCTGTTCCAGCTCCGCCGCGCGCGATTCGAGCTCCTGCTGCAGGCGGTCGCGCTCGCTCATCAGGCCGTTGAACGCTTCCGTCAGCTCGCCGATCTCGTCGCGCTGCTGCACGGGAACGGGGGTGAAACGGCTGCCGCTGGTGCGCAGCGCCTGCAGGGTGTCGCGCAGGCGCACCAGCGGCGAGAGCAGGCGCACGGTGACCCAGCCCAGCACGGCTGCCGCCAGCAGCGAGGCGAGGATGCTCCACAGCACCAGCCGGTACAGCACGCCGTCGAACGGTTCGAAGGCGTCGTCGAGGGGCAGCGAGGCGGCCAGCAGCCAATTTACGGATTTCAGGCGCTTGAAGCTGTTGACGGCCGTGATGCCGCGGCTGTTGGTGCTGACCATGGTGCCTTCGCCATCGTCCTTCAGCAGCCGGGTGGTCGTCAGGTTGGCGTTCGGCAGGCGCGGCTGCAGCAAACGGCTGGTGTCGGGATGCAGCACATAGCGCGGCACGGCGCCGCGCGTGAGGACGAAGTAATAGCCGCTCTTGCCGATCTTTTCCGAGCGCAACCTCCCCAGCAGGTTATCCTTGTACAGGCGCAGCACGCCGATCACCACGCCGGCCACCTGGCCATCGGCGCCCAGCACGGGCGCGACCATCTGCACGATGGGCATGCCGCTCGATTTGCCCAGCATCGGCTCGGTGATCATGGGCTGGCGCGTGCGCAGCACGGTCTGGAAATACTCGCGCTCGGCGACGTTGATGCCGGCGCGCCCCGCCACTTCCGGCATGTCGGCCACGACGGCGCCGTGCGCGTCGAGCACCAGCACGTCGTCGAACAGCACCAGCATCGAGCGGCGCGAATAGTATTCGCGCAATTGGGCGGGCTGGGCGATCAGTTCCGGCGGCTGCTGCCGGGCCGTCAGGGTGACGATCTGCAGCAGCATGCCCAGCTTGTCGTCGAGCTCGGCGGCGGTGCGGCTGATCAGGGACGACTGCTGGCTCAACAGTACCTTGGTGAAATCGTCGCGCATGTGCTGCACCTGGATCATGGTGACCAGCGCGATCATGGCGATCGAGGTCAGGCTGGTGGCCAGCGCGACTTTTGCTTTGATGCCGAGAGGCTTCATGATTTCCTTTTCAGTACCGGGCGGCACAGGCGGCAGATAATGCTGTCAGGAATTTTCCTATCAATACCCCAGCTTGGCAAGCGCCGCCACGCAAATTGCCCTCTCCGCATGGGCTTTTGACGATGTTGCCATATAATTAAAGTCGGAACGTCGTTTATTCAGCGAAATTGCGGTGAAATTGGTACACGGCAACCCTGTATGCAGTAAACTTGTTGTTGCATTTTCTAAAAGGTACCGACATGACTGAAGCGCTACTCACTCCAACCTCGCCCACAGTGACCGTGGAAGCGTTGCGTGCGCGATGCTCGACCTGCAGCATGCATCAATTGTGTCTGCCGATGGGCCTCGACGTGGGCGACATGGACAGACTGGACCAGATCATCGGCCGCCGCCGCAAGATCGTGCGCGGCGCTTCGCTGTTCCGCATCGGCGACTCGTTCCAGAACCTGTATGCGATCCGTCTGGGCCACTTCAAGACCTACCAGATCAATCCGGGCGGCGAAGAGCAGGTGACGGGTTTCCAGATGGCGGGCGAACTGCTGGGCATGGACGCCATCAGCGCCGACCGTCACCACTGTAATGCGGTGGCGCTGGAAGACAGTGAAGTGTGTGAAATCCCGTTTTCCAGCCTGGAACAATTGCTGGGCAATATGCCGACCCTGCTGCGCCATTTCCACCGCATGATGAGCCAGGAAATCACGCGCGAGCAAAGTGTCATGCTGTTGCTGGGCAACATGCAGGCGACGCAGCGTTTTGCCGCCTTTATCGTCAACCTGGCGTCGCGCTATGAAGCGCGCGGCTATTCGGCCAGCAAATTTCAGTTGCGCATGTCGCGCGAGGAAATCGGCAACTACCTGGGCCTGACCATCGAAAGCGTCAGCCGTTTATTGTCGAAATTCAAGAAGGAAGGCTGGCTGCGCGTTTCCAACCGCGAGATCGAGATCTTGCAGCCGGCCAAGTTAAAAGCTATTACAGCCGGCACCGACGTCTGCAAGTAACAGCACCGTCAAAACCTACTGCGCGTCGTGCTTTGCGGCCTGCGATGCTCGCTGTGCTATAGCACAGCTGTGCTTCTCAGCCACAAATCACTGCCGCTCGCTACGGTTTTTTCCCGGCGCTGTACGTTATAGCTCTTCATCCGCGTGCAGCGCGATGCTGCGTTGCACGGGCCAGGTCCAGATGCCGGACAGGCGCCACTCGCGTTTGTCGTTTTCCACCAGCACTTGCCAGCGGCTGCGCTCGAGCATCGGCAGCGCCACGGAAAAATTGCCGGCCGCATCGGGCTGCACCAGCAGCTTGATATCCTTTTCCGGCAGGGTCGCATGCGCCAGGTGCAGCTGCAAAGGCCCCTGGTACGCCTTGCCGAAGCTGTGCACGGAGCCGCTCAGGCGCGCTGCAGCGACGTCATACGACAGGGTCGTATCCATGGCCAGGTCGCTGGCGATCGTGTCGCGCTTCAAATCCTGGTTGATCGCCTTGCCCTGCTTGTAATAGTCGCCCACCACCAGCGCATCGGGCTGCGTAAACGCGATATAGCCCATGAAGCTGCCGACGACCACGGACAGGCCGGGACCGATCATCAGCAGCCATGGCCAGCGATGCTTGTACCAGGGGGCAACGGGAGGTTGCAGTTTCAGACTGTCGGACATTGTGTTCTCCTTGGGGGTGGACCCTTTGGGTCCGACTCCAGCTTTTGCTTCCGGGTTGAAAATCAAGTGACCCTAACGCATGATTGATGATACCCCTACGGCGAAATAACGGGGTCGGACCCGGAGGGGCCGACCCCAAATCAACGTCACCGCGGCACGATGAACACCGCGCTTTCGCGCACATGCAGCGACGGGTCGTCCAGCGAGTGCAATTCGATCGCAATCTTGTTCGAGCCCTTCTCGCCGACGCCGTGCGGCACGCGCAGGCGGATCGGCCAGCCCAGCGTTTCCGTCGGCTGCAAGGTCACTTCGTCGCGCGTCAGCAAGGTCAGACCCGGCAAGCCGGAAGCGCTGATTTTGAAATGCTGGCTTTGCTCCGAGGTGTTCATGATCTGCAGACGATAGACGTTTTCGATCATGCCGTCTTCCACCTCGCGTCCCATCGAACCGCGGTCGCGGATCACGTCCATTTTCAGGGGCGTGCGCAGGGCCAGCGACGTACACACGGCGATGATGATCAGGGCCAGGATGGACGTGTAGATCAGCACGCGCGGGCGCATGGCGCGCTGGCGGATCTGCTTCGAATTGAAGTTGTTTTCCATCGCATGGTCGGTGCTGTAGCGTATCAGGCCACGCGGCCGCTCGACCTTGTCCATCACGGTATTGCAGGCATCGACGCAGGCGGCGCAGCCGATGCATTCATACTGCAGGCCGTTGCGGATATCGATACCGGTCGGACACACCTGCACGCACAGGGTGCAATCGATGCAGTCGCCCAGCTTGTCGTTGTTGCCGGCCTTCTTGCTCATGGCGCCGCGTGGTTCGCCGCGCTTGGCATCGTAGGTGATGATCAGCGTGTCCTGGTCGAACATGGCGCTCTGGAAGCGCGCGTAGGGGCACATGTATTTGCACACCTGCTCGCGCAGCCAGCCCGCGTTGCCGTAGGTTGCCAGACTGTAGAACAAGACCCAGAACCATTCCCAGGGACCGAAATTGAGGGTGGTCACTTCGCGCGCCAGTTCCTTGATCGGCGTGAAGTAGCCGACAAAGGTAAAGCCCGTCCACAGGGCGATGGCGCCCCATACCAGGTGCTTGGCCGTCTTCTTGAACGCCTTGCGCACGGAGGGGCCCTGCTTGTCGAGGGCCATGCGCGCGCTGCGCGTGCCCTCGATGCGGCGTTCGACCCACAGGAAGATTTCCGTGTATACCGTTTGCGGGCAAGAAAACCCGCACCACACCCGCCCGGCAATGGCCGTGACGAGGAATAACAAATACGCACAGATGATCAGCAGGGCCGCCAGATAGATGAAATCCTGGGGCCACAGCACGACGCCGAAAATGTAGAACTTGCGCGTGGTCAAATCGAACAGCAGGGCTTGCCTGCCATTCCAGGTCAACCACGGCAAGCCGTAGAACGCGAGCTGGGTAAGCCATACGCATACCCATCGCCAGGTAGCGTAGCGTCCTTTGGCCTCGCGAGGGTAGATTTGCTCGCGGGCCGCATACATCTTGATGACTTGAGGTTCCATTACATCATTTCACGGGCGTCTGGGGATTCGACAGGCTCCAGACATACGCCGACAGCACGTGTACCTTGGATTCGCCGAGGAAGTCGCTGAAGGCCGGCATGGTGTTGTTGCGACCCTTGCGCACGGTTTCCATGATGGTATCGGCGCTGCCGCCGTACAGCCAGATCTTGTCCGTCAGGTTAGGCGCGCCGAGCATCTGGTTGCCCTTCGCATCGGCGCCGTGACAGGCCATGCAGGCGCCGAACTTGGCCTTGCCCAGCACGGACTTGACGGGGTCCGACGTGGAACCGGACAGACTCAGCACGTAATGGGCCACGTTCTCGACATCTTTTTCGGAACCGAGCGCGGCGCCCATCGGCGGCATCTGCCCATTGCGGCCGTGCATGATGGTGGTCTTGATGATGTCGGGATCACCGCCATACAGCCAGTCCTTGTCCGTCAGGTTGGGGAAGCCCTTGTTGCCGCGGGCATCCGAACCGTGGCACTGCGCGCAGTAGGTCAGGAACAGTCGCTGGCCGATGGCTTGCGCCTGCGGATCGGCGGCCACCGTCTTCAAGTCCTGGCTCAGGTACTTGTTGAACAGGGGGCCGTAGTCGGCTTCCGCCTTCTTCAGCTCTTCCTCGTACTGGCCCGTCGATTTCCAGCCCAGGCTGCCGGCGTAGGTGCCCAGGCCCGGGTACAGGAACAGGTAGGCCAGCGCGAAGACGATGGTGATGTAGAACAGCCACATCCACCAGCGCGGCATCGGCGTATTGAGTTCCTTCAAGTCCTCGTCCCACACGTGGCCCGTGGTGCCGTCGGCGGGGGCGCCGGCGGCCACTTTCACTTTCGACTGCGAGTACAGCAGCACGCCGCAGCCGATGATGCCCAGCAGGGACAGCACGACGATGTAGATATTCCAGAAGCCATTGGTAAAGTCAGCCATGGTTGCGCTCCCCTTGTGCCGGCGCGGCATCGGCCGGATAGTCGAGCGCCTCGTCGGCGAACGGCAGGCGTGCCGCCGCGTCGAAGTCGCCATTGCTGCGGCTGAACGTCCACCACAGGATGCCCACGAATGTCATAAAGGAAACCACCGTCATGACGCTGCTGGCGCTGTCAAACAGGTTTTCGATTGCCATGCTAATTCCTTGTTTTGATTAATGTACCGAGGCCTTGCAGATAGGCGACCAGGGCGTCTTCTTCCGTCTTGTCCTGCAGCTGCGCGGGGCCGGCGGCGATCTCTTCGTCGCTGTACGGCTGGCCCAGGCGTTTCAGGGCGCGCATCTTCGGCATGATGTCGTCAGGCACCAGCTTGGTCTTCGCCAGCCATGGGTAGGCCGGCATGTTCGACTCGGGCACCACGTCGCGCGGGTTGTTCAAGTGCGTGCGGTGCCATTCGTCGCTGTAGCGGGCGCCCACGCGGGCCAGGTCCGGCCCCGTGCGCTTGGAACCCCACTGGAACGGACGGTCGTAGACGAACTCGCCGGCGACCGAATAGTGGCCATAGCGTTCCGTTTCCGCGCGCAGCGGACGCACCATCTGCGAATGGCAGTTGTAGCAGCCTTCGCGCACGTAGATGTCGCGGCCCGCCAGGCGCAGCGGCGAATACGGCTTCAGGCCGGCGACGGGCTCCGTCGTGCTCTTCTGGAAGAACAGGGGGACGATCTCGACGGCGCCGCCGATGCTGATCACCACCGTGACCAGGGCGATCAGCAGCCAGGGGTTTTTCTCAATCCATGCATGTGAAAATTTCATTTGCTTTCGCTCCTATCAGGCGTGCGCCGCGTTCAGTTCCGGAATGCGGGCGACGGGGAGTTTGCTGCCGCGCAGAGTCATCCAGGTGTTGTAGCCCATGATGCACATACCCGACAGGTACAGCAGGCCGCCGGCCACGCGCACCACGTAGTACGGATACGTTGCTTTCACGCTCTCGACAAAGGTGTAGGTCAGGGTGCCGTCCGGATTGACCGCGCGCCACATCAGGCCCTGCATCACGCCGGCGATCCACATTGCGGCGATGTACAGCACGATGCCGATGGTGGCCACCCAGAAGTGCACGTCGACCAGGCGCGTGCTGTGCATCTGCGTGCGGCCCGCCAGACGCGGCAGCAGGTAGTAGATCGAACCCATGGTGATGAAGCCCACCCAGCCCAGGGCGCCCGCATGCACGTGGGCAACGGTCCAGTCGGTGTAGTGCGACAGCGAGTTGATGGTCTTGATCGACATCATCGGACCTTCGAAGGTGGCGATGCCGTAGAACGACAGCGAGACGATCATGAATTTCAGGATCGGATCGGTGCGCAGCTTGTGCCAGGCGCCCGACAGGGTCATGATGCCGTTGATCATGCCGCCCCAGCTTGGCGCCAGGAGGACCAGCGAGAAGACCATGCCGATCGATTGCGTCCAGTCAGGCAATGCCGTGTAGTGCAGGTGATGCGGGCCCGCCCACATGTAGGTGAAGATCAGCGCCCAGAAGTGGACGATCGACAGACGGTACGAGTACACGGGGCGCTCGGCCTGTTTCGGGATGAAGTAGTAGACCATGCCCAGGTAGCCGGCGGTCAGGATGAAGCCCACCGCGTTATGGCCGTACCACCACTGGATCATGGCGTCCTGCACGCCCGCATACGCGGAATACGACTTGGTGAACGAGGCTGGCATGACGGCGCCATTGACCACGTGCAAAATCGTCACGGCCAGGATGTAGGCGCCGAAGAACCAGTTCGCCACGTAGATGTGCTTGACCTTGCGCTTGATCAGGGTGCCGAAGAAGACGATGGCGTAGGCGATCCAGACGACGGCGATGAGGATGGCGATAGGCCATTCCAGCTCGGCGTATTCCTTGCCGCGGGTCAGGCCCATGGGCAGGCTGACGACCGCGCACAGGATTACCGCTTGCCAGCCCCAGAAGGTAAAGGCGGCCAGTTTGTCGGAAAACAGGCGCACCTGGCAGGTGCGTTGCACGACGTAGTACGAGGTGGCGAACAGGCCGCAGATGCCGAAGGCGAAAATCACCGCATTCGTGTGCAGCGGACGCAAGCGTCCGTATGTCAGCCATGGTATGTCGAGGTTCAGGGCAGGCCAGGCCAGCTGAGCGGCGATGATAACGCCAACCAGCATGCCGATGATGCCCCATACCACAGTAGCGACCGCGAATTGCTTCACGATCTTGTAGTTATAGTTCAGCGATTGATCCACAAAGACTCTCCCTGGAATTACTATTTATGATGGTGGCCAGAGAGTAAGTGTTTGACCGCGAAAAAACTTTGATGTGGATCAAAATTCCCCGGATGAAATAAGCGTAGCGAACTGGCATCGAAATAAAGTGATATTTCGATCAAAAAAGCCGTACAAGATCCCTGCAAAAAGGGCATGTGGAGCAGACGCGCCGGCCATGGCGTGCGGGACGCCGGCCGGGCGGTGAGGTCAGGGATGCGGTTCGCCGGGCGCCGGCTTGACCGTCGTGTCGTCATCCTGCAGCACGCGCAGGCCCGGTCCGACGAGGTCGTCGAACTGGCCGCTGTCCGAGGCCGTGAAATACACCCACAGGGCGATGAAGACGACCACGACGCTCAGGGGGATGAGGAGATACAGTGCTTCCATGTTCAGGCTTTCCGCAGGCGCAGGGCGTTGGCGATGACGACCGCCGAGCTGGCAGCCATGCCGACGCCGGACAGCCAGGGGTTCAAGAAGCCCAGCGCGGCGGCCGGGATGGCCGTCAGATTGTACAGCGTGGCCCAGCCCAGGTTCTCGCGGATGATGCGCATGCTGCGCGCGGCCGTCTTGGCCGTGTCGAGCACGGACACCAATTGGCTCGACAGCAGCACCGTGTCCGCATGCGCTTGCGCCAGCGCGGCGCCGGAGCCCATGGCGAAGGACACGTCGGCACCGCTCAGCACGGCGGCGTCGTTGATGCCGTCGCCCACCATCGCCACCACGGCGCCCGTCGCCTGCAATTGCTGCACGAAATCGAGCTTTTCATCGGGCAGGCATTCGCCGCACGCCGTGGCGATGCCCAGCTCCGCCGCCACGCTTTGCGTCAGCGCTTCCTGGTCACCGCTCAGCAGCACGACTTGCTTGCCGTGCCGGTGGAAATACGCGACCACGTCGCGCGCTTCCGGGCGCAGCGCGTCGCTGAGCAGGAAACGCGTCAGCCAGCGCCCCTGCGTGCCCAGGTACAGCGGCGTCATGCCCTGCATGCCGACGGCCGTGTCACCCAGCGGCGGACCCGCGATGGCGGCGACAAAGGCCGCATTGCCCAGGCGGTAGCGCACGCCGTCGACGATGCCTTCGAGGCCCTGGCCCTGCACTTCCTGCAGGTTTTCCGCATGCGTGCGCGGTGTTTCTCCCGCTGCTGCCAGGATCGCCTGTGCCAGCGGATGGGCGCTGCCCGCCTCCAGCGCGGCGGCCACCTGCAGACAGTCGTCTTCCGTCATGCCGTCCAGGCCCTCGATCTGTTTCAGCACGGGCCGGCCCAGGGTCAATGTCCCCGTCTTGTCGAAGACGATGTGGGTGGCGCGGTGCAGGGTTTCCAGCACGTGCGGCTGGACGATCAGCACGCCGCGCCGCAGCAGGCTGTCGGTGGCGGCCGCCAGCGCCGTCGGCGTGGCGAGAGACAGCGCGCACGGGCACGACACGACCAGCACGGCGATGGCCACGGGCCACGCCTGCGACGGGTCGTGCCAGCTCCAGAAGGCGAACACGGCGACGGCAAACAGCAGCAGGCCCAGCACGAACCAGGCGGCGACCTTGTCGGCCCACTGCGCGATCTGCGGCTTGCCGCTGCCGGCCCGCTCGATCAGTTTCAACAGGTCGGACAAGGTGCTTTCGCGCGCCGGTTTCAGTACGCGCAAGATCAGCGCCGCGCTGGCGTTGATGGCCCCGCCCGGCACCCGCTCGCCCAGTTTGCGGCGCTGCGCCGCGCTCTCGCCCGTCAGCAGCGATAAATCGAGCGCGCTCGTGCCTTCGATGATGACGCTGTCGGCGGCGATCGCCTCGCCCGGCTTGACCAGGATGATGTCACCGACGGCCAGGCTGCCGGCCGGCACCAGGGTGGTGGCGCGGTTGTCGGGAAAGCCCGCCATCAGCGAGGCGGACGCGGGCAAGGCGTGCTGCAAGCGCTCGAGGGCCGAGGCAGCCTTGCGGCGCGCCTGCAGCTCGAAATAGCGGCTGCACAGCAGCAGGAAGATGAACATCGTGGCCGAGTCGTAATACACCTCGCCGCGGCCCGTAAACGTCGCCACCACGCTGCCGAAGAACGCTGCCAGGATGCCCAGCGCCACGGGCACGTCCATGCCCAGGGTGCGCGCGCGCAGGCTGGCCCAGGCGCCCTGGAAAAACGGCATGGCCGAATAGCAGATGGCGGGCAGGGTCAAGAGCAGGCTGGCCCAGCGCATCAGGCTGGCCATATTGTCGTCCAGCGTGCCGTCTTCGGCCGCCAGGTAGGCGGGTGCCACGTACATCATCACCTGCATCATCGACAGGCCGGCCACGAACAGCTGGCGGCCCAGCGTCTTGCTGGCTTTTTGCAGGCGTTCGCCATGGCGCACGGCGTCATACGGATAGGCCGTGTAACCGACTTGCCGCACGGCTTGCAGGATATCGCCCGGCTCGCACTGCGCGCGGCTCCAGCGCACGTACAGGCGCTCCGTGGCGACGTTCAGGCTGGCCGCCTGCACGCCTGGCAGGCGCGTCAATTGACGTTCGATCAGCCAGACGCAGGCGGCGCAGCGGATGCCTTCGACAGACAGGGTCGCTTCGCAGCTGCTGGCGTCGCGCGCGAATTGCGCGTCGTCATTGCTGTACAAACGCAGTTCGGGCGGCACCATGGTGGCGTCAGCCGCGTTGACGGCGTATTCGTCGCGGTCGCGGTAGTAGGCGCTCTGGCCGATGTCGACGATGGTTTGCGCCACCGCTTCGCAGCCGGGGCAGCACATGGCGCGCGGCACGTCGTCGATGGTGACGTGCCAGCTCGAGCCGCTGGGCACGGGCAAGCCGCAATGGAAGCAGGCGGAGGGTTGTAAAACTGCATTCATAAGTTTGTTTTCATGCGTCTTTTCATGGATGGCCCGTGACGCACAGGGCGTCGAGCCAGCCCAGCGAGACGCCATTCGCGGCGCGCAGCAGGCCCAGCAAGCCAAAGCCCAGCACCAGCACGCCGCTGGCGATGCGCACGGGGCGGCGCTGCATCTGTGTGCGCAGGCGCGTGCCCAGCAGTCCCATGCCCAGCAACGTGGGCAGGGTGCCCAGGCCGAAGGCGGCCATCGTGGCCGCGCCGCGCAATGCCGAACCTTGCATCATGGCCGTCAGCAGGGCGCTGTAGACCATGCCGCACGGCACCCAGCCCCACAGGCCGCCCACGGCCAGCGCCTTGAACGGCGTATCCATGGGCATCAGCGGTTTCAGCAGGGGACGCACGCGGCGCCAGACGACGTTGCCCGCCGCTTCCAGCCGGGCCAGGCCGCGCCAGGCATCCATCAGGTACAGGCCCAACGCCACCAGCATCAGGTTGGCCAGCCAGTAGCCGGCCACTTGCAGTGACGCCATGTGCAGCATGCCGGCGCCGGCCAGGCTGCCGGCCAGGGCGCCGGCCAGCATGTAGCTGCCTATGCGCCCGCCGTTGTAGGCCAGCACGCGCAGCACATTGGCCTGCACGGTTGTCTGCAATGCCGGGCGCGCCACGGCGATGGCGATCACGGGGCGCGCTGGCGCGGGAGCGGCACCGCCGCTGATCGACAGGGCGCCCACGATGCCGCCGCACATGCCGATGCAGTGCACGCTGCCGGCCAGGCCGACCAGGAACATGGGCACGAGGCTGAGGGCGTTCATCGGGCGGTGTTACACCGTTTTCGAGTAGCGCAGCGGCTGCACCGCGTCCGGCGCCGCGTTGGCGCGCGCCATGGTCAGGTAGCGGTCGAAAACCATGCAGATATTGCGGATCAGCAAGCGCCCTTTCGGCGTCACCGTCAGCCAGTCTTCCTCGATGACGAGCAAGCCGTCACGCGCCAGTTCGCGCAGCTTTTCCAGTTCCGTGGCGAAGTAGCTGCGGAATTTCACGGGGTGCGCCTGCTCGATGGTGGCGATCGACAATTCGAAATTGCACATCAGCATCTGGATGATGATACGGCGTAATAAATCGTCCGTATCGAGCTTGATGCCGCGCGCGATCGGCAGCACGCCTTCGTCGAGCTTTTCATAGTACGCGTCGAGCGTCTTTTCATTCTGGCTGTAGACGGCGCCGACGGAACTGATGGCCGACACGCCGCAGGCGATCAGGTCCGCTTCCGCGCGCGTGGAATAGCCCTGGAAATTGCGGTGCAAGCGGCCCTGGCGCTGCGCCACGGCCAGGTCGTCCGTCGGCTTGGCGAAATGGTCCATGCCGATGTAGACATAGCCGGCGGCGGTCAGGCGCGCGATGCACAGGCCCAGCATGGCCAGCTTGGTGGCGCTGTCGGGCATGTCGGCGTCGAGGATGCGGCGCTGCGGCTTGAACAGGTGCGGCATGTGCGCGTAGTGGTACAGGGCGATGCGGTCGGGGCTGGCGTTGATCACCTTGCGCAAGGTTTCCGTCATCGTGTCCAGGTTTTGCTTGGGCAGGCCGTAGATCAGGTCGATGCTGATCGAGCGGAAACCGGCGTCGCGCGCCGCCTGCATGATGGCCACCGTTTCCGCTTCCGGCTGGATGCGGTTGACGGCTTTTTGCACGTCCGCGTCGAAATCCTGCACGCCCAGGCTGATGCGATTAAAGCCTTGCGCACGCAGGGAAAACACGCGCTCGCGCGACACGGTGCGCGGGTCGATCTCGATCGAATATTCGCCGTCTTCATCGGCAGCGAACTCGAAATGCTGGCGCAGGTGCGCCATCAGTTCGTCCATCTGCTTTTCGCTCAGGTAGGTGGGCGTGCCGCCGCCGAAGTGCAATTGCTCGATCTGGTTCATGCCGGCAAACAGCTTGCCCTGCATGGCGATTTCCTGTTTCAGGTAGCTGAGGTAGGTGGCGGCCTTGCTGCGGTCTTTCGTGATGATCTTGTTGCAGGCGCAGTAGTAGCACAGGGTGTCGCAGAACGGCACGTGCACGTACAGCGACAGCGGACGTCGGCCGCCGCGCATGCGCAGCGCGGCCAGCGCTTCGAGGAAATTGCCGTAGCCAAAGTCGGCACTGAAACGGTCGGCGGTCGGATACGACGTGTAGCGGGGGCCGGACTGGCTCATCTTGCCGATGATGACCGGGTCGAATTCGACGACGGCGTCCAGGTCGGCGGAAGCACTGCTGAGGAGTGTAGGCATGATGTGTTTTGATGTCTTGAAAGGTTTAGGCGGCCAGGCGTTTCATGGCGGGTTTGCCGGCGTTCGCGGCGCCGCCCTTGCCGCCGGGCATGGCGACGCGGCGCGGTGGCGGCATCTTGCCGAAATTGAACAGGCTCACGGCTTGCGACAGGCTGGCTGCTTCTTCCGCCAGGCGCGTGGCGGCCGCGGCGGCTTCTTCCACCAGGGCCGCGTTCTGCTGCGTCACCTGGTCCATGTGGGCGATGGCCTGGTTGACCTGGTCGACGCCGATGCTTTGCTCGCGCGAGGCGATGGAAATTTCCTGCATGATCGCCGTCACCTGCTTGACGGAGCTGACCACCTGCTCCATGGTGGCGCCCGCGCGGTTCACCTGCAGCATGCCGGCGCCCACCTTGCCGACGGAAATTTCGATCAGTTGCTTGATGTCCTTGGCCGCCACGGACGAGCGCTGCGCCAGGTTGCGCACTTCGCCCGCCACCACGGCAAAGCCCCTGCCCTGCTCGCCGGCGCGCGCCGCTTCCACGGCCGCGTTCAGGGCCAGGATGTTGGTCTGGAAGGCGATGCCTTCGATCAGGCCGATGATGTCGACGATCTTCTTTGACGAGGTGTTGATGTCGTCCATGGTGGTGATCACTTCGGAAACGATCTCGCCGCCCTGCACCGCCACTTTCGAGGCGGCCACGGCCAGTTCATTCGCCTGCACCGAGTTGTCCGCGTTCTGTTTCACGGTCGACGAGAATTCCTCGATGCTCGACGCCGTCTCTTCAAGGCTGGCCGCCTGCGATTCCGTACGGCCCGACAGGTCCATATTGCCGACGGCGATTTGCTTGGTGGCCACGGCCATGGTTTCCACGTTGATGCGCACGTCGCGGATGGTGGCGATCAGGTTGCTGTTCATCTGTTGCAGGGCGCGCAGCAGCTGGCCCATTTCATCCGTGCTGTCCGTTTCAAAACTGCCCGACAGATCGCCGGCGGCAATGGCCCGCGCGCCGTTCAGGGCCTTGCCCAGCGGCTTGAGCACGGACATGCGCAAGGTGTACCAGAGGAAGACGTTGATCAGGAAACCGAACAGGGTGGCGCCGAAGATGGCGTAATTGGTGATCTTGCCGCCGCTGGCGAACAGGCTGATGATGCACACCAGCAGCTGCAGGCAGTTGACGATGGAGGTGGCGGCCCAGATGCGCAGGTTGAGCGACATGTGCGTCAGGTTGTGCAGCAGGTGCGCCAGGCCCGGGCGCACGATCTGGCCATGCTTGATGACGATGTTGCCGCCTTCCTTGTTGCGGATGGCCGCGTAGGCTTCCTCGGCCGCCTTGACCTGGTCCTTGTCGGCCTTCACGCGCACCGACATGTAGCCGATGGTCTTGCCCGCTTCGCGGATGGGCGTGACGTTGGCGCGCACCCAGTAAAAATCGCCGTTCTTGCAGCGGTTCTTGACCAGGCCCGTCCACGGCGTGCCGGCCTGGATCGACGCCCACAGGTCGGCAAACGCCTCGGCCGGCATGTCCGGGTGGCGCACGATGTTCTGGGGCGAACCGAGCAGCTCTGCCTCGCTGAAGCCGCTGACCTGGCTGAAGTACGGATTCACGTAGACGATATTGCCGTTCATATCCGTTTTCGACACGATGGCCTGGTCGTCCTGGACGAGGACTTCACGGTTAGTCACTGGCAAATTTTGTCGCATGGTCGCGGCTTCCTGGTCGGTTAAATGAGCAATTGGTAAGTAAGACTTGCACGATTGCAAGAATGGAGATCAGTGTAAGGAGTCGCCTGCGCAAATTTATTGATGTAGATCAAAATCCTCCAGATTGGCTCGGGTAATTTGCCGCAGCTCTCAAGCCAGTCCCATTTCGTCCCGGCAGCTTTTCGTTTATAGTGCCAAATTGGCTATTTCTTTTGCTAATTGGCACTATTTGCCTTGGCGGCTTTCTTTGGATTCAGGAGACCCATGGGTTTATTCGATTTTTTCCGCAGCCCTCCCTCGCGCGATGCCTTTGCGCAGCTCGTCCTGCGGCAGATCGTCCAGGATGGCCTGGCATCCGACAGCCGCTATGAACGGGAACAGTTTCGCATCGTGTCGGGCAGCGACGACGGGCATGTTTTCAATCTGGACAATGCCTACCGCGACTATTGCGCCGCGCCTCGCAAGCAGCGTGCACACGTCGTGCAGCACTACCTGAGCATCTACTCGGCTCCCGGCGTGCCATCCAGCTTTGCCGACGCCCGCGCCAGCCTGATGCCCGTACTGCGCAGCCGCCGGCAGGGCGACCATCTGCGCCTGCTGGCGCAGACCGAGCCGCAGCGTCCGGCATTTGCCACTGCCTGCCAGGACTTCAGCGAGGATGCGGTCGTCATGCTGGCCTACGATACGGAAGCGAATATGGCCACCATCGGCCAGGCTACGCTGGCGCAGTGGGGCGTGACGTTCGAACAGGCGCTGGCGGCGGCCATGGACAATTTGCGCGACCGCACGGCGCACAGTTTCGTCGCGTTGGGCAACGGCTTGCTGCTGGGCGACTGGAACGACGCCTATGATTCTTCGCGCCTGCTGCTGCCGGACTTGCTGTACCGCGCCTGCGAAGGCGGCGAACCGCTGGTGATGGTGCCCACGCGCGGCCGCTTCCTGCTGGCGTCGTCGCACCATGCGGCAGGACAGCTGGCCATGGTGGCTCTGGCCGATCAACTGGCGCGCGACGAGGGGCGGCAGGTCTCGACCGCCCTGTATGGCGTGCGGGACGGGAAAATCGTCGCCTGCGAACCGGCCGATGCGGCCGTCGCCACGGCGCTGCGGCGTTTCCAGACGATCGTGCGCGCCGATCTCTACAACCAGCAGAAGGAAGAGTGGGAGCAACTCAACACGAGCACGGGCGAAGATGTCTTCGTCGCCAGCTGCCTGCTGATCGAACGGCAGCCGGGCGAGCGCGTCGTTTCCGTGAGCAGCTGGGCCCGTGACGTGCATACCTTGCTGCCGCGCACCGATGTCGTGGCGCTCGAGGTGCGCGACGAGCATGGCGAGCGCAGCGGCAGCAAGCTGCTGGCGTGGGACGAGGCGCAAGCCATCGGCGGCGGCCTGATGGAGCAAATCGATTGCTACCCGGTGCGCTACCGCGTGCGCTCGTTTCCCGATGCGCAGTGCGTGGCGGCGGCGCCGGCCTGCGAGCTCTGAAGCTGGCCGCTAATCCACGCCCGCCGTCAGCGGCCGCAGGCCGCCCACGGCGTAGCCTTGCGCATAGTCGATGCCCAGCTCGCGGATGACGGCCAGGGTGGCTTCGTCTTCCACGTATTCGGCCACCGTTTGCAGGCCCATCACGTGGCCCACTTCATTGATGGCCTTGACCATGGCGCGGTTGATGGCGTTGGTGGCGATGTCGCGCACGAAGACGCCGTCGATCTTCAGATAGTCGACGGGCAGGGCCTTCAGGTAGCCGAACGAGGAAAAGCCGCTGCCGAAGTCGTCGAGCGAGAAGCGGCAGCCCATGGCCTTGAGCTGGCGCATGAACACTTGCGCCTTGGGCAGGTTGGCGATGACGGCCGTTTCCGTGATCTCAAAGCAGATCTGTTCGGGCGCAATCGCGAATTGCACGAACTGCTCGGTAATGTAGTCGTGCAAGCCCGTGTCGGCCAGCGACATGCCCGACAGGTTGACGGAATACAGGGCCGGTGCGCGGCGCCGGCTTTCGGCCAGCGCCTCGAGCGGCGGCAGGCTGTCGCGCACGCTTTCGATATGCGCGCAGACGGCGCGGATGACCCAGCGGTCGATGGGCAGCATCATGTCGTAGCGTTCGGCGGCGGGAATGAAGGCGCCGGGCAGTATCAGGTCGCCCTTGCTGTTGCGGATACGGATCAGCACTTCGTCGTGGTGTTCCTCGCGGTCGTGCAGGTGCACGATGGGCATGGCGTACAGGCGGAAATAATCGTGTGCGAACGCTTCGTTCAGACGCGAAATCCACAGCATTTCGCCGTGCCGCTGCGCCAGCATGACGTCCGATTCCTGGTAGACATGGATGCGGTTGCGGCCCTGCTCCTTGGCCAGGTAGCACGCCTGGTCGGCAGCGCTCAGCAGCTCGCTCATGGACTTGCTGTCCTGGTTGATTTCCACGATGCCGATGCTCACGCCCAGCTCGAAGCTGCGGTTATCCCAGGCGAAGCGGAAATCGCGGATGGACTGGCGCAGCTGTTCGCCGATCTGCCGCGCGTGATCGAGCGGGCAGTGGGGCAGCAGCACGCCCAGTTCGTCGCCGCCGAGGCGCGCCAGGATGTCGCTGTCGCGCATGCGCCCCTGCAGCATCTTGGCCAGCAGCTGCAGCAGCACGTCGCCGGCGCCGTGGCCGCAGGTGTCGTTGATGACCTTGAACTGGTCCAGATCCAGGTACAGCAGCGCATGTGTGTGGCCGTCCTGCTTGGCCGTGTGCAGGGCGCCGGCCACCAGATGTTCGAATTCGCGCCGGTTGATCAGGCCCGTCAGGGCGTCGTGCGTGGCTTGCCACGACAGCTGCTGGCTCAGCTTGCGTTCGTGGCTGACGTCGCGAAACACGACGACGGCACCGAGGATCTCGCCGTCGCGCGACCAGATGGGCGCGGCCGAGTCTTCCACGGCGATATGCCGCCCTTCGCGCGTGACCAGCTGCGCATGCGTGGAAATGCCGATGGCCTGGCGCTGGCGCAAGCACTTGATGGCCACGTGTTCGAGCGGCGCCCCCGTGTGTTCATCGACGAGCTTGAGGGTTTCCCAGATGTCCAGGCCCTGCGCCAGCTCGTTGCTCCAGCCCGTCAATTGCTCGGCCACCCGGTTCAGGTAGCGCGTCTTGCCCTGAGGATCGGTGGTGATGACGCCATCGCCGATGGAGCTGAGCGTCACTTCGGCCAGTTCCTTGCTTTCTGCGATCAGAAGTTCGCGCTCCATGTGCTCGGTGATATCCCAGATGATGCCCAGGGTGCGTTCGGGATGCCCGTCGGCATCCATGAAAATTTGCGCCTTGGCCGCCAGCCAATGTTCGCTGCCGTCGGGCCAGACGACGCGGTATTGCAGGGCGTAGCCTTCGCGCCGGCGCACGCCGTCCTGCAGCACGGTCATGACCTTGTCGCGGTCGCTGGCGTGCACGCAGTCGAGAAAGGCGCGAAATGGCTGCGTCAGCGCGCGTTCTTCCAGGCCCAGCAAGGCAGCGCCCTTGGCCGACCAGCTGACCGTGCCGTCGATGACCTGGCCATCGACGATGCGCGAATCCCAGATGGCCATGTGCGCCGCCTCCAGTGCCATCTGCAAACGTTTCTGCTGGTCGCCCATCATCCCCTCCCGACATGGATACGGAGATAGACGGGGCGGTGGCGTTTAAGTTCCCGGCACGTCCTGCGGTGCGAGCGGCGTGGCGCGCGCCACGTCGCGCACGTTCTTTTGCACGGCCACAGCGGCGAACAGGCTGAGTAAAAACGCCATGGCATAGAACCCTTTTTCGCTGTTTTGCAGGGTGGCGTTCCACAGGCCCACCGTCAGCAGCAGCAAGGCCAGCAGCACGGAAATCCAGCACAGGCCAAAGTAAATCCCCGTCACGGCGATGCCTTCGGCGCGGTCGCGCACGGATTTCTGCAGCGAGATGGCGGCGAACAGGCCGTACACGAGGATCGTGAAGTAATAGCCCTTCTCGTTGAGGGGCATGCTGGCGTTCCACAGGCCGGACAGGTAAGTGACGATGCCGATCAGCAATGCCGCCCAGGACGCGCCGATAAAGGCGCTGCTGGGGCGTGGGGCGGGGGAAGTCTGCATAAGGTCTCCATGGGCAGCGGGCGCCGTCGGCATGGCCGGGGCGGCAGGCACGGATGCGCCTGCCGCCTCATCAGACCAGAAAGTTTATTTGCTTGGCTTGATCATGCGCAACAAAGCGGACACGGCGGTGACGCCGGCCAGCACCAGGCCGCCGGCGATCAGGCCGGCCACCGCATTGATCAGGCTGGGCGTGACGGCGGCCAGCACGGGGCCGATGCCGGCCACGCTGCCCACCGCTTCTTCCGCATGGTGCAGCATCGCGCTGGCCCACGGCCAGCCGTGCGTCAGGATGCCGCCGCCGACCATGAACATGGCCAGCGTGCCCACGACGGACAGGAATTTCATCAGTTTCGGCGCCGCCGACACGAGCATGCGGCCCAAGCCGCGCACGCCGTCCATCAGCGCGCCTGCACCCTTGCGCGCGGACAAATAAAAGCCCGCGTCATCGAGCTTGACGATGCCGGCCACCAGGCCGTACACGCCCACCGTCATGATGATGGCAATGCCGACGACGACGGCCACCTGCTCGGCAAAGGTGGCCGCGGCCACGGTGCCCAGCGCGATGACGATGATTTCCGCCGACAAAATGAAGTCGGTGCGGATGGCGCCCTTGATCTTGTCCTTTTCCAGGGCGACGAGGTCGACCTGCGGGTCGCGCAGCGCCTGCGCCAGCTCGGCCTTGTGGCTGTCGTCCGGATGCAAATACTTGTGGGCAATCTTTTCGAAACCTTCGAAGCACAGGTAGGCGCCGCCCACCATCAGCAATGGCGTGATGGCCCACGGCGCAAACGCGCTGATGGCCAGCGCGGCGGGCACGAGGATGGCCTTGTTCTTCAGCGAACCGACGGCGACGGCCCAGACGACGGGCAGTTCGCGCTCGGCGCGCACGCCGGCCACTTGCTGCGCGTTCAGGGCCAGGTCGTCGCCGAGCACGCCGGCCGTCTTCTTGGCGGCCACCTTGGTCATCAGGGAAACGTCATCGAGGATGCTGGCGATGTCGTCGAGCAGGGCCAGCAGACTGGAGCCGGCCATCTCAGCGCGCTCCCACGGTAGCGGCAGGAAATTGTGGAGCGAGGAAAGTGTTGTTTTTCATGATGTTATTCTTGGTTGTACGGCAAGGAAGTGTGTGACTGCGATCTTACCTCAGGGAGCGCCGGCAAGGCCGCACCGACCGGGTTAAAATTGCTCATCGTCACCATTTTTTGGACACCGCATGCACTTCGCCACCTGGATCACCTTTGTCATCGCCGCTTCCATCATCGCCGTCTCGCCCGGATCGGGCGCCGTGCTGTCGATGTCGCACGGCCTGTCGTACGGGGTCAGAAAGGCCAGCGCGACGATTCTGGGCCTGCAGCTGGGGCTGCTGGTGGTGCTGGGCATCGCCGGCGCCGGCGTCGGTTCCCTGCTGCTGGCCTCGGAAGTGGCGTTCAATATCGTCAAGACGGTGGGCGCGCTGTACCTGATCTATTTGGGCCTGTCGCAATGGCGCGCCAAGGTGGCCGTCACGGGCGACCTGCATGCCGACGCCGTGGTGCCTTCCATGGGCCGGCGCGTGCTGACGGGCTTTCTGACCAACGTGACTAACCCGAAAGGCATCATTTTCATGGTGGCGGTGTTGCCGCAATTTATCAGCCCGGCAGCGCCGCTGCTGCCGCAGCTGCTGATCCTGGCCGTCACCATGTGTACGATCGATCAGATCGTCATGCACAGCTACGCCTTCCTGGCTTCCTCGATGCAGCGCTTTTTCCGCGATGCGCGCGCCGTGAAAAAGCAGAACCGCTTCTTTGGCGGCTTGCTGATAGCCGTCGGCGCGGCCCTGTTCTTCGTCAAGCGGGGCAGCCAGGCGGCAACCTGAACGAAGTCAATATGCAAACATTTGTAAGCCCGCTTGCGAGGTCCGTCGAATGCGGATGTAATCGGTGGCAATCATCCCTGTAAGTCCTGCCTGGAGCGCTGCCATGCGTCCGACCCTGACTCTCCCCTTCCTGCGCACCGTGTGCGCCGCGCTGCTGTCGTCGGCGTGCGCCTTCGCCCTGGCGCAGGACCCGCCCGCCCGCGTGGGCCGCATTTCCACCGTCGAAGGGCAAGTGCTGGTGCGCGCCGGCGATGGCGACGCGCAAAACGCCCTCTTGAACTGGCCCGTCACGACGGATAACCGCTTGAGCACCCTGCGCGGTGCGCTGGCCGAATTTCGCGTGGGCGTGGCCGCCGTGCGCCTCGATGGCGATTCCGAGTTGGAAGTGAGCGAACTCGATGACGACAGTTTCAAGCTGCACCTCAGCTATGGCACGGTCAGCGTGCGCGTGCGCAACCCGGACGCGCTGCGCGGCTTCGAGCTGACCACGGCCCAGGCCCGTGTGATCCTGACCCAGCCGGGCTGGGTGCGCATCGAGGCGGGACGCCAGCCCGGCACCAGCGTTGTCAGCGTGCTCGACGGCGCGGCCGACGTGGATGGCGCGACGGGCAGCGTGACCTTGCGTGCCGGCAAGCGCGCCGAGTTGACGGACGAAGAATTGCGCACGGGCGCCGTGCAGCGCGTGGCGTTCGACCACTGGCCCGAAGCCTTGCCCGCCGCCGCGCCGGCCTTGCGCTATGTCACGGACGATACCACCGGCTATGAAGAGCTGGACCGCTACGGCGCCTGGCAGGAAGACGCGCAATACGGCCCCCTGTGGCTGCCGAGCAGCGTGCCTGCCGGCTGGGCACCGTACAGCGACGGGCGCTGGACGTGGATCGCGCCGTGGGGCTGGACCTGGGTCGACAATGCGCCGTGGGGTTACGCGCCCTCGCACTACGGCCGCTGGGTGCTGCTGGGCCACCGCTGGGGCTGGGCGCCGGGCCGCGAGCGCGTGCGCGCGCCCTGGGCGCCGGCCCTGGTGGGCTGGGTCGGCGGCAACCATTGGCAGCAGCACGGCCAGCGGCCGGGGCCCGGTATCGGCTGGTTCCCCCTGTCGCCGCACGACCACTACGTGCCCGGCTACCGCGCCAGCGCGGACTATGAACGCCGCATCAACCGCGTGGCCGAAGGGCGCCGCCCGGTCATGGGTGAGCGGGGTGAACGCGAACGCCGTGCGGGCATGACGATGCTGCCCGGCGAGCGTTTTGGCGCCTCGCGCACGGTCGACGTGCCGCGCCGCAACCGCACCACCATGCCGCCGCCCGTCATGCAAAGCTTGCCGTTGAGCACCGCGCCTGCGCCGGCCGGCAACTGGCAGCGTCCCGTTGAGGCGCCGCGCGGCGACCGGGAGCCCCGGCGCGACTGGGGCAGCCGCCCTGGCCGTTTGCAGACGGACGACGGCCAGACGCACCTGGCGCCGCATCCCATGCAGCCGAACCGCCCGCCCGTGCCGGCCCAGCCGCAGCAGCCACCCATGCCGGCGCAGCCCGTGATGCCGGCGATGCCGGTCTTGCCACCGGTGCATGACCATGTGGCCCGTCCCGGCTGGCGTGGCGAGGAGCGGCCCCGCGCCGACTGGCCCCGCGCCGAGCGTGGCCCCCGCCGCGAAGTGCTGCAGACGGCGCCGCCGCCATCCTTGCCCGCGCCGCCGCCGGTGGCACAGCCGCGCCCTGCGCCGCCGATGCCGGCCCCTGCCGCCCGTCCGCCCCAGGAAGCGCGCAGCGCCGAGCGTCCCAATCCGCCCCGTGAACGCAACAATGAGCGCAACATTGAGCGCAACAACGAGCGCGGCGGTCCCGGCCGCAATGGCCGGATGCAGGAAGCGGAGCGCTGACGGCCGTGCCGTCTGTCGCGCCGTATCGACGTTCAAGCCGCGAAATGCGCAGTTCGTCACATACCGGAGGTAAAGCTGCCGTGGTTTGGCTACAGTACGGCCACTGCTTATCCTCCAAGTGACAGCATCGACTTTTCCGGCTATTTTGTCCAAACGAAATAGTTTTCGCCAGCTTACCCAGCTGGCTTTTTTTTTTCCGCGCCCCTGGGGCCATGGCGGCCGGCGCAGGCGCTGCCAAAGTTGGCTACAATACGCCTTTATGCAGCCGCCGCGCGATAAGCGCTGCCTGTTCTGACCGGCACTGATTGGATTTCCCATGCAAACCACCCCACCGACCGAAGTGACGATTCCTCCCAGCGAATCGCTGATCGAATACCCGAGCGATTTTCCCATCAAGATCATGGGTCCGACGCATGTCGATTTCGCGCCGACCATGCTCGAGCTGGTCATCAGCCACGATCCGACCTTCCATGTGGGCCGCATGGAAGAGCGTCCATCGGGCAAGGGCAATTACACGGGCCTGACCGTGACCGTGCGCGCCATCAGCCGCGAGCAGCTCGACGCCCTGTACATGGCGCTGTCGGGCCACCCGATGGTCAAGATCGTCATGTAAGCAAGGTGGGCGCTTCGCGTGCCTGGAAGGCGGCGATTTCTTCGTCCAGCCAGGCACGGAAGGCGTGCACGGGCCCGCGCTGCGCCGCAGCGGGCGGGCTGACCAGGTAATACGCGTCGGCGCAGGGCACCGCCATATCGAACAGGCGCACCAGCCGTCCCGCGGCCACTTCCTGCAACGCCACCACATGGCGCACCAGCGCCACGCCATCGCCATCGATGGCCGAACGGATCAGCATCGACAAATCCTCGTACAGTACGCCGCCCACGGGTTCAGCCAGCGGCAAGCCAGCCGCCGCAAGCCACGGCCGCCAAGGCTCGAGCGAGCGCAGCAAGGTCACCTGCGCCAGCGCCTCCGGCGTGGCCGGCAAGTTGCCGCCCCGGTAACGGGGGCTGCAGACCGGGTAATACACGTCGCCCATCAGCGGCTGCACCAGCAGGCCGGGATAATGGCCGCGGCCGAAGCGGATGCCCACGTCGATGCCTTCGCCTTCCAGGTCCTGCAAGGCGCCGCTCGTTTGCAGCACCACTTCGATGCCGGGATGGCGTTCGATGAAATGTCCGAGGCGCGGCGCCAGCCAGCGCGCCGCAAACGAGGGAATCGCGGTGATCGTCAGCCGCGTATTGGCAGGCGCAGGCCGCAGGGCTTGCGCCGCCGTGGCGATCTCTGTAAAAGCCTTGCCCAGCACCAGCGCGAATTGCCGCCCCTGTGGCGTGACCGTCACATGGCGGCCATTGCGCAGGAATAGCGGCAAGCCCAGCTCTTCTTCCAGCTTGCGCACCTGGTGGCTGATGGCGCCGTGCGTCAGGTGCAACTCCTCGGCCGCGCGCGAAAAATTGCCGTGGCGGGCAGCCGCCTCGAAGGCGCGCAGTGCTGAAAAATTCGGCAATCTGGACATGGCGTTTAATGTGAATAAAAGTAACTAGAACGTCGAATATAACTCGTTTTGTTAGCTTAACACGGCGCTTTATGATGAATCCTGTTCACTTATCCACAGGAACGCCCGCCATGTCCCTCATTTTGTATGTCGACCGCAACCGCATCAGTCCGTACGCCCTGTCCACCTATGTCGCCCTGAGCGAAAAGCGGCTTCCCTTCACCGTCCAGGACGTCGACCTGGACGCCGGCGCGGCGCGTCAGCCGCCGTTCAGCGCCCTGAGCCTGACGCAGCGCGTGCCCGCCATCGACCACGACGGCTTTATCCTGACGGAATCGAACGCCATCGCCGATTATCTCGACGACGTCTTTGCCGCGCCCGACTATCCTTCCGTGCTGCCGCGTGATCTGCGCCAGCGGGCACGGGCGCGGCAGGTGCAGGCCTGGCTGCGCAGCGATCTGCTGGTGCTGCGCAACGAGCGCGATTCCACCGTCGTGTTCCACCCGCCCCGCGCGGACCATGCGCCGCTGTCGCCGGCGGCACAGGCCGCTGGCGCCAAGCTGCTGCAGATCGCGGGCGAACTGGTGCAGGGCGAGCATCTGTTCGGCGCCTGGAGCATCGCCGACACGGACCTGGCCCTGATGTTGTTGCGTTTGATCAAGAGCGGCCAGCCCGTGCCGCCTGCGCTGCGCGCGTATGCGCTGGCCCAGTGGCAGCGTCCTGCCGTGCGGCAGTGGCTGGCGAACGTGCCGTTGCCGCAACTGGCTTAGTCAGCAGCCACACGAGGGCAAAGGCGCCGCTGGCCGCCGCCGTCACCCACAGCAGCGGTTTTTCGCTGCCGTCCGTGATGGCGGCGATGACGGCGCCGCAGGCGGCCGTGATGGCCATCTGCACGAAGAAGAACAGGCCCGAGGCGCTGCCTGCCCGGGCGCCATATGGCTGCAGCACGGCCAGCTGGCAGGCGGGAATCGCCATGCCCACCGACACCATCACCAGCAGCATGGGCGCCACCAGCGACGCCACGTGCCGCGGCGCCAACGTACCCGCCAGCAACAAACTGGCCGCCCCCGCCACATTCAGCAGCACAGCCACGCCCAGCATGTGGTCGGCGCCCAGGCGCGGGCCCAGCGCGCGGAACAGGCTCGACCCCGCGATATAGCCGCTCACCGTCAGCCCGAACACCAGCGCATACGCGCCAGGCGACAGCTGCATGCCCCTTTGCAACAGCACGGACGATTCCGCGATGAAGGGGAAATACGTGCAATACACACAGCCGATGGCCAGCGCATAGCGCAGGAAATATCTGTCGCCCAGCAGGCGGCAGTACAGCGCCAGGGTATTGCCCTGTGGTACGACGCTGGCCGGCTTGGTTTCCGGCACCCAGGCGGCGATCAGCCACAGCGACAGCGCACCCAGCAGGCACAGCACGCCAAACACAGCGCGCCAGCCGAGCGCCGCGTCGAGCACGCTGCCGGCCAGCGGCGCCAGGATCGGCGACAAACCCATCGCCATCGATATTCTGCCCAGCATGCGCGCCTGCGTGGCGGGGTCGAAGCGGTCGCGCACCATGACCCGGCCGATGATGGTGCCGCTGCAGCCGCCGAACGCCTGCAGCACGCGCGCGGCGATCAGCATGTGCACATCGCTGGTGAAGGTGCAGACGATGCTGGCGAGCACAAAAATGCCCGTGCCGGCCAGCAACACGGGACGGCGTCCGTAGCGGTCGGCCAGCGGCCCGCAGGCGAGCATCGAGGCGGCGGAGCCGGCCATGAACAGGCTCAGGGTCAGTTGTAACTGGGCATCGCTGGCATGCAGGGCGTCGGCCATGGCCGGCAGCGAAGGGAGATAGATGTCGATGCTGATGCGCGACAGGCAGACCAGCAGCAGCACAATGCCGCCCCAGGCCCATAAAGCGATGTGTTTCTGCATTGTTTTATACGATCCTTGCAAGGGTGCGCCCCGCTGGCGCACCGGAACGGTGAGAGTAGGTTGGTTGTGGTGTAATGCGAAGTGCCACTCATCAGAAAACTCATTGGACCACTTGGACGATCATCATGCCGCGAGGAAAATCACCGCACGCCCTGGACTTGCCTCGTCCCACCAGCTGGCTCGACAAGGCGGGCGTCAACAAGCAGGATGGCGCGTATGAAGCGCTGCGCTCGGCCATCCTGACGAAGATGCTGCCGGCGGGCAGCCGGCTGCCATCGAGCCGCACCCTGGCCGAACGGTGGGAGTTGTCGCGCGGCACCATCGAAACCGTGTTCGACCGCCTGCACGCGGAAGCGTATGTGACGCGCGTGCCCGGTTCCGGCACGCGCGTGTGCGCCGTGGTGCCGGAACGCTTTCTGATGGCAGGCTTCGGCGATACCGCCCCGGCCGCGCCAGCCAGCGTGCCCGCGCCTGCCCCGGACACGGGCGTGCGCGACGGCTTGCCCTTCGTGGCGCGGCGTGCCGACGCCAGCCTGTTTCCCATGGCTGCCTGGTCCAAGTGCGCCACGCGGGCGCTGGCGGCCGCCACGCCGGAGCAGCTGTGCAGCGCCGATCCGGCTGGCTTGCCCCAGCTGCGCCAGCAGATCGCCGACTTCCTCGCCAAGTACCGCGGCATCCGCTGCGACCCGCAAGACATTGTCGTTACCACCGGCATCCGCCACGCGATCGACTTGCTGGCGCGCGGCATCGTGCGCGATGGCGACAAGGTGTGCCTGGAAGAACCGGGCTATCCGGCTGCGCGCGCCCTGTTCGCCCTGGCCGGCGCCGTGCCCGTGGATATTGCCGTCGATGCCGGGGGCATCGATTGCGCCGCCCTGGCCGCGCACACGGACGCCTGCCTCGCCTATGTGACGCCGGCGCACCAGTCGCCGCTGGGCGTGACCATGTCCGTCACGCGCCGCCTGGCCTTGCTGGAATGGGCGAACGACAGCGGCGCCTGGGTGGTGGAAGACGATTACGACAGCGAATTCAATTACCACAGCGCGCCGCTGGCGGCCCTGAAGGCACTGGACCAGTACCAGCGCGTGATTTATTGCGGCAGTTTCAACAAGACCCTGTTTGCCGGCCTGCGCGTGGGCTTCATGGTGCTGCCGCCCGCCTTGCGCCCGCAGCTGCTGCGCATCGTGCAATTGACGGGCAGGTCCGTGGGCGTGACGGAACAGCTGGCGCTGGCCGCCTGGATGGAGGAAGGCGCTTTCGTGCGCCATCTGCGCCAGGCGCGGCTGGCCTACAAGGAGCGGCGCGACCTGCTGCTGGCCTGCCTCGAGCAGACGGCGCCCGGGCGCTACACGATTTCCGGCCAGCAAGCGGGTTTTCATTGCGTGCTGTGGCTGCCGCCCGATGGCGACGAACGGGCGTTTTGCGCGCGCGCAGCGCAGGACGGGCTGGCGCTGCAGCCGCTCGGTGACTTTTGCCACAGCGCCAGGCTGGCGCCGGCCGTGCTGCTCGGTTACACGGCCCTGAGCCTGGCCCAGGTGCGCCACGCTGCACAAAAATTGGGCAGATTGCTGTTGTCGCCGGCGCCCGCGGCTGAATGAAACGGCGGCCTGGCTTATAATCACGGCTTCGCCGCAGCGTCCGCAGGGCGCCGGCAGCTGATTACAGAATCTGTCATGACCACCACCCGCACCGAAACGGCGCTGATCCGCGAGCTGGGCCGCGTCGATTACGAGCCGACCTTTGCCGCCATGCGCGCCTTTACCGACGCGCGCACGACGGACACGCGCGACGAACTGTGGATCGTCGAGCATCCGCCCGTCTTTACGTTGGGCCTGGCGGCCGATCGCGGCCATTTGCTGGCCGGCGCCGAGAGTGTGCCCGTGGTGCAGACGGACCGGGGTGGCGAAGTCACCTTCCACGGCCCCGGCCAGGTGGTGATTTACCTGCTGATGGACTTGCGCCGCAACAAGCCGGGCGGCAAGCTGTATGCGCGCCAGTTCGTGCATAAAATCGAGCAAGCCATCATCAACGTGCTGGCGGCGTATAATCTCGCAGGCGAGCGCATCGATGGCGCGCCCGGCATCTACATTGCCGGCGGGCCAGACAAGGGTGCGAAGATCGCCGCGCTGGGATTGAAAGTGCGCGGCAACGGCTGCACCTACCATGGCGTATCGCTCAACGTGGCGATGGACCTGGCGCCGTTTTCCTGGATTAACCCTTGCGGCTATTCCGGCCTGAAGACGGTGGACATGCGCAGCATGGGCGTCGTGGCGCCGCTGGCCGAGGTGCAGCGGGCCCTGGCCCAGGAATTGACCGTATTACTCGATGTAAGCGAAGTAAACAGCGCCGCAGGCGCGCCTCAGGCAGCGGATGCCTGAGCAAACAAACCAACATGCCCGTCAAGGGCTTGCAGCCATGACTTCTGAGACCATTTCCAGCACCGCCCCCGCCGCTCCCGCCTACAACCCGAGCGAAAAGCAAAAAGGCGCCAGCAAGACTTCGCGCATCCCGATCAAGATCATTCCGATCGAGCAAGTCGAGCGCCTGAAAAAGCCGGACTGGATCCGCGTCAAGGCCGCTTCGGCTTCGACCCGTTTCTATGAAATCAAGGATGTGTTGCGCGAAAACAAGCTCGTGACCGTGTGCGAGGAAGCCAGCTGCCCGAACATCGGCGAGTGTTTCGGCAAGGGCACGGCCACCTTCATGATCATGGGCGACAAGTGCACGCGCCGCTGCCCGTTCTGCGACGTGGGCCACGGCCGTCCGGACCCGCTGGACAAGGAAGAGCCGGCCAACCTGTCGAAAACCATCGCCAAGCTGCGCCTGAACTACGTCGTCATCACCTCCGTCGACCGCGATGACTTGCGCGACGGCGGCGCCGGCCATTTCGTCGAGTGCATCCAGCAAACGCGCGCCCTGTCGCCGAACACCCGCATCGAAGTGCTGGTGCCCGACTTCCGCGGCCGCCTGGAAAAAGCCCTGGATCTGTTCAAGGATGGCTTGCCTGACGTCATGAACCACAACCTGGAAACGGCGCCGCGCCTGTACAAGGAAGCCCGTCCCGGTTCCGACTACATGCACTCGCTGAAACTGCTGAAGGATTTCAAGGCCATGTACCCGGACGTCAAAACCAAGTCCGGCATCATGGTGGGCCTGGGCGAGACGGACGAGGAAATCCTGCAAGTCATGCGCGACATGCGCGAGCACGACATCGACATGCTGACCATCGGCCAGTACCTGGCGCCATCGAACAGCCACCTGCCCGTGCGCCGCTACGTGCACCCGGACGTCTTCAAAATGTTCGAGGAAGAAGCCTATAAAATGGGCTTCACCCACGCCGCCGTGGGCGCCATGGTGCGCAGCTCGTACCACGCGGATGAACAGGCGCACAGCGCCGGCGTGGAATCGGCGCTGAATTTCTAAGCCGTTTGCGCCACATCAAAGCCGCCCGCGATAGCGTGGCGGCTTTTTTTTGCCTGATTGAGGTGATGTACAATATCCTGTACAATTATTGGCATGTACTTTCCATGGAGTGGTGGCACGGCATGAATATCCTGACTTTCAGCGAGGCGCGCGCGGGCCTGAAAAGCGTGATGGACGACGTCTGCAACGACCATACGCCTACGGTGATCACGCGCGTGAATGGCGAACATGTGGTGATGCTGTCCTTGTCGGACTACAACAGCATCGAGGAAACCCTGTATTTGCTGGGCACGGCAAAGAATGCCAGCCGGCTGATGGCGTCCGTGGCGCAGATCAAGGCGGGCAAGGCGCAGCCACGGGCATTGGCGCGGCATGAAAAACCGGAAGACTGAAAACAAGCAGCAGGCGCGCGCCGCCGTGCTGGCCTGGACCGATCATGCCTGGGAGGATTATCTGTTCTGGCAAGAGAACGACTTGAAAATCCTGCAAAAAATCAACGACTTGCTCGATGCATGCCTGGCCGATCCGTTCAAGGGCACGGGCAAGCCGGAACCGCTGAAAGGCGACCTGACGGGTTTCTGGTCGCGCCGCATCGACCGCCAGCACCGGCTCGTGTATCTGCCCGACGCGGGCTGCATCTACGTGGCGGCCTGCCGTTATCACTATGACGACAAATAGGCATTGCCCAGCCGTACCGTAACGCGGTACCGGACGTGACGCGGCTATACTGATCAATGATGTTTTAAAAACATGATTGACGGGGGAGCCATGGACGTACGCATCGACGCATCGTGGAAGGCGCGGCTGGAGGGGGAGTTTGCCCAGCCCTACTGGGAGCGCCTGGCCGCCTTCGTCAAGGCCGAATATGCGGCGGGGCCGTGTTGTCCTCCCGGTAAACTCATTTTTCGCGCCTTCGACCTGACGCCGTTCGGGCAAGTCAAGGTGGTGATCCTGGGGCAAGACCCGTATCACACGCCCGGTGCCGCCATGGGGCTGTGCTTTTCGATTCCCGAAGGCACGCCGCCGCAGCCGAGCCTGCAGAATATCTTCAAGGAATTACACAGCGACATGGGCGTGGCGCGCACGCGCACGGATTTGTCCGACTGGGCCGAGCAAGGCGTGTTCCTGCTCAACAGCGTGCTGACGGTGCGCGCCGGGGCGGCCGGTTCGCATGCAGCCAAGGGGTGGGAAAAGCTGACGGACAGCGCCATCGGCCACCTGTCCGCCGAGCGCGAACACCTTGTGTTCATCCTGTGGGGCGGCTATGCGCAAGCCAAGCGCACTTTGATCGACCCCGGCAAGCACCTGGTGCTGGCAGCGCCCCATCCATCTCCCTTGTCGGCCAGCAAAGGTTTCTTTGGCAGCAAGCCGTTCAGCCAGGCAAATGCGTATCTGCAGGCGCATCATCATGCCGAAATCAAATGGGGCAATGAGTAATGGTGACATTTTGTCTCCAATAAGGGTTGCTTTGTCCCCATCATGTACTATGCTCATTGGGATACCCGACGACACCCGAACAAACCCGACGACACGAGCTAAATAATGAGTGTGACTGAAGAACGCGGCCGTATTACGGCCAGGGTTTCCGGCTCAATTGCCGAGAAACTTCAAGAAGCGGCTGAGCTGACCGGCGCTACCTTGAATCAATTCCTCGTGCAAGCTGCATTGGAAAAGGCGGAAATGATCATCGATCGCGAATACCTGATCCGCTATTCCCGTCGTGACGCCGCCATGATGATCGATTTGCTGGAAAACCCGCAGGGGCCGAATGCGGCTTTGACGAAGGCTTTTGAAAATTATGCACAGAAAGTAGAGAATGGCGTACTTCGTGACAGCACTGAAAGCAATACATGATGTAACAAGGTTTCATTGCGGCACACCGGTATTGGATACGTGGTTGCAGACAATAGCAAGGCAGCATCAGCGGCATGGCGCATCGCGAACGTTCGCGCTGGTCGATGAAACTGATCCTACGGAAATTATTGGCTATTTTTCACTGGCGATTCGTACCATGACCCCCAAGGAGGCTATTCCCATCGCCATGATGAAGAAGTTGCCCAGCAACGTACCCGGCTTTACCTTGGCGCGGCTTGCTGTCGCGCAGCGGCATCAGCGTCGCGGCTTTGGCCGATTGCTGCTGGTAGCAGCCATGAAGCGTGTGCAATCGGTCGCAGCGGAGGTGGGCGGTTTTGCCCTGTTTGTCGATGCCAAAGAGCCGCAAGGCACGCAATTTTATCAACAGTATGGTTTTACGCCCCTCCCCGATGATCCGCTGACCATGCTGCTACCAATCGCCGATATTCCCCATTAAAACAGCATCCCGATAGACGCCACGAGATCGTTTCTTAACGGCAACCGACAGCGGCAGGCGTTGCTCCCTGCCGCTGTCTTCGCGCGTAACGGTGGTAACGGTTAAAAACTGGTGGACAGGCCGGCGTAGATGCTGCGGCGGGCGCCATACTGCGGCGCTCCCACGCCCACGCCGGAACCGTCGCGCAGCAAATACGACTTGTCGAACAGGTTGATCAGGGCCAGCCGTCCTTCCACCTTGCCCACCGGCGTGTTCTTCCACGTGTGCGTGAGCGCCGTGTTGACGGTGAAGTAACTCGGCAAATGGCCGGAATTCGGTGCGCCGCCGTCCGGCGTCATGCGCAGGCCGCTGCCGTAGAGGAAGTCAGCGCTCACTTGCGAATCGCCGAAGTGATAGTGGCCGCCACCCGACAGCGTGTATTTCTGGTCATGATCGAGGTAGACATAGTGCTGGCTGATGTAGTTCAACTCATCGGCGCCAAACAGGGCTTGCCCCGAATTGATGTTGCGGCCCTGCGCCTTTTGCGTGCTGGCGTTGAGGAACAGGCCCCAGTTTTTCTCGCTGTAGATGGCGGACAGCTCCAGGCCCTTGGCGTAGCCGTCCGCATAGTTGAACGGCGTCAGGATCAACGCCTGGCCGAACTGGCCTTCGTCGAGCAGGTTATTAATCTTTTTATAATATACATCGGCCGTCACGGTCAGTTTTGAATTGACCTGGTGGCTGATGCCGATATCGTAGTAATGCGTGCGCTCGGCCTTGACGTTGTCGGACTGGCCGATTGCCGGCGCATTCGTCGTGTTCGCGTACAGGTCGATACTGGCTTGCGCCGCCAGTTCCTGCGGCGGCGGCGTGAAGTAGCGCGAATAGCCCGCGTGCAGGGCCGTGCCCGGCGCGATCTGGTAGGCCAGGTTGACGCGCGGGCTCCATTGCTGTTCGCTCGTGTAGGCCGAGACCTTGTCGAAGCGGGCGCCGTAGTTCAGGGTCAGCGGTTTGCTGATATGCCATTCATCCTGCAGGTAGACACTGGCCAGGGTGCCCGTCTTGCCGCTGTTGTCCAGAATGCTGACCGGCGTGGTGGAGGTTTGCGCGCCGTCCATGGCGGGGAAGACGGCCACCGTGTTGTCGCTCGTCGTTTTCTGGCGCGTGTAGGCCAGGCCCGCGCGCACGGTGTGGTCCTGGTGCAACTTGTAGCTGATGTCGAACTGGGCACCGGAAGCGCTGTTCGCGCGGCGCGAGTCCGAGGCCACGCCGTTGTAGATCAGGTCGCCGATGGCGTCGGGCGTGAAGTGCAGTTCCGAATACTGGTGGAAGGCCGACACCTGGTAATTGACGTCGCCCAGGCTTTTTTGCAGCGACAGCACGAGAAAACGGTTCACTTCGCGCTGGTTTTCATTCAGCTGCGAGGAAGCGATGCTGGACGTGCCCGCCTGCGCATCGCTGTGGCCGGCCAAGCTGAATGCCGGCGCCTGGTCCGGGTTGTTCGGGATCTGGAAGCGGCCGTTATAGGTGCCGAACATGGCGCCCAGTCGCGTGTTGTCATCAAGGAAATACGACAGGCTGCCGAACGATTTGTTCTGGCGCGTCTTGTCGTGCAGGGCGCTGCGCGTGGCTTGCGGGTTTTCCACGCCCAGGGAATTACCCAGATAGCTGCCGGACAGGTAGTAATTGAACTTGCCCACGCTGCCGAAAAATTCGGCACTCGGCTCCACGTGGTCGTGGCTGCCCACCATGATGCCGATGCGCCCGCCAGGGCTCAAGCCGCCTTCCTTCGTTTCAATATCGACGATGCCGGCCGTGCGCAGGCCGAACTGGGCCGGCAAGGCGCCCGTCATGAAATCCGTCTTGTCGATCAAGCGCGTGTCGATCGACTGGCCGAAGCCGCTGATGCTTTCGGGCAACTGCACGCCGTTGATGCGGTATTGTACGTTGGCATGGTCGTCGCGCACGTGCAGGGCGCCGGAGCCCTTTGAATCCTGCGACACGCCCGGCAGGCGCAGCAGCACTTCATTGAACGGCGTGTTGTCGCCCTGGCCCAGCATGTCGACCATGTGGCTGTCGATGCTGTAGATGGTGGTGCCGACTTTCGGCGACAGTTCGATGCGCGCGCTTTTCAGATGGGCGGAGGTGACTTCGACCTTTTGCATTTCCGGTGGGGCGGCATCGGTACTGGCTTCGGCAGGCTCGGCGGCATGGGCGGAAACGGTAAACAGGCTGGCAAGGGCGAGCGACAGCGCGCTCAGACGTGGAGTGTGTTGCATGGTAAACCTCGAAAATAGTCAACGCCAGGCGGCCCGGCGCGCATCAAAGTGCGGCAAGGGGCAGCCTGAAAAGGATAAAAACAGCGTGAGAACTACAGTGAGGCGGCAGGCGGGCCGCGCACGGGCGGCAGGACGAGGACGGCGACGGGCGCCAGGGTAGCGGGCGCGAGGGCCAGCAGGCGGTACGGCAGTAACTGGGCGGGCGGCTCGGCGATGGCCGGCGGCACGGCGATGTCGGCCACCTTGTCGATGACCGTGGCGCACAGCGCGCACTCTTCCGCGTCGAGCGTCGTCTTGTGCAGGTGCGAGGCGGCCGTCGACAGCAGGAACACGAGGGCCAGCGCACTGAACAGCGCCACGCACAGCTGCCACGGCGTGCGCGCGAGGGCGGACGCCGGGTAAGGCTTGCGGGATGGCTGGCGGGAAGACATGGGCGCATAGTAGCAAGAAAATCGTCCCGCTGTCAGCGCTTGTTGCTTGATTTGCGCCAGAGCGGGCTTACAAGGTGGCGCGCAGGTCGCGCGGCGACAGGCCGTAATGCTGGCGGAAACGGGCCGCGAAGCGCGAGGGCGAGGCGTAGCCGCAGGCGGCGGCGATGTCGCCGATGGGTAAGATGCCAGATTGCAATTCCTGCAAGGCCAGTCCCAGGCGCACGTCTTCCAGGATGGCGCGGAAGTGACGCTGTTCCAGGGCCAGCTGGCGGCGCAGGGTCGAGGCGCCCAGGTGCAGATGGCTGGCAACCTTGGTCACGCTCCAGTCGGCGCCCGGGTCCAGCAGCAGCACTTGCTGCACGCGCGCGGCCAGCGGATCGCGGCGGTCCAGCAACAGCGGGCCGCAATGGCCGCCCAGTGCCAGGGCCAGCAGCAAGCCTTCCGCCTGGTGCGCCAGCAGCGCGGGCGGTGTACTGCCCGCCAGGCTGGCCGTCAGCTGGTCCCAGGCCACCGCCGCGTGGGCATCGAGCGGCACGCACAGGCTGGCCGTGGCCGCCTGGCGCAGCTGGGTATCGACGAGGCCGCCATGGCGCGCGCGGAAACGGGCGATCAGGGCCGGCGAAAAACTCAGCACTTCCGCGCGGTAGCCTTGCGCGCCAGGCAGGTTGGCTACGCCCAGTTCCTGTCCCGCCGGCATCAGCACCACGTCGTGCGTGCCGGCGCGCGCCTGGCGTGCCCCCCATTCCAGCAGCTTGGTTCCTTGCCGCACGCGGCACAGGGCGCTCTGGAAGACGGGCACGCGGCGCAGGGTTTGCGCGCGGCGCGCCTCGATGGTGCCGTGGGCGATGCGCAGCTCGCTCAGGGCCACCGCTTCCATGTCATCTGCCATACAGTCCCGTCAGTTGTGCCTTGCCCAGCGCGTTGGCATTGAGCATGTAGCCCAGCATGGCGCCGCTGGCGTGCTGGTCCAGCGGCAGCTTGTCCGTTTTCAGCGCCCACACCGTGATCTGGTAGCGGTGGGCCTGGTCGCCCGGTGGCGGGCAGGCGCCGCCGTAGGCGCTGTCGCCGTAATCGTTGCGCCCTTGTACGGCGCCGGCCGGCAAGGTGGCGGTTGTCGTTCCCGCAGGCAAGGACGTGGTGCTGGTCGGCACATTGAATACGCTCCAGTGCCACCAGCCGCTGCCCGTGGGCGCGTCCGGGTCGTACAGGGTGACGGCGTAGCTTTTGGTGCCGGCCGGTGCGTTGCTCCATGACAATTGCGGCGACAGGTTGCCGCCCGTGCAGCCGAAGCCCTGGAATACTTGCGCGCTCGCCAGGCGCTGGCCGGGGGCGATGTCGGTGCTGGTCACCGTGAAATCGGCAGCGTGGGCGCCCAGGTGAAGGGCGAGGCCCAAGGTGGCGGCGAAGAGGCGGGAGGTAGTCATGGTTTTCCTTTCGATAAGTATAGGGGAAAGTGTATGCCGTGCAATATTTACCCGCGATGCCGATGCGCTCGCTGATGGTGCCGAAACGCTCGTTTTATCCTATTTCAGACGTTCGCATGAGCGTGTTGTGCGGTTTGCCGCTTTCTGACCGTGCATGATTTTCACTGTGGGGCTTTCATGCTATCGTTTCGCAGCCCAAATTTCCCAAAGTTTCCATGTCACAACGCTCGATCAAGTGGTTGCTCAGCAAACTGCACCTGTACGTGGGCCTGTGGTTCGGCGCCCTGTTTGTCCTGCTGGGTTTGACGGGTTCCGCCATCGCCTGGATGCCGGAACTCGACGCTTATCTGAATCCGAATTTGTTGCAGGCGAGCACGCCCGCGCCGGGCCAGGTGTTTCAGGTGACGCCGCGCACGGTGCAGGCGGTGGTGGACCAGCTTACGGCCGACCCCGCCTACGGCAAGCCGAGCCAGCTCAATCCGCCCGCCGACGCGCGCGACGTGTACGTGGCCTCGTACCGCCAGACTAGCAAACCGTCCCCGTTCAGCCAGGCCATCGTGCGCCAGGTGATGGTCGACCCGTACACCCTGCAAGTCAAAGGCGAGCGCGACTGGGGGCGCTTCGGCCTCTCGCGCCCCTTGTTCATGTCGGGCATGTTTCATTTGCACCGCTATTTACTGTCCGGCGACGTGGGCAAGACCATCACGGGTATCTCGGGCGTGGCCCTGCTGCTGATGGCCCTGAGCGGCATTTATCTGTGGTGGCCGCGCCTGCAGTGGACGGCGATCCGGCGCGCCCTGACCGTGTCGCATGGCGGCTCCTGGCCCCGTTTTAATTACACGTTTCACAAGGCGGCGGGCTTCTTTGCCGCGCCCGTGCTGGCCGTGCTCGCCTTTTCCGGCATCTATTTCAATTTGCCGCAATTGATCGTGCCCCTGGTGGAGCTCGTGTCGACGGTGCCCGATACCGTCAAACTGAAGAATGTGGCCCAGGACGGCGCCGTGCTCGATGCGGGCCAGGCCATGGCCGCCGCGCAGCAGCTGTATCCGCAGGCGCGCGTGTCGCGCATCGTGTTGCCGGCGAAAAAGGACCAGCCGTACGACGTGCGCGTGCGCCAGCCCGGCGAGATCGCCCACGGCGACGGCGCCACGCGCATCACCCTCGATGCGCGCAGCGGCTTGCCCCTGCGCATACGCGATCCCTTGCGGGCGCCGGCCGGAGACGTTTTCCTGGGCTGGCAATTCCCCCTGCATTCGGGCCAGGCGTTTGGCGTGGCCGGGCGCGCCTTCATTACGCTGTTTGGCCTGATGCCCTTGCTGTTCCTGCTGACGGGGACCCTGGTGTGGTGGAAACGGCGGCGCGGCCGGAAATAAGCGGCGGCCAAACCGTTGCGGGGAAAGTTGCTATCATCATAGTATTTTCCGGCAGATCCGCTGTCCGGACCCACCCGCACAAGGACCAGCATGAGCAATCCCGACATCACCGTAGCAATGTTGAATGAACGCGGCACGGGCCGCCTGCCCGGCCACCTGGGCATCGTCATCACGGCCGTGGGCGACGGCCAGCTGACGGCGGAATTGCCCGTGTTGCCGCACCTGCTGGCGCCGAACGGCTACCTGCACGCGGGCAGCGTCGTGACCCTGGCCGACACGGCGTCCGGCTATGGCTGCATCGTCAACCTGCGCCGAAGGCGCGACGAATTTCACCACCATCGAACTGAAATCGAACCACCTGGGCACTGCCCGTGAAGGCACGCTGATCTGCACGGCGAAAGTCGAGCACAAGGGCCGCAACACGCAAGTGTGGGATGCCGTGGTGAAAAGCAAGGAAACGGGCAAGACGATTGCCCTGTTCCGCTGCACGCAGATGATTCTGTATCCAAAGTAAGGTAAGCAACCCAAATCAACTGCTGGGGTCAGACCCGACGGGTCTGACCCCGGATTTTTGCGTTAGGGTTAAATTTTTACCCAGTTACCTTTATACAAGATTGGTCCCGTCGGTCCGTTCGGATTCGGCGAACCGCCTTTCGGCTCCAGGGTGACGGCCAGCAAGGCCACGTCGTTGCCGATGGCGCGCTGGGACAGGGCCAGTTTCACATTGCCCTTGTCCGCCAGCAAGCCCAGGGAGCGCGGGTTGCCGCTCTTTGGCACGGCCCACAGTTCCAGATCCTTATCACTTGGCACGGGCGCGTTGGCCACCATGCGCACCTCGAGCGCGCCGTGGCGGCTGTCGGCCGTCAGCACCAATGCCGTTTGCGCCTTCTCGTCCGTCAGGCTGGCGACATAGCTGATCTGCGGCGCGTCCATCACGCGCGTGGCCAAGACGATCACCAGCAAGGCGGCGATGGCGCTCGACGCCATGCCCAGGCCACGCCAGAACGACAGCGCATCGCGCCACAACGCCCAGCCGCCCTGCGGCTTCAGGTGCAGGCGCTGCTCGATCTGCTGCCACACGCGCTTGGGCGGCGCCACGGGCGTGGCGAATTCGGCCATCGGTTCCAGGCGCTGGCGCCATTCGGCCGTGATATTGCGCAAATCGGCGTCGTTGTGCAGCCAGCCTTCGAAACGCCGCCGCGCGCCCCCTTTCAGGGTGCCCAGCACGTATTCGGACGCCAGTTTCTGGCGCAGCGCGTCATTGCCGCGGATATTCATGATGCCTCCCGTTTCGCCAGGCACGTGCGCAGCCGTTCCAGGCTGCGGCGTATCCACGTCTTCACGGTGCCGATCGGCAGCGACATCTGCTGCGCCACTTCGCTGTGCGACAGGTCGTGATAAAACGCCAGGGCGACCACCTGCCGGTGCAGCCCTTCCAGGGCCGACATGCAAAACGCCAGCGCCTTGGCGTCACCGCTCATCTGCAGTGATTCGATCGGCGTGGCCTGGGGGTCCCGGAGTGCATTCATGACTTCGCTATCAAACTGTTCGGCATCGATTTCCACGGTATCGTCGCTGCGCCGCAGCACATCGAACGCCTTGTTGCGCACGATGGTGGCCATCCAGGTCATCGGCGCGGCCAGATGGCTCTGGTAAGCGGCGGCGTTGTTCCAGATGGCGACAAAACCCTCTTGCAAGGCTTCTTCAGCGAGCTCTTGCTTATGCAATATACGCAGCGCGAAGCCAAACAGTTTCGATGATGTGGAGTTATATAGCTGGCGGAACGCCGTGGCGTCCTTGTTCCCGGTGGCAAGCAGCCAGGTTTTCAGTTGCTGCGGGTCGAGCGATTGAGCGGCTGGGGACACGGCTGGCCTTCACAAGGTGAATGGGATCACGCCTGGGAAGGTTATAACAGATTGACAACGCTTGGCAACAGGGTTTTGTGCCGTGTTATCCCGCGATGGCCGTTTCGAGCAATTTGTGCAGTTCGGCAAATTCCGGCTTGCCCACGTAGCGCTTGAGGATCTTGCCCTGCTTGTCGAGCACGAAGGTGGTGGGCGTGAGGGCCACGTCGCCGTAGGCCTTGGCCGCCTCGCCCGTCACGTCGAGCGCCACCTTGAACGGCAGCTGGCGTGTTTCGGCGAAATTCAGCACGTAGTTGGCCGGATCGTATTTCATGGCCACGGCCACGAATTCCAGGCCCTGCCCCTTGTACTTGTTGTAGGTGTCGACCATGTCCGGCATTTCCGCCACGCAGGTGGTGCACGAAGTGGCCCAGAAATTGACCATCACCACCTTGCCGCGCAGGCTGGCCGAGGTGATCTTCTCGCCATGGATGCCGTGGAAAGTCACGTCCGGCGCGCGTTGCTTGTCGTTCAGCGACAGATAGCCGGCCGCCGCCACGCCCGCCACGAACACGGCGATGAGGGCTGGCTTGATCCAGGACTTGCTTGCGGAGGGCGAAGTGGACATGGCAAAGTTTCACTAATGTAGAGCAACGATGCGGCCATTATAGACGCATCGTCAGTCTGGCGCCGTAGGTCAAACGGCGGAGGCGTTTATTGCTGGACCGTATCGCTGACCGTGCTGGTCGTGCGCTGCTGCGGCGGATCGGGCTGCAATTGCTTCAGTTCCGCTTCCGAAATGTAGTCGAACAGCTTGACCACTTTCTGCACGCCGCCCACGCCGCGTGCCACGTCGGCCGCGACCGTGCCTTCGCGCTGGGTCACGCGGCCCATCAGGAAGACGGTGCCGTTTTCCGTGACGACCTTGAACGAGGCGGCCGAGATGGTTTTCATGTCGACCAGGCTGGCCTTGACCTTGGTGGTGATCAGCGCGTCGTTCGAGCGCGAGGTATAGCTGGCCGGGCCGGCGATGATCAATTCATTGGCCACCGATTCCACGCCCTCGATATTGCGCACTTCGCGCTCGACGGCATTTTTCATCGCCTCGTCGCGCACTTCGCCCGTCAGCAGGACGCGGCGGTTGAAGCTGGTGACATTCACGTGGCCCGCATCGCCGACGATGGACGGGATGCGCGCCTCGCCCTTGACGGCGATCGACTTGTCTTCGGTCTGGGCGCCCAGGGTGCGGCGGTCCGCCGCGGCAACGCCGCCCATCACCGCGCCGCCGACCATCAATTCGATGCAGCCGGTGAGCGAAGTGAGCATGGCGCCGCACAGCAGTGCGGTGGCCAGCGGGCGTTGTACGCGTTTCCAGCCTGGGCCAGTACCGAATTTAGTCATTCACGTCTCCTCCGAATAGCGCGACGTCGATGCCGTCGCAGATGCAATGTATGGTGGTCAGGTGGACTTCCTGGATGCGCGCCGTGCGCTCGGCCGGCACGCAGATATGCACGTCGGCGTCCGTCAGCATCTTGCCGATGGCGCCGCCGTCCTTGCCCGTCAGCGCCACGACGCGCATTTCGCGCTCGAGCGCCGCTTCCACGGCGGCCATCACGTTGGCCGAATTGCCCGACGTGGAGATGGCCAACAGGATGTCGCCGGCCTGGCCGAAGGCCTGCACCTGCTTCGAGAAGATCTCGCGGTAGCTGTAGTCGTTGGCCACGGCCGTCAGGATCGACGTATCCGTCGTCAGCGCCAGGGCCGGCAGCGGAAAGCGCTCGCGTTCGAAGCGTCCGACCAGCTCGGCCGCGAAATGCTGGCAGTCGGCGGCGGAACCGCCGTTGCCGCAGGCGAGGATCTTGTTGCCGTTGGACAATGCATAAAACATCAGGTCGATCGCCTGCGCAATGGGTTGCGCCAGTACGGTGGCTGCCTGGATCTTGAGTTCGGCACTTTCGTGGAAGTGCGAGAGGATGCGTTGATTATTCATAGTCTGCCGATTATAGTGCAGGCGCGCGGCATGGCGGACAAGCACTGTTAAAAATGCTTACATATCGAGGATGTTCTTCAGCCAGCTGATGCGCCCGCCATCGATGGCCAGCGCGTCGAAGCGGCATGGCGGCACGGTTTTTTGTCCCAGCAGCCAGGTTTGCGCGGCCACCACCATGCGCCGCTGCTTGGCGGGCGTGATGCTGGCCAGGGCGCCGCCGAAGCTGGCACTGCTGCGCAGCCGCACTTCGACGAAGACGATGGAGGCGCCATCGCGCATGATCAGGTCCAGTTCGCCGCCCTTGCACAGATAATTGCGTTCCAGCAGCGCCAAGCCTTGCAGCAACAGATACGCGAGCGCATCGTCTTCCCCCTGCCGTCCCCGTTCCCGTTTGTTCCAGAAGGGCGGCATGGCGGTGTCCTTATTGTACCGGCGGCATGGTGGCAGGTGGCGGCGGGGCCGGTGGCCAGGTGCCCAGCACGCCCTGCTGGTAGGTGGCGGCCTGTTCCGTGCGTTCGAACACGCTTTGATCATTCTCAAAGCGCACGGCCAGGCGGCCCGTCACGCCGTCGAGCGTGAATGGCACGTTTGGCCGCAGCGCCACTTCGCGCGCCACGCGGAAGGCGTCGATGCCCAGCGCGTACAGGCGTTCCATGTCGGCCGTCAGGCGGGCGTCGGCCGGTTGCGGCGGTTGCGGATACACCATCACTTGCGGATGGTCGCGCCGCACTTGCCATGGCAGGTCCAGCAGGCGCGCGCCGTCGAGTTCGGGACCGCTGGCGCCGCGCCCGGCGCCGGGGTTCAGTGACGAGGTGCCATACAGGGGCAGATCGCTGCCGATGGCCACGCGCAGCTGGCGCGCCTGGTCGGCGTCGAGCGCGGCAAACAGCAGGCCCGGCGGCGTGGCGGCCAGGCGCGCGCGCAGCTGCACCAGCTCCGCATCGCTCAGGTAGCCATTCGTGGCCGTCAAGTCCATCGCATCGACCTTGCCGCCCTGGCGCAGCCATTCCTGCTTGAAGGCGGCGCTGATGCGGCGCTGCGAAGGCGAACCGGCCGACAGGATCAGCGCGCTGGCGCCCGGCTGTTCGCTGGCGGCCCAGGCGGCGACCTGGCGCGCTTCCGCCTCGATCGACAGGCCCATCACCAGCAGCTTGGCCGGCAGGCGCGCCTCGCCGCGGTTGTCCGGGTGGTTCAGGGCGATCGTTGGTTTACGCACCAGGTCGCTGTTCGCCACGGCCGTGATGGCCGAGCGCGACAACGGTCCGACGACGACGTCCTGTTCTTCCTGTGCCTGCGCAAATTTGTTCAGCACGTCGGTGCTGCCGTCGCCCGTGTCGATCACCGTCACTTCGAAGCCGCTGCGGTCGCGCTCATACGCGGCCATGAAACCGGCGCGCAGCAGTTCGGCGGCCGGGCCCAGGGACGCCGAGCGCAGCGGCAGCAGCAGGCCGATGTGGTGCAGATTGCCGTCGGACGGCGCCGGTGCCGTGGCGGCCGGCATGTCCTGCGGCGTGCCCGTTGCCGGCTTGGTGGCGGTGGGCGCCAGCGGCGCGCCGCTGCCGTCGTACGCGGTAATATCGGGCACGGCCACGGCAAACGTGACCGGTTCGGGCGCGGGCGGCTTGGGCGGCACGGGAGGCGGCAGCGGCTTCGGTGGCGGCAGCGCCCTTGTGTTAGATTCAATAGGCGCGCACAATTGCCCGGGCGCGTCGCAAGGCGTGCTGCAAGCGCTCAGCATGCCGGTCGCGGCACAAACAAGCAGTAACTTCACACTATTAGCAAGCATTCAACCTCCAAAATGACCGTACAAGAAATCAGTTCCATCGCCAGCCTGCCCATCATGACAGAGGCGGCGCACCAGGTCTATCCTATCGCAACATTGTATATAGTGGCCACGCCCATCGGTAATGTGACCGATATCAGCCTGCGCGCGCTGCACTTGCTGAGCCTTGCCGATGCCGTCGCCTGTGAAGATACGCGCAACACGGCGCACCTGCTGACGCGCTTCGGCTTGAACAAGCCATTGATTGCGGCGCATCAACATAATGAGCGCGAAGTGGCGCAGACCCTGATCGCGCGCCTGCAGGCGGGCGAGCGCATCGCCCTCGTTTCCGACGCCGGCACGCCCGCCGTGTCCGACCCCGGCGCGCGCATCGTCGACGCCGTGCGCGCGGCGGGACTGCGCGTGCTGCCCCTGCCCGGCCCGTCGGCGGCGATCACCGCCATCTCCGCCAGCGGCTTGTTGAATGACCAGTTCTACTTTGTCGGCTTCCTGCCAGCCAAGGCCAAGCAGCGCGAAAACATCTTGCACAGCCTGCGCGGCGTGACGGCGACCATGGTGTTCTATGAAGCGCCGCACCGCATCCTCGATTGCGCCACGGCCCTGGTGGAAGCGTTCGAGCCGACGCGCCAGGTGGTGTTCGCGCGCGAACTGACGAAACTGTTCGAGGAAATCCACCGCTGCCCCCTGTCGGAAGCGGAAAGCTGGATCCGTGCCGACGCGCACCGCGAAAAGGGAGAGTTCGTCGTCCTGCTGGAAGGCGCCACGCAAGCGCAGGACGCGGAAGACGTGGAAGCGGAACGCATCCTCAATATCCTGTTGGCCGAATGCAGCGTCAAGCAGGCGGCGAATCTGACGGCGCAAATCACGGGCCGCAAGAAAAACGCCCTGTATGAGCGGGCGTTGCAGTTGAAGGGGCAGGAATAAGGCGATTAGCTTGGCGGCTGGACATTGAGTGCACTTGCCGCCGCGAGCAATTGTTCCACATGCTCGATCAACTCGTCGACAAAGCCCTGCGTGACATCCAGCTCGCCCTCGTATTCGGCCAGGTTGCGCTTCTTGTGGGCCTGATTGAATAGCAGCCATTGCTGTGGCGTGAAACTCAGCGTGTGTTCCAGGCTTTGAAAGACGAGATAGCGGTTGTCGCTGCGATAACCATGTTGACGCAGCGCAGACAAGGCGGCAGCATGCGCGGCGTTACACGCGAGGTCGAAGCGGCTTTCCAGCGACAGTATCGGCTGCCTGACATCGTGCAGGCGCACGGTGGCCGAGCGCAGCAAGCCCGGCCGTTCGCGTGCGTCCGGTGGCTCAGCCTTGAGCTGGCCGATGCGCGCCAGGTTCGCCAGCGCCTGTGAGTTCGGTGAGGTCATCGTTGGCCCCTTTGACAAAAATCTTGGGCTGTTCGAGGATGCGCACGGCGAACGACTTGCCGTCGTCTATTCTTTGCCGCCATTCTTCCCGCGTATACAAGGTCGGGTTGATGCTGCGGCCCAGCTGCTGTTGCGCAGGCTGCAGCGCTGCCAGCAACTGGGCATTCGATGCCATGCTGCCGATGACCATCAGGTCGATGTCGCTGTGCGCCTGTTCCGTGCCCTTGGCCATCGAACCGTACACAAAGGCCAGGTCGATTTCTTGCCAATACGGTTGCAGGGCCACGCGAAGCACATCGGCGACGCCAAAGGTTTTCAGCACAATGCTGCGCAGCTCGTCGAAGATCGGCGCATCATGATTTGCCTGGTAATGCTTCTGGTTGCCCACTTTCTTGACGGTCACCAGGGCCGATTTCACCAGCTTGGCCAGTTCGCGTTGCACGGCGCCCGAGCCGATGGCCGCGAAGGCGATGATTTCATTCGCATAGAAAGAGCGCTGCGCCTGGCCAAAGAGCAAAGCCAGCACGCGTTGCTGTGCTTTGGAAAACAATGTGTCTGCATATATACCCATATTGGGTATGTTAATACCCAATATGGGTATAGTCAAGCAAGCCCTCACCACTTGCAACCGCTATCCTTCTTGTCCAGCAACATCAGCACGGGCGCCAGCAAGCCCGCCCCTGCATAAGCGGTGCGGCAATCGCCGCGCTTGCCTTGGGCGATGTCGCGCGCCAGCTGGGTTTCCATTTGCAGCGGTTTGTCGGGGATTTGCCCCACGGCCGTGCCCACCTTTGACGGGTCGCGTTCGCCCGCCATCTTGCGCGCCGTCTTCCTGGCCGCTTCCATGTCGAATTTCGGCGTTTCCGCAGTTTCTTGCCTGAAGGTGTCGGGACTGGCCGCCGGCGTGGCTGGTGAGGCCGGCACCACCGTGATGGCTTGCGGGCTGGATGCCGGCGCCGTGGCTGCCGCCGGCGTTTCGCGGACAGCGGCGCGTTTCTGCTTGCTGATGGGCTTGGGTTCGCGCTTCGGCTTGACGACCTCGACAGGCGGCGGCGGGGGCTTGGCGGCCAGCGGGCGTATCCACACGGCGATCGATTCCACGCGCGGGGCCGTGTCCGGCGGCACAGGCGGCTGGACGTGGCGCCACAGATAGATCAAGGCGCCATGCAGCAGCAAGGACACGCCGACGCCCAGCACGATGCCGCGGCGATTCGGCATGGGCTGGCCGCCGCCGCTGCTTCTTTCTATCCTGAACTCCATTGCCGTCGTCGCCTTCATGTCTGATCGGGAAAACTTGCAAACCCAGTGTCGCATACTTCAATCGTTTTGAAAAATACATGAGTCCCAGTGCCGCGCGTAAATAATTTACACAGAGTTTCACCTGACCCTTGACCGAAGTCGATACGGCCTGTATTATCTTGGTCTTCGGAGTGTGGCGCAGCCCGGTAGCGCACCTGGTTTGGGACCAGGGGGTCCAAGGTTCGAATCCTTGTACTCCGACCAAATTTGTAGAAAAAAACCCAAGAGTTTCGGCTCTTGGGTTTTTTTTCGTCTGTACGGTTCGGGTAGGTCGACGTAGGTCGGATTAGCGCGCAAGCGCGTAATCCGACAACACCAGGATCATGGCCAACATTGTTGTCGGGTTACGCGCTACGCGCTAACCCGACCTACGCCGCGAGGCGTTTCGTCGCAATGGCATTGCCCGCTCGGCTGGAACCCTTGCGCCCCAGCTGCTGCGCAATGAACTGGCCCGCATCGACCACCAGGTCCAGGTCGATGCCGGTGGCAATGCCCAGTCCCTGCATCATGTACAGCACGTCTTCTGTTGCCACGTTGCCGGTGGCGCCCTTGGCGTACGGGCAGCCGCCCAGGCCGGAGACGGACGAATGATAGATCGCGATGCCCGTTTCCAGGCTGGCGTAGATGTTCGCCAGCGCCTGGCCGTAGGTGTCGTGGAAGTGGCCGGACAGGCCGCCCACGTGGAAAGCCCCGATGGCGCGCTGCATCACCGCCTGCGTCTTTCTCGGCGTGGCCACGCCGATGGTGTCGGCAATGTCGATCTCGTCGCAACCGAGGTCGCGCATGCGGCCCACCACGTCGGCCACGGCGTCGAGCGGCACGTCTCCCTGGTAGGGGCAGCCGAAGGCGCAGCTGATGCTGCCGCGCAGGCGCAGGCCGTGTTCCTTGGCCGCTTTCGCCACGCCTTCGAAGCGGGCGATCGATTCGGCGATCGAGCAGTTGATGTTTTTTTGCGAGAACGCCTCCGAGGCCGAGCCGAAAATTACCACTTCATCGGCTTTTGCCGCCAGCGCGGCATCGAAACCCAGCATGTTCGGCGTCAGCGCCGAATAAATGGTGCCGGCGCGGCGTGCGATTCTCTCCATCACTTCCGCGCTGGTGGCCATCTGCGGCACCCATTTCGGCGAGACGAAGGACGCCGCCTCGATATTGGCGAAGCCGGCCAGGGTCAGGCGGTCGACCAGTTCGATCTTGACGGCGGCGCTGATGGTGTCCTTCTCGTTTTGCAGGCCGTCGCGCGGCCCCACTTCGACGATCTTGACCTGCTTGGGCAAACTGGTAGTAGGGTTCATCTCAATATCCTTGCAAACGGTTGACGATGCCGGCGACGGAGTCTCCGGCGTGCAGGCGGCGCATCTTGGCGGCGATCTGCGCCACGCTTTCGCGGCGCAGGGTGGCGGCCGAAATATGCGGCGTGATGGTGATGCGCGGTTCTTGCCAGAACGGGTGCTGCTGCGGCAGCGGCTCGTTGCGGAACACGTCGAGGGTCGCCCCGGCGATATGGCCGGAGCGGATCAGGGTCAGCAGATCCGGCTCGGCCAGATGCGCGCCGCGCGCCACGTTGATGATGTAGGCGCCCGGCAGCAGCATCGACAGGCGCGCGCGGTCGAGCAGGTTGTGCGTGTCCGGCGTGAGCGGCAGCATGCACACGAGCACGCGCGTGCCGCGCAAAAAGGCATCGAGCCCTTCCTCGCCCGCAAAGCATGCGACGCCATCGATGTGCTTGCGGCTGCGGCTCCATCCGCGCAGGGGGAATTCGAACTGCGCCAGCGCTTGCAGCACGCGCGTGCCCAGCACGCCCATGCCCAACACGCCGACGGGGAAATCCATCTTGTCGAAGGCGGGCAGCGGCTGCCAGATGCCGGCGCGGCCCTGCGCCTCGTAATCGTCGAAACGGCGGAAGTGGCGCAGCACGGCGTGGCTCACATACTCGGCCATCTGCACGCCCATGCCCGCGTCGTCGAGGCGTACCAGCGGTACGTGGGCCGGCAGCGCATCGCCGAATTTCAGCAGCGCGTCGACGCCGGCGCCCGTGTTGAAGATGGCTTTGACGTTGGCCAGCTCGGGCAGCATGGCGGCGGGCGGCTGCCACACGACGGCGTAGTCGCACGGTGGAGCCGCCTCGCCTTCGCGCCAGAAGTGGATGTCAGCTTCGGGCAGCAAGTCGCGGAAGTCGCTGATCCACGCCGCTTCCTTGCCGTCCGAACGTTGTAAAAGGATGCGCATCGTGGCAGCCTCTATGCGGCTGCCTTGAAGGCCAGCAGCGGCGCGCCATCGGCCACCTGGTCGCCGACCGCATACAGCACGTCTTCCACCAGGCCGTCGTGCGGCGCGGCGATCGTGTGCTCCATCTTCATCGCTTCCATGATGACCAGCGGTTCGCCCTTCTTGACGTCCTGCCCTTTGTTGACCAGCACGGCGACGACCTTGCCCGGCATCGGCGCCGTCAGGCGGCCGCCCTCCGCTTCCGTTTCGCCCGCATGCGCCATCGGGTCGCTGTAGTGCAGCGTATAGTGCAAGCCGCTGGTGAATACGTGGAACTGCTCGCCGTCGCGCAGCACCGTGCCATGCACGGCACGCTCGCCCAGCTTGATGTGCAGCTCGTTGCCTGTGCGCGCCGTCAAGCTCAGGGGCTGGCCGTTGAACAGCCAGCCATCGGTCTTGTAGGCGATGCGCGCGGCATAGGTTTTGTCGTCGCTGGCCAGTGCGAATTCATCGGCGAACGACAGGCTGCGCCCCAGAGTGCTGTTCAAGCGCCAACCCAGGGCGTTGCCCCACGGGTCGGCGCGGTTGGCCGACTGCGCTTCGGCGGCCGTTTTTTCTTCCAGCAGCAGGGCGACGGATGCCAGCGCCAGGGCCGTGTCGGGTGCCGGCTGCAGGGCGGGGAACAGCGACGCCTGATTGCGCTCGATCAAACCCGTATCGAGGTCCGCGCTGGCAAACGCCTGGCCTTCGACCAGGCGCTTCAGGAAGGCGATATTGCTGGCCAGGCCCACGATCTGGTAGTCGGCCAGCGCCTGCGCCATGCGCGCCAGCGCTTCGCGGCGGTCCGCGCCCCAGACGATCAGCTTGGCGATCATCGGGTCGTAGAACGGCGAGATGGCGTCGCCTTCGCGCACGCCCGAATCGATGCGCACGGACGCCGGCACCACGGTGCCGCCCAGTTCGAACGTGACGGCCGATGGCGACTGCATGTGGCGCAGGGTGCCGATCGACGGTAAAAAGCCCTTTTCCGGGTTTTCCGCGTAGATGCGCGCCTCGATGGCGTGGCCGTGGATCGTCAATTCATTCTGCTTTTTCGGCAGCGGCTCGCCAAAGGCGACGCGCAACTGCCATTCCACCAGGTCGGTGCCGGTGATCATTTCCGTTACCGGATGTTCCACCTGCAGGCGCGTGTTCATCTCCATGAAGTAGAACGAGCCATCCTGGTTGGCGATGAATTCCACCGTGCCCGCACCCACGTAGCCGACGGCCTTGGCGGCGGCGACGGCCGCTTCGCCCATGGCCGCGCGGCGCTCGGCCGGCATGCCCGGCGCCGGCGCTTCTTCCAGCACCTTCTGGTGACGGCGCTGCACCGAGCAATCGCGCTCAAACAGGTAGATGCAGTTGCCGAGCGTGTCGGCGAACACCTGGATTTCGATATGCCGCGGACGCGACAGGTATTTTTCGGCCAGCACCTTGTCGTCGCCGAAAGAGCTGATCGCTTCGCGCTTGCACGAGGCCAGCGCCGCCTTGAAGTCGGCGCTGTTTTCAATGACGCGCATGCCCTTGCCGCCGCCGCCGGCGGATGCCTTCAGCAGCACGGGATAGCCGATCTTGTCTGCCTGGCCGTGCAAAAATTCCGCATCCTGATTCTCGCCGTGGTAGCCGGGCACCAGCGGCACTTTGGCTTTTTCCATCAGCGACTTGGCGGCCGATTTCGAGCCCATGGCGCGCATGGCGGATGCCGGCGGGCCGATGAAGACCAGGCCCGCCGCGTGGCAGGCGTCGGCGAAGTCGGCGTTTTCGGACAAAAAGCCGTAGCCGGGGTGGATCGCCTGCGCACCCGTGGCCAGGGCCACGGCGATGATCTTGTCGCCGCACAGATAGCTTTCCTTGGCCGGCGCGGGGCCGATCAGCACCGCTTCGTCGCAGACGGCGACGTGCTTGGCGTTGGCGTCCGCCTCCGAATACACGGCGACGGTCTGGATGCCCATGCGGCGCGCGGTAGCGGCGACACGGCAAGCGATTTCGCCGCGGTTGGCGATCAGGATTTTAGTGAACATGGTCTCTCTCTATTCTCTCAAAAAGGGGCAGCTGTCTCTTGTCATGGACGTTGTGTGCTGGCGTGTCGGCTTACGCGCTTTGCGCTAAGCCGACCTACGCATTGGTGAGGCGGTATTCGCAGGTCGGGTTAGCCGGCACGGCGTAACCCGACAAGGCTGGATCAGCAGCCGCACTTCTCTTTCTGTACCGATTCGAGCATGGCGCCGCGTGTCTGCAAGCCCAGTTTGTTCAACAAGACGCGGTCGTCTTCCGCTTCCGGGTTGTCGGTGGTGAGCAGCTTGTCGCCATAGAAAATGGAGTTGGCGCCGGCCAGGAAGCACATCGCCTGTACGGCTTCGCCCATCTGGCGGCGGCCGGCCGACAAACGCACGCGCGCCTTCGGCATGGTGATGCGGGCCACGGCGATCGTGCGCACGAATTCGAACGGGTCCAGCGCTTCCAGGCCGAACAAAGGCGTGCCTTCCACCTGCACCAGGTGGTTGACGGGCACCGATTCCGGGTACGGATTCAGATTGGCCAGCTGGGCGATCAGGCCCGCGCGCTGCAAGCGCGTCTCGCCCATGCCGACGATCCCGCCGCAGCATACTTTCAAGCCCGCTTCGCGCACGCGGCCCAAAGTATCGAGGCGGTCCTGGTATTCGCGCGTGGAGATGACGTTGTCGTAGAACTCGGGCGCCGTATCGAGGTTATGGTTGTAGAAGTCCAGGCCCGCGTTTTTCAGGCGGTCCGCTTGTCCTTCTTCCAGCATGCCCAGGGTGGCGCAGGTTTCCAGGCCCAGCGCTTTCACTTTGCTGACCATCTCTTCGACTTTGTCCATGTCGCGATCCTTCGGGCCGCGCCAGGCGGCGCCCATGCAGAAGCGCGTGGCGCCATTGGCTTTCGCCTGGCGGGCCGCGTCGAGCACCGTGTCGATGTCGAGAATTTTCTTCGCTTCCACGCCCGTGTCGTAGCGGGCCGCCTGCGGGCAGTAGCCGCAGTCTTCCTCGCAGCCGCCGGTCTTGATCGACAACAGGGTCGCCAGTTCCACGTCGCCGTCGGGGAAATTGACGCGGTGGGTTTGCTGGGCCTTGAACATCAAGTCATTGAATGGCAGGTCGAACAGGGCCAGCACGTCGGCGACGGGCCAGGTGGCCGCTTCCGGCACGGTGATGCGCGCCGCTGGGCGGTGCAGTTCGACGGTTTTTGCTGCTTCTTGGACGTGAGACATGTGATTCCTTCGTTTCTATTTTTGAATGCGTTTAAGTGTTGGGATGCTGCGCCGGCCAGTTGGGCAAGCCGGTGAAATCGAGATACGCGGCCGCCGCTTCCGCGCTGGGCTGCGCCAGGCGCGGCACCCTGCCCAGCAGCGGCGCCGGGATGCGCTCGATCAGCGCATCGATATTTTCGTCGAGGAAGCGCATTTCCACTTCCAGTGTGTTGGCGACCCAGCCGATCACCGTCAGGCCGCGCGCCTCGATGGCTTCCACCGTCAGCAAGGCCTGGCTGATGCAGCCCAGACGCATGCCGACCACGAGGATCACGGGCAGGTCGAGCTGCTGCGCCAGGTCGGCCGAATCGAAACCGGGCGACAGCGGCACGCGGAAACCGCCCACGCCTTCGACCACGACGGCGTCCGACGCGGCGGCGATTTCCAGGTAGGCGGCCAGGATCGGTACGGACTCGATGCTCACGCCTTCGAGCGCGGCGGCGATGTGCGGCGCGGCCGGTTCCTTCAGCATATACGGCGTGGTGATATTGCGCAGCATGGTGACGTTGCCGGCGGCGATCAGGCTGTCGGCGTCTTCATTATGCAGTTCGCCGTCGCGCATCTCGGCGCCGGCGGCCACGGGCTTCATGCCGCAGGCGCGCACGCCGCGCGCCACCAGCGCGTGCAGCAGGGCTGACGAGGTCAGGGTCTTGCCGATTTCCGTGTCGGTGCCGGTGACGAAACAGGCAAAGCGCGATGGCAGACCGATAGTGGCCGGTGCCGGCTGCACGGCCGGCGCCAGGTCCGCCAGCACTTCCGCCACGATAGGGTCATCAAGGCTCATGGCGAGTCCTTTCCAAGGTGTTGACTGCGTTGATCAATTGCGCCACTTCCTGCGCCGTATGGCCGGCCGACAGGGTTACGCGCAGGCGCGCCGTGCCGGCAGGGACGGTGGGCGGGCGGATGGCGCCGACCCACAGGCCTTGCTGGTACAGATTCGCGGCGACGGCCAGCATGTCCGCATTCTCGCCGATGATGACGGGCTGGATGGCGGAGAGCGACGGCAAGGCTTGCCAGCGCTGCAGCTGCAAGCCCTCGTTCCATTGCGCCACCAGCACGGCCAGGTGCATCCGGCGTTGTTTTCCTTCTTCACCGGCGATGATGTCCAGGCTGGCCAGCAGCGCATGCGCAAGCGCGGGCGCGGCTGCCGTGGTGAAGATGTAGGGGCGCGCCTTCTGGATCAGCGTTTCGATCACGGCTTCATGCGCGCAAACGAAGGCGCCGCCCACGCCAGCCGATTTGCCCAGCGTGCCGACGTACACGAGGTAGGGCGAATGCAGGCCGAAGTGTTCCAGGGCGCCGCGGCCATTGGCTCCCAGCGCGCCGAAGCCGTGCGCATCGTCGACCACCAGCCAGGCACCGTATTGCTCGCACAGGGCCAGCAGCGCGGGCAGCGGCGCCAGGTCGCCATCCATGCTGAAGACGCTGTCCGTGACGACGATTTTCGTTTTGGCTTTGCTTTCCGCCAGCAGGAGCGCCAGGGCATCGAGGTCCGCATGCGGATACACGCGCGTCTTGACGCGTGCCAGGCGCGTGCCGTCGATCAGCGAAGCGTGGTTCAGCGCTTCCGAGAAGATCTCCGCGTCCGGATCGCCCGCCGCCAGGGCGGTGAGCACAGCCAGGTTGGCCATGTAGCCGGTGCAGAAATACAGTGCGCGCGCCTGTTCCAGGTTGGTGCCGACAAACGCGGCCAGGCGTTCCTCCAGCTGCGCGTGGGCGCGGCTGTGGCCACTGATCAGGTGCGACGCGCCGCTGCCGGCGCCATACAGGTCGGCGCCCTCTTTCAGGGCATCGACGATGCGCGGATGCGCAGCCAGGCCCAGGTAGTCATTGCTGCAAAAGGCCAGCATGTCGCGGCCATCGACCGTCAGGCGCGGCGCGCACGGCGTGTCGACGGTGCGGCGGCGGCGGATCAGGCTGCGCTCTTCCAGCCCCTGCAACTGCTGCTTCAAGCGCGTGAGCAGTTCCATCTCAGGCTCCGATCACTTTGTTGAAGACGGCCAGCGTCTGCTGGCCCAGGCCCGCGATTTCTGTGTCGTCGAGGATGTACGGCGGCATCAGGTAGACGGTGGAGCCGATGGGGCGCATCAGCAGTTCGTGTTCCAGCGCCGTGCTGAAGAAGCGGCGCGAAAAGTCGGGCGCCGCGTCTACCGCATCGAAGGCCCAGATCATGCCCTGCTGGCGGAAGTGTTTTACGCGCTCGTGCTGCGCCAGCGGCGCCAGGGCGCGCGTGATCCTGGCGGCGCGTTTTTGATTGGCCGCCAGCACGTCGTCTTCCTCGAAAATCGACAGGGTTGCCAGCGCCGCGCGGCAGGCCAGCGGGTTGCCCGTGTACGAGTGCGAATGCAAAAAACCGCGGCGCACGTCGGTGCTGTAGAACGCCTGATAAATATCTTCGCGCGTCATCACGAGGGACAGCGGCAAATAGCCGCCGCTGATGCCCTTGGACAGGCAGACGAAATCGGGCCAGATGCCGGCCTGTTCGCACGCAAAGAAGGTGCCCGTGCGGCCGCAGCCGACGGCGATTTCGTCGAGGATCAAATGGACTTGATAGCGGTCGCACAGGGCGCGCACGAGCGACAGGTACAGCGGGTCGTGCATGGCCATGCCGGTGGCGCACTGCACCAGCGGCTCGATGATGATGGCGGCGATTCTTTCGGACTTTTCCTGGAACAGCCGTTCCACGTCGGCCGCGGCGCGGCGCGCCACGTCCTGCGCCGATTCGTTGTCTGCCGCCTGGCGGAAGTCGGGCGACATCACCGTCTGCGAGGCACGCAGCAGGGGGCCGTAGGCATCCTTGAACAGGGCGACATCGGTGACGGCCAGCGCGCCGATGGTTTCGCCGTGGTAGCTGCCTTTCAGGCAGACGAATTCCTGTTTTTCACCCTTGCCGCTGTTGCGCCAGGCATGAAAACTCATTTTCAGGGCGATTTCCACGGCCGAGGCGCCATCGGACGCATAAAAACTGTGACCGAGCACGCCATTGGTGAGCGCGGAGAGCTTTTCCGACAGCTCGATCACCGGTTCATGCGTGAAACCGGCCAGCATCGCGTGTTCCAGGCGGTCCAGTTGATCCTTCAGTTCCGCATTGATGCGCGGGTTGGCATGGCCGAACAGGTTCACCCACCAGGAGCTGATGGCGTCCAGGTAGCGTCGGCCTTCGTGGTCATACAGCCAGGCGCCGCGGCCATGGCTGACGGGGATGAGGGGAACCGTCTCGTGATGCTGCATTTGCGTGCACGGATGCCACACGCTGCGCAGACTGCGTTCGACCCAGCCCGATTGTTTTTCTGCTTTCAAAACTGCTCCAATGATTTTCTTAGTCCATGAGCTTTGGACTATTAACTAGCCCATGAGCCAACCCGGCTTGCGCTTGTCTAGGAAGGATTGCACGCCTTCGCGTCCCTGCTCCGAGGCGCGGATCTGCGCGATGCGCTCGGCGGTGTCCGCCAACAGCGCGTCGTCGACCGGCTTGCCGGCGATCTCGCGCACCAGCGTTTTCGCTTGCGCCACGGCGTGCGGGCTGTTGCCCGTCAGGGCTTTCAGTACCTCGGCGGTTTTCGCGTCCAGCGCGCTTGCCTCGACTACCTCGTGGGCAAAGCCGATGCGCAGCGCTTCCTGGGCGGAGAATCGCTCCGCCGTCAGGAAATAGCGGCGTGCCGCGTTTTCGCCCATGGCCTTGATGACATACGGTGAAATAGTGGCCGGGATCAGTCCCAGCCGCACTTCGCTCAGGCAGAAATGCACGTCTTCCGCAACCAGAATGATATCGCATGCGGCGACGAGGCCCATGCCGCCCGCATAGCAGTCGCCCTGGATCTTCGCCACCACGGGTTTCGGACACAGGTAAATCGTGCGCAGCATCTGCGCCAGCTGCAGCGCGTCGGCCTGGTTTTCGGCATGCGTATAGCCGGCCATCTTCTTCATCCAGTTCAGGTCCGCGCCGGCGCAGAAGGCGGCGCCGTTCGCGGCCAGCACGATGGCGCGCACCATGTCGCTGCGCCCCAGCCCCTCGAAGGCGCGCGCCAGTTCGGCGATCGTCGTCTCGTTGAAGGCATTGCGCACGTCCGGGCGGTTCAGGGTCACGGTGGCGACATTGCCTTCGATGACCAGCTTTAAGGTTTCAAATTCCATGCTTTTCTCTCCCTTACATGCGGAATACGCCGAACTTCGTGTCCGGGATTTCCGCGTTCAAGGCGGCCGACAGGCCCAGGCCCAGCACCATGCGGGTATCGGCCGGGTCGATCACGCCATCGTCCCACAGGCGCGCGGTGGCGTAATACGGGTGGCCCTGGTGTTCGTATTGATCCTTGATCGGCTGCTTGAAGGCCGCTTCCTCGTCCGCGCTCCATGCGCCGCCCTTGCCCTCGATGCCGTCGCGCTTGACGGTCGCCAGCACGGAGGCCGCCTGGTCGCCGCCCATGACGGAAATGCGCGCATTCGGCCACATCCACATGAAACGGGGAGAGAACGCGCGGCCGCACATGCCGTAATTGCCGGCGCCGAAGCTGCCGCCGATGATCACCGTGAATTTCGGCACGGCGGCCGTGGCCACGGCCGTCACCATCTTGGCGCCATTGCGGGCGATGCCCTCGTTTTCGTATTTGCGGCCCACCATGAAGCCCGTGATGTTTTGCAGGAAGACGAGCGGGATCTTGCGCTGGCAGCACAACTCGATGAAATGCGTGCCTTTCAGGGCCGATTCCGAGAACAGGATGCCGTTGTTGGCGATGATGCCGACCTTGACGCCATAGATGTGCGCGAAGCCGCAGATCAGGGTGGTGCCGTAGCGGGCCTTGAATTCGTCGAAGTCGCTGCCGTCGACGATGCGCGCGATCACCTCGCGCACGTCGAACGGTTTGCGCGTATCGACGGGGATCACGCCATACAGTTCCTGCGTCGGGTATTTGGGTTCGACGGACTCGCGCAGCGCCATCTGCTGCGGTTTTTTACGGTTCAGGTTCGAGACGATGGTGCGCGCCAGCGACAGCGCATGCAGATCGTTCTGCGCCAGGTGGTCGACCACGCCGGACAGGCGCGTATGCACGTCGCCGCCGCCCAGGTCTTCCGCCGTCACCACTTCGCCGGTGGCAGCCTTCACCAGCGGCGGGCCGCCGAGGAAGATCGTGCCCTGCTCCTTGACGATGATCGATTCGTCGCTCATGGCCGGCACGTATGCGCCGCCCGCCGTGCAAGAACCCATCACGACGGCGATTTGCGGGATGCCCTTGGCGGACAGATTCGCCTGGTTATAGAAAATGCGGCCGAAATGGTCGCGGTCGGGGAAGACGTCGTCCTGGTTCGGCAGGTTGGCACCGCCCGAATCGACCAGGTAGATGCACGGCAGGTTGTTCTGGTCGGCGATTTCCTGGGCGCGCAAATGCTTTTTCACCGTCATCGGGTAGTAGGTGCCGCCCTTGACGGTAGCGTCGTTACACACGATGACGCATTCCTGGCCCGAGACGCGGCCGATGCCCGTGATGATGCCGGCGCTAGGGGCCGCATCGACGCCCTTGGCGTCCTGGTACATGGCGTAGGCCGCCATCTGGGAAAACTCGAGGAAGGGTGTGCCGGGATCGAGCAGCATCTGGACTCTGTCGCGCGGCAGCAGTTTTCCCCGCGCCAGGTGCTTGGCGGCTGCCGCCTCGCCGCCGCCGGCCGCGATTTTCTCGACCTTGTCGCGCAGATCGTCGACGATGGCTTGCATGGCCGCGGCATTGGCCTTGAAATCTTCACTGCGCGGATTGAGTTTGCTTTCGATGTGCGGCATTGCGGTTCCTTTTTATGATCGCCCGGTCTCTCGGGTCGCGCTATTCGGGAAAACTGCCGTCGAGATAAAACCAGCGCAGGGCACCACCGCCCTCGCCCGCCTCGCGCACGAAGCGGCTTACCTCATGCAGGCGGTGCGCGCGGCCGTTGACCTTGTAGCGGGCCACGAATTCGACGGTATCGCGGTGTATCTCTTCGGCTTGATCTGCTGATTCTGCTTTACGTTGACGTAAACGTAAAGCAGATTTTACCTCAAGTCCCAGCCAGTGGACTTTTTCTTCTTCGGCAAATAAAGCGTCGGCCGGACGGGTGCTGGCGTGCCAGGTGGCGCGCAGATACGCTTCGTCGCGCAAGGTGAACGCCGTGTAGCGCGAACGCATCAGGGCTTCGGCCGTGGGCGGCAAGGCGTCGCCCGCAATATACGGGCCGCAGCAGCTGGCGTAGGAGGCGCCGCCGCAGGGGCAGGCGGACAATTTCGAGGGTGTGGACATGCGTTGGCAGACAGGGAACAGGAAAGTTCCGCAATTATCCGCCATATCGGCAGCGGCGCGTGCGCGCCGCCCTGGCCGGCTATTGTTTCGGGCTGAGGAAGTCCAGCGCGAACGGCGGCGCCTTGCCGGCCATGAGATCGGCGAGGATGCGCGCCGTGCCGGCGGCAAAGGTAAAGCCCAGCGGGCCATGGCCCACGTTGAGCCACAAATTGCCAACTTTGCTGGCGCCCACCAGCGGCGCGCTGTTCGGGGTGGCGGGGCGCAGGCCGGCCCAAGCCGTGGCCTGGTCGTAGTCGGCGCCGCGCGGCATGGCTTCGCGCGCCAGCCGCGTCAGGCCGGCGATGCGGTTCCAGTCGATGCTGTTGTCGGCGCCCACCATGTCGACCATGGCGGCCACGCGCAGGTCGCCGCCTATGCGCGCATACAGCACCTTGCGCTCGAAATCCGTGATGCTGATCTCGGGCGCCCGGTCCTGCGCGCGGATGGGCGCCGTCAGGCTGTAGCCTTTCAGCGGGTACAGGGGCAGGTAGACGCCGGCCGTGGCGGCCAGGTCGCGGCTCTGGATGCCGGCCGCCAGCACGTAATGGTCCGCTTGCAGCAGGCCCAGGCTGGTGTCGACGCCCGTGATCCTGCCCTTGTGCGTGACGAGACGGCGCGCCTCGCCTTTTAACAGGAGCGAACAGTTCGGATGCTGCAATAAACGCGCTTCCAGGGCCAGGCAAAAGGCGTGGCAATCGGCCACTGCCTCGCCCTCGGTAAAGATGCCGCCCGCCAGCGCGCCTTGCAAGGCGGCCAGCGCCGGTTCGCGTTGTACGGCTTCAAGCGGCGACAAGACGATGCGCGCCTCTTCCGATTCGGGCCGCGCCACGGCCCGCTGGAAGATGGCGGGCGAACGGTAGACGATGAGTTTGCCCGCATCGCGCCAGGCATACGCCTCGGGAGGTACGGTCAACTCCAGCTGCGCCATGCCGGCGCGGCTCCATTCCCCCAGCTGCAGCAGCTTGGCCGTCGTGCGGGCATTGCTGGCTGCATTGCAATTGCGCAGGAAACTGGCCAGCCAGCGCCATTGGCGCCAGTCCGCCTCGGGACGGAAGCGCAGCGGGCCATCCTTCTGCAGCAGCCATTGCAGGGCTTTGAAGGGCACGCCCGCGTCCGCCAGCGGTGCCACATAGCGATAGCTGAGCTGGCCGCCATTGCGGTAGCTGGCGGCGATCGCCACCTGTTCATTGCGTTCCAGTACTGTGACCTTGTAGCCGGCCTCGGCCAGCCACCAGGCCGATGTCAGACCGACGACGCCGCCGCCGATGATGATGACGTGTTGCTGCATGTTGCCTCGCTGCGTTGCGCTCCCATGGTGCGGGAGCATTCGATGAGAGCTTAGAGGCTGGCCATCACGGGAGCCAATGAAACATCATGGTGCAGCCATAACTTTCAGGAATGCACTGTTTTTGTGCAAATTATTCATTATTGCCAATCGCACCACGATACAAGGTCGTGAGTATCAATTCCTCGCTGCGCCCCATGGCGGAATACGCGCCCGGATAACGCTCGGGATCGCTGCCCGTACCGCCCACCAGCATCACCATGCCATTCTTGTGCTTGAAATCGAGCACGAAGGCGGAGACGAGGCCATACGCGTCGCCCAGGTGGCCCACGGCGGAGAAGCTGGCGCCCTCGACCAGGCCGTTGCCCTGCCCCGCCACGGCATCGAACTGCTGGTTGCCCAGGCCCCAGGCGCGGTACAAGCCCCGTTCGCTGTTGCCATTGCTGCTGTCCTGCGCCAGCTGCCATTGGCGGCCAAACATCAAGGCGATGGTGGCTGGCTGCAATAGTTGTTTGCCCTCATGGCGGCCGCCGTCGAGCAGCATCTGCATGACGGTGCCCAGTCCCGCGGCGGAGATGCGCAAGCCGCCCGTGGGACTAAAGACGGTGGCGTTGCTGCCGATCACATAACGCGCGATGCCGGCAGGCGGATGCTGGTCAAAATCGTCGGCTTGCGCGATCCATGGTCCCTGCGGCCGCCACTCTTCCGTCTCCAGCGTGCGCTTGCGGTACAGGGTGGCTGTGTCCGCCAGCTCTGCCTGAGAGAATGCCGCCGGATGGTAGCCGCCGCGCAACTGCAGGGGATCGAGCAGCAGGCGCCGCATCAGCAAGTCGAAGCGCTCGCCCGTGACTTGCTCCATCACCGTGCCGATCACGCCCCAGTTCAGGTTGGAATACGTAAAGTAGCGGCCGGGTGCCGCGCTGGAATCCCACATCGCGTCGCCGCCGGCCGTAAACACGTCACGCAGGCTGCGTTCCGGCCCCCAGGCATAGCCGCCCGCGTCGCGCAGCGAGGAAGTGTGACTGAGCAGGCTGCGCAAGGTCACGGGCCGCTGGGGAAAGTGCGGGTTGCGCAGGGAAAAGCCTAAATAAATGCCCACGTCCTGGTCCAGGCTCAGCTTGCCCTGCTCGAGCAAGCGCATCAGGCCCAGGGTCGTCATCATCTTCGAGACGGAAGCGATGCGGAACAGGGTGTCCGGCGTCACGGGCAAGCTGTCAGCCGGCGTGGCGCCGATGTGCCGGTAGCCAAATTGTTGCTGATACGACACCTTACCATTACGGATGGCCAGCACGGACAGGCTGGCCAACGGGTGGGTAGCATCGTCGACGATGGCGGACAGGGCTGCATCGAGCGCAGGCTGCTGGTCCTTGCCGCTGCCGGGCGGGGCGGCCAACGCGCTCCAGGTTGTGCCCAGCAGCAGCAAGCCCAGCAAACCCGTCATTTTATTGTGCATGTTTCCCTGTGTCGCGATGTGGTGGAGGCATCGCCAGCATAGGGCGGGATCGTTTCCCAGGCTAATGAAAATTGCTTATTTATCTATAATGCAAAGCTATACGTACGGTAAAACATTGTTTTTTTAAATGTATAACCGTTATTTATGGTCATTTTCCATTTATTCATGGGTGGACGGGCTACGCGCAAGCGCCATCGCTATTACACTAGGAGGACAAGGAGAACTGTATGAGCCAGACCAGCGTAGAACTCAAGGTCGATTTAAATGACAATTCGCCTTTATATATGCAGATCGCCCGCAAGCTGAGCGATGACGTACGCAACGGCCGCTACCAGGTAGACCAGGCCCTGCCATCCGAACGTACCCTGTCCGAACTGCTCGACGTATCGCGCGTGACTGCCCGCAAGGCCATCGACCAGCTCGTCGAGCAAGGTCTCGTCGTGCGCCGCCGTGGTTCGGGCAACTATATTGCCCCGCGCATCGAGCAGCCGCTGTCGAACCTGTCGAGCTTTTCCGAGCAGCTGCAGCAGCGCGGCTACCGTCCCGGCTCGCGCTGGCTCAAGCGCGAAGTCGTCATCGCCAGCAGCGACGAGCAGCTGAGCCTGGGCCTGGCGCAAAACACGAAAGTGGCGCGCCTGGAGCGCCTGCGCCTGGCCGACGACGTGGTGATGGCGTATGAAGTGAGCGTGCTGCCCTTCAGCGTGGTGCCGGACCCGGCCGCCATGGGCGACTCGCTGTATGAATACTTGAGCAGCATCAAGAAGGCGCCCGTGCGCGCCTTGCAGCACATCCGCGCCATGAATGCGACGGACGTGCTGGCCAAGCAGCTGGGCATCCCTGATGGCCAGGCCGTGCTGTTCATCACGCGTATCGCCTACCTGGAAACGGGCGAGGCGGTGGAACTGACGCATTCGTATTGCCGTAGCGACCATTACGACTTCGTGGCCGAGATGCGCCGCGCGCCGTAAGAAGGCGGCCGCCACGATCCGCGTGCACCCATAGACTCCCGTTATGCCCGCCCGCCATCCTTTCATGGCTGATCTTGCTCGTTGGTATTAAACTGGTTTCACCTTCAACCATGTTCTGAAATCATGTTGAAAACTGAAACCCCGAGCCGGCGGCATCCGGATCTGGACTTGTATCCGGTGGAACAACTGGTGGCGGCGTTGGTCGACGACCAGTTCTGGGCCGTCGAAGCCGTGCGGCTGGCCTCGCCGCAAATCGGGGCCGCCATCGCGGCCGCCCTGCCCCGCATCGCGGCCGGCGGACGCTTGCTGTACGTGGGCGCTGGCACGTCGGGACGTCTGGGCGTGCTCGACAGCGTTGAATTGACGCCCACGTTTTCCTGGCCGCCCGAGCGGGCCGTCGCCATTCTGGCCGGCGGCGCGGGCGCCATGTTCACGGCCGTGGAGGGGGCGGAAGATGATGTACAGCAAGGCGAACGCGATGTGCTGGCCCTGTTGCCGCAAGAAAATGATGTCGTGATCCTGCTGGCCGCCTCCGGCGCCACGCCGTACGTGCTGGGCGCCCTGCTGGCCGCGCGCAAGGCGGGCGCCTTGACGATAGGCATTGCCAACAATGTGGACGCCCCCGTGGCGCACGAGGCACAATGCGGTATCGTGCTCGACACAGGCACGGAAGTCATTTCCGGCAGCACGCGTTTGAAAGCGGGTACGGCGCAGAAAATCACCCTGAACACGATTTCCAGCGCCCTGATGGTCGGTTTGCACAAAACTTACGGAAACTTGATGGTAGACTTGAAGCCGACCAACGCCAAGCTGATCTGGCGGGCCGTGCGTCTGACCATGCATGCCACCGGCGCCAGCGAGGTGCAGGCCAGGACCGTGCTGGAGCAATGCCACTATCACGTCAAGGTGGCGATTGTTGCCTTGATCAAAAAAATCAACACAAACCAGGCACAGGCATTGTTGGCCGGCGCAGGCGGCAGTGTGCGGGCGGCACTGGCGGCGTGATCCGATGGCGCGGCATTCTTCTGTCTGGGAGACCAAGAAGGATGTATGGAGCTAGTGAAACAACCCGTCCCGGTGCGCACCAATAAGCCGTGGCTGTGGATCCCTTCCCTGTATTTCGGCCAGGGTATCCCCTACGTAGTGGTCATGACCTTGTCCGTGATCATGTACAAGAATTACGGCTTTTCCAATACGGATATCGCGCTGTACACAAGCTGGCTGTACTTGCCTTGGGTCATCAAGCCCTTGTGGTCGCCCTTCATCGATATGTACCGCACCAAGCGCTTCTGGATCGTCGGCTTGCAGCTGGTGATCGGCGCCGCGCTGGCGCTGGTGGCCCTGACGACGTCGCTGCCCCATTTCTTCCAGATCAGCCTGGCCATCTTCTGGCTGATGGCCTTCAGTTCCGCCACGCATGATATCGCCGCCGACGGCTTTTATATGCTGGGCCTGGAAGAGCACCAGCAGGCGGCCTTCGTGGGCGTGCGCAGCACGTTTTATCGCCTGGCCATGATTGCGGGCCAGGGCGGCCTCGTGTATCTGGCCGGCTATCTGACGCATGCGACGGGCAATGTGCAGCTGGCCTGGTCCGTCGTGTTCGCCATCCTGGCGGGCCTGTTCATCGCCCTCTTCCTGTACCACTATTTCATTTTGCCCAAGCCTAAAGATGACCGGCCCAGCATCCAGGGCGCCGGCATTTCTCCGCTGCAAGAGTTCATCGCCACCTTTGCGGCCTTCTTCAAGAAGAAGGATATTGTCGTCATCCTTGGCTTCTTGCTGCTGTTCCGCCTCGGCGAAGCGCAATTGCTCAAATTGGCCGCGCCCTTCCTGCTCGACCCTGTCGCCAAGGGCGGCCTGGGCCTCACGACGGAACAGGTGGGCCTCGTCTACGGCACCATCGGCGTGATCGCCCTGACCCTGGGCGGCTTGCTGGGAGGCTTCATCATTTCCCGCTTCGGCTTGAAACGCTGCCTGTGGATCATGGTGCTGTCCGTGCACTTGCCCGACCTGGTGTTTGTGTACCTGGCCAGCGCCTTGCCCAGCAACATTTATGTGATCGCCGGTGGCATTGCGTTGGAGCAATTCGGTTACGGCTTTGGTTTCGCCTCGTATATGTTGTACATGATCATGGTGTCCGATGGCGCGCATAAAACGGCCCATTACGCCATTTGCACGGGCTTCATGGCACTGGGCATGATGTTGCCGGGCATGGCCAGCGGCTGGATCCAGCAAATGCTCGGTTACCAGCACTTCTTCATCTGGGTGTGCATCGCCACGATTCCCGCTTTCATCATGGCCGCGCTGGTCAAGATCGATCCCGAATTCGGCAAGAAGGCCGAGGCCTGATTCTTTTGAACGGTGCGCCCGCATGGATGGCGGGCGCACAGTAAAATGCCCGCACCGATAGACCTGCGCTTCACCACTGCAAGGAATTGTTTTGTTGTCTACTTTTAAAAAACGCCTGAGTGCCACGGCCGGCGTGCTGGCCGCCTTGGCCACCGCCACATTGCTCAGCAGCTGTACCAGCACCAAAATGCCGTCCGCAGTGACGCCAGGCGAAGCGGGCTTGCCGGCCGTGCCGCCCGTGCAGCACATCACGGGCGAAGTGCCGCCGCCGGCGCCGCGCGAATTCCGCGCCGCCTGGGTCTCGACGGTGGCCAATATCGACTGGCCCAGCCGCAGCAATTTGCCTGTCGCCAAGCAGCAAGCCGAAGCGATCGCCATCCTCGACCGCGCCAAGTCCTTGAATCTGAACGCGATTGTGCTGCAGGTGCGCCCCAGCGCCGACACGATTTACCCGTCGCAACTGGAGCCATGGTCGGAATACCTGACAGGCAAGCAAGGCCAGCCGCCATTGCCCATGTATGACCCGCTGGCCTTCTGGGTGGCCCAGGCGCATGCGCGCGGCCTGGAATTGCACGCCTGGTTCAACCCGTACCGGGCCCGTCACGCCACGGCCAAGTCGCCGCTGGCGCGCGACAGTTTCGCGTCCACCAACCCGGCATCCGTCAAGCAATACGGCCGCTATCTGTGGATGGACCCGGGCGATGCGGCCGCCTCGAAGCATACGACGGACGTGGTGCTGGACGTGGTGCGCCGCTACGACATCGATGGCGTGCACATCGACGACTACTTTTATCCGTATCCGATCGACGCGCCTGGCGCCGGCGCGGGAGCCGAGACGGCCGCGCTGGACGCGGGCAATGGCGGCGCCAAGCGCGAACTGCCATTTCCCGATGAGCCTTCCTGGCAGCAATATCTGCTGGCCGGCGGCCAGCTGGACCGCGCTTCCTGGCGTCGCCAGAACGTCAACCAGCTGATCGAAGCCTTGTATACCGGCATCCACCGCGAAAAGAGCTGGGTGCGTTTCGGCATCAGCCCGTTTGGCATAGGCCGTCCCGACCGCCGCCCTGCCGGCATCGTCGGCTTCAGCCAGTACGATAAATTGTATGCGGATGCGGAACTGTGGCTGGCCAAGGGCTGGCTCGATTATCTGTCGCCGCAGCTGTACTGGCCCGTGGCGCAGGCGCCGCAAGCGTTTGGCGTGCTGCTCGACTACTGGCTGGCGCAAAATCCGTATGGCCGCCACGTGTGGCCGGGCCTGTACACGAGTCGCATCGACAATTCCGCCAAGTCCTTCACGCCGCAAGAGATCATCAAGCAGATCGAAGTGACGCGCACGCGCCCCGGCGCGAATGGACAAGTGCATTTCAGCATGGTGCCCCTGATGCAGAACCGCAAAGGTGTTAGCGAGCAACTCAAGGCGAGTGTGTATCAAAGCCCGGCCCTGATCCCCGCCACGCCATGGCTGGGCAAGGAAGCGCCGGGCACGCCGGTGCTGGCTTTGCGCCGCGATTCCAGCAGCCTGAACGTCAAATTGACGTCGGGCGGCGGCAAACCCGTGGCGCAATACGCCATCTGGGCCCGCTATGGCGAAGACTGGCGCTTCACCGTGGTCACTGGCGTGCAGGCTGAACTGACCCTGGTCGACGATGCCATCGGTAAAGTCAATGCGGTGGTGGTCAGCGCCGTGGACCGCCTCGGCAATGAAAGCCCTCGCGTCACCGTGCGCGCACCGTTTACGGGCCCCGCCAAGTAATTGCTGACCGTTCACCGCTAGTCCATAACCTGCAGGCATGAAACATGCGCAAGCTTTCATGCCTGCAAGCTCCGCTTGGCTTTACACTCATGCCATGATTTCCGTCCCTGCAACCAATACTGATACTGCCGTGCTCGGGCTGGGCATCGACGCGGGCGGCACGCAGACGCGCTGGGCGCTGGCTACCGGCGACGGCGCCATCGTGGCCGACGGCGCCGTGGAAGGCTTGTCTGCCTTGCAAATGAGCAGCGATGCGGGCCGCGCCGCCGTGCATGCCACGTTTGCAATATTGTGCAAGCAAGTGCTGGCCGTCGGCCAACCGCGCGCCGTGGTGGCGGGTTTGACGGGTTTTGGCGGCGACGGTGTTGCGCTGGCGCAAACGCTCGCCACCTTGCTGGCGCTGGATGCCGGCGACGTCAGCATCGGCAACGATATCGACATCGCTTATCGCGACAGTTTTGAACCTGGCGAAGGTTATCTGGTCTACGCTGGCACGGGTTCGATCGCCGCCTGGATCGATGCGGATGGCGGCTTTCACCGCGCCGGCGGGCGCGGCGTGCTGCTCGACGATGGCGGCGGCGGCTACTGGATCGCGCGCGAAGCCTTGCGCCACATCTGGCGCCGCGAAGACGAGGCGCCCGGCAGCTGGCACAGCTCGCCCATGGCCGAAGCCGTGTTTGCGCAACTGGGCGGCAGCGACTGGTCGCTGTCGCGCGCCTTCATGTATGGCCAGGATCGGGGCGCCATCGGCCGGCTGGCGCTGGCCGTGGCCGCCAGTGCGGATGCCGACCCGCTGGCGCTGGACATCTTGCAGCGCGCGGGACAGGAACTGGCGCGATTGGCGCTGGCGCTGACGGCGCGCTACGGCCCCCGTCCCGTGGTGCTGGCCGGGCGCGCGGCGCAATTGCACCCGGCCATCGCGGCTGCCATGCGCGCCGCTTTGCCTGTATCGTTGATGATGGAGCAAAAAGTTGCCCGTTCGCATGAGGCCGCGGCCAAGCTGGCGGCCAGGACGGCGAGCCAGCGTATTGTCAAGTACTGACTATTTTATTAACCCGAACACGGATCTTTCATGAAAAAAATCGCCCTCGCCCTGCTGGTGGCACTGCTTTCCGCGTGTACCACGCCCGCGCCGCACCTCGACCATAGCTTGACGGCGCGCAGCCAGAGCCCGCGCGTGAAATTCATCGTCATCCATTACACGGTCAGCGACCTGCCCCGTTCGATCAAGATCCTGACGGAACAAGTAGTCAGCAGCCATTATTTGCTGACGGACACGGATAAGCCGAAGTTTTACGTGCTGGTCGACGAATCGCGCCAGGCCAATCACGCGGGTGTGAGTAACTGGAAGACATATACACAGTTAAATGTCAGCTCGATCGGCATCGAGATCGTCAACCCTGGCTACAAGGACACGCCGGAAGGCCGCCTCTGGTATCCATTCCCGCAGGCACAGATCGATGAACTCATTCCGCTGTTGAAAGATATCCAGGCCCGCTACAACATCGCGCCGGAAAATATCCTGGGCCACAACGAAATCGCCCCGCAACGCAAGCAGGACCCGGGTCCGCTGTTTCCATGGCGCCAGCTGGCCGATGCGGGCCTGATCGTCTGGCCCGATGCCAACCGCGTGGCCGCGCAGCGCCTCATTTTTGAGCAGCAAGTGCCGGACGCCGTCTGGTTCCAGAAAAAGCTGGCCCAGCACGGCTATGCGACGCCAAATACGGGCATATTCGATGAAGCGACGCGCAATGTGCTGATCGCCTTCCAGATGAAGTACCGCAATACGCGCTTTGACGGCATGCCCGATGGTGAGACGGCGGCCCTGCTGGAAGTGCTGACGACACCGGCCACAGCTGTTGCAACAAAGTAGCATGGCCGTTCCAGCCCATGACTTTTTCTTATATGCTGAACATTACGGCCCAGGCGGCCACGGCAAGGTAAAGGAATAGCTCATGCGGCTGCGTCATATCGAAGTGTTTCACGCCATCATGCAAGTTGGCACCATCAGCGGCGCCGCCCAGGTCCTGCATATCTCGCAGCCGGCTGTGACCAAGGTCTTGCAGCATTGCGAGTTGCAACTGGGCATGCCGCTGTTCGAGCGCGTGCGGGGCAAGCTGTACCCGAAGCCCGAGGCGCACCGTTTGTTTGTCGAGACGGAAAAGCTCAACCGCGATTTATTGGGCATCCGCCGTCTGGCGGCCAGCCTGAAGGGCCACGCGGTGGAAACCATCCGTTTGGTGTCCACGCCGACGCTTGCCATCAGCGTCTTGCCGTTTGCCATGACGGAGTGGCGGCGCGACTTTCCTCACACGCGTTGCCAACTGGCTACCCACCACACGGGCGAGATTGTCAATACCCTGCGCCTCGGTGAAGCGGACCTGGCCGTATCGCTGCAAGACCCGCGCCATCCGGGCATCGTGGCCGAACCGATCGCGCAGGGCGTCATGACGGTCATCGCCCCGTCCGGCACCTGGCATGCGGCCGATTGCGGCACACCGTTGACGGCGCATGGCCTGAACGGCGAGCTGATCGGCCATGCGGACAACGATCCGCTGGGCGAACTGGTGGTGGCCGCCTGCGAGGCGCAGGATATCCATCCCGTGTTTTCCACCGTGGTGCAGACGTATCAAATCGCCCGTTCCCTGGTGGAAGCGGGCGCCGGCATGGCCGTGGTCGACCCGTTTACGGCGGCGTCCGGCTCGCCCGAGCGGCTGCAGCGCCGTCCTTGGGCGCCCACCATTCCGATCCAACTGTATTTATTGACGGCGAGCCACTCGCCGCTGTCGCATGGCGCGCGGCGCCTGGCCGACAGCATTGGCGTGGCGGCGCGCAACTGCCTGGAAAGAGGAGTCTGATGTCTGTTGCAAGTTTGCAATTGGAAGCGGTCGGCAGCGACCCGCAATTTCGCCACCTGAGCAGCATCGCCGGCATTGCCGTCGACTTGCGCTATGCCACGCCCGACAATTTCGTCGGCCGCGACTTATACAGCCCCATCGATTGCGCCTGGCTGCACCGCGATGCGGCCGCCGCGCTGGAGCAGGCCGTGGCCTGGCTGGCCGCGCATCGCCCCGATCATCATCTCTTGGTGCTTGACGCGCTGCGCCCGCAGCGGGTGCAGCAGCAATTGTGGGATGCGCTGCAGGGAACGGAGTTGCTGGGCTACATCGCCGAGCCGTCGCGCGGCTCCATCCACTCGTTCGGCATGGCACTCGACATCACCATCGTCGGCCCGGATGGGCAGGAACTGGACATGGGCACGGGTTTTGACGACCTGAGTGAGCGCTCGCATCCGGCGCTGGAGCTGGTGTTGCTGGAGAAGGGGGAAATTACGGAGGAGCAAGTGGCACACCGCCGTTTGTTGCGCGACGCCATGTTCCAGGCGGGCTTCTTCGGCATCAACAGCGAGTGGTGGCATTTCGATTGCGGCGACCGGGTGCTGGTGCGCCAGACCTACACCCGGGTACTCTGATTAGAAGACTTTCAGGCCCTTCAGCATCACGATCAGGATCAGCACGGGCGAGACAAAGCGCAGCAGGAACAGCAGCACATGCGCCAGGGTTTGATTTTGCAACTGGCCATGATTGCTGATCGCCTCGATGAAATGCTGCTTGCCCCAGGCCCAGCCTGTAAACAAGGCAATGGCGATGCCGCCCACGGGCAGGAAGATATTCGACGAAACGAAGTCGAACAAATCAAACATATTCAAATTGAATAGCTTGAAGTCCGCCAGGGTGCTGTTACTCAGCGCGCACACGGAACCGAGCACGGCCAGCAGCAGCATGGTCACGATGGTGGACTTGGTGCGCGTCCAGCCGAAGCGTTCATGGAAAATCACCACGGGCACTTCCATCAGCGACAGCATCGCCCCCGTGGCAGCCACGGCGGCCAGGATGAAGAACACCACCATCAGCACTTGTCCCATGGGAATTTGCGAAAACACGGCCGGAATCGTGATGAACACCAGCGACGGTCCCGCGCTGGGGGCGAAACCAAACGTGAACACGGCGGGGAAGATGGCGATGCCGGCCAGCATCGATACGCCGAGGTCGGCCGCCATCACGCGTAAAGTCGTGACGGGGATATTCTGGTCATCGCGGAAATAGCTGCCGTAGGTCATCATCGTACCCATGCCGACGGATAATTTAAAGAAGGCTAGGCCCATGGCCGTCAGCACGACGGAAGCCGTCAGCTTGGAAAAATCAGGGCGGAACAGGAAAGCCAAGCCTTCGCCCGCCTTATCGAGCGACAGGCTCACCGCGCACAGCAACAGTAACAGCAGGAACAGCAGCGGCATCAGCTTCTTGGCGATCGCCTCGATGCCCTTGGTCACGCCCAGCATCAATATGCCGCCGATAAACAGCAGCACGCCCCATTGCCAGAACAGCGATTGCAAAGGATTGCTGATCAGCGAGGCGAAGGCCGCTTCCGTCACCAGTTTGTCGCTGCTCAAGATGGAGCCGTCGATGGCCTTGGCGATGTACGCAAATACCCAGCCCACGACTTCCGAATAAAACGCGACGATCAGGAAGGCGGCGACCATGCCGATAAAGCCGACCAGCCACCAGGGCTTGCCCTTCGGTGCCAGCTGTTCCATGGTGGAGATGGGATTGACTTTGGCGCGGCGCCCCAGGGTGATTTCCGCGATCATCACGGGCAGGCCTACCAATAAGGTAGCGAGCAGATAGATGAGCAGGAAGCCGGCGCCGCCATTGGCGCCTGTCAGATAGGGGAATTTCCAGATATTGCCGAGACCGACTGCGGAACCGAGGGTGGCGGCGAGCACGCCGAAGCCAGTGGTAAAGCCAGCTCGTTTCAGGGTCAGGCCTGATCCTTGAGCTTGTTGTTTCATGGTGAATCTTCTATGGTTCTATATATAGACAAGCGCCGTTTGGCGCGGAGGGGGCGAAATTGTAGCAGTTGGCCGCAAAAGCCCCGGAAAAGCCTTGCTTCCGCTGGGGCGCTTTGCTATAGTTCGCCTCCCCAATGAGACGCAGTCAAATGCGGCACTTGAGGATCACCGGAAACGGCGATGAGCAGGAAAAGAAGGAGTTGACGGATGTAGTGAAATGCTTCATACTCTTCCTTCTTCGCAGCTGACAAACACAACGCTTTGTCGATAGCGCGAAAGTAGCACCGAATACAGTTCTTTAACAATTAACAGTCGATAAGTGTGGGCATTTGATGCAAGTGCAGCGTCAATCTTCGGATTGGCGTCTAACTTAAAATATCAAATGTTCACAAGAAATAATGAAATAGGATACTTCTTCGGAAGTAGCCTGTCAGTTTTTTGAGTGAGCAAACACCTCGCAATGCGAGGGGTTTGAACTAGTTAAATAGTTCGACCATGCCGGTAAAACGGCAAAGTAACAGAGATTAAACTGAAGAGTTTGATCCTGGCTCAGATTGAACGCTGGCGGCATGCCTTACACATGCAAGTCGAACGGCAGCACGGAGCTTGCTCTGGTGGCGAGTGGCGAACGGGTGAGTAATATATCGGAACGTACCCTGGAGTGGGGGATAACGTAGCGAAAGTTACGCTAATACCGCATACGATCTAAGGATGAAAGTGGGGGATCGCAAGACCTCATGCTCGTGGAGCGGCCGATATCTGATTAGCTAGTTGGTAGGGTAAAAGCCTACCAAGGCATCGATCAGTAGCTGGTCTGAGAGGACGACCAGCCACACTGGAACTGAGACACGGTCCAGACTCCTACGGGAGGCAGCAGTGGGGAATTTTGGACAATGGGCGAAAGCCTGATCCAGCAATGCCGCGTGAGTGAAGAAGGCCTTCGGGTTGTAAAGCTCTTTTGTCAGGGAAGAAACGGTGAGAGCTAATATCTCTTGCTAATGACGGTACCTGAAGAATAAGCACCGGCTAACTACGTGCCAGCAGCCGCGGTAATACGTAGGGTGCAAGCGTTAATCGGAATTACTGGGCGTAAAGCGTGCGCAGGCGGTTTTGTAAGTCTGATGTGAAATCCCCGGGCTCAACCTGGGAATTGCATTGGAGACTGCAAGGCTAGAATCTGGCAGAGGGGGGTAGAATTCCACGTGTAGCAGTGAAATGCGTAGATATGTGGAGGAACACCGATGGCGAAGGCAGCCCCCTGGGTCAAGATTGACGCTCATGCACGAAAGCGTGGGGAGCAAACAGGATTAGATACCCTGGTAGTCCACGCCCTAAACGATGTCTACTAGTTGTCGGGTCTTAATTGACTTGGTAACGCAGCTAACGCGTGAAGTAGACCGCCTGGGGAGTACGGTCGCAAGATTAAAACTCAAAGGAATTGACGGGGACCCGCACAAGCGGTGGATGATGTGGATTAATTCGATGCAACGCGAAAAACCTTACCTACCCTTGACATGGCTGGAATCCCCGAGAGATCGGGGAGTGCTCGAAAGAGAACCAGTACACAGGTGCTGCATGGCTGTCGTCAGCTCGTGTCGTGAGATGTTGGGTTAAGTCCCGCAACGAGCGCAACCCTTGTCATTAGTTGCTACGAAAGGGCACTCTAATGAGACTGCCGGTGACAAACCGGAGGAAGGTGGGGATGACGTCAAGTCCTCATGGCCCTTATGGGTAGGGCTTCACACGTCATACAATGGTACATACAGAGCGCCGCCAACCCGCGAGGGGGAGCTAATCGCAGAAAGTGTATCGTAGTCCGGATTGTAGTCTGCAACTCGACTGCATGAAGTTGGAATCGCTAGTAATCGCGGATCAGCATGTCGCGGTGAATACGTTCCCGGGTCTTGTACACACCGCCCGTCACACCATGGGAGCGGGTTTTACCAGAAGTAGGTAGCTTAACCGTAAGGAGGGCGCTTACCACGGTAGGATTCGTGACTGGGGTGAAGTCGTAACAAGGTAGCCGTATCGGAAGGTGCGGCTGGATCACCTCCTTTCTAGAGTTTGCACGAATCAGGTAACTGGTTCACGCATCAAATGTTCACACTTATCGGCTGTTAGTCAAAGAAGAAACAGTAGTCGTAGAAGTTCCGCGTTGGGGCTGTAGCTCAGCTGGTTAGAGCACCGTGTTGATAACGCGGGGGTCGTTGGTTCGAGTCCAACCAGCCCTACCAGTAAGACCCGAGTCGTAGAAATATCCTGGGGGATTAGCTCAGCTGGGAGAGCACCTGCTTTGCAAGCAGGGGGTCGTCGGTTCGATCCCGTCATCCTCCACCAAGTACTTTGAAAGTGCAAACGTAAGCCAGTCAACAAGACTTGGGTTTAGGTTTGATCTTTTAGCGATCAAAGCTGTTTCGTTCTTTAACAATCTGGAAGAAGTAAAGATTATTTATTGATCGGTTTGCCGTAAAAAGCGAATCGATGGGTAATGATTGTATGTATCAACAAACAAGCAACAACGTTGTACTTTCTTATCCCTGTAGCGCTCTTTGATCACCTCGGTGATCAGAGGCTAACGTTATAGGGACAAGCGAATAAGTGCACATGGTGGATGCCTTGGCGATTACAGGCGATGAAGGACGTAGTAGCTTGCGATAAGCTGCGGGGAGTGAGCAAACACACTTTGATCCGCAGATTTCCGAATGGGGCAACCCACCCTTTTAGGGTATTGCATACTGAATACATAGGTATGCAAGGCGAACGCGGCGAACTGAAACATCTAAGTAGCTGCAGGAAAAGAAATCAACCGAGATTCCCAAAGTAGCGGCGAGCGAAATGGGAAGAGCCTGTACGTGATAGTCGGACCGATAACAGAATCCTCTGGAAATAGGAGCCATAGTGGGTGATAGCCCCGTATGTGAAATCGGACCGGTGGTACTAAGCGTACGACAAGTAGGGCGGGACACGTGACATCCTGTCTGAATATGGGGGGACCATCCTCCAAGGCTAAATACTCGTAATCGACCGATAGTGAACCAGTACCGTGAGGGAAAGGCGAAAAGAACCCCGGAAGGGGAGTGAAATAGATCCTGAAACCGTGTGCATACAAACAGTAGGAGCGGACTTGTTCCGTGACTGCGTACCTTTTGTATAATGGGTCAGCGACTTACATTCAGTGGCAAGGTTAACCAGATAGGGAAGCCGTAGAGAAATCGAGTCCGAATAGGGCGATCAGTCGCTGGGTGTAGACCCGAAACCAAGTGATCTACTCATGGCCAGGATGAAGGTGCGGTAACACGCCCTGGAGGTCCGAACCCACTAATGTTGAAAAATTAGGGGATGAGCTGTGGGTAGGGGTGAAAGGCTAAACAAACTTGGAAATAGCTGGTTCTCTCCGAAAACTATTTAGGTAGTGCCTCAAGTATCACCATCGGGGGTAGAGCACTGTTATGGCTAGGGGGTCATTGCGACTTACCAAACCATTGCAAACTCCGAATACCGATGAGTGCGAGCTTGGGAGACAGACGTCGGGTGCTAACGTCCGGCGTCAAGAGGGAAACAACCCAGACCGCCAGCTAAGGTCCCAAAGATTGGCTAAGTGGAAAACGAAGTGGGAAGGCTAAAACAGTCAGGATGTTGGCTTAGAAGCAGCCATCATTTAAAGAAAGCGTAATAGCTCACTGATCGAGTCGTCCTGCGCGGAAGATGTAACGGGGCTAAGCCAGTCACCGAAGCTGCGGATATCCTTTATTGGATATGGTAGGAGAGCGTTCTGTAAGCCTGCGAAGGTGTCTTGTAAAGGATGCTGGAGGTATCAGAAGTGCGAATGCTGACATGAGTAGCGATAATGGGGGTGAAAAGCCTCCACGCCGTAAGCCCAAGGTTTCCTGTTCAACGTTCATCGGAGCAGGGTGAGTCGGCCCCTAAGGCGAGGCAGAGATGCGTAGCTGATGGGAAGCAGGTTAATATTCCTGCACCGTCGTATGATGCGATGGGGGGACGGATCGCGGAAGGTTGTCTGACTGTTGGAATAGTCAGTTTCTGTCTCATAGAAGGCGCTTAGGCAAATCCGGGCGCGCAATTCAAGGGGATGGGACGAGTGCACTTGTGCATGAAGCAATCGGAAGTGGTTCCAAGAAAAGCCTCTAAGCTTCAGTCATACGAGACCGTACCGCAAACCGACACAGGTGGGCGAGATGAGTATTCTAAGGCGCTTGAGAGAACTCGGGAGAAGGAACTCGGCAAATTGGTACCGTAACTTCGGGAAAAGGTACGCCCCGGTAGCTTGACTGGTTTACTCCAGAAGGGTGAAAGGGTTGCAATAAACTGGTGGCTGCGACTGTTTAATAAAAACACAGCACTCTGCAAACACGAAAGTGGACGTATAGGGTGTGACGCCTGCCCGGTGCTGGAAGATTAAATGATGGGGTGCAAGCTCTTGATTGAAGTCCCAGTAAACGGCGGCCGTAACTATAACGGTCCTAAGGTAGCGAAATTCCTTGTCGGGTAAGTTCCGACCTGCACGAATGGCGTAACGATGGCCACACTGTCTCCTCCCGAGACTCAGCGAAGTTGAAATGTTTGTGATGATGCAATCTACCCGCGGCTAGACGGAAAGACCCCATGAACCTTTACTGTAGCTTTGCATTGGACTTTGAACCAATCTGTGTAGGATAGGTGGGAGGCTTTGAAGCGGGGACGCTAGTTCTCGTGGAGCCAACCTTGAAATACCACCCTGGTTTGTTTGAGGTTCTAACCTTGGTCCGTTATCCGGATCGGGGACAGTGCATGGTAGGCAGTTTGACTGGGGCGGTCTCCTCCTAAAGTGTAACGGAGGAGTTCGAAGGTACGCTAGATACGGTCGGACATCGTGTTGATAGTGCAATGGCATAAGCGTGCTTAACTGCGAGACTGACAAGTCGAGCAGGTACGAAAGTAGGACATAGTGATCCGGTGGTTCTGTATGGAAGGGCCATCGCTCAACGGATAAAAGGTACTCTGGGGATAACAGGCTGATTCCTCCCAAGAGTTCATATCGACGGGGGAGTTTGGCACCTCGATGTCGGCTCATCACATCCTGGGGCTGTAGCCGGTCCCAAGGGTATGGCTGTTCGCCATTTAAAGTGGTACGTGAGCTGGGTTTAAAACGTCGTGAGACAGTTTGGTCCCTATCTGCCGTGGGCGTTGGAAATTTGAAGGGGGCTGCTCCTAGTACGAGAGGACCGGAGTGGACGAACCTCTGGTGTACCGGTTGTCACGCCAGTGGCATTGCCGGGTAGCTAAGTTCGGAAGAGATAACCGCTGAAAGCATCTAAGCGGGAAACTTGCCTTGAGATGAGATTTCCCAGAGCCTTGAGCTCTTTGAAGGGTCGTTCGAGACCAGGACGTTGATAGGCTGGGTGTGGAAGTGCAGTAATGCATTAAGCTAACCAGTACTAATTGCCCGTACGGCTTGTCCCTATAACCTTAGCAGGTACAGAGGATAAGACGGTACAACGTTGCGTGTGTGTTGATACACCAATTCATTACCCCCAATCTTTGCTTCTTCCAGATTCATGGCCTTGTCGTCCTACAGGAGACAAGCGTCAGTACAAGTTATGCCTGATGACCATAGCAAGTTGGTCCCACCCCTTCCCATCCCGAACAGGACCGTGAAACAACTTTGCGCCGATGATAGTGCTGCAACCAGTGTGAAAGTAGGTTATCGTCAGGCTTGTTATTTGAAGCAACAGCCTTTGGCTGTGGTTTCTTGAGAAAAACCCGATCAGCAATGGTCGGGTTTTTTTTCGTCTGGCGGTTTTGCGGGGTGCCGCGGGTGGTTGTCGGCTGACGCTGCGCTAAGCCGACCTACGCCGGCCTGCGCCGACCTGCGCCGACCGACATCGACCAAGTCGGGTGGGCTGGATTAGCGTAGTGTTGTCGGATGACGGCCTGCGGCCTGATCCGACCTACGCTCATGTAAAGTTCAGTAGGTCGGATTAGCGTAGCGTAATCCGACAACAATGCCAGCCGATCAATTCGACCCTACGACCAGCCCTGGTGCAGTTGCCTGGCCGGCGCCACCCAATGCAGATGCAATGAATATGCCGCTTAATGCACCTGTAGAAACAGCTAGCCGGGTATTCCGAATGTAATTATCTGGTCGATTTGATGTTGATATAGCATTGAATAATGATAGTTCACACTTTCTTAGAATAAACCTTGCTGCCTTCGCATAGCTTTGCTATAGTTCGCCTCCCCAATGAGACGCTGCAGTTTGCGAAACAACGGGATCACTGGAAACGGTGAGGGTAGTAAAAAGAAGGTTGACGGATTTAGCGAAATGCTTCATAATCTTCCTTCTTCGCAGCTGACAAACACAACGCTTTGTCGATAGCGCGAAAGTAGCACCGAATACAGTTCTTTAACAATTAACAGTCGATAAGTGTGGGCATTTGATGTAAGTGCAGCGTCAATCTTCGGATTGGCGTCTAACTTAAAATATCAAATGTTCACAAGAAATAATGAAATAGGCGCTACGAAAGTAGTGGCCTGTCAGTTTTTTGAGTGAGCGACCCGTCAGCAATGACGGTGCCGGTAAAACGGCAAAGTAACAGAGATTAAACTGAAGAGTTTGATCCTGGCTCAGATTGAACGCTGGCGGCATGCCTTACACATGCAAGTCGAACGGCAGCACGGAGCTTGCTCTGGTGGCGAGTGGCGAACGGGTGAGTAATATATCGGAACGTACCCTGGAGTGGGGGATAACGTAGCGAAAGTTACGCTAATACCGCATACGATCTAAGGATGAAAGTGGGGGATCGCAAGACCTCATGCTCGTGGAGCGGCCGATATCTGATTAGCTAGTTGGTAGGGTAAAAGCCTACCAAGGCATCGATCAGTAGCTGGTCTGAGAGGACGACCAGCCACACTGGAACTGAGACACGGTCCAGACTCCTACGGGAGGCAGCAGTGGGGAATTTTGGACAATGGGCGAAAGCCTGATCCAGCAATGCCGCGTGAGTGAAGAAGGCCTTCGGGTTGTAAAGCTCTTTTGTCAGGGAAGAAACGGTGAGAGCTAATATCTCTTGCTAATGACGGTACCTGAAGAATAAGCACCGGCTAACTACGTGCCAGCAGCCGCGGTAATACGTAGGGTGCAAGCGTTAATCGGAATTACTGGGCGTAAAGCGTGCGCAGGCGGTTTTGTAAGTCTGATGTGAAATCCCCGGGCTCAACCTGGGAATTGCATTGGAGACTGCAAGGCTAGAATCTGGCAGAGGGGGGTAGAATTCCACGTGTAGCAGTGAAATGCGTAGATATGTGGAGGAACACCGATGGCGAAGGCAGCCCCCTGGGTCAAGATTGACGCTCATGCACGAAAGCGTGGGGAGCAAACAGGATTAGATACCCTGGTAGTCCACGCCCTAAACGATGTCTACTAGTTGTCGGGTCTTAATTGACTTGGTAACGCAGCTAACGCGTGAAGTAGACCGCCTGGGGAGTACGGTCGCAAGATTAAAACTCAAAGGAATTGACGGGGACCCGCACAAGCGGTGGATGATGTGGATTAATTCGATGCAACGCGAAAAACCTTACCTACCCTTGACATGGCTGGAATCCCCGAGAGATTGGGGAGTGCTCGAAAGAGAACCAGTACACAGGTGCTGCATGGCTGTCGTCAGCTCGTGTCGTGAGATGTTGGGTTAAGTCCCGCAACGAGCGCAACCCTTGTCATTAGTTGCTACGAAAGGGCACTCTAATGAGACTGCCGGTGACAAACCGGAGGAAGGTGGGGATGACGTCAAGTCCTCATGGCCCTTATGGGTAGGGCTTCACACGTCATACAATGGTACATACAGAGCGCCGCCAACCCGCGAGGGGGAGCTAATCGCAGAAAGTGTATCGTAGTCCGGATTGTAGTCTGCAACTCGACTGCATGAAGTTGGAATCGCTAGTAATCGCGGATCAGCATGTCGCGGTGAATACGTTCCCGGGTCTTGTACACACCGCCCGTCACACCATGGGAGCGGGTTTTACCAGAAGTAGGTAGCTTAACCGTAAGGAGGGCGCTTACCACGGTAGGATTCGTGACTGGGGTGAAGTCGTAACAAGGTAGCCGTATCGGAAGGTGCGGCTGGATCACCTCCTTTCTAGAGTTTGCACGAACCAGTTAAATGGTTCACGCATCAAATGTTCACACTTATCGGCTGTTAGTCAAAGAAGAAACAGTAGTCGTAGAAGTTCCGCGTTGGGGCTGTAGCTCAGCTGGTTAGAGCACCGTGTTGATAACGCGGGGGTCGTTGGTTCGAGTCCAACCAGCCCTACCAGTAAGACCCGAGTCGTAGAAATATCCTGGGGGATTAGCTCAGCTGGGAGAGCACCTGCTTTGCAAGCAGGGGGTCGTCGGTTCGATCCCGTCATCCTCCACCAAAGTTTTACCCGAAAGTGCAAATGTAAGCCAGTCAAATAGACTCAGGTTTAGATTTGATCTTTTAGCGATCAAAGCTGTTTCGTTCTTTAACAATCTGGAAGAAGTAAAGATTATTTATTGATCGGTTTGCCGTAAAACGCAGATCGATGGGTAATGATTGTATGTATCAACAAACAAGCAACAACGTTGTACTTTCTTATCCCTGTAGCGCTCTTTTCGTTTGAAAGAATGAAGAGGCTAACGTTATAGGGACAAGCGAATAAGTGCACATGGTGGATGCCTTGGCGATTACAGGCGATGAAGGACGTAGTAGCTTGCGATAAGCTGCGGGGAGTGAGCAAACACACTTTGATCCGCAGATTTCCGAATGGGGCAACCCACCCTTTTAGGGTATTGCATACTGAATACATAGGTATGCAAGGCGAACGCGGCGAACTGAAACATCTAAGTAGCTGCAGGAAAAGAAATCAACCGAGATTCCCAAAGTAGCGGCGAGCGAAATGGGAAGAGCCTGTACGTGATAGTCGGACCGATAACAGAATCCTCTGGAAATAGGAGCCATAGTGGGTGATAGCCCCGTATGTGAAATCGGACCGGTGGTACTAAGCGTACGACAAGTAGGGCGGGACACGTGACATCCTGTCTGAATATGGGGGGACCATCCTCCAAGGCTAAATACTCGTAATCGACCGATAGTGAACCAGTACCGTGAGGGAAAGGCGAAAAGAACCCCGGAAGGGGAGTGAAATAGATCCTGAAACCGTGTGCATACAAACAGTAGGAGCGGACTTGTTCCGTGACTGCGTACCTTTTGTATAATGGGTCAGCGACTTACATTCAGTGGCAAGGTTAACCAGATAGGGAAGCCGTAGAGAAATCGAGTCCGAATAGGGCGATCAGTCGCTGGGTGTAGACCCGAAACCAAGTGATCTACTCATGGCCAGGATGAAGGTGCGGTAACACGCCCTGGAGGTCCGAACCCACTAATGTTGAAAAATTAGGGGATGAGCTGTGGGTAGGGGTGAAAGGCTAAACAAACTTGGAAATAGCTGGTTCTCTCCGAAAACTATTTAGGTAGTGCCTCAAGTATCACCATCGGGGGTAGAGCACTGTTATGGCTAGGGGGTCATTGCGACTTACCAAACCATTGCAAACTCCGAATACCGATGAGTGCGAGCTTGGGAGACAGACGTCGGGTGCTAACGTCCGGCGTCAAGAGGGAAACAACCCAGACCGCCAGCTAAGGTCCCAAAGATTGGCTAAGTGGAAAACGAAGTGGGAAGGCTAAAACAGTCAGGATGTTGGCTTAGAAGCAGCCATCATTTAAAGAAAGCGTAATAGCTCACTGATCGAGTCGTCCTGCGCGGAAGATGTAACGGGGCTAAGCCAGTCACCGAAGCTGCGGATATCCTTTATTGGATATGGTAGGAGAGCGTTCTGTAAGCCTGCGAAGGTGTCTTGTAAAGGATGCTGGAGGTATCAGAAGTGCGAATGCTGACATGAGTAGCGATAATGGGGGTGAAAAGCCTCCACGCCGTAAGCCCAAGGTTTCCTGTTCAACGTTCATCGGAGCAGGGTGAGTCGGCCCCTAAGGCGAGGCAGAGATGCGTAGCTGATGGGAAGCAGGTTAATATTCCTGCACCGTCGTATGATGCGATGGGGGGACGGATCGCGGAAGGTTGTCTGACTGTTGGAATAGTCAGTTTCTGTCTCATAGAAGGCGCTTAGGCAAATCCGGGCGCGCAATTCAAGGGGATGGGACGAGTGAACTTGTTCATGAAGCAATCGGAAGTGGTTCCAAGAAAAGCCTCTAAGCTTCAGTCATACGAGACCGTACCGCAAACCGACACAGGTGGGCGAGATGAGTATTCTAAGGCGCTTGAGAGAACTCGGGAGAAGGAACTCGGCAAATTGGTACCGTAACTTCGGGAAAAGGTACGCCCCGGTAGCTTGATTGGTTTACTCCATGAGGGTGAAAGGGTTGCAATAAACTGGTGGCTGCGACTGTTTAATAAAAACACAGCACTCTGCAAACACGAAAGTGGACGTATAGGGTGTGACGCCTGCCCGGTGCTGGAAGATTAAATGATGGGGTGCAAGCTCTTGATTGAAGTCCCAGTAAACGGCGGCCGTAACTATAACGGTCCTAAGGTAGCGAAATTCCTTGTCGGGTAAGTTCCGACCTGCACGAATGGCGTAACGATGGCCACACTGTCTCCTCCCGAGACTCAGCGAAGTTGAAATGTTTGTGATGATGCAATCTACCCGCGGCTAGACGGAAAGACCCCATGAACCTTTACTGTAGCTTTGCATTGGACTTTGAACCAATCTGTGTAGGATAGGTGGGAGGCTTTGAAGCGGGGACGCTAGTTCTCGTGGAGCCAACCTTGAAATACCACCCTGGTTTGTTTGAGGTTCTAACCTTGGTCCGTTATCCGGATCGGGGACAGTGCATGGTAGGCAGTTTGACTGGGGCGGTCTCCTCCTAAAGTGTAACGGAGGAGTTCGAAGGTACGCTAGATACGGTCGGACATCGTGTTGATAGTGCAATGGCATAAGCGTGCTTAACTGCGAGACTGACAAGTCGAGCAGGTACGAAAGTAGGACATAGTGATCCGGTGGTTCTGTATGGAAGGGCCATCGCTCAACGGATAAAAGGTACTCTGGGGATAACAGGCTGATTCCTCCCAAGAGTTCATATCGACGGGGGAGTTTGGCACCTCGATGTCGGCTCATCACATCCTGGGGCTGTAGCCGGTCCCAAGGGTATGGCTGTTCGCCATTTAAAGTGGTACGTGAGCTGGGTTTAAAACGTCGTGAGACAGTTTGGTCCCTATCTGCCGTGGGCGTTGGAAATTTGAAGGGGGCTGCTCCTAGTACGAGAGGACCGGAGTGGACGAACCTCTGGTGTACCGGTTGTCACGCCAGTGGCATTGCCGGGTAGCTAAGTTCGGAAGAGATAACCGCTGAAAGCATCTAAGCGGGAAACTTGCCTTGAGATGAGATTTCCCAGAGCCTTGAGCTCTTTGAAGGGTCGTTCGAGACCAGGACGTTGATAGGCTGGGTGTGGAAGTGCAGTAATGCATTAAGCTAACCAGTACTAATTGCCCGTACGGCTTGTCCCTATAACCTTAGCAGGTACAGAGGATAAGACGGTACAACGTTGCGTGTGTGTTGATACACCAATTCATTACCCCCAATCTTTGCTTCTTCCAGATTCATGGCCTTGTCGTCCTACAGGAGACAAGCGTCAGTACAAGTTATGCCTGATGACCATAGCAAGTTGGTCCCACCCCTTCCCATCCCGAACAGGACCGTGAAACAACTTTGCGCCGATGATAGTGCTGCAACCAGTGTGAAAGTAGGTTATCGTCAGGCTTGTTATTCGCAGTAGAGAAAAACCCCGCCGGACTCCGGTGGGGTTTTTTTTCGTCTGGCGATTCCTCGCCACTCCTCCTCTTTTCAGCTACCCCCTGCTACTTTGTGCATAAAATGCAACAGCTTTCAGCATTTATATAAGTGCTTATGTAAATGCTGTTACTATCGCTACATGAAACAAGGACTCGGAACACAACTACGCCACCTGATCGAACTGCTGGACGGCGCCGTCCAGCAAGCCTACGCGGACGCGGGTCTCGATTACCGGCCGCGCTACACGCCCGTGATGCGGGTGCTGGCGCAACAGCAGAGCGCGACCATCGGCCAGTTGGCCGAGCTGGCGGGCATCACGCAGCCGGCCGTCACCCAAACGGTGGCATTGATGAAAAAGGAAGGCTTGCTGCTGGTGGCAGCCGGTGGCGAGGATGGCCGTCAGCGCGTGGTACGCCTGAGTAGCCAGGGTGAGGCCCTGCTGCCCCATCTGCAGAGGTGCTGGCAGGCGACCAAGTGTGCTGCCGACAGCCTGGATGCGGAATTGGCATTTCCTTTATCCACATGCCTGGCGCAATCCATCACGATGCTGGAACAGCGCTCATTTGGCGAGCGCATCCGCGATACAAGCAAGCAGCTAAAAACAACGCCCTGAAAACTGTCTGAGGAAAGCGACGATGGACAATACCCTGAGCATGGCAACAAAAAAATCCCCTCTGGCCCGCCTGATGGCCTATCCCCTGGTGCAGATTGTGCTGGGCATGGTCCTTACCTTTGCCGGGATACCGCTGGTAATGGGCACCGCTTCCCAACTGGTGGAAAAGCCCTACCGCATCCTGTGGCCGCAGTTGCTGGCGGCGCTGCTCGTGTGGTGCGGCTACCGTTTCTATGTGCGGTGCATCGAGAAGCGCCAGCCGGCCGAATTGGCAATGCCGGGCATGGCGCGTGAACTGGGACGCGGATTGCTGCTCGGCGCCGGACTGGTCTTTCTCACCTTTGTCGTGCTGGCAGCGCTGGGCGTATATCAGTTTAGCGGCGTCAACGCCCCGAGCTTCATGTTGCTGCTGCCGCTGGCGGAACTCGTGCTGGTCGGCATGGCCGAGGAGATGATGTTTCGCGGCATCCTGTTCGGCGTGACGGCACGTGCGCTGGGCAGCAAGGCCGCCATCGTGATTTCATCGCTGGTGTTCGCCCTGGCCCATTTGCCCAATGCCGGTTTTTCGCTGCTGGCCATCGCCGCGATTGTCGCCTATGGTGTGCTGCAGGCCGCACTGTACATGCGGACGCGCCGCCTGTGGGTGTGCATCGGCACGCATGTCGGCTGGAATTACTGTGTCAGCCAAGTGTTTTCCTCGACGGTATCGGGTCACGCGGCCACGGACGGCCTGCTGCGCGGCGAACTGGCGGGCAATGCCATGCTGACGGGCGGCGCCTTCGGTGTGGAAGCGTCGCTGGTGACGATCCTGCTAATCGGCGCTGTCGCCGCGTATGTGCTGCGCCTGGCGTTTGCCAGCGCACCACGCTAGGCCGCTACCGGCCTTATTGGCCGGCCACCACCGGCACGGCGCCGCTCCTGGCCACCCACTCGATCAGCGCATCGACGGCGGCGCGGCCATTGCCATTGCCCACCAAGTCGCTATTGATCATGGCGACCACCACGCACTGTTGATTATTCGCATCGGGCACGTAGCCGGCGATGGCCACCACATTCTTTAATGTCCCCGTCTTGATGCGGGCCCGCGCGGCGGCCGGGCTGTTCAGCAGGCGCTTGCGCATGGTGCCGTCCAGCGCCACGATGGGCAGGCTGGATTGGAACTCGGGCGCCCACGGGCTTTGCTGCATCGCCTGCAGCACGCCGGCCATTTGCGCTGGCGCAATGCGTCCCGTGCGCGACAAGCCGGAACCGTTGTCGACCAGCATGCCCTGGGTGTCGATATGGTGCCGCTGGAACCATTCCTGGATCACTTGCCGCGCGCGCGTGGCCGTGTCTTCCGGCGCCGCCATGGCGACGGGGCGGCTGCCCAGCCAGCCATCGCTTTGCAGGCTGCCCAGACTCAGGAACAGGGTGCGGGCCAGGGTGTTGTCGGAGGTCTTGTTTATATCGCGCAAGACTTCGGGCAAGGCGCGCGCTACGTGGTCGGCCAGCATGCGCGTGCCGACCGGTTCGGCCGTCGGCGGTAAGCCTGTCAACGGCGCTTCGCGCACCGTGCCCGTGATCGTGCCGCCCAGGCGTTTCCAGGTGGCGCGGAACAGCCGGTCCGCATAATCGTTGCGATCAAGCACATTGATGCTGGTGGCCTTGCTGCAGTTTTGCGGGAAAGTACCGTGCAAGATTACTTGCAGCTTGCCGCCCGCATCGCGCCGGTATTCTGGCGGACGCCAGCCATCTTCCCACCTGGCGCAACTGCCTTTGATCAGTTTCATGTCGCTGGTAATGCTGACGTTCTCGAGCGGTGGCTGCATGAGGATGCTCAATTGCCGGTCCGTCGAGTTCATGTTGATATCGAGCAAATTGGTGTTCAGCAATAACGCATCGGGGATGACGTTGTAGCGGAACTCGGCCGACTCGTCGAACGGCGGCGCGCCGATGTCGGGCCGGGCCGGCTGGAACAGCTGGCGGTCCAGGATCAGGTCGCCCTTGATTTTCACGATGCCCTGGTTGCGCAGGGTTTGCAGCATGTGCGCCAGCACGTCCGCGTTGAAATCCGTGTCGGCGCCGCCGCGCAGGATCAGGTCGCCCTTCAGCACGCCATTGATGACGTCGGCGCTGGTGCGCAGCTCCGTGCGGCCGCGGAAGATGGGGCCCAGCTGTTCCAGGCCCACGGCCGTCGTCACCAGCTTCATGGTGGATGCGGGCTGCATGCTGCGCTCGGCCCCATGCGACAGCACGGTGGTGTTGCCGCGCAAGACGATGGCGCCCATGGCGTCTTCGGGGATATTCGCGCTGCGCAATAGCAGGCTGACGGATTCGGGCAATTGCGCCTGGGCATTCGACAAGCCGATGCCAGCCAGCAAGGCGGCGATGAGGATGGGACGAAACATGGCGCTCCTTAATGGAAAAAGACGTAGGCGACGAAGACAGCCGTGACCACGCCAGCCAGATCGGCGATCAGGCCGGCCGTAATGGCATAGCGCGTCTTGCGGATGCCCACCGAGCCGAAGTACAGGGCCACGATATAGAAGGTGGTGTCGGCCGAGCCCTGGAAGACGCAGGCCAGGCGGCCGACAAACGAGTCGACGCCGTAGGTATTCATGGCGTCGATCATCATGGCTTTCGAGCCGGAACCGCTGAGCGGCTTCATCATGGCCGTCGGCAGGGCGGGCACGAAGTCCGTATTGATGCCCAGGTTGGCGAAAAACCAGTTCATGCCGCTCATCAGGAAATTGAACACGCCCGCGTTGCGGATGACGCTGATGGCCACCAGCATGCCGACCAGATAGGGAATCACGGTGATCGAGGTCTGGATGCCGCCTTTCGCCCCTTCGATGAAGGCGTCATACACGTTCACCTTCTTGCGCAGGGCGCCGATGATGAAGATGGCAATGACGCTGATCAACACCAGGTTGCTGACCACTTTCGAGACCAGCTCGATTTCCTGCTTCGTCAGGTACTGCGTGAAATACCAGATCATGGCGACGATGGCGCTCGTCATGCCGCCCATCCAGCCCAGCACAACCCTGTTGAGCAAGTTGATGCGCTGCTTGATGGATACCGTGATGATACCGACCATGGTGGCGACATAGGTGGCGATCATGCACGGGATAAAGATGTCGGACGGATCGGCCGCGCCGAGGATCGAGCGCTGCGCCATGATGGCCAGCGGAATCAGGGTCAGGCCCGAGGTGTGCAGCACCAAAAACATGATTTGCGCATTCGTCGCCTCTTCCTTGTTCGGGTTCAAGGTTTGCAGGCTTTCCATGGCCTTTAAACCGAACGGCGTGGCCGCATTGTCCAGGCCCAGCAGGTTGGCCGAGAAATTCATCACCATGTGGCCCGTGGCCGGATGGTCTTTCGGAATTTCCGGGAAGATGCGCGAAAAGAACGGCGCGATGACTTTTGCCAGCCAGCCGACGATGCCCGCCTTTTCACCGATGTTCATGATGCCGAGCCACAAGGTCATCACGCCCGCCAGCGGCAGGGCGATATCCATCACGCCCATGCGCGCCGTTTCGAACGTGCCGTCGATGATGCGCTTGAAGATATCGGTATCGCCGAGAAACAGCCACTGCAGCACTGCGGCCAGGAAGCCAACGAGGAAAAAGCCGGACCAGATGTAATTAAGTGCCATATGCGATCAGTTCTGTATTTCGGGGAGGTGAAAAGGTGCTGCAAGCAAAGTATAGAGGCAGCCCGATACGAGTTGATGAAAGAATGCAGCAATCGCATGCCAAAAAGTTATAAGCTGGCAGCCTGTTTTCATTGGCGCCCCGTAGCTTGCCCGCGTAGTGTGGGGGATGTCTGTCGCTTATCGCTGTTCGTTACCCTTGTCTGCACTGGATCACTGATGATGTTTTTACGCAAAACCGCCTGCGCCGCCGGCCTGGCCCTGTTGACGCTGTTTACCGCGCCCGCCGAGGCCGCCACCGATGCCCGCGCGAACAAGACCCTGCACTTATTTTTAAGCACCAGCGAGACGGGCCTGGACCCGGCCGTGGCCTCGGACCTGGCCAGCCTGAATTTGATGGAAAACATTTTTGACCCCTTGCTGCGCTACGACTACCTGGCGCGCCCGGTACAGCTGCAGGGCAATACGGCGCGCGGCTTGCCGACCGTGGAAGACGGCGGCCGCATGTATACCTTTCACTTGCAGCCGGGTATTTTCTTCACCCCCGATCCCGCTTTCAAGGGCCAGCCGCGCGAAGTGACGGCGCAGGATTATGTGTACAGCCTGACGCGGCTGTATGACCCCAGCCTGAAGTCGCCGTGGCTGTTCTTGCTGGAAGACAAGCTAGTCGGCGACGCGGCCCTGAAAGCCAAATTCAGCTACGACACGCCGATCGCCGGTTTGCAGGCGCTGGACAAATACACCTTGCGCATCCGCCTCAACGCCATCGATCCGAATTTCCTGTTCTACCTGGCCATGCCGGCGACCGCCGTGGTGGCGCGCGAAGTGGCTGAAGCGTACCCGGCGGCAGGGCAGATCGGCAACCATCCCGTGGGCACGGGACCGTTCCTGGTGAAGGAATGGAAGCGCAGCGACAAGATCGTGCTCCAAGCCAACCCGACTTTCCGCCCCACCGTGTTCCATACGGAAACCAAGGCGCTGGCCGCCTTGCCGGCCGACGCGCGCGCCATCGCCACGGCGCTGGAAGGCAGGCAATTACCGCTGGTCGAACGCATCGAGGTGCGCATCGTCGAGGAATATCAATCGCGCATGCTGGGCTTTCTGAAAGGCGAATTCGATTACCTGGAACAAGTGCCGGAATCGATGACGGACATGGTGCTGGAAAACGGCGCGCTGAAACCGGCGTTGGCCGCCAAGGGCTTGCAGCTGACGCGCTTTCCCGTGCTGCAGACGTATTACATGTGGATGAATATGGACGATCCCGTGCTGGGCGGCATGAGCAAGGACAAGCTGGCCCTGCGGCGCGCCATCGCCCTCAGCTACAACAGCCGCGAAGACATCGCGCTGCTGAAAAAGGGGCTGGCCTTGCCGGCGCAGTCGCCGCTGCCGCCCAACGTGCTCGGTTACGACAAGGATTACCGCAGCCCCGTCGGCTACGATCCGGCGCTGGCGCGCGCCCTGCTGGAGCGCTTCGGCTACAAGGCGGGCGCCGACGGTTTCCGCACGCAGCCCGACGGCACGCCCCTGATCCTGACCATGCACACGGAGCCGAGCACGGTGGGCCGGTTGCGCGATGAATTGTGGCGGCGCAACCTGAACGCCATCGGCCTGCGCGTGGAGTTTAAAAGCGACAAGAAGACGGAAATCATCAAGGCGTCGCGCCTGGGCAAGGTGCAGATGTTCGAGACCAATTGGATCGCCGACTTCCCCGATGGCGATAACTTTATGCAATTGTTGTATGGCGGCAACGTTGGCCGCGCCAACTATGCCCGCTTCAACTTGCCCGATTACAATAAACGCTATGAGGAGGCGCGCCTGCTATCCGATACGCCGCGCCGACGCAGTCTGTACTTCGACCTGTTTCAGCTGATCCACGCTTACACACCGTGGGTGCTGCTGACGCATCCCATCTCTGCCGACCTGCAGCAACCGTGGCTAAAAAACTACAGGCGCCACCCCGTGGAATTCACGTCCTGGCGCTATCTGGACGTGGACAAAACCAAGGGTAGCCCCGCAGGCAAGTGACCACGTCGCTGAAAAGGGCATTCATTCCAAAAAGTTATGGTTAGGAAAGCATTTTTCATTGGCTGGGCCCGGACGCATCGCGCTACTCTGAAAATGAAAAAAAATAAAGTAAAGCGCTGGCGTCATAAAAAAATGTACCGCGAGACAGACGCCGCGACCTTACAAAACAGCCTGGACTTGAGAACTCAAGTTTCGATTGCCCAACAAGGAGAGACCAGTGAAATTGAAGAAACTAGCGCAGTTGGTGGCATTGATGGGGGTGGTGGGGCCGGTGATGGCACAGGAAGCGGCGGCGCCAGCGATGCAACGGGTCGAAGTGACGGGCAGCAGCATCAAGCGCGTGGCCAAGGAAGGCGCGCTGCCGGTGCAAGTCATCAGCTTTGACCAGATCGAAAAACAGGGCATCACGACGACCGAGCAACTGGTGCGCACCCTGTCAGCCAACGGCACGGGCGCCGATAACATGACGTCGGGCAATAACGTGTTTGGCGCCGATGCGGACAGGGTCAGCGGCGGCGCTTCGTTCGCCTCGCTGCGCGGCCTGGGACCGTCGAGCACCCTGGTGCTGTTGAACGGCCGCCGCATCGCCACGCACGGCGCCAGCGGCAAGTCGGTCGACCTGAACTCGATCCCGCTGGGCGCAATTTCTCGTGTGGAAATTCTCAAGGATGGCGCCTCGGCCATCTACGGCACGGATGCCATCGGCGGCGTGATCAATTTCATTCTGAAAACCAATTACAGCGGCGTGGAAGCGTCCGTCTCCACCAACGACACGCAGGCAGGCGGCGGCGCCACGCGCCGCGCCTCGCTCCTGGCCGGCACGGGATCGCTGGAGTCGGACCGCTACAACATCATGGCCAGCCTGACAGTTGATAAAGCGCAACAGCTCAATGGCCGCGACCGCTCCTTCGTCAACGGTTTCCAGCCGGAACGCGGCCTGTCGCCCGATACCACGGGCACGCCGTTTGCCAACCAGATGGGGGGGGCCGGGACGGCGCTGGGCACGTCGTTTCAACTGCCGGGCGACCCGAATAAATACCTGCAAGCCAATCCGCTGAGCTTCCAGGGCAAGTGCGACACCATCGCCGGCATGTCGCAATACCAGACGGAACTGTGGAAAGACGTGACCTCGCCGCTGCGCACCAGGTATTCGTGCGCCTACGACTATGGCGCCGACTATGTGCTGCAATTCCCCGTCGAACGGGCCAATCTGCTGTCGCGCGGCACCTTCCAGCTGGCGCCCGACCACCGCATGTTTGTCGAAGTGCTCGGTTCGCGCACCAAGGCCACGGCCATCCTGACGCCGATGCAGGTGCAGGCGACCGTCGCCAACAAGAATCTGTATCCGGTCGGCGGTGCTTACTACCAGGATCTGTCGGCTTACATCCCGTCCTTCGACAAGACCAAGCCGATTTCCTACAAATGGCGCGCCAATGACGTGGGCAACCGCACGCAGGAAAACACCACCGACAATGCCCGCGTGCTGGTGGGCTTTGAAGGTAACTTTGGCAAGTGGGATTACAAGGCCGGCATTTCGCGCGCCGAAAGCAGCACCAAGACCAAGCTGACGGATGGCTATTCCTACACGGACAAACTGTACGCAGCCCTGGCGACGGGCATCATCAATCCGTGGGTAGGCGCCGGCCAGAGCCAGACGGAAGCGGCCAAGCAATTGATCGAATCGACCAAGTTCCGTGGCGACTTCCAGCACGGCAAGACGACCCTGACGCAGATCGACGGTTCCGTTTCGGGCGAACTGTTCCAGCTGCCGGCCGGTGCGCTGGCCATGGCGGCCGGCTTTGACTTGCGCCGCGAAGGTTACAGTTTCGCGCAAGACGTCGACGCCACGCAGATTTTGCTGTCGCCAGGCAATGCCGCATTGAAAGATGCCAGCCGTACCGTCAAGGCCGTGTATGCGGAGCTGCTGGTGCCGGTCATGAAAGACCTGGAAATGCAACTGGCCATCCGTCGCGACGATTACAGCCTGGTGGGCGCGACGACGAATCCGAAGGTGGCCTTCCGCTACCAGCCGGCCGACTTCCTGCTGTTCCGCGGTTCGGCCAGCAAGGGTTTCCTCGCACCAAGCTTCCAGCAGCTGTATTCCGGTTCGCTGAGCCAGGAATTGCCGAACGGCGTGGTCGACCAGGAAGGCTGCGCCAAGCATCCGGGCGTGCCCGAGTATTGCGCCATCGACCGTCTCGACTACAAGACGGGCGGCAACACGAATTTGAAGCCGGAAACGTCGAAGCAGGGCAGCGTCGGTTTTGTCATCGAACCGTTCAAGGGCTATTCGGCCTCGTTCGACTACTGGGCCATCAATACCAAGGATCGCATCCTGAACCGCACGCCGCAAATCGTGCTGGCCAACTACCAGGCGCTGAACCAGTACATCCACCGCAATCCGGACGGCACCATCGAATACGTGCAGGCGGGCTGGATCAATGCGGCAGGCAGCCGCGTGCGCGGCCTCGACGTGGGCTTGCGCGGCGAAGGCAAGATCCGGGACGCGAAATGGACGGCGACCCTGGACGGCACGTATATGGACAGCTTCAAGTTTGCGGAATATCAAGGCCAGGAATACCAGGAGCTGGTCGGCAAGTTCTATACGCGCGATCTGTACTTGCGCTGGAAACATAACGCCAGCTTTGGCGTGTCGCGCGGCGACTGGAGCGGCTTGCTGGTGCAGAGTTTTTCGTCGGGCTACAAGGACCAGCTGCCGAATGGCGGCAAGGGGTCGCCGCCGCCGGGCTTCAAGCCGGACGTCTCCAGCTACACCACGTATAACCTGTCGGGCACGTACACGGGCTTCAAAAATACCACCATCACCGTGGGCATCCAGAACTTGTTCGACCGCGATCCCCCATTCACCGCGCACAACGTGGATGAAGTGGTGGGCGCCGGCTGGGATCCGCGCGTGGCCGACCCGCGCGGCCGCTCGCTGTCGTTCCAGCTGAAGTACAAGTTCATGTAAGGCGGTCATGCCGGCGGCGATCCCGCCGGCATGCTAACCTCGTGCGGCGGCGCCTGGCGTCGCCGTTTTTATTCCAGGAAAGGGGCGCATGTCCAGTCAGACCAATCTCAGCCGGCGCCGCTTCGGCGGCTTGCTGGCCGCCACTCTCGGGGCGGCAGGTACACCGGCATGGGCGGCGGCCGCGCAAGGGAAGGGCAAACGCATGCAACAGCACCACGCATTGATCAAACCGGCGCGCCTGCAGCCGGGCGACCTGGTGGCCATCATCGCGCCGGGCGGCTTTACGGATGAGGAGTCCATCGCCAGGGCCCAGCGCAACATCGAATCGCTGGGTTTGCGCGCCAGTCTGGGCGCCAATATCCGCGCCGTGCACGGCAACTATGCGGGCACAGTGCAGCAGCGCCTCGACGATCTGCACGCGGCGTTCGCCGATCCCGAGGTCAAGGCGGTGTGGGCTATCCGTGGCGGTTCCGGCTGCATTTCGCTGCTGGCGCTGCTCGATTACGCCTTGATCCAGCGCAATCCGAAAGTGCTGATCGGCTATTCCGACATCACGGCCCTGCACCTGGCCATCGCCAGCCAGACGGGCCTGGTGACTTTCCACGGACCCGTGGCGTCGTCCACGTTTTCCGACTACACGGTGACGCAGCTACGCAATGTGCTGATGACGCCGCAAGACAGTTATACGATCCCGATGGCGCTGGACAACCATCGCCGCGCGCAGACGCAGCCGAACTTCGCCATCCGCACCGTGCATGGCGGCCAGGCGACGGGACGCTTGACGGGCGGCAACCTGTGTATGGTCAGCGCGCTGGCCGGCACGCCGTATGCGGCCGATTTCCGCGAGCATATCTTGTTCCTCGAAGAAATCAATGAAGTGCCGTACCGCATCGACCGCATGCTGTGCCAGCTGGACCTGTCCATCGGTTTCAAGCACGCGGCGGCCTTGATGCTGGGCATTTTCGAGCATTGCGAGGCGGCCGAGGGCGATACGGCGCTGACCCTCGATGCCACCCTGGACCAGCATTTGCAGCCCTTGCGCGTGCCGGCCGTCAGCGGCTACTCGTTTGGCCACATCCGCCACCAGTTCACGCTACCGATGGGCATATTGGCCACCCTGGATGCGGACCGGCAAACCTTGACCTTGCTGGAGCCGGCCGTCTGCTAGCGTACGGTGCAGCGGGGCGATTGTCAGTATGCTAGTGTGATAAGGCGTGGCACGAGGCCGCGCCGTCTTCCTCACCGCACCCGACATGATCAACCGCCACGCCAGTACCTATATCCTCAGCCACCCGCTGGCCTTCGCGCTGCAGGTGCTCAAGGGTTTCCGCGCCAACCAGGGCTTGCTGCTGGCGGGCGCCGTCGCGTATTACTCGCTGCTGTCCATCGTGCCCCTGCTGATGCTGGTGGTGGTGGCCCTGTCGCACGTAATCGCGCAGGATGAATTGCTGCAGACAATCGGCCACTACCTGGAATGGCTGGTGCCGGGGCAATCGAAGGCCATCGTGGGCGAGATCGCGCATTTTCTCGACAACCGGGGCGTGATCGGCTGGCTCTTGCTGCTGACCATGCTCTTTTTCAGCTCGCTGGCGTTTACCGTGCTGGAAAACGCCATGAGCGTGATCTTTGTCCACCGCGTCGCCATCCGCCGCCGCCATTTCCTCATTTCCGCCGTGCTGCCGTACTGCTACATCCTGTGCTTGGGCGTGGGCATCTTGCTCATCACGCTGGTGGCGGGCAGCCTGCAGGTGATGGGCGAGGAAAGCGTGCGCTTCTTACGCCACGACTGGGGCCTGGAAGGCGTGTCCGGCGTGCTGCTGTATCTGCTGGGGCTGGGTGGCGAAATTCTCGTACTCAGTTCTATTTACCTGGTCATGCCGGTGGGAAGATTGTCGATCACGCATGCGCTGATCGGCGGCGTGACGGCGGCCCTGCTGTGGGAAATTGCCCGCCATGTGCTGGTCTGGTATTTTTCGACCTTGTCGCAGGTCAATGTCGTGTACGGCTCGATGACGACGGCCATCGTCGTCATGTTCAGTCTGGAAATCGGCGCCACCCTGCTGCTGCTGGGCGCGCAAGTGATTTCCGAGTACGAAAGAGTGGCCCGTGGCGGCGAAGAAGACAAGCCGCTGGCGCTAAGGACTTGATTTAACGTATGGCTTCAATTCATTGTTGCATTGCACAAAAAGCTGTGCTATACTCCGTTCAGTGATTGAGATTTGGCAACAAATTATCTCGCCATCCAGTTTCAGCGCGGCGACCGACAGGTGTAATGTCGATGGCGTGACAGTGCGAAGAAATGGATTTTGTAATTCCGGATACGATGGTCGATTTACACCTTGGAGTCACCATGCAGATAGCATGGGAGTCCGAAAATCAGGAGGCACTTTGCAGATAGCACTGGCGTCCATGACACGATTAAAGCATTGGTAATACATTGGAACAAGCCCGCGTTTTAGCGGGCTTTTTTTCGTCCATCGTTGGCGTATGGGGTCAGACCCACAACAACGCTAACGCAAAGCTCCGCGCCAACGCATATGGGGGTCTGACCCCAGCTTTTGCCTGGGGTTTACAACGCCCGCGCAATCAAAATCTTCTGAATATCGCTGGTGCCCTCGTAAATCTGGCACACGCGCACGTCGCGGTAGATGCGCTCGACGGGGAAATCGGACACATAACCGTAGCCGCCGTGCACCTGGATGGCGTCCGAGCACACTTTTTCCGCCATTTCCGACGCGAACAGCTTGGCCATCGCCGCTTCCTTCAGGCAGGGCAGGCCCGCATCCTTCATGGCCGCCGCGTGGCGGATCAGCTGGCGCGCCGCTTCGATCTGCGTGGCCATGTCGGCCAGGCGGAATTGCACGGCCTGGTGTTCATAGATGGGTTTGCCAAAACTTTCGCGCTCGCGCGCATAGCTCAGGGCCGCTTCATACGCGGCGCGCGCCATGCCCACGGCTTGCGAAGCGATGCCGATGCGTCCGCCTTCCAAGCCGGACAGGGCGATCTTGTAGCCTTGGCCCTCTTCGCCTATCAGATTTTCCGCGGGGATGCGGCAGTTCTCGAACAGGATTTGCGCCGTGTCCGACGAATGCTGGCCCATCTTCTGTTCCAGTCCCGCCACGATGTAGCCGGGCGTGTTCGTCGGCACCCAGAAGGCGCTGATGCCGCGCTTGCCGGCCGCCTTGTCGGTGACGGCCATGACGATGGCCACGTCCGCATACTTGCCGCTGGTAATGAACTGCTTCGTGCCATTGATTACATATGCATTGCCATCGCGGGTGGCCGTGGTGCGCAGGGCGGAGGCGTCGCTGCCCGTGTGTGGTTCCGTCAGGCAAAACGCCCCCAGCATCGTGCCTTGCGCCAGCGGACGCAGCCACTGTTCCTTTTGCGCATCATTGGCATACATCATGGCGATGCTGCACACGGGGCAATTATTCACGGAAATGATGGTCGACGTGCCGCCATCGCCGGCGGCGATTTCTTCCAGCACCAGGGCCAAGGACACATAGTCGAGGCCGGCGCCACCGAGCGCTTCCGGCACGGCCACGCCAAAGGCGCCCAGCGCGGCCAGTTCCTGCAATTCTTCTTTCGGGAAATGATGTTCCTTGTCCCAGCGAGCCGCATTGGGCGCCAGGCGCTCGCGCGAAAAACTGCGCAGCGCTTCCTGGATCATCGATTGTTCTTCATTGAGTATCATGGGACGTCGTCTCGTTTGTTTTTATGGTGGATTCAGGGAATTACCAGGCGATGGGTTTGCCGTCGTAGTTGCGGAACACGGCCTTGTCCGTGGCCGGCAGGCTGGCCAGGGTGGCGCGGATGCCGGCGGCGCTTTCTTCCGGGGAAATATCGGCGCCGGCGCCGCCCATGTCCGTGCGTACCCAGCCCGGGTGGAAGGCGACGCAGCTGACGCCTTGCGGGCCATGCACGAGGGACGTGTCGATCAGCACGGAATTCAAGGCGGCCTTGCTGGCGCGGTACAGCGAACCGCTGGGGTTGCCGCGCTCGCTCAGGGAGCCCATGTGCGAGGACAGCACGGCCAGCTTGCCCTTGGCGTTAGCCACCAGCGGCGCCAATATCGGCAGCAGCCGCATGGCCGCCAGCACGTTCGTGTGCATGACGAGGTCAAAATCGGCTTGCGCAGGAAACCCGTCGTGGCGGGGGCCATACACGCCCGCGTTGAGGATGGCCACGTCGAGTTTTTCATCGTCGAGCTTCCAGCCCAGGCCGGCACAGCCTTCCACATCCGTCACGTCGAGCTGGTGCGCTTCCGCGCCCAGTTGCTTGAGGGCCTCGCAGGCGTCCGGCGTGCGCGCCGTGGCGATCACTCGCCAGCCATCGTGGCGGTATTGACGGACGATTTCGTGGCCGATGCCGCGCGAGGCGCCGATGATCAATGCGGTAGGCATATGTTTTCTCCCTGAAAATAAAATGAAAGGCGCGCACCGTGAACCGCAGTGCGCGCCCGTGTTCAGGAACAGCTTATACCAGTTCGATCGCCATCGCCGTCGCTTCGCCGCCGCCGATGCACAGGGCCGCCACGCCGCGCTTGCCGCCGGTTTTCTTCAGGGCGCCCAGCAGGGTGACGATGATGCGCGCGCCCGAGGCGCCGATCGGGTGGCCCAGCGCGCACGCGCCGCCGTGGATGTTGATCTTGCTGTGCGGAATGTCGAGGTCGTGCATGGCGGCCATCGGCACGGCGGCGAACGCTTCGTTGATCTCGAACAAGTCCACATTGCTGCTGCTCCAGCCCGTTTTGGCATACAGCTTTTTCACGGCGCCGATGGGGGCCGTGGTGAACTCGTTCGGCGCCTGCGCGTGCGTGGCGTGGCCGTGGATTTTCGCGATGACGGTGCAGCCGAGTTTTTTCGCCGTCGATTCGCGCATCAGCACCAGGGCTGCCGCGCCATCGTTGATCGACGAAGACGAAGCGGCCGTGATGGTGCCATCCTTCTTGAAGGCGGCTTTCAAGGTCGGGATTTTTTCCAGGCGGGCTTTTTGCGGGCCTTCATCGATGCTGACGACGGTGTCGCCGCCGCGGCCGGAAACGGTGACTGGCACGATTTCCCATTCGAAACTGCCATCCTTGGTGGCCGCTTGCGCGCGTTTCACGGATTCGATGGCAAACGCATCCTGCGCTTCGCGCGTGAACTGGTACTGGCTGGCGCATTCTTCGGCGAACGTGCCCATCGAGCGGGCATTGCCCTTTTCGTCGCGGCTGTAGGCGTCTTCCAGGCCATCCATCATCATGTGGTCATAGATCATGCCGTGGCCGATGCGGTAGCCGCCGCGCGCCTTCGGCACCAGGTAGGGGGCGTTGGTCATCGATTCCATGCCGCCCGCCACCACCACGTCGGCGCTGCCGGCGAGTAAGGTGTCATGCGCGAACATGGTCGTCTGCATGGCCGAGCCGCACATTTTCGACAGGGTCACGGCGCCCGTGGAATCGGGCAAGCCTGCCTTGCGCAAGGCCTGGCGCGCGGGTGCCTGGCCCTGGCCAGCCATCAGGCAGTTGCCGAAAAACACGTGTTCCACGGCATCCGGCGCCACGCCGGCCCGTTCGACGGCGGCGCGGATGGCCACGGCGCCCAGGTCGCTGGCGGTGACGTTGGCAAAGTCGCCCTGGAAGGCGCCCATGGGGGTGCGCGCGGCACCGACGATTACGACTGGATCATTCATGTTGGATCTCCGGTTGAGGGGTGGGAAGGTGACTGCATACAAAAACGCAGGTGCTGCGGATACGGGAAGACGTCCTCGATATGGCCGTCTTCGATGCGCTGCTTGCGCGCCTGCCAGTATTGCGCCGTCAGCAGGTCGGCATGGTGCTGCATGAAATGCTTGCGGATACGGGGATTGCCCAGCAGGAAGGTGCCGAATTGTTCGGGAAACACATCGTGCTTGCCGATGGGATACCACGGTTCGGCCGACATTTCTTCCTCCTCCGTGCGGGCTTGCGGGATGACGCGGAACTGGCAATCGGTGATGTACTCGATTTCATCGTAATCGTAAAATACGACACGCTGATGACGGGTCACGCCAAAGTTTTTATACAGCATGTCGCCAGGGAAAATATTCGCCGCCACCAATTCCTTGATGGCGTTGCCGTACTCGATGATGGCGTGTTCCACCAGGTCATCGCGGGCTTCCTTCTCGGCATTGCTCAGCCACATGTTCAGCGGCACCATGCGCCGCTCGATGTACAGGTGGCGGATGATGATCTGCTCGTGGTCTTCCTCGATCAGCGAGGGGGCGAACTGTTTCAGTTCGGCCAGCAGTTCCGCGGCAAAACGGGCGCGGGGAAAGGCCACGTTGGAATACTCGAGCGTGTCGGCCATGCGGCCCACGCGGTCGTGGTGTTTCACCAGCAAATACTTTTGCTGGACTTGCGCGCGCGTGGTTTCCTTGGGAGGAGGAAAGAAATCCTTGATCACCTTGAAGACATACGGAAACGAAGGCAGGGCAAATACCAGCATCACGAGGCCGCGAATGCCGGGCGCGCTCTCGAAGTGGTCCGACGAGTGTTTTAAATGCTGCAGGTAGTCGCGGTAAAACAAGGTCTTGCCCTGCTTTTGCAAGCCCAGTATCGTATAAATCTCACTGCGAGGCTTGCGCGGGAGCAAACTTCGGAGAAATTGTACGTAGGCGGACGGTACTTCCATATCCACCAGGAAATACGCGCGCGTAAACGAAAACAGCACGGCGATCTGCTGCTGCTCGAACAGCACCGTGTCGAGCACCAGCTTGCCGTGGCGGTTGTGCAGGATGGGTACGACGAACGGGTATTCGCGGTTGCCGTTGATGGCCTTGCCGACCAGGTAGGCGCCCTTGTTGCGGTAGAACAAACTGGTCAGGACCTGGAGCTGGTGGTTCGGCTCCAGCCGGTCGCTGCCGAACAGCTGCTGCAGGCGCGCTTGCACCTGGGCCACGTCGCGCTCCAGGTTGGCAAATGCGCAGTCCAGCTGGAAATTGCTCACCATGCGCGTCAGGGTGTCGCGCAAGCCATCCTGGCCCGGGTAATACACGCGGTAGGTGGGTGCGGGGTCTTGCGTTTCGATGTATTCCGTGGAAACGACGGGGCGCACGAAAATATAGTCGTTATTGAAATACGTGCGGTGCAGGATGTTGCAGCAGACGGAATTGAAGAAGGTTTCCGCCAGTTCCGGCTGCTTGTGTTCCGTCAGCATGCCGATGTAGTGCAGCTTGAGTTCTCGCCACACTTCGTCGCTCAACTCCGACTCTTCGTACTCATCTTCAAGCATCTGCACGCATTCCTGCACGCGCTTGTCATAGAAGTCGATGCGTTCGCGGGCCGCCGTCTGTGCCGCGCTCCAGGCGCCTTGCTCGAAATACCGCTTGGCTTGCTGGCTCGTTGCGCGGAACAGGCGGTAATGCTTGTCGAAGCCGTCGCGGATGGTGCGCGCGATATCGAATGCAATCTGGGAAGAGAGCAATTTGGGGAAGGCAATGTGCGTCATAGCTGTGCTCGCATGAATGGCTCCTCACCCAGTCGATCGCCGCGCGCCCGTGCTTACTTGGTTTCCGCAAACAGTTCGCGGCCTATCAGCATGCGGCGGATTTCGCTGGTCCCGGCGCCGATTTCGTACAGCTTGGCATCGCGCCACAGGCGGCCGGCCGGATACTCGTTGATGTAGCCGTTGCCGCCCAGCGCCTGGATCGCTTCGCCCGCCATCCAGGTTGCCTTCTCCGCACTATACAGAATGGCGCCGGCTGCATCCTTGCGCAGCTGGCGTACGGCTTCCGGCGTGGTGGCGCGGTCGCAAGCCTGGCCCACGGCGTACACATAGGCCTTGCAAGCCATCATGGTCGAATACATATCGGCCAGCTTACCTTGCATCAACTGGAATTCGCCGATGGCCTGGCCGAATTGCTTGCGGTCATGCACGTAGGGCACGACCAGGTCCATGCAGGCCTGCATGATGCCCAGCGGGCCGCCGGACAGCACGGTGCGCTCGAAATCGAGGCCCGACATCAGCACGTTGACGCCCTTGCCCAGGCCGCCGAGCACGTTTTCGGCCGGTACTTCGCAATCCTGGAATACCAGTTCGCCCGTGTGCGAGCCGCGCATGCCCAGCTTGTCGAGCTTTTGCGCGATGGAAAAGCCCTTGAAATTCTTTTCGATCAGGAAAGCCGTCATGCCGCGCGGACCGGCTTCCAGGTCGTTCTTTGCGTACACCACCAGCACGTCCGCATCGGGGCCGTTGGTGATCCACATCTTGGTGCCGTTCAAGACCCAGCGGTCGCCCTTGAAGTCGGCGCGCAGCTTCATGCTGACGACGTCCGAGCCTGCGTTCGGTTCCGACATGGCCAGGGCGCCGATGTGTTCGCCCGTGATCAGTTTCGGCAGGTACTTGGCTTTTTGCTCGGCCGTGCCGTTGCGCTTGATCTGGTTCACGCACAGGTTCGAGTGGGCGCCGTAGGACAGGCCGACGGAAGCCGAGGCGCGCGAGATTTCTTCCATGGCGATGATGTGCGCCAGGTAGCCCATGCCGGCGCCGCCGTATTCTTCGCTGACGGTGATGCCGAGCAAGCCCATGTCGCCCATCTTGCGCCACAGGTCCATGGGGAACTGGTCGGTGCGGTCGATCTCGGCCGCGCGCGGCGCGATTTCCGCGGCGGCAAATTGTTGGATCGCTTCGCGCAGGGAGGCGATGTCGTCGCCGTGGTCAAAGGTCAAGCCTGGGAGATGGAGCATGTCGTCCTCGTCGTCGTTATAAGTGTGGCGGTCATGGGTGCCGGGTCAGTGAAGCTATGATACTCAGTTGTGACGTTTACGTAAACGTAAAGTGGCGCGCGCGGCAGGTGTCCGCCGCTTGCCTTGCTAGCTTGTTTGCGCCTTATCAAGGTTCAAGTCCGCCAGCATGCGCGCGCACGCGTCTTCATGCGCGCTGATTTCCGCCAGCGCCATTTCGATATCGATGCGCTGCTGCTCCAGGGTCTGCCGGTGCTGCGCCAGCACGCCCAGGAAGCGGTCCATCTGCGCGCGCGTGTCCTTCGGCGACTCGTACATGTCGACCAGGCTCTTGATCTCCGACAAGGCCAGGCCCAGGCGCTTGCCGCGCAGGGTCAGCTTCAGGCGGGTGCGGTCGCGCGGCGTGTAGACGCGGCTGCGGCCGCCTGCGCCTTCGCGTTTCGGACTGAGCAAGCCCTGGTCTTCATAGAAGCGGATGGCGCGCGCCGTGATGTCGAATTCCCGCGCCAGTTCGGTAATGGTATAGGTCGTTATGGGTGCGGGCGGTGTCGGTTGCATGGGTGGTCGGTCGTCAGATGGGGTGCGGCGAGGCAGGTGGTGGCAAAGTGCCGTTTACGTCAACGTCAATACTATTGTAGCGTGCCCTGCCCGTGCTGCAACAAAGAAAAAAGGCGGCGTGGGCAGGAGAGTTTGGTGAATCAGACAACAATTACTGAAAATAAATTGATTCTTCTTGCACAAACGCGCTTAAGATCGAGAGTTGGTGGCCAAGATGACACCAAAAAGAGCTTTCCTGGCATAACGGCGACATTCTTTTCGCTGCGATGGCAGTAAAATTTTTTAGGTGCAGATTCTTTCCAGTAGGCACGATCAAAAAACAACGTTTCACTATGAACACGTTGTTCATGTCGTTTCCATATTGGAAACAAAATGGCCCTTCTGAAAACTTTGTCTACAAGAAATTGTATGACATGGGCATTGCGTGTATCGGCAGAGGAGGGCATTATCCGATACCGTACGTTGTAATGCCAAACCGAGGCTTTGAATCGTGCTGCAGTGCGAAAATCAAGGCTAGCCGCGAATTTGACCCGAAGCCACGCAGAATCGCAAGAGAAAATTCGGCCCACTTTTTGACCTGAAAAGCCCGGCCGGAGTGTTAATTGTTAATTGATACTCTTTTCAAATGTAACAATCTGTATGGTCATTCAAGAAACTGACTTTCATGTTACAACATGAAATAGTACACCTATGAATTCTTCTAACGAACGCGAAAGCTTCAGCCAGCGACTTCAGTTGGCTCTCAAAAACGCCCATTACTCTCCAGACAGCCCGACCAGACTGGCCCGGGAATTCAACATCCGTTTCGATGGACGCCCGATTACTGTGCATGCAGCTAGGAAATGGTTAGTAGGTGAAGCAATTCCCACGCAAGAAAAATTGCGCATGATTGCCCAATGGTTGGGCGTTCCCGCGGAATGGTTGCGTTTTGGCGGTCCGGAAAGCGCCACGCCGAATGGCGAAGCGGGCAGCGCTTTATCGCGCTTTGAGTCCGCCGATGTGAAATTAATTGCCGATTTGCAAAGATTGGATGAACATCATCGTCAAATCGCGCGAGAATTTATTCGCATGCTGGTGAGAGTCAACTACCAAAAGTAAGCATTCAGGCCCTCCCCGGCCGGCGCCGTCCGCCTTACGCTGGCGGCGCTCCCCCTGTCCTTTTATTTGCGCAAGGTCATACTGGAGACATGATTTTGCCGCACAATAAGACCTCGCATGTTGCGCTGCAGCGGAATTATTTGACAATAATCCCGTACGCAGCGGCGCAGCGGCCAATACCAGCGCATAATCACATCAGAAGCAGCCAGTTCATCCACTACGGAGCCGAGCATTTGAGCCGTCTTATGAAAAGTAACTACAGCAATACCGCGCAGCTGAAGGACTTGATGACCGTGCCCCCCATGACTGCCGCGCAACATGCGGAAGTGATGCGCAAACGGATCGCCCACCGCAGGATGGTTGAAGAAGCCAGGGATTTGAAGCAGGCCAGTGCTCATCAGTTCGACAAGAGGTGAGGGATGCCTGACCAAAGCTACTGCGCGTCGCGCTTTGCGGCCGGCGATGCTCACCGTGCTAGAGCACGGTTGCGCTTCTCGGCCACAAATCACTGCCGCTCGCTACGCTTTTGTCAGGCATCGTGACTTGGCAGGGGTTTCCCCGCCTATAAGTTGATTGCGTTGGTGATGTCAGGTTTCTGACGCTTTAAGGCCATTCCACCGCGGTGCCAGGGCGTGCTCGATGCCGAGCAGGTCGATGACCCTCGCCACCGTATGGTCGACCATCTCCGCAATGCTCTGCGGGTGGTGATAAAAGCTCGGTAAGGGCGGGAAGATGATGCCGCCCATTTCGGTCACGGCCGTCATATTGCGCAGGTGCGCCAGGTTGAACGGCGTTTCGCGCACCATCAGGATCAGGCGCCGGCGCTCCTTGAGCACCACATCGGCGGCCCGCGTGATCAGATTATCCGACAAGCCGTGCGCGACGGCCGCCAGGGTCTTCATCGAGCACGGTGCGACGACCATGCCATCCGATTGAAACGAGCCGCTGGCGATCGACGCGCCGATGTCGCGCAGCTTGTGCACGACGTGCGCCTGCGCTTCGACGTCCTTGCGTCCCACGCCCGTTTCCTGGTGCAGGGTCAAAACAGCGGCATCGGACAGGACCAGATGCGTCTCGACGCCGGGGATGGCGCCGAGCAATTGCAGCAGCCGCAAGCCATACACGGCACCCGTGGCGCCCGTGATGGCCACGACGACACGGCGCGGCCGCTGCTGCTGATTAGGCATCCAGCAGGGACTTCAATTCGCCCGATTCAAACATTTCATTCATGATATCGGAACCACCGATGAACTCGCCTTTGACATACAGCTGCGGAATGGTCGGCCAGTTCGAGTAATCCTTGATGCCTTGGCGAACTTCCGGGTCATCCAGCACGTTGACGGTAGCGATGTTTTCCACGCCGCACGCTTTCAGGATCTGGATGGCGCGGCCGGAAAAGCCACACTGCGGGAACTGGGCCGTGCCCTTCATGAACAGCACGACTGGCGTGTTCGTCACGGTTTCTTTGATCCAGGTTTGTACGTCGCTCATAGCTGCCTCTGATGGGTAAATAAATAGATGCCGTCATTTTATAAGAAAACGACGGCACGGGTATGCGCTCAAGTCATAAATCGGGCAAGTCAGCCACGTTGACGCTTATAAGGTCTTGCCCAGGCAGGTCGATTGTGCCGCGCCCACGTATTTGCCCCAGGCAAGGACCGGCACATAGCCGTGCCTGGCATAAAACGCCACCGCGCGGCCATTCGCCACGCGGGTGGACAGGTGCAGGGCCTGGTAGCCATGCCGGCGCGCCTGCGCCTCCACGTGGGCCAGCAGGGCCGCGCCCACGCCTGTGCTGTCGGGGCGCGCATACATGCGCTTGAGTTCGCCTATGGAACTGTCCGGCCCGCCCAGCGGCCGCAGGGCGGCGCAACCGAGCAGTGCTCCAGCCGCATCGCGGGCCAGATAAAAGCCGCCGCGCGGCGTTGCCGCTTCGACATCGAAGGAGGAACGGCCGCTGTCGCCATTGATGCGCAGCAGCGCGTCCGACAATGCGTCGAGCAGCAACTGCGCATCCGGGCTGGCGGCGTCCACCGCCAGGATGACGAGGTCACGCCCGGCGGCCATGGGCTTAGCCGCGCAGCTTGGCGAAGGCGGCGGCCATGCTGCCGGCCGGCTCGGGCGTGTTGCGCGACTGCGACTGGTGCTGCGCCATGCTGCGGCGGTCGTTGCGGTCGCCACGCTGCTCGGGCTTGCTGCCCGCTTGCGGCGCGCTGTCCGTCAGGCGCATGGTCAGCGCGATGCGCTTGCGCTTCTCGTCGACTTCCAGCACTTTCACGCGCACGACCTGACCTGCTTTCACCACCGTGTGCGGGTCTTTCACAAACGTGTTCGACAGGGCCGAGATGTGCACGAGGCCATCCTGGTGCACGCCGATGTCGACGAAGGCGCCAAAGGCGGCCACGTTGGTGACCACGCCCTCGAGAATCATATCCGGGCGCAAGTCGCGGATTTCTTCCACGCCTTCCTTGAAGGTGGCGGTCGTAAATTCCGGACGCGGGTCGCGGCCCGGCTTTTCCAGTTCCTTCAGAATGTCGGAAATGGTCGGCACGCCGAAGGTTTCATCCGCGTATTTTGCGGGGCTGAGGGTTTTCAGCAAGGCGGTCTCACCGATGACGGCCTTGATATCCTTCTTGATGTCCGCCAGAATCTTTTCCACCAGCGGATACGATTCCGGGTGGACGGCCGAGGCGTCCAGCGGGTTCTCTCCGCCCATCACGCGCAGGAAGCCGGCCGCCTGTTCGTAGGTCTTGTCGCCCAGACGCGGCACCGCCTTCAAGGCCGCGCGCGAGGTGAACGCGCCCTTCATGTCGCGGTAGGTGACGATGCTTTGCGCCACGCTGGCCGACAGGCCGGACACGCGCGCCAGCAGGGGAGCGGACGCCGTGTTGACGTCCACGCCGACGGCGTTCACGCAATCTTCCACCACGGCATCGAGCGAGCGGGCCAGCTGGCTTTGACTCACGTCATGCTGGTACTGGCCCACGCCGATCGATTTCGGGTCAATCTTGACCAGCTCGGCCAGCGGGTCTTGCAAGCGGCGCGCGATCGAGACGGCGCCGCGCAGCGACACATCCATGTCCGGCAATTCCTTCGAGGCGAATTCGGACGCCGAATACACCGACGCGCCCGCTTCCGAGACGACGATCTTCGTCATCTTCGCTTCCGGATGCTGCTTGATCAAATCCTGCGCCAGTTTATCGGTCTCGCGCGAGGCGGTGCCGTTGCCAATGGAAATCAAGGACACATTGTGCTTGGCAGCAAGACGGCCCAGGGTATGCAACGAACCGTCCCAGTCGTTCTTCGGCTGGTGCGGATAGATCACGGCCGTATCGACGACCTTGCCGGTGGCATCGACCACGGCGACCTTGACGCCCGTGCGCAGGCCAGGATCGAGGCCCATGGTGGCGCGCTGGCCGGCCGGCGCGGCCAGCAGCAGCGCCTTCAGATTGGTGGCGAAGACGTTGATCGCGTCGAGTTCCGAGCGTTCGCGCAGCGCGCCCATCAGTTCAGTTTCCAGGTGCATGAAGCTTTTCACGCGCCAGGTCCAGCGCGCCGTGTCCGCCAGCCACTTGTCGGCCGGACGGCCTTGCTGCTTGATGCCGAAGCGGGCGGCGATGCGGCCTTCGCACGGATTGTGCGGCGCATCCCATTTTGGTTTTTCCGCTTCCGTGTCCAGGCGCAGGGTGACGTCGAGGATGCCTTCGCGGCGGCCGCGCAGCAGCGCCAGCGCGCGGTGCGAGGGCACTGTCGAAATGGTTTCCGAGTAATCGAAATAATCGGCGAATTTTTCGCCTTCGTCCTGCTTGCCTTCCACCACTTTCGATTCGACGATGCCGTGTTCCTGCACGTATTCGCGCAAGGTTTGCAGCAGGGTCGCGTCTTCGGCGAAGCGCTCCATCAGAATCTGGCGTGCGCCGTCGAGGGCCGCCTTGGTGTCCGCCACGCCCGGGTTGTTGCCGTCGGCACTAGTAAACGCGTCGCGCAGGAACTTGCCCGCTTCCATTTCCGGCGTCAATTCCGGGTTTTCCAGCAAGCCGTCGGCCAGCGGCATCAGGCCCGCTTCGATGGCGATCTGCGCTTTCGTGCGGCGTTTCTGCTTGTACGGCAGATACAGGTCTTCCAGGCGCGTCTTGTCTTCCGCGTGCATGACGGCGTCGAGCAGCTCGGGCGTCATCTTGTTCTGTTCCGTGATCGACGCCACGATAGCGGCACGCCGCTCTTCCAGCTCGCGCAGATAGCGCAGGCGCTCTTCGAGCAGGCGCAGCTGGATATCGTCGAGGCCGCCGGTCGCTTCCTTGCGGTAACGGGCGATAAAGGGCACGGTGGCGCCTTCGTCGAGCAGTTCGATGGCGGCGGCAACCTGCACCGGTTTGGCGGCAAGTTCAAGGGCAAGGCGTTGTTCGATAGTGGGCAGCATGGTTGTTTCCAGAGCGATCAAGCCTGGAATGATACGCAATCGGCGCGATTGCGCAATCTTGACAGCGCAAATGGACTGTGCGTTGACAAGCGCTTCAACGGGGCGGCAGCAGCGGGCTGGCGGGCGCGGGAGCCGGCGGGCGCTGCGGCGTGACGGACTTGCCGAAGGCATTGCCCATGCGGTGTTCGAGGGCGGCGCGGTTGTACAGCCCCAGCTGGTTCGATGGCCGCTGCATGATCGCTTCGGCGCCGGACAGGGCGGGCGGCGGCCGGTTCATGGTGTTGCTATTCGGCAATAATTTTTCATTCAAGCAAGACATTGATGGCGCGCGCTGGCCGTTCGCTTCCACTTCCACGCAGCCCTTTGGCGGCGCGGCGGCCTTCACGACGACGGTGTGCTCGTCCGCCTGCGCGGGCAGGGCGGCGCAGATCAACAGCAACAGTGATAACAGGCGTGCCATGGCGGCTCCCGGAGCGGTAAATAAGCGTCCAGCATAGCAAGGTCATGTGTCGCGGCGATGACACAGAGCGGGACGCGGGCTGGCGCCATGTCATGCAGTTGTCATTTTATGAAGCTACCATCCTGCCATTCTGCAGACAACATTGCAGTCAAGACACTTCATGAGCAGGATTTTTCGTTGCGTCCCCTGGAAAATGACACTAAGCCACCGCCGCGCCGCAAGGGGCAATGCCCTGTCCGCCTGCTTGCTGATGACATTGATGACATTGATGACATTCGCGCGGCCCGCTGCCAGTGCGGATGGCGCTGATGCCGGCGCGCACTCTACCCTGCGCTTCGACTTGCCCGCCCAGCCGCTCGACGCGGCCCTGGTGGCATTCGGCGAAGTGACCGGGTATTCCGTGCTCGTCAGCAGCCAGCTGGCGGCCGGCAGAGTGGCAGCGCCCGTGCGCGGCGACTACACGCCGGCCGAAGCGCTGCAGCGCCTGCTGGCCGGCACGCAACTGGGCGCGCGCTTCAGCGGCAGCAATGCGTTTACCTTGCTGGCGCTGGCCGACGCCCCGGCAGCGCCGGCGCCCTTGCCGGCCCAGGCCGCTCCTGCCGCGCCACCGCTGCAAGGCTATGCGGTCATCCTGCAGCGTTCGCTCACGCGCGCCCTGTGCCGCTTGCATCCGGACGCTTTCGGCCGCTACCGCCTGGCCTTCCAGTTGTGGCTCGACGAGCGGGGCAAGGTGCGCGCCGTGCACGTGCTGGAAGCGAGCGGTGTGGAACAGCGCGACAACGCCGTAGTGCAGCGCCTGCGCAGCCTGCTGATGGACGGCGCGCCACCGGCGGGCTTGCCGCAGCCGCTGACGATCCTGTTGACGCCGCGGCCCGACCCAGCTGCCGATTGTGCGCCCTACCTGCCGGCCGGAGCGACTTGAGCATGTCGGACTTGCTGAAAGCCACCTTGCGCAAGCTGTTCCTGGAACGCTATGGACAGTTTCGCCGCCACCTGCAGCGCCGCCTGGGCTCGGAAGACCTGGCCAACGACGCGCTGCATGAGACATATTTAAGAGTGGAAAAGATGACCGCGCCCGAAGCGATCAGCTACCCGTCCGCGTATCTGATGCGCATCGCCATCAACATTGCGGAAGATCAACGCCGCGACAATGCGCGCCTGCTCAGCCTTGCCGATATCGACGATCTGTACGAGATGGCCGACGAGCTGGCCGACCCGGCCCGCACCTTCAGCGCGCGCGCCGAACTGGAAGAACTGGAACGGGCCTTGCAGGAGTTGCCGAAACGCCGGCGCGCCATCGTCATCGCCGCCCGCGTCGACCAGTTGCCGCACCGCGACATCGCCGAGCGCTTCGGCATTTCCGCCCGCACGGTGGAGAAGGAATTGCGCGCCGGCCTCGAACATTGCTGCGAGCGCATGGGACGCGATTTCATTCAGCGCTTCGGTCCCGGCGCGGGAAAAACGTCTAAACATCATGATTGAACAAGCGGAAGACGACATGAGTGTCATCCAGAAGGAAGCGCAGGCATGGGTCGTGCGCCTGGCCTCGGGCCAGGTCAGCGAACGCGACGCGCAAGTGTTTCGCCACTGGTGCGCGCGCAGCCGCAGGCATGCGACGGCGTTTGCCGAGGCGCGCGCCGTGTGGGGCGCCATGGCGCCGGCCGCGCGCGCCGTCAAGCGGGCACAGGCGCCGGTGAATACGGCGCGGCGCGCCTGGCTGGGTGGCGCCGTGGCCGCCTCGCTGGGCTTGCTGGTGCTGCGCCCGCCGACGGACCTGTGGCCGGCCGTGGCGGGCCTGGCCGCCGACTACGCCACGGGTACGGGCGAGCAGCGCGAAGTGGCGCTCGATGGCGGCGTGCTGGTGCAGATGAATACGCAGACGCGCCTCGACGCGGCGCCCGTGCAGGACGGCGCCGCATCGCTGGTGCTGCTGGCGGGCGAGGCGGAATTCCAGGCCGGCCTGCGCGGTGCGGCGCGGGTGCGCGTGCAGGCGGGCGACGGCAGCGTGTCGGCCGGCAGCGCGCGCTTCAATATCCGCCTGTTCGGCCAGGAAGTGTGCGTGACGTGCCTGGCGGGCCGCTTGCGCGTGGCGCAGGCCGGCCACGATGCGGAACTGGCGGCGGGCCAGCAGCTGCGCTACCGGCCCGAGCATTTCGGCATTGCCCGCGCGGTGGCCAAGAGCGACGTCAGCGCGTGGCGCCACCGGCTGCTGGTTTTTAAACAAAGCACCCTGGCCGAGGTGGTGGACGAGGTGAACCGCTACCGTCCCGGCAAGCTGATCCTCAATGGCGACGCCTTGAAACAGACGCGCGTGCAAGCGAGCTTTTCGCTCGACCGCCTCGACGATGTGATCGCCCTGATCCAGGATGCGTATGGCGCGCGCGTGACGCGGCTGCCGGGCGGCATCGTGCTGTTCGGCTGAACCCCGTCTTGGCGCGCCAAGGCGGGGCGCCAATTATGACATTTTGATGACCTTTTGCAGTCCCGGACCTTGTTCCCTGTCAATGCTGCTGGAAGCCGCGAATCAGTGCCTGCCGCCCGCCCCGTGCGTGGTGCGCGCCGCCTCGCGATATCGGTCAGCAACGGAACATGAAAAGGGAATGTCGCCATGCAGCGAAGCAAGTCGGTCACGAAACAGGCATCCTCCTCCGCCATGGCGGGCAACCGGACCGGTCTCCCGGTGCGTCTGAAACCGCTGGCGCTGGCCATCGCCATGCTGCTGCAGGCGGGCGGCGCGCAGGCGCAGCAGCCATTCAGCGGCGCCTGGTTCGCGGGCAAGGGTGCGCAGCAGGGCACGGCCACCACCACGGGGCGCTTGCCGAATGGCCAGCCGGCTACCTCGCTGAACAATCCCCTGCTGCAGCAGCAAAAGGCCGAAGGCAAGCTGCAGCAATCGCTGAATAACCTGTTGCTGGCCGCGCGCGGCATCGCCGCCGAGCAGGCGGTGCAGGCGGCCGCGCGCCAGGCGGCGCTGGCGGCGGGCGGCGCGCCCGATGGCCTGGTCAAGGGCGGCTTGCAGGTCGACACGAACAGCCTGACGGCCGGCTGGCTCAATGCCCAGGGACCTGTGCAGACCCAGGCCGACGGCAAGACCGTCGTGAAGGTCGTGCAGACGGATGACAAGGCGATACTGAACTGGGAAAGTTTTAACGTCGGCAAGAACACCAGCTTGCAATTCGAGCAGAAATCGAACTGGTCCGTATTGAACCGGGTCAATGATCCGCTGGCGCGCCCCAGCCAGATCCAGGGCCAGATCAAGGCCGACGGCACGGTGATGATCGTCAACCGCAACGGCATTGTGTTTACGGGCAGCAGCCAGGTCGATACGCGCAACCTGGCGGCGGCCGCCATGGGCATGAGCGACAGCCAGTTCAAGAGCGGCCTGTACGGCAAGGCGCAGGGCACGGGCGCCGTGCCGACCTTCGCGAATGACTTGCTGCTGGGCCAGAATACCTCCACGCATGGCAAGGCCGAGGCGGACGTCGTCGTCGCCGCCGGCGCGCGCATCGACACGCGCAAGCCGCAAACGGTGACGGAAGGCGGCGGCTACGTGCTGCTGGCCGGCCGCAGCGTCGACAACGCGGGTGCCATCACCACGCCGAATGGCCAGACCACCCTGGCCGCCGGCGACGCCATCATCGTGCGCCCGGGCCAGGGCACGGACAAGAACCAGTACTCGAGCACGCGCGGCAATGAAGTCGAGATGCTGCGCGTGGCGGACAGCAAGGCGGGCAGCGTCGTCAACAATGGGCTGATCCAGGCGGCCGGCGGCGACATCACGCTGAGCGGCAACACGCTGCGCCAGGATGGCGTGCTGCTGTCGAGCACCAGCGTCAACGGACGCGGCAGCATCCACCTGGCGGCGGCGGGCGAGAATGCCGGCGTCACCCTGGCGCGCGGCAGCGTCAGCGCCATTGTCATCGACGACAACGGCGCCACGGCGCTCGACGTGCAGCGCGATACCTTGCTGAAGGACACGGGCAAGGGCACGGACACGCCGCAGGACCGGCGCGACCAGTCGCTGGTGCGCATCGTCTCCGCTGGCAATGTCGAGTTTGAAGGCGATTCGCTGACCCTGGCCACCGGCGGCCAGGTGCTGGTCGACGCGGCCCGCCGCAGCCACGTGGCGCGCGACGCCGCCATTGACGTCTCGGGCGCCGTCGGCGTGAAGGTCGACATGAGCAGCAACAATGTGCTGATCAACGTGCAAGGCAACGAACAGCGTGACGCACCGGGCAGCCGCGACGCGAAATACCTGAACAACAGCGACGTGTGGGTTGACCGCCGCGACCTGGTGCTGGTGCCGGCCGGCACGAATGGCTACGCCACGGACCGCTGGTACACGGCCGGCGGCTTGCTGGAAGTGAGCGGCTACCTGAACACCAGCGGCCACGGCATCGGCGAATGGGCGGCCCAGGGCGGCACCGTCGGCTTTGGCGGCGGCGAAGTGGTGACGCAGGCCGGTTCGCGCATCAACATCGCCGGCGGCTCGCTCGACGTGCAGACGGGCATGGTCAAGCAGACGTGGCTGAAGGGCGCCGATGGCGCGATGTACAAGCTGAGCACGGCGCCCGGCGACAACCTGTACACGGGCCTGTACCGCGGCTATGAAAGCACGCATGCGCGCTGGGGCGCGAACACGACGGAAACGTACGCGAATGCCCTGATCGGCCCGCGCGAACGCCTGGAAAACGGCTATACGGTGGGCCGCGACGCGGGCCGCCTGATCGTGTCCACGGGCGCCGCCGTGCTCGAAGGCGATATCGACACCTCCGTCTTCCAGGGCGAGCGCCAGCAGCGCAAGCGCGATGACGGCATGGACAGCTACAAGCAGGCGCAGACGGCGGCGGCGCGTGCCGGTCAATTGATCGTTGGCAAAATGACGCCCGTCTTCGATCCGAAGGCGGGCCAGCTGCGCGACAGCCCGCAAGCCGTGCTGGAAAAGGTGCAAATCGGCAAGGTGGCGGGCATCGCCGATGGCCAGCTGCTGGGCGAAGCCTTGCCGGCCGCGCGCAGCAAGACCTTGCAGCTCGATGCGGACTGGCTCAACGGGCTGGAATTGGGTGCCCTGAATATCTACGCCTACGACAAGCTCGACGTCAATGCCGACGTGCGCGTGGCCGATGGCGGCGACATCGCCCTGCACGCCACCGACGTGGCCATCAAGGCGAATGTCAGCGCGCGCGGCGGCAGCATCGCCGCCGGCGACATCGTCTCGCGCTACCTGGCGGGGGCGGGCGACGTATGGGCTGAAGGCAAGCTGGTGCCGGACAACCGTCCCACGGGAACGGCCGGTGTGCGCGTGGCGCCCGGCGTGCGCCTCGATGCGCGCGGCCTGTGGAGCAACCTGGAACTCGACCCGGGCGCGGTCGCCGGTTTGCCGTATGTGAATGGCGGCAAGGTTACCCTGAAGAGCTCCGGCGGCATCGACCTGACGGGCGGCAGCGTCATCGACGTCTCGTCCGGCGCCGCCCTGATGGGCAATGGCAGCCTGCAGGGCGGGCGGGGCGGCGACATCACCCTGGCCGTCGACCTGCCGACGGAGAAAGCGCCGACGGGCGCCATGCTCAAGCTCGACGGCGAATTGCGCGGCCATGGCGTGAAGGGCGGCGGACGCCTGGTCATCGACAGCGGCGCGGCCGTCAGCATCGGCGGCAAGCTGCAGGGCGGCGACGTGCTGGCGGCGGGGACCGGCGCTGCGCCAGGCCTGCGCCTGGCCGATGAATTCCTGATCGCCCGGGGCGAGAAGATCCCCTTCGATCTTGCGCTCAGCACCAGCCTGATCAAGCCGGGCCAGGTTTTGAGCAAACCCGTGACGGCGGACGTGTCGGTGCAGAAACCGCTGGTGCTGGGAGCCGACCTGCTGGTGCCGTCAGGCGCCTATGTCGTCACCGCCGGCGGCACGTCTGTCTACCAGGGTTCCATCGTTCGCGCCGGCAGCGTGCTGACAGCCGTCAACAACCTGCCGGTCGGTTTCGTGGTCTCGGCGGCGGTCTTTCCGAACGGCTTGCCGATCCCGCCGGTGACGACGCAGTATGCGGCCGGCAGCATCGCCACCGACGACCTGCGCGCGCCGCGCGGCATGCTGCTGCCGGCCGGCACGGTGCTGGGGCGCGACGTGACCGTCAAGCCGCTGCTGGCGCTGGACGCCAGCCTGTTCCAGAGCGGCTTTGCCGACTATGCCGTCACGGGCCGCGATGGCGTGGTGGTGGTCAAGGACGCGCACATCGACGTCACCATGCCCGTGCTGCGCTTTAATCCCGCCACCGGTCACACGGTGGCAGGCGGCACCGACCCGGGCGCCGCGCTGGAAGTGTGGACGCCGCCGCTGTACCAGGAGGATGCGCGCAAGGCCCGCTTGACGCAGCGTACCGGCGCCGACCTGTCGCTGACGGCCGGCAGCTCCTACGTGAAGGGAGCCCTGGCGGTGCAGGAAGGCGCCGCCATCAAGGTCGATCCGGGCCGCCAGATCAGCCTGACGGGCAATGACCAGATCACCATCGACGGCCGCCTCGACGCCTGGGGCGGCAAGATCGCCGTCCTGCCGGGCACGTTTGGCACGGGCAATGAGGTGGATGTGCCGAACGGCAAGGGACAAGCCACCTCGATCTGGATCGGTGACAAGGCCGTGCTCGACGTGGCCGGCCGCGCCACGGTCGCCACCGACATGCGCGGCGGGCGCTATGGCCGTGCCGACCAGGGCGGCAGCATCGAAATCGGCGCCCGCTACAAGGCCGATGCGGCCAGCGTCGACGCGGCCGATGCCTTTGTCGTCGTGCGTCCGGGCGCGCTGCTCGACGCCAGCGGCGCGCACGCCACGCTGGACTTGCCGCAGCAGGGCACCGTCAACGTGGCCGGCAACGGCGGTTTGATCTCGCTCAGTTCGTATAACGGCATCTTCGCCGACGGCACCCTGCGCGCGGCGGCCGGCGGCGCCGGGGCGGCCGGCGGCACCCTGGCGCTGGCGCTGGACACGCCCAATTATGGCAAGGTCAACCGCTACACCTTGCAAGGCGACAACGTGGACAACGCGGTGCGCGTGCCGCGCGAAATGCAGCTGGCGCAGGTGCAGGGCGAGAGCGCCTTGCCCGACGACTTGCGCGCCGGCCAGCAGGATGCGGCGCTGCGCTACGGCAGCGCGCGCCTGGGCGCCGACCGCGTGCAGGCGGGCGGCTTCGACAACCTGGCCCTGCACGTGAACGGCATGCTCAGCTTTGACGGCGACGTCAATCTGTCGCTGGGCCAGAGCCTGCGCCTGAGCGCCTCCTCGCTGGGGCTGGCGCAGCAGCCTGTGCCCGATGGCGAGGACAAGGCGGGCAGCCTCGCCAGCCAGGTGCATCTGGCGGCGCCGTATGTGCGCCTGGGGACGGCCGCGCGTGCGCAGAAGGATGACTACATCGTGCCCAATGCCGTGAAAGGCTCGAAGAACCTGGGCAAGGGACGCGGCATGCTGGGCGTGCCGCTGGTGGCCGAGGATTCCTTGCTGCAGATCGATGCGGGCATGCTCGACATCGCGGGCGAGGTCAACATGGGCACGCGCGGCACCATCGCGCAGAGCAGCGGCGCCGACCTGGTGGTCGAACGCGACGCCTTCGAGCAGCTGACCCTGAGCAGCCGCGGCGACATGCGCCTGTCGAACAGCGCCGCCCTGTACCAGCCCGGCAATGCCACCCTGGTGGCCGCGCAGATCTACCCGGCCACGGGCGACAGCGGCATGGTCACGGTGGGCCAGAAGAGCGGCATCGACGAATACGGCAATATCCGCGTCACGCTCGATCCCCTGCGCACGCTCAATATCGGGCGCAGCGGCGACGGCGCCATGCCGAACCAGCCGTTCTCCGTGTTCGGCACCCTGAGCCTGGTTGCGCCCACCATCAACCAGCATGGCGTGCTGCGCGCGCCGCTGGGCCAGATCAACCTGGGCGCCGAAGGCTTTGAAGCCAATACGGGCCGCGTCAATCTGTTGCCTGGCAGCCTGACGTCCGTCAGCGCGAAAGGCTTGACGATGCCCTACGGCGGCACGCTCGATGGCTTGAGCTACCTGTATGACGGCAACGATGTCGTCTTCAAGGGCGTGGGCAACGGCCCGGAGATCGCCTTGACGGGCGCCGCCATCGACGTGCAACAAGGCGCCGTGCTCGACCTGTCGGGCGGCGGCACCTTGACGGGCGCGGCCTTCCTGGCCGGACGCGGCGGTTCCACCGACGCGCGCCTCAATCCGCTGGTACAGATGAAGCCGAACGGCGGTTTCACCCTGCCCGGCCTGAACACCAACCCCGTGTACGCCATCCTTCCCGGCGTGCAGCCGGACGTGGCGCCTTTGACGGCCGAGCAAGGCGCGGGCAAGCCCGCCGTGGGACGTCAGATCACTATCGGCGCGGGCGTGCCCGGCCTGGCGGCCGGCACCTACACCTTGCTGCCCTCGAATTTCGCCCTGCTGCCCGGTGCTTTCCGCGTGGAACTGAATGGCCTGGCCGGCGCCGTCGAGGCGGGCGGCACGGTGGCCATGCGCAATGGCTCGTATGCGACGGCGGCGCAGACGGGCGTGGCCGGCACGGCGATCCGCGACGTGGTGGCGCGCCAGGCCATCCTCACGCCGGCCGACGTGCTGCGCACCTATTCCCAATACAACGAGACGGGCTATGCCGCCTTCGCCGTGGCGCAGGCTACGCGCGACGGCGTGCCGCGCGCCGCGCTGGAGCGCGATGCCAAGGGCGTGCGCGTGCAGCTGATCGCCCCGTCCGTGCACAGCGTCAAGGACAACCATACGCCGTTGATGATGGATGGCAGCGCCCTGTACGCGCCGACCGAGGGCGGCTTCGGCGGCTCCCTGCTGCTGGGCACGGGCAACCATGCGTCGACGCGCTACGAGGTGCTGGCCGACGGCACGGCGCCGCTGGCCGATTTCAATGGCGTCTCCGTGCATGCGTCGCAGATCAATGCCTTCGGCGCCCAGCGCGTGGGCATCGGCGGCTTGCCGCGCGTGACCTACAGCGACTTTGGCACGGGCAGCAACCAGCGCGCCAATATCGCCGCCATCAAGGAATCGGCGGGCGGCATCGTGCTGCGCGACGGCGCCGTGCTGAAGGCGGCCGAAGTGTTTCTGGTGACGGCGAGAAAAGACGACGGCATCATCCTGGAGCAGGGCTCCGGCATCAATACGCTGGGCCGCGGCAAGGCCGCCTGGGATTCCCGCGACGGCTATGTGTACGAGCCCATGGGCAGCGTGCTGGCCGTCTCGAACGGCTGGCTGGACATGCTGCCGGCCGCGCCGCCGTCGTCCGAATCGTATGGCCCCGGCATCATCGATATCGGCGCGTGTGCGAAGGCGGGCGGCGCCTGCGGCGGCAGCACCTCGCTGTATTCCGAGGGCACCATCGCCGCCGTGACAGAGCGCGCGTTTACCCTGCGCGACAACGTGCGCTACGGCACGCGCAACCTGGTGCTGGCGATGGGGTCGATCAATGTCGGCAGCGAGGCGTCGCTGGCCGACGCCAGCGCCCGAGGCGCCTTGCCGGACGGCCTGGCGCTGAACCAGGGCGTGCTCGACCGCCTGCTGCGCGGCGACACCAGCACGGGCGCACCGGCGCTGGAAAACCTGGGTTTGATGGCGCGCAATTCCTTCAATTTCTATGATTCGTCGCAACTGTCGACCATCGATGCGGCCACGGGCAAGTCGTCGCTGTCGCGCCTGGTGCTCAACACGCCCGCCATCTACGGCTATGGCGGCACGGACGCGCTGGCGCGCATCCACACGGACACCCTCGTGTGGCAGGGCGCGACGAATGCGCCCGGCGCCGTCGTCGCCAATGGCCCCGGCACGGGCAGCGGCCGCCTGCAGGTCGACGCCAGGCGCATCGAATTCGGCTTCACGCCGGACAGCCGTCCCGACACCATCCACAAGCTGGACCGTCTGGTGCTGGGCTTCGGCCAGGTGGCACTGAATGCCAGCGAACAGCTGACGGCCAACAACAAGGGCAGCCTGTCCGTCTACCAGTCGCAAAGCGCGTGGGATACGGCCACCAATGGCTACCGCTACAGCGGCGGCGATTTGCTGATCAACACGCCGCTGTTGACGGGCGCGGCCGGCTCCGTCAACCGCATCACGGCGGGCGGCGCCGTCAAGGTGAGCACACCGGCCGGTGCCGCCGCCGCCACGCCGACGAATGCGGCGCTGGCCGGTGCCCTGGGCGCCGAAGTGGCCCTCAGCGGCAACAGCGTCAGCGTGGATACGGCGGTGATCTTGCCGAGCGGAAAATTGACCCTGTCGGCCGAGCGCGATGTATTGCTGGGTGACAAGGCCAAGCTGGACCTGGCGGGCCGCAAGATCGATTTCTACGACACCAGCAAGTACAGCTGGGGCGGCGACGTGATCCTCGACAGCCGCGAGGGCGACGTGCGTCAGGCGGCCGCTTCCGTGATCGACGTGTCGGCCGTGAACAACCGCGCCGGCAAGCTCAGCGTAATCGCCACGGGCGAGGCGGCCGGCACGGCCGACTTGCGCGGCAGCCTGCTGGGCGGCGCCAGCGGCAGCTATGACGCGGGCGGCACTCAGGTAGCCTACGCGGCGGGCGGCCTGGAGCTGCGCGCCCAGCATGTCGGCGATTTCGCCGGCTTGAACCAGCGCCTGAACACCGGCAAGGTATTCGGCAGCCGCGGCTTCCAGCTCAAACAGGGCAATCTGGCCATCGGCGACGAGCTCAAGGCGCGCGAAGTGAGCGTCTCCGTCGATGGCGGCAGCCTGACGGTGAACGGCCGCATCGACGCCAGCGGCGAACAGGTGGGCAGCATCCGCCTGGCCGGCCGCGACGGCGTCACCATCCAATCCGGCGCCGTGCTCGATGCGCACGGCACGGTGCTGCGCACGGACAGCTATGGCCAGGTGATCGAGGCGCCGAACCGCGCCGTGATCGAACTGGCCGCGCCTGGCGGCCGCCTGACCCTGGAAAACGGCGCGCGTTTCGACCTGCGCAGCGGTGACAAGGGCGGCAACTACGGCAGCATCGACCTGAACGCGCGCCGCCTCGGCGGCGCCACGGGCGACGACATCGACATCGACGCGGCCGGCGCGCTGAACATCGCCGGCGCGCGCACGATCAACGTCAATGCCTTCTGGCAATACAAGGATGCGCCAGCGGGCACGGGCAAGGATGCGGACGGCCGCAGCTACCAGGGCATCAACCAGGCTTACCTGAACGAGAAACACGCGGACAGCCAGGCCTTCATGGCCAATGCGCTGGCGAACGGCAACTTGATGAACAACAAGCTGCGCGGCTTGCGCGGCGACGCCAATGCTTTCCACCTGCGCCCTGGCGTCGAGATCGTCAGCGCCACGCCGGGCGGCGACCTGCATATCGATGGCGACATCGACCTGTCCGGCCACCGCTATGACGGCGTCAATCCGCTGGCGCGCCTGAGCGGCGTGTACGGCTCGGGCGAGGCCGGTGCGCTGGTGCTGCGCGCCGGCGGCAAGCTCAGCGTCTTTGGCAGCATCACCGATGGTTTCGATACCAGCGTCCTGCCCGTCACGATCGATGACAAGGGCTGGCAGCTGGTGAAAGGCCGGTTGCCGTGGGGCGGCGAGGTCGTCGTGCCACAAGCTGGCCTGGTGACCCTGGCCGAAAACACCTATTTCAAATCGGGCACGAGCGTCAATTTCGCCGTGCCGATGAAAGCCATGGAGTTGCGCAGCGGTACCTTGCTGGCGGCGCGCGCCACCTTGACGGCGGAGTTGAACTTGCCTGCAGGCAGCGTGCTGGGCGGCGCCGTGCGCAATGCCGACGGCAGCGTGCTGTACGCGGCCGGCACCGTCTTGCCGAAGGCGCTGACTTTATCGAGCGGCATGCAGCTCGATGCCGGCCTGCGCCTGCCTGGCGCGGCCCGGGTGGCGGCCATGGTGTGGCCGGCGAACGTGGCCCTGCCTTTCCCGGAAGGCCGGCCGTGGGACGTGGCCGATGGCACGAATGCCGTCAATGGCGTGGTGCTGGCCTCGGCGCTGGCGCTGGACAAGGGCAGCGTGCTGCCCGCCGGCACCGTGGTCAGGCTGCCGGGCGACGTCACCATGGTGTCGCTGCGCAGCGCGGATGGCAGCGGAAGCCAGGGCCGCAACCTGGCGCTGGCGCCCATGCTGGCCCAGGGTTCGCAAGCGTGGTCGCTGCGCCTGGTGGGCGGCGCCGATACGGCGGCGGCCGACACGCGCGCGTTGAAACCGCATGCGAAGGACGCCCATCTGATGCTGGCCGATACGCATTACGGCCTGGACGCGGTGACTTCCATCGTGCCGGGCACGGGTTCGCCGGCCAAATATATCTTCAGCGAAGCGGCTCTCCTCGAAGGATATCCCGAAGGCGAGGTTGACATCAGCTGGTTTGGCGACGAGGCAAACATGCTGGAAAACTATGGCTATCTGGTGGTCAAGGTGGCCGACGGCACGCCGCCTGAGAAGGTGACCAGCGTGGAGCCGGCGCGCCAGCCCCTGTTCAGCGTGCTGCGCACGGGCACGGGCGACCTCGATTTGCTCGCCGCGGGCGACTTCGACATGCGTTCGCTGTATGGCGTCTACACGGCGGGCACGCAGTCGGCCTCGCCGCTGGTCGGCGGCAAGGATCTGTTCAACCTGCCGCGCGGCCTGAACGCCAAGGGCCATCTGCTCGGTGCGCTGGGCACGGACTTTACGCCGTTTGTCGATGGCGGCAGCCGGAGCCTGTACCGCGCCTGGTATCCCGAGCATGGCGGCAATCTGCTGCTGCGCGCCCAGGGCGACGTCAAGGGCGATACGCTGGGCACCTCCACGCAACGCCGCGAGGATGCCATCGGCTGGCTGCGCGCGCAGCAGGACACCAGCGACATCGGCACCTGGCTGTGGCGCCAGGGCAGCGGCAGCACGGGGGGCGGCGTGCCGACGGCATGGTGGATCAATTTCGGCACCTATGTCGCGCGTCCCGAAGGCGTCGACCTGTTCTCGGGCTTGCCGGGGCTGTCGGGCTTTACGGGCATCGGCACCCTGGGCGGCGGCAATCTGCTGTTGCAGGCGGGCGGCGACGCCGGCATGCTGGCCTCGCGCGCCGATCCGGGCGGCGAGTTCGCGCCGCGCAGCCAGGGCCTGAACGTGGCCGTGGGCAGCACGGGCAGGGTGACGCCGGACGGCAAGCTGCTGCTGACGGGCGGCGGCGACCTCGATATCCGCATCGGCGGCGGGCTGAACCCCGTGGCCGAGGTGCGCAGCTTCGACCGCAACGGCGACTTCGCGAATGCCGATACGCGCTTCGAGCGCCAGTACCCCACGCTCAACAGCACCTTCACCAACCTGCGCGGCGCGCTGCGCCTGGAGGCGGGCGCCGTGGGCGGCATCGAATTGCGCTTCGACCGCGCCGATCCGACGGAATCGCGGCCGTACGAAACCTACACGGCGGGCACGGCGATCGCCAGCGGCGGGCCGATCCTGGTGCCGGGCGACAGCGGCGTGCGCATCGATGCGCGCGGCGACGTGGTGCTGGGCGGCGTGGCCGATGCGGGCCGCGTGAAGCAACTGGGCTATGGTTCGCCGTTCAGCTACCAGGGCGTGGAGCGCACGGGCGAAGGCTGGAGCTGGTTCTCGCTGTGGACGCCGGCCACGGCCATCGACCTGTTCAGCGCGGGCGGCAACCTGACGCCCACCTCGTCCTGGATCAATGCGATGGCCGGCGACAACCACGCGCCGACGGACGGGCGCTTCGTCATGCCATCCGTGCTGCGCGCCGTGGCCGCCAGCGGCAGCTTGTACTACGGCAATGCCAGCCTGGGCAGGCTGGGTGATGGCGGCAAGGTGGACATGCCGCAAAACGGCGTGATCCTGGCGCCGTCGCCAGTGGCGCCGCAATTTGTCAGGACGGGCACGGGGCAGCTGGAAATGCTGGCCGCCGACTCCATCCATGCGGCCGGTTATCCGATCACGCCATCGGGCGCCGACCCGCGCCTGCTGCCGAATCCGTTCAATCCGGGCTTCGTCGGCGCATTGGACAAGGTCTGGTTTGGCCTGCTGCCGCTGCATAACGTCAGCGCCGATGCGCTGGCGCCGGGGCCATTGAAATGGTTTGGTACGACGTCGAATGGCGCCAGCGATGCCAATCAGCAAGTGTATCCGCTGTTCAGCATGACCCCGCCGACGGTCTCCGACTATGTGCCGGCAGGCCAGTTGCCCGCGCACTTCTATGCCAACAGCGGCGACATCGTCGGCCTGCGCACGGGCGGCATCGTGTACCGGGCGAAGCTGAAGGGCGAAACGGGCCCGCTGGGCCTGTGGTACGAGGGCGGCGGCGCCGTGGCCGTGCGTGCCGGACGCGACATCGTCAACTCCGGCACGCCGCTGGGAACGGTCGAGAGCGTGCCGGACGGCGCGGCGGGATGGACCGGCCAGCCCTTTGCCAACAGTCCCGAGCTGCCGGAAAAGCCGGTCGTCTTCGGCAGCTCGTCGGCGCGCGGCAATCTGTTCGTGCACCGCCATGCCGATGACGTTTCCGTCGTCAGCGCCGGGCGCGATATCCGCTACAGCACCTTCTATGTGGCGGGGCCGGGCCAGCTCAATGTGAGCGCCGGGCGCGACCTGTACATGGCCGACAAGGCGGAATTGCGCAGCCTCGGCTCCATCGTCAATGTCGGCCAGGACAAGCGCGGCGATGGCGCCGGCATCAGCGTGGCCGCCGGCGTGGGCCGCAACGGTCCCGACTATGCGGCCTTCGCGGCGCGCTACCTGGACCCGGCCAAGCTGGCCGATCCAAGCAAGCCGCTGGCCGACCAGGCCGGCAGCGCCGTGTATGTCTACGGCGGCAAGCTGACCCTGGCCGACTGGCTGCGCGGCCAGTTTGCCTACAGCGGCGACGAGGCGGGCGCTGCCGCCTTCCTCGGCACGAAGCAGGCCGAGCTGGAGAAAGCCGGCCAGCAGACGGGCGGCGTGCGGCGCGACCTGGCGCGCGAATACGCGCAGGTCAGCCAGCTGCACCTGGTGAACTGGCTGACGACGCGTTTTGGCGGCGACAGCGGCCTGGGCATCCGCTACGACCCGGCCACCGATGCGCGCAGCTTCTTTGCCGCCTTGCCGAAGGAACAGCAGCAGGTGTACCTGAGCAATGTCTACTTTGCCGAGCTGAAGGCGGCCGGACGCGAGTACAACGATGCGGACGGCGCGCGCCGCGGCAGCTATCTGCGCGGCCGCGAAGCCATCGCCACCCTCTTCCCGGCGCAGGACAAGGCGGGCAAGAAGATCGAGTACCAGGGCGATCTGACGATGTTCAGCAGCGCGCTGTACACCGTCAGCGGATATGGCGGCGTGTTCACCAAGCGTCCCGTCGCGGGCGTGCGCTACCTGAGCCCGCAGGAATGGGCCGAGGCGGGCCGTCCCGACTACAACGTGCCTTACGTGACCGTCAATGATGCCGGCATCCACACGGATTTCGGCGGCGACATCGGCATCACGGTGCCGGGCGGCCGCGCGCTGATCGGCGTCGACGGCGGCTATGCGCCGGGCGAAGGCTCGGGCGTGCTGACGCAGGGACAGGGCGACATCCAGATGTATGCGAAAGACAGCATCCTGCTGGGCCAGAGCCGCATCTTTACTACCTTCGGCGGCAACATCCTGGCCTGGTCGGCCACGGGCGACATCAACGCGGGCCGCGGCACCAAGTCCACCGTCGTCTACACGCCGCAGCGCCGCGCGTACGACAGCATCGGCCTCGTCAGCCTGTCGCCGAGCACGCCGACGACGGGCGCCGGCATCGCCACGCTCAATCCGATCCCGGAGGTGCCGCCCGGCGACATCGACCTGATCGCCCCGCTGGGCACCATCGATGCGGGCGAGGCGGGCATCCGCGTCTCGGGCAACGTCAACCTGGCGGCCCTGCAGGTGGTGAATGCGGAAAACATCCAGGTGCAGGGCAAGTCCACGGGCGTGCCAACCGTCGCCTCGGTGAACGTGGGAGCACTGAGCAATGCCAGCGCGGCCGCGACGCAGGCCGTGACGGCGGCGCAGGACGTGCTGCAGCGCGAACGGGCCGCCACGCGCCAGGCGCAGCCATCGTTGTTCACCGTGAAAGTGTTGGGTTTTGGCAACGAGCAGGCGGATGAGGGCGGCACCGGCAAGCAGCAGGGCGGCGAGCCGCACGCGTCCAGCTACCAGCCGGCCGGCGTGGTGCAGGTGCTGGGCGCGGGACCGTTGACGGCGCCGCAGCTGCAGGCGCTCACGCCGAACGAGCGGCGCGGACTGCAACCGTGAGTTTTATGAACATTTGATGACATTCGGCAGTCGTCGCGCGCGGCGGCTGTCTAGGCATCAGTAGATGAACATCAGCAACAAAAAAACGCCGGCCCAGCGCCGCAATACAGGGCAACCGTTTGATTTTAAGGTGAATGGAAGATGCGTGAAATGACAACCAAGGGCAGGGGCGTGCCGCCAGCGGCGCCTGCAACCGCCTTGACGATGCTGTGCCTGGCCATGCTGGCGCTGCCCGGCATGGCGCGCGCGCAGGATGCGGTGCCGGCGGCGGCCCCCGTGGCCGCGCCGGAACGGCAAGTGACGATCGAGGAATACCTGGTGCGAGGCAATACCGTGCTCGACGCCCGCGCCATCGAAGAGGCGGTCACGCCCTTCCTGGGGCCGGGCCGCACTTTGAAGGACGTGGAAGGGGCGCGTGACGCCCTCGTTGCTGCATATCAAGCCCGGGGCTACCAGTCCGTCTACGTGGACTTGCCGGAGCAGCAGGTGGAGCAGGGCGTGGTGGTGCTGCAGGTGAGCGAAACGAAGGTGGGGCGCTTGCGCGTGGTCGGCGCGCAATACAACTCGCCGCTCGACGTGCGCCAGCAAGTGCCGGCCCTGACGGAAGGCACGGTGCCCGACTTTACGCAGGCGCAAGTGGAACTGACGGCCCTGAACCGCGGTCCCAAGCGCCAGGTGATGCCGCTGGTCAAGCAGGGCAGCCTGCCCGGCACCATGGACGTGGACCTGAAAGTGGACGACAGCAGCCCGTGGCGCGCCAGCGTGGGCTTGAACAACGATTACAGCGCTGATACGAAGAAATTGCGTACCAGCATGTCGGTCGGCCACGACAATCTGTGGCAGCTCGGGCATAGCGCCACCATCAGCTTTTTCGGCACGCCGGGCGACCTGAACCAGACCAAGGTGTGGTCCGCCTCGTACGTGGCGCCGATCGGCACGCAGGGCTGGAGCGTGGAAGCGACCGGCTACCAGTCGAACAGCAATGTGGCCAGCACGGGCGGCACCAGCGTGCTGGGCAAGGGCCATGCGCTGGGCATGAAAGTTAACTACACGGTGCCCAACAGCGGCATCTGGTGGCACAGTTTTTCTGCCGGCATCGATTTCAAGGATAACCAGGAAGCGCTCAAGCTCAATGGCGCCGGTTCCAGCGTTCCCCTGAAATATGTGCCGCTCAGCGTGTCGTATAACGGCTTTGCGCAGACGGAGGCGGCGACGTATGGCCTCGGCCTGTCGCTGGTGGCCGGCACGCGCGCTTCGTTTGGCTACGGCAGCGACAGCGCCGCCTACGACAACAAGCGCTACAAGGCCTCGCCCAGCTTCCTCGTGTTGAAGGGCGACGCCAATGCCACCACTACCCTGGGCAGCGGCGCGCAGCTGTACGGCAAGCTGGCGGGCCAGCTGGCCGATGCGGCGCTCGTGTCGGGCGAGCAGATGGCGGCCGGCGGCGCCAATTCCGTGCGCGGCTATCTGTCGGCCGAAGCGACGGGCGACTACGGCGTGTCTGGCACGGTCGAATGGCGTACGCCTCAGCTGACGTATTTCAGCCGCCTGGAAAACTGGCGCCTGTTCGCCTTTGCCGATGGCGCGCGCCTGCGCCTGCGCGATCCGATGATCGAGCAGAAAGACCTGTTCGGCCTGGCCTCCGTGGGCGTGGGCAGCAGCTTCCAGTTCCTGCGCTACCTGAATGGCCGCATCGACTTTTCGTATCCGCTGCGCGATGGCCCGCGCACGCACAAACACGTGCGCCGCATCAATTTCAACCTGTCGGCCAGCTACTGACGGGCCAGCTCAACAGCACTGCACTTTTTTAGACTTTTCTTCGGAGAATCACTGTCATGCAACGTTTTCTTTTTCTGCTCACGATCCTGGGCACGCTCGTTCCCGGCCTGGCGCATGCCTGGTGGCAGCCCGACTGGGCTTACCGCAAACCCGTCACCGTCGACGCCGGCCCGAAGGCGGGCGCGGTGGGCGGCGATCCCGGCCGCATCCCCGTGTTGCTGCGCTTGCATTCGGGTAACTTCAACTTCGAAGGCGTCAGCGACAACGGCGCCGACCTGCGCTTCGTGGCGGGCGACGATAAAACGGTGCTGAACCACCAGATCGAGCAATTCAATCCGCTGCTGGGCATCGCCCTGATCTGGGTCGACGTGCCGGCCCTGACGGCCGGTACGCCGCAGCAGCTGTGGATGTACTACGGCAATCCGAAGGCGCCCGCCTCCGGCAACGGCCAGCGTACGTTTGACCCCGACTACAGCCTCGTATATCACTTCAGCGAACCGGGCGTGCCCTCGCGCGACAGCACCGCCTACGGCAACCATGCCCAGACAGCCGTGCCGGCGCTCGACGGTTCCGTCATCGGCGCCGGCGCCCGCCTGGGCACCACGCCATTGATGCTGCCCGCCTCGCCATCGCTGGCGCTGGCCGCCGGCGCGCCGTTCACCTTTTCCGCCTGGGTGCGTCCGGACAGCCTGGGCGCCCAGCAAGTGCTGTATGCGCGCCGCGACGGCGCCAATGAATTGCTGATCGGCGTTGACCAGGGCGTGCCTTTCGTGCAGGTCAATGGTCAGCGCAGCAAGCCGGGCCAGCCTATCCAGGCCGCGCAATGGTCGCACCTGGCCGTCAAGGCCGACAAGAACAATGTGGCCCTGTACGTGGGCGGCCGTCCGGCCGTCTCGCTGGCCACCGCCCTGCCGGCATTCAGCACGGCCGCCTCGGTGGGTACCGACGCGCCGCCGGTCGCCGGTGGCGCCGCACTGGCCAACTTCACGGGCGCCATCGACGAGCTGCGCCTGTCGCGCACGGCCCGTCCCGACGCCCTGCTGCTGGCCGACGCCGTCTCGCAAGGCTCCGAATCGCGCCTGGCCGTGTTTGGCGCCGATGAACAGCAGGCGGGCAAAAGCCATTTCGGTTTCATCATCGCCGCCATGCCGCTCGACGCCTGGATCGTCGTCGGCGTGCTGGGCCTGATGATGGTCTTGTCGTGGATCATCATGATCGGCAAGGGCCGCAGCTATGGCGCCATCTCGCGCGCCAATGCCCAGTTCATGCAGTCGTTCCACGAAGCGGCCGGCGCGCCGCTCGATCACCTGGCGCGCAACGGCAAGCTGAGCGCTTCCGTGAAAACGGATTCCTCGCTGTGGCGTCTGTATGACGTGGCCATCGACGAGATGCGCCGCCGCCACGACCGCGGCTACGACTTGAACGCCGTCTCAAACGCGACGATCGGCGCCATCCGCGCCGCCATGGATGGCGTGATGGTGCGCGAAAGCGAGCGCATGTCCAAGCGCATGATCTGGCTCTCGACCACCATCGAAGGCGCGCCGTACGTCGGCCTGTTCGGCACCGTGATCGGCATCATGCTGGTGTTCGTCGTGGCGGCCATGGCGGGCGCCGTGGACATCAACTCGGTGGCGCCGGGCATGGCGGCAGCGCTGCTGTGTACGGCTGCTGGCCTGGGCGTGGCGATTCCCGCCCTGTTCGGCTACAACTGGCTGTCCTCGCGTTCGGATGCCATCGTCGCCGATATGGCCGTCTTCGTCGATGAATTCGCCACGCGTCTGGCGGAAGAGCAGGGCGACGGACGCCAGATGCGTCCCGCGCTGCATCAGGCGTGAGGGGCGCATAACCATGGCCACCTCCGCCAAGTTTACCCCCCGCAAGCGTAGCGGCGGCATCAACATCACGCCCTTCGTCGACGTGCTGCTGGTGGTGCTGGTGATCTTCATTTTGACCAGCAACGCCAGCATCCCCGGCATCAAGGTCGACCTGCCCAAGGCCAGTTCGGCCATGGCGCTGGAAAAACCGAAGACCAAGGCCATCACCATCGACAACGCGGGCCAGGTCTTCCTCGACGCCTATCCCGTCACCTTGCCCGAGCTGGAAGAGCGCTTGCGCACGGAAAAGGCGCTGACGCCCGACTTCCCCGTGATCGTGCGCGGCGACGCCGCCGTGCAATACGCGAAGGTGGTCGAAGTGCTGGACCTGCTGCGCCGCATCGACCTGAACCAGGTGGGCCTGGTGACCGGCAAGCCGGCATGAGGAGCGCAAGGTGAAGCGTGACGACATGATGAAGATGGCCGGCTCGGAATCGTCGGGCGCGGCGCAGTGGTGGCGCCGCTGGGGCGGCGTGGCCGGCGGTGCGCTGCTGGCCGCTGCGCTGGCCGCGCTGGTCTGGTATTTGCTGTCCGATACGGCGGCCACCAAGCGCGAAGTGGCGGCGCCGCCGATGCTGATGCTGCCACCGCCGCCACCGCCGCCGCCGGAACCGGAAAAATTGCCGGAACCGACACCGGACAAGGTGGTGCCGGAAGTGTCCGAGCCGGAACCGACGCCTGCCGACAAGCCCATGGATGACGCGCCGGAAAGCCCGTCGCCGGACAAGGGCGACCCCGTCACCATCGACGGCGCGGCGCAGGCCGGCAGCGACGCGTTCGGCATCCAGGCCGGGCGCGGCGGCGGCATGAGCGGTAGCGGCGGTGGCGGCGGACTCGGCGCGGGATCGTATGGCCGCTACGTCGCCAACGCGCTGCAGCTGGCGTTCGCCCGCGACCCGCGCACGCGCCAGCTGGCGTTCGCCGACATCCGCGTCGACCTGTGGCTCGATACGGAAGGCAGGGCGACGAAAGTGCAGCTGGTGCAAGGCACGGGCAATGCGCAGACGGATGAGCAGGTGCTGGCCATGGTGCGCGACTTCCGCGCCGATGAGCGGCCGCCGGCATCCCTGCGTTTCCCGGCCCGGGTATCCATTAAAGGCCGCAGGCCATAGCGTCCTTAATTCATATTAATTTTTACCGAAAGAAGCGATGAACCTCATATTTTCTTCCCCACAGCGTGCGCGCCGCCTTCCGCTGGCGCTGGCCGCTTTCGCCCTGAGCGTGGCGGCAGGCGCGGTACAGGCGCAGGCCGTCCCGGCCGACAGCACCATGGTCAAGCTGATCCGCGGCCTGATCCAGAGCGGCGCCCTGAACAAGGATGCCGGCGAAGCCTTGCTGGCGCAGGCGCAGAGCGAAGCGCTGGCCGCGGCGCAAGCCCGTCCGGCCGCCGCACCGGCCGCCCTGGCGCAGGTGCAGCCTGGCGACGTGCGCGTGCCGTATATTTCGCAAACCGTGCGCGAGCAGATCCGCGACGAGATCAAGGGCCAGGTCATGGCCGAAGCAAAAGCGGGCGGCTGGGCGGCGCCGAATGAAACGCCGGCCTGGACCAAGCGCATCCGCCTGGAAGGCGACGTGCGCGCACGCTACGAATCGCGCTACTACGACATGGCCAACAGCAATATCGAGATCGACTGGCGCTCGCTCAACAGCGGCAGCGGCTACGACGTCAATTCGAACAGCAACCTGGCCCTGCCGGCGTTGCTGAACACGCGCGAAGACCGCAAGCACTTGCTGCGCGCCCGTGCCCGCCTCGGCATCCTGGCCGACATTTCCGACACCACGCAAGCGGGCATCCGCCTGGCCAGCGGCAATGACGACAGCCCGGTATCGACCACGCAAACTCTCGGTGGCGGCCTGGGCAAGAAGAACATCTGGCTGGACCAGGCCTGGCTGTCCTACCAGCCCGCTTCGTGGCTGAAACTGACGGCGGGCCGCTTCGACAATCCATTCGTGTCCGGCGACGAACTGTTTTCCAGCGAACTCAATTTCGACGGCATCGCCGCCAAGGTGCAGCAGCCGGTCGGCGAGAGCAAGGACGTCACCGTGTTCGGCACTCTGGGCCTGATTCCGCTCGAGTATTCGTCCGACAATGCGCCTAGCCGCAGCCAGGCAAAAATGTCGAGCGAAAACAAATGGCTGCTCGGCGCGCAAGTGGGCGCGTCGTGGAAGATCAATAGCGACCACCAATTGCGTGGCGCCTTGGCCTACTACAACTTCCGCAACATCAGCGGCGAGTATTCGCAGCCGTGCGCCTTGTACGCAGGCGCCGATGGCTGCAGCACGGACTGGTCGCGTCCATCGAGCATGCAAAAGGGCAATAGCTTGATGTTGCTGCGCAATATCGCCCTGAATCCGCTCGATCCGGCCAACACGCCGCAGCCGCAATTCGTGGGCCTGGCGTCGAAATTCCGCCTGGCCAACCTGAATGCGCGCTGGGATAGCAAGGTCGCGGGCGGCACGGACTTGCGCATCGAAGGCGACTATGTGCGCAACATGGCCTACGACAAGAATGAAATGTGGGCACGCGCCAAGGGCGGCATCATGAATAACTTCGGTGGCACGGGCGGCGTCTCGCAAGCTGATTTCAAGAGCGGCGGCAATGCCTACATGCTGCAGGCGACCCTGGGCAAGGCCAGCCCGGCGGCGCGCGGCGACTGGAACGTGCTGCTCGGTTACAAGCGCATCGAACCGGACGCCTTGCCTGACGCCTACAACGATTCCACCTTCCATCTGGGCGGCACGAATGCGCGCGGCTACTACCTCGGCGGCGCGTATGCGCTCGACAAGAATACCTGGCTGAACGGCCGCTGGACGTCGAGCCGCGAAGTGTTCGGTTCGGCACTGTCGATCGACACCCTGCAAATCGAATTGAACGCGCGTTTTTAAGGAGCCATGATGTTGATATCCAACAAAATGCGCCTGCCTTTATTGCTGTTGAGCTTGCTGGCCGCCGGCACCGCCCAAGCGCAAAAAGGGCAAAGCATGGAAGAGCGTTTGCGTGCCGAGTTGCGCAATGTCACGGCGCAGCTGCAGCAGACGCGCGGCGAACTGGAAGCGCTGAAAGCCAAGGGCGCGCCGGCCGCCAAGGCGACGCTCGCCGCCGCCGCGGCGCCTGCCAGCGATGGCGTGAAAAAGGAGCTGGCGCGCAGCCAGTCGCAGCTGGCGCAGGAACGCGCGCAGCGGGAAAAACTGGCCGCCGAGCAGCAGCGCAGCGCCGCCGCCGCACAGGAGGCAACCGCGAATTTGGCGCAGTACCGCCAGGCCGGCGAACGGCTGGCCGTCACGGGCAAGCAGATCGAAGCGGAGCGGGCGCGCCTGGACGGCGAAGTGGCGGTGCAGCGCAGTGCCCTGGCGCGCTGCGAAAGCAAGAATGCCCAGCTGTATGCGGCAGGGAAAGAGATCCTGCAAGCGTATGAAAGCCTGGACGTGCTGGACGTCATGAAAGCGCGCCAGCCGTTCGCCGCGCAAAGCCGGGTGAAACTCGAGCAAATCGCGCAGCAGTACGGCGACCAGCTGTACCAGGGCCGCTTTGATGCGCGTCAAACCGAAGCGGCAGCAACGCCGGCCGCGCCCGCGCCGGCACCCCAATAATTTTTACTTTTTGAAATGAATGGAATGACGATGGAAAACACGACTAGCTTGCTGACCACCCTGAATGCGGAACAAACGGCCGAGGCCATCAAGGCGGCCGGCTGCGCCGTCACCAGCATCGAACACGACGGTGTCGTGCGCCTGCACAGCGCCAGCCATGGCATCGGTTTCCAGGTGCTGTGGGGTAATGAAGCCGCGCCTGGCCAGTACGCGGACCTGACCCTGAGCTGCCCGCTGCGCGTGCAGGGCGGCGACTTGCCGGCCGGCTTGCTGGCCGAATGGCACCGCAGCAAGCGTTTCGCCCGCGTGGCCCAGCATGGCGATTTCGTCGTGCTGGAGATGGATGTGCTGGTTGCCGGCGGTGTCAGCAAGGAGTACCTGAATATCAATCTGCAACTGTGGACGCAGATGATGGGCCAGTTCTTCTTGTTTTTGCGCAACTTTACGCCGGCCGATACGAGCACGGCACCGGTAGTCGAGGCCGCCAGCGTGGCCGAAGAAGAAACTGTGCCGGCCTGATAAGCCCTCCACAGGCGGCGAAAAAAGGCCTATGACGGGCCTTTTTTGCCGTCAGCGGACCCCAAGTGTCGTATTAAATACTTATTTTTTAGGCATCGCGCATTAAAACTGCTCAAAGAGCGTGTGTGAATCAAGCCAGCAACGCCTGTATGGCGGATAATATTGCCTGTTGCCGATTTGGATACGACCTTTACACAAAAATGCGCCCCATGGATTTTACCCGCGACGAAACCAGTGAAACCCCAGTTGCCCCGGCCAGCGCGCCGGGAGCGCCTTTGCCGTATGCCGTCGCCACCTGGCTGCAGCGGGTGGAGGCTGCCGCCCATCCGAAGGCCGTGCTGACGATTGCCGAGCCCGATCCCAAACTCAACCAGCACCGCCTGATCTACGTGCTGGCGCCCACCAGCGGCGGCCGCCACGTGGCCCTGTGCCTGTACAAGGCGCGGCTGCGGCCGAACGGCGATGTGGCGGCGGCGTCCCCCATCAGCGAAATCTTTTCCCTGCTGTCGGCGCCGCCCACGTTTTTGACGCCGGCCGACGAAGACCTCGTGCGTTTCTTCGTGGCCATGCGCAGCGGGCAGAATTCGCAGACGGGCAGCGCCACGGAGCCGAAGGGCAAGGTGGGCGCGGCCCTGCTGAAAATGCTGGCCGAGCAGGATAAATTGTTGTGGGCCAATTCCTGGGCCGACGTCGGCAATGGTCTCGTGTATCCATTGAAGGAAGGTCCCGTGCGTCCCGCCCGCCTGTTCTGGCGCGACGAAGGCAAGACCATGCGCCTGGGCTGGCAAGTGGACCCGCCGGAAGGCGCGAAGCACCATGGCGCCGACCAGATCGACTACATGCTGCCCACCGATCCGCCGTGGTACATCGACAACCTGTCGTGCGGCGTGCTGGAACTGAACCAGGGCGGCTCCGACATTTCCCTCGCCGATCTGCAGGCGCTGGTGGCGCAGGCGCCGCCGTTGAATGCGAACGACAAGGTGCGCGTGTCGCAACTGCTGCTGGCGCAAGGCTTGCAGCATCTGATGCCGCTGCCGCAACCGTTGCCGCAGCGCTTGCGCAAGGACGTGCCGGCGCAACCGGTGTTGCTGCTGGACAGCGCCATGCTGGCCGATGGCAGCCTGCAGCGCTGGAGCGACTTCGCCGTGCTGTCCTACGACTACGATGGCGAAAGAGTCTCGTTCGACCCGTCGCAGCGCGTGGTGCGGCAAGTGGGCGAGGTGACGGAAATTATCCAGAGAAACACGGTCGATGAAGCGCGCGCACTGGCCACCCTGGCCGAGCTGCAATTCAAGAAGCCGGGCTCCGCTCCCTTGAGCGGCTTGAAGGGCGCCTTGCTGCTGCCTTCCCAGGCGGAGTGGCTGCGTTTTGCCGAGTCCGGCATCGACGCCTTGCTGGCGCAGGGCTGGATCGTGGAAAAGACGGCCAAGTACCGCTACGACGTGAGCGACGTGGGCGACTGGTACGCGGAAATCGATGACCAGGATCCGGACAGCGGCAACGCCTGGTTCGAGCTGGAACTGGGCATCGTCGTCAACCACGAGCGCGTGCCGCTGCTGCCCGTGCTGGTGCAGCTGATCCGCAACGCGCCCAACGATTTCAATCCGAAAGTCATCGAAGCACATGCGGACGATGACCAGATGCTGGCAACCTTGCCGGACGGCACGCGCGTCGCCCTGCCGTGGGGCCGCGTGCGTCCGATTTTGAACACGCTGGGCGAGCTGTATTTCAGCGACAAGATCAAGCGTGCCGTGCGCATGTCGACACTCGATGCGGCGCGCCTGGAAGAGCTGGCGCGGGGCCTGGACATGCAGTGGACGGGCGGCGAACAGCTGCGCGCCATGGGCCGCAAGCTGAGCCAGTTCGGTTCCGTGCAAAAAGTGGCGGCGCCCGCCGGCCTGCAGGCAACCTTGCGCGATTACCAGGCCGACGGCCTGGCGTGGATGCAATTCCTGCGCGACCACGACCTGGCGGGCATCCTGGCCGATGACATGGGCTTAGGTAAGACCGTGCAGACGCTGGCGCATATCCTCGTGGAAAAGGAAGCGGGCCGCCTTACGCATCCGGCCCTGGTGATTGCACCGACGAGTCTGATGGGCAACTGGCAGGACGAGGCGGCCAAGTTCGCGCCCAGCCTGAAGGTGTTGCTGCTGCAAGGCAAGGACCGCGCCCAGCAATTCGACCAGATCGACCAGTGCGACCTGGTGCTGACCACGTACGCGCTGTTGCCGCGCGACGAGGAAACCTTGCGCGAGCACGATTTCCACCTGGTCATTCTCGACGAATCGCATTACATCAAGAATACGCGCAGCAAGGCGGCGCAAAGCGCGGGCCTGCTGCGCGCGCGCCACCGCCTGTGCTTGTCCGGCACGCCGCTGGAAAATCATTTGGGCGAACTGTGGTCGCAATTCCACTTCTTGCTGCCGGGCTTGCTGGGCGACGAAAAGACCTTCAATACGCAGTTCCGTCATCCGATCGAGCGTCAGGACGACCCGCTGCGCCGCATGCTGCTGAACCGCCGCATCAAACCGTTCCTGCTGCGCCGCACGAAGGACAATGTGGCCAAGGAGCTGCCGCCGAAAACGGAAATGGTGCGCAAGGTGGAATTGACGGGGCCGCAGCGCGACCTGTATGAAACCGTGCGTCTTGCGATGGATCAAAAGGTCCGTGAAGAAATCGACAAGAAGGGCGTGGCGCGCAGCCAGATCGTCATTCTCGAAGCGCTGCTGAAACTGCGCCAGGTCTGCTGCGACCCGCGTCTGGTGAAATCCTTGCCGGCGAAGAAGCAGTCGGCCGGTTCGGCCAAGCTGCTCGACCTGATGCAGATGGTGGAAGACTTGCTCGACGAAGGGCGCAAGATCCTCGTGTTCTCGCAATTTACCAGCATGCTGGAATTGATCGAGGAAGAACTGGAATCGCGCGACATCCCATACGCGCTGCTGACGGGAGAAACGAAGGACCGGGGCGCGCAAGTGGCGGCCTTCCAGCAGGGCGCCGTGCCGATCTTCCTGATCAGCCTGAAGGCGGGCGGCGTGGGCCTGAACCTGACGGCCGCCGACACGGTCATCCACTACGATCCGTGGTGGAATCCGGCGGCGGAAAACCAGGCCACGGACCGCGCCTGGCGCATCGGCCAGGATAAGCCTGTGTTCGTCTACAAATTGATTGCGAAGGGCACCCTGGAAGAAAAAATCCAGCTGCTGCAGCAAAAGAAATCGGAGCTGGCGCAATCGATCCTGGCCGAAGGCGAATCGCAGAAGATGGCCCTCACGCAGGAAGACTTGCAGCAGATTTTCGCCCCGCTCGAAGATTAAGGGCAGCGCACGCTTATACTTGGCAATTCTTTCTTGCCAGGTATAACGCATGCTGCCTATTTTCCTCCTGCTGCTTGCCGGCGCCGTCCTCATGGCGCTGCGCTTCGTCCAGTTGCGCCGCGCCCTGCTGCGCGCGCGCGCCGGCGAAGCGACGTTCCGCCTGCTGGCCGAACATGGGCGCGACGCGGCCTTCCTGCTCGACGCCACCACCCTCGAATTACGCTACATCAGCCCCGCGGCGCAACGCCTGACCGGTTACGACCAGGCAGCCTTGCGCGAACACGCGGCACGCCTGGCGGCGGACGTGCCGGCCCGGCTGCAGCGCTGGCGCGATGGCGACACCAGCCGTTTGACCCTGCTGCGCGAAGTGGAGCTGGCGCACGCCGACGGCCGCCTGCTGGCGCTGGAAATCAGCTCGACCATCGTGCCCACGTCGGCGAGGGAACGGGGCATCACCATCGTCGGCACGGTGCGCGACGTCAGCGCCGCCCAGGCGCAGGAAGCCGAGCGGGAAAAGGAACAGAAGCGTTTCGCCTCGATGCTGTCGCATGAATTCCGCACGCCGCTGGCCACCATCGACGGCGCCATCCAGCGCCTCGTCTCGACATCCCGAGACGCCGACGAGGCCACGCGCAAGCGCTACGTGAAAATCCAGACGGCCGTCGACCGTTTGTTGGCCATGATCGACGACTATTTGTCGCCCGAACGCATGGCGGCCATCGGCCGCGAACGGGCGGCCGATGGCATCGCGCCGCTGGCCTTGTTGCAGCAGGCGGCCGCCACCGTGCCGGCCAGTCACCGCGTACAGCTGGAACTCGATGAAGACTTGCCGGCCCGGCTGCGCTGCGACGTGCCCGGTATGGCCCTGTGCCTGAAAATCCTGCTCGACAACGCGGTCAAGTTCAGCCCGCCGGGCAGCAGCATCACCGTGTCGGGCAAGCTGGTGCCCGAAGGCGGCGTGGCGCTGTGTGTGCGCGATGCGGGGCCCGGTTTGCGGGAAGAAGAACTGGCGCAGCTGTTCGAAAAAGGTTTCCGTGGAACCGATGCGACGCATGCCGGTGCGGGCCTGGGCCTGTACATGGCGCGCGCCGTGGTGGACGTGCATGGCGGGAGTTTGCAGGGGCATAATCTGCCCGAAGGTGGGGCTATTTTCCGCATTTGGCTGCCGCTTCCTGGCTAGACTAGAAAAAAGTTGCTTCCGCTGAAGGCAACCGTGATAATTCCTTGACGTAAACCTATTGTGCCGTCCATCATGGTGCAGAAGTGAATGGCATGGTTTGCCCACGGTAGCTCACTAATGGAAGAATGGCGTTGCAATGACGAAAATACTGATCGTCGAAGACAATCTGGACTACGCCGAAGACATGGCGGAGTTTCTCGTTGAGCTCGAACACGAAGTGCATATCACCAGCTCCGCTGGCGGGATGTGGACGGCGTTGAGCCATGGCAATGTCGGGGTGGTCGTGCTGGACCTGGGCTTGCCAGATGAGGACGGCTTCAACGTCATCCCCCGCATGCGCCAGCTGTATCCGCAGATCGGCGTGCTGGTGCTGACGGGGCGTGTCGCCTTCGACAGCCGCATCCTCGGCTTGCGCCTCGGCGCCGACCACTATCTGACCAAGCCGATCAAATTCCCCGAACTGGCTGCCCACATCGAGGCGCTCGACCGCCGCGTCGGCCCGCAAGATCCCGTCCCCGAGCCGGGCAAGTGGACCTTGAAAGTAAGCGCTCGCCAACTTGAATTGATGGGCGCCGTCATCGCCCTGACGGAAAAGGAATTCAACTTCCTGCACCTGCTGACCATCAATACCCGCCCCGTGCCGCGCGACGTCATCGTGGCCGGCATGGGCGGCGAAGATCCGGATGCGGGCCGCCGCGTCGACATGCTCGTGTACCGCCTGCGCAAGAAAGCCAAGACGGGCCTGGGCCAGGACTTGCCGCTGCGCAGCGCGTATGGCGAGGGCTACAGCCTGTCGGCCAGTTTTAACCTGTCCTGACCGCCAGAGGCGGCCAGTAGCATGAAACGGCGCTTCCTATCTGGCCTGTTGTTGATCGTTGCACTGGCCAGTACCGCTCTCTGGCTGCGCAAGGAGTGGAAAATTGATAGTTGCCTCGATCATGGTGGTCGTTGGGACTACCAACTTGCCGCCTGCGAAGGTGCATAGTCTCCTGCAGGACAATTCAGGGACAGAGTCAATCGCTTTTTCCAGCATTTCAAATAAAACAGGGTCAGAGTCGCGTCCTGCGCTCGCAAGTGTGTAAAATCAAGGCCTTAGCCTTCACTTTTCGATTTTGCCATGGCCCGTTTGCCCCGCCTCATCATTCCCGCACTGCCCCATTACGTGATCCAGCGCGGCAGCAACCGCCAGAGCGTGTTCCAGGACGCGGCGGACTATGCCCAATTTCTGTCCTGGCTGAAAACGGGCGCGAAAATGTTCAAGGTGGCCATCCATGCCTACGTTTTATTGCCAGATCAGCTACATTTATTGGCGACGCCAGCCGATGCGACGGGACTGGGACAGCTGATGCAGTGGCTGGGACGCTATTACGTGCCGTATTTCAACCAGAAATACGGCCGTGAAGGGGCGCTGTGGCAGGGACGCTACAAAACTTCCGTCATCGATCACGACCATTTCTTCCTTACTTGCTGCCGTTACCTGGAATGCGTGCCCGTGCAAACGGGGTTGGCGGGCCAGGCGCTCGATTACAGCTGGTCCAGCTATGCCCACCATGCCGGTGTGCGGCCCGATCCCGTCATCACCGACCATGCGCTGTACTGGGCACTGGGCAACACGCCGTTCGACCGCGAGGCGGCCTATCTGCGCCTGTTCGAGCAGGGACTGGGCAGCAGCGAGGTGAAAACCGTGGAACAGGCTGTTTTGAAGGGCTGGCCGCTTGGTTCCGATGCTTTCAAGCAGGCGCTGGAGCAGAAAATGCAGCGGCAAGTACTGCCCGCCAAACGGGGCCGTCCCCGCAAAGTCGCGGCCGCAACGGACGCAAATTGAAAAGCATTCGCATTTAAAACAAAAAATGGTTTCTTTCTGACGTTTTATTGAAATGGCTTCGACTATGTCCCTATTAAATTTTTAGAGCGACGGAATCGAATTTAATTCGACTCCGACCCTAATTGTTCTGGTTGAGTTTTTTGTTGCGTTGCACTACTCTAGTTTTTCGATAGTCATATGCAGCGGAGAAGCCCATGAAAGCGCAAGGCCTGTACGACCCAGCCAATGAACACGATGCCTGCGGCGTCGGTTTCGTCGCCCATATCAAGGGCAACAAGACCCATTCGATCGTCGAACAGGGTTTGCTGATTCTGAAAAACCTCGATCACCGGGGCGCCGTGGGCGCCGATGCGCTGATGGGCGATGGCGCCGGCATCCTGATCCAGATTCCCGACCAGTACTACCGCGAAGAAATGGCCAAGCAGGGCGTGGAATTGCCGCCGCCTGGCGAATACGGCGTGGGCATGGTCTTCCTGCCGAAGGAACACGCGTCGCGCATCGCCTGCGAACAGGAAATCGAACGCGCCGTGCGCATCGAGGGCCAGGTCGTGCTGGGCTGGCGCAACGTGCCCATCGATACCGATATGCCGATGTCGCCCACCGTGCGCGCCAAGGAACCGGTCATCCGCCAGATCTTCATCGGCCGCGGCCCGGACATCATGGTCACCGACGCGCTCGAGCGCAAACTGTATGTGATCCGCAAATCGTCGGGCCACGCCATCCAGGCCTTGAAACTGCTGCACGGCAAGGAATTCTTCGTGCCGTCGATGTCGGCCCGTACCATCGTCTATAAAGGCTTGCTGCTGGCCGACCAGGTGGGCGTGTACTACAAGGACTTGCAGGATGCGCGCTGCATCTCGGCCCTGGCCCTGGTGCACCAGCGTTTCTCGACGAATACTTTCCCCGAATGGCCGCTGGCCCACCCCTATCGTTTGATCGCGCACAATGGCGAGATCAACACGGTGAAAGGCAACTTCAACTGGATGCGCGCGCGCGAAGGCGTGATGAAGTCGGCCGTGCTGGGCGACGACCTGCAGAAACTGTTCCCGCTGATCTATGAAGGCCAGTCCGACACGGCCTGCTTCGACAATGCGCTGGAATTGCTGCTGATGGCCGGCTACCCGATCGCCCAGGCGATGATGATGATGATTCCGGAAGCGTGGGAAAACCACACGACGATGGATGACAACCGCCGCGCCTTCTATGAATACCACGCGGCCATGATGGAACCGTGGGACGGCCCGGCCGCCATGGCATTCACGGACGGCCGCCACATCGGCGGCACCCTGGACCGCAACGGCTTGCGTCCGGCACGCTACATCGTCACGGACGACGACCTGGTGGTGATGGCGTCGGAATCGGGCGTGCTGCCGATCCCGGAATCGAAAATCATCCAGAAATGGCGCTTGCAGCCCGGTAAAATGTTCCTGATCGACCTGGAAGCGGGCCGCATCATCGACGACCAGGAACTGAAAAACACTTACGCCAACGCCAAGCCGTACAAGGCGTGGATCAACTCGGTGCGCATCAAGCTCGACGAGATCAAGCTGGCCGAAGGACAAGCCAAGCAAGACCGCGCCCAGGGCGAAAAAGCCCAGCCGTCGCTGCTCGACCGCCAGCAGGCGTTCGGCTACACGCAGGAAGACTTGAAATTCCTCATGGCGCCGATGGCACTGGCCGGCGAAGAGGCGACGGGCTCGATGGGCAATGACTCGCCGCTGGCCGTCATGTCGAACAAATTGAAGCCTTTGTATAACTACTTCAAGCAATTGTTCGCGCAAGTGACGAATCCGCCGATCGACCCGATCCGCGAAGCGATGGTGATGTCGCTGGTGTCCTTCATCGGCCCGAAACCGAATTTGCTCGATACCAACAACGTCAACCCGCCGATGCGCCTGGAAGTGGCGCAGCCCGTGCTGGGCTTTGACGACATGGCGCGTCTGCGCAACATCAGCGCCCACACGGGCGGCAAGTTCAAGTCGTACGAACTGGACATCTGCTACCCGCTGGCCTGGGGCAAGGAAGGCGTGGAAGCGTGCCTGGCCTCGCTGTGCGCGGAAGCCGTCGACGCCGTCAAGTCGGGCCACAACATCCTGATCGTCTCGGACCGCGCCATTTGCGCCGACCAAGTGGCGATCCCCGCGCTGCTGGCCACGTCCACCGTACACCAGCACCTGGTGAGCAAGGGTTTACGGGCGTCCACCGGTCTCGTCGTGGAAACGGGCTCGGCCCGCGAAACGCACCACTTCGCCTTGCTGGCCGGCTATGGCGCGGAAGCCGTCCACCCGTATCTGGCCATGGAAACCCTGGCCGAGATGGCGCACGGCTTGCCCGGCGACTTGTCGGGCGAGAAAGCCATTTATAACTACACCAAGGCGGTCGGCAAGGGCTTGATGAAGGTCATGTCGAAGATGGGCATTTCGACCTACATGTCGTACTGCGGCGCGCAAATCTTCGAAGCCATCGGCCTGAACAAGTCGCTGGTGGACAAATACTTCAAGGGCACGGCCTCGAACGTGGAAGGCATCGGCGTGTTTGAAGTGGCGGAAGAGGCGCTGCGCCTGCACGCGCTGGCCTTCGGCAACGATCCCGTGCTGGTCGATAAGCTCGACGCGGGCGGCGAGTATGCGTTCCGCGTGCGCGGCGAAGACCACATGTGGACGCCGGACGCGATTGCAAAGCTGCAGCATTCCACGCGCAGCAACAATTTCTCCAGCTATAAAGAGTACGCGCAAATCATTAACGACCAGAGCCGTCGTCACCTGACCCTGCGCGGCCTGTTCGAATTCAAGCTCGACCCGACCAAGGCGATCCCGCTCGATGAAGTGGAACCGGCCAAGGAAATCGTCAAGCGTTTCGCCACGGGCGCCATGTCGCTCGGTTCGATCAGCACGGAAGCGCACGCAACGCTGGCGGTCGCCATGAACCGCATCGGCGGCAAGTCGAACACGGGCGAGGGCGGCGAAGATCCGAACCGCTACACGCAGGAATTGAAGGGCATTCCGATCCGCCAGGGCGACACGATGGCGTCCGTCGTGGGCGCCGAGCAGATCGTCGTCGATATTCCGCTGCAGGAAGGCGATTCCATGCGTTCGCGCATCAAGCAGGTGGCGTCGGGACGTTTCGGCGTCACGGCCGCCTACCTGAATTCGGCCGACCAGATCCAGATCAAGATGGCGCAGGGCGCCAAGCCGGGCGAAGGCGGCCAGTTGCCGGGCCATAAGGTGTCCGAATACATCGCCAGCCTGCGCTTTTCCGTGCCGGGCGTGGGCCTGATTTCGCCGCCGCCGCACCACGACATCTATTCGATCGAAGATCTGGCGCAGCTGATCCATGACTTGAAGAACGCCAATCCGCGCGCCTCGATTTCCGTGAAACTGGTGTCGGAAGTGGGCATCGGCACGGTCGCTGCCGGCGTCACCAAGGCCAAGGCCGACCACGTGGTCGTCGCCGGCCACGACGGCGGCACGGGCGCCTCGCCTCTGTCGTCCGTGAAACATGCAGGCACGCCGTGGGAGTTGGGTCTGGCTGAAACGCAACAAACGCTGGTCTTGAACGGTTTGCGCAGCCGCATCCGCGTGCAGGCCGACGGCCAGATGAAGACGGGCCGCGACGTGGTCATCGCCGCCCTGCTGGGCGCCGACGAGATCGGTTTCGCCACGGCGCCGCTGGTGGTCGAAGGCTGCATCATGATGCGCAAATGCCACTTGAATACGTGCCCGGTGGGCGTGGCCACGCAAGATCCCGTGCTGCGCGCCAAGTTCTCGGGCAAACCCGAGTATGTCGTCAATTACTTCTTCTTCGTTGCCGAGGAAGCCCGTCAATTGATGGCGCAGCTGGGCATCCGCACGTATGACGAGCTGATCGGCCGTGTCGACTTGCTCGACAAATCGAAGGCGATTTCGCACTGGAAGGCGCAGGGGCTGGACTTCTCGTCCATATTCTACAAGCCGGAAACCCCGGATGGCCAGGCTTGCCGCCACGTGGAATTCCAGGATCATGCGCTGGAAAAGGCGCTCGACCACAAGCTGATCGCGCAAGCGCGCGCGGCGCTGGAAAAGGGCGAGCGCGTCTCCTTCATCTCGCCTGTGCGCAACTTGAACCGCACGGTGGGCACCATGTTGTCCGGCGAAGTGGCGAAGAAATACGGCCACGCCGGCTTGCCGGACGACACCATCCACATCCAGTTGCAAGGCACGGCGGGCCAGTCGGCCTGTGCCTTCCTGGCGCACGGCATCACGATCGACCTGGTGGGCGAGGGCAACGATTACGTCGGTAAAGGCTTGTCGGGCGGACGCATCATCGTGCGGCCCAATACCGAGTTCCGCGGCTGGGCCGTGGACAACATCATCATCGGCAACACGGTGCTGTACGGCGCCATCGCCGGCGAAGCCTTCTTCAACGGCGTGGCCGGTGAACGCTTTGCCGTGCGCAACTCGGGCGCCACCACGGTGGTCGAGGGCCTGGGCGACCATGGCTGCGAATACATGACGGGCGGCACGGTGGTGGTCTTGGGCAACACGGGACGCAACTTCGCGGCCGGCATGTCGGGCGGCATCGCCTACGTGTATGACCCGGCCGGCGACTTTGCCAGCAAGTGCAACACGGCCATGGTCAGCCTGGACAAGGTCGTGTCGGCAGCGGAACAGCATGTCGACCGCGACGCCTGGCACACGCAGCACCGCGACGGCGTGCCGGAAGCGGACGAAGTCATCCTCAAGCGCCTGATCGAGCGTCACTTCAAGCACACGGGCAGCACCCGTGCCCGCGTCCTGCTCGACGACTGGGCTGCGGCGCGCGGCAAGTTCGTGAAAGTCTTCCCGAACGAATACAAGCGCGCGCTGATCGAGATGGCAGCGGATGCCGCCATGGAAGTGCAAGCCGTCGCCGCCTGAGCCAGCCAAGCTCATTGCCAAATGAATGACCAGGGAGCGGCCATGCCGCTCCCCGCCAGCCAAATACAAAGGAAACATCGTGGGTAAAATTACCGGCTTCATGGAATTCAAGCGCCAGGACGAACACTATCTGGAGCCTGCCGCGCGTCTGAAGAACTACAAGGAATTCGTCTTGCACCTGTCGGACGCGCAAGCGACCGTGCAGGGTGCGCGCTGCATGGATTGCGGCATTCCCTTCTGCACCACGGGTTGCCCCGTGAATAACATCATTCCCGACTGGAATGACCTGGTATACCGCGGCGCCTACCGCGAAGCGCTCGATATCTTGCATTCGACGAATAACTTCCCGGAATTTACGGGCCGCATCTGCCCGGCGCCGTGCGAATCGGCCTGTACCCTGGGTATCCATGAAGATCCGGTCGGCATCAAGTCGATCGAGCATAAAATCATCGACATGGGCTGGGAGCACGGCTGGGTCACGCCGCAGCCGGCGAGTTTTAGCACCGGCAAGAAAGTGGCCATCGTCGGCTCCGGTCCCGCCGGCCTGGCGGCGGCGCAGCAGCTGGCGCGCGCCGGCCATGCCGTCACCGTGTTCGAGAAAAGCGACCGGGTCGGTGGTTTGTTGCGCTACGGCATCCCCGACTTCAAGATGGAAAAGTCGCACATCGACCTGCGCGTGAAACAGATGGAGGCCGAAGGCGTCGTGTTCCGCACCAGCGTGCTGGTCGGCAAGGATTTCCCTGCCAACGTCAACAACTGGGCCAAGGAAACCATTTTCCCGGAAGACCTGGAAAAAGAATTCGACGCCGTCATCATGGCCGGCGGCGCCGAGCAGCCGCGCGACTTGCCCGTGCCGGGCCGCGAATTGAAAGGCGTGCACTTCGCCATGGATTTCCTGCCGCTGCAAAACAAGGTCAACGCGGGCGACAAGCTCAAGGACCAGATCAAGGCGACGGGCAAGCACGTGGTGGTGATCGGCGGCGGCGACACGGGTTCCGACTGCGTGGGCACCTCGAACCGCCATGGCGCCGCCTCGGTGGCCCAGTTCGAACTGATGCCGCAGCCGCCGGAACAGGAAAACAAGCCGCTGGTCTGGCCGTACTGGCCGACCAAGCTGCGCACCTCGTCCTCGCACGAGGAAGGCTGCGAGCGCGACTGGGCCGTGGCCACCAAGCGTTTCGAAGGCAAGGGCGGCAAGGTGGAAAAGCTGATCGCCTGCAGAGTCGAATGGAAAGACGGCAAGATGAGCGAAGTGCCGAACTCGGAATTCGAGATGAAGGCGGATCTGGTCTTCCTGGCCATGGGTTTTGTTTCGCCAGTACAACAAGTGTTGCAAGCGTTCGGCGTCGATACGGATGCGCGCGGCAATGTCAAGGCGACAACGGATGGCGCCGGCTGCTACCAGACCTCGGTGGCCAAGGTGTTTGCGGCCGGCGACATGCGCCGTGGCCAGTCGCTGGTGGTGTGGGCCATCCGCGAAGGGCGCCAGTGCGCGCGCGCCGTCGATGAGTTCCTGATGGGGGCATCCGTGCTGCCACGCTAATTAACGAGCAACTGTTCGTTTTTTTGACAGGGCCACGGCGCGGATTGCGGCGTGGCCCTTGTTATTTTAGTTATCAAGTGGACGGCCATGAACGCCGGCGGATGGGGGCGCGATGCGCAGGTCAAATTTCCACTACAATATCTGACTTTCGATTCATTAGTGTTGTATTCTTCCCCTTTACGGGGCTGTCCCAAGGGGTGTCTCAGCAGAGGTTGGCGTTTCTGCACTACAATACGCCATTAAAATAGTGAGCTTCGTCGTGCCAAATCTTGTTGAGATCCGTGATTTACACTTTGCCTATGGAGAACGTTCGATTTTATCGGGCCTTCAAATGGATTTCCCACGTGGAAAAGTTGTGGCCGTCATGGGTGGCTCCGGCAGTGGCAAGACGACCGTACTGCGCCTGATCGGCGGGCAGTTGCGCCCCAGTTCCGGTTCCGTGAATGTGGACGGCCAGATCGTGCATACGCTGGGAACCGACGAGCTGTATCAGCTGCGCCGCAAGATGGGCATGCTGTTCCAGCACGGCGCGCTGTTTACGGACCTGACGGCGTTCGAAAACGTGGCCTTCCCCCTGCGCGAACACACGGACTTGAATGAAGAGCTGATCCGCACCCTGGTGCTGATGAAGCTGCACGCCGTGGGACTGCGCAATGCGGCGCAATTGAAGCCGGCCGAGATTTCTGGCGGCATGGGCCGCCGCGTCGCGCTGGCGCGCGCCATCGCGCTCGACCCTGAACTGATCATGTACGACGAGCCGTTCGCCGGCCTGGACCCGATTTCCATGGGCGTGACGGCCAATTTGATCCGCAATTTGAACGATGCGCTGGGCTCCACGTCTATCCTGGTATCGCACGATGTGAAGGAGTGTTTCGCCATCGCTGATTACGTCTATTTTCTGTCATCGGGCAAAATTGTGGCGCACGGCACGCCGGCCGAGATGGCCGTGTCGACGCATCCGTACGTCAAGCAATTCGTCAATGCCGAGGCCGATGGCCCCGTGCCGTTCCATTACCCGGGCAAGTCGCTGGCCGACGACCTGGGCCTGCATGCGGGAGCGGGCCGATGATCGCGCGTTTCCTCGCGTCGATCGGAGCATGGTTGCGCAATTCGGTACAAGACCTCGGCTTTGCCGTGCGTTCGTTCTTTATCATCATCGCCTCGTCGGGCGGCCTGTGGCGCCGTCCGCGCCTGGTGATCGAGCAACTGTTTTTTATCGGTAACCGCTCGCTGGTGATTACCGCCGTCTCCGGCCTGTTTGTCGGCATGGTGTTGGGTTTGCAAGGCTATTACACCTTGACCACGTATGGCGCCGAGCAGTCGCTGGGCTTGCTGGTGGCGCTGTCGCTGACGCGCGAACTGGGCCCTGTCGTCACGGCGCTGCTGTTCGCCGGCCGCGCCGGCACCTCGCTGACGGCGGAAATCGGCCTGATGAAGGCGGGCGAGCAACTGTCGGCCATGGAAATGATGGCCGTCAACCCGATCCAGCGCGTGCTGGCGCCCCGTTTCTGGGCCGGCGTGATCGCCATGCCGATCCTGGGCGCCATCTTCACGGCCGTCGGCATCATCGGCAGCTACCTGGTCGGCGTGGTGCTGATCGGCGTCGATGAAGGCTCGTTCTGGTCGCAGATGCAAGGCGGCGTGGATGTCTGGAAAGAAGTGGGCAACGGCACCATCAAGAGCCTGGTGTTCGGCATCGCGGTGACCTTCATCGCGCTGTTCCAGGGTTACCAGGCACAGCCGACGCCGGAAGACGTGTCCGGCGCCACCACGCGCACGGTGGTCATTTCGTCGTTGATGGTGTGGTGGCTCGATTTCATGATGACGGCGTTGATGTTTAGCAAGTAATTGCCGATAGGCGACAAAATTATCGGCCTGGGCAGTGTTCTGCGCAGGTGGCGGCAAGTAAAAATTATTTAGGATTGTTTATGCAACGTAAATCTTTGGATGTCTGGGTCGGCTTGTTCGTCTTGCTGGGTGTGGCGGCATTGATGTTTTTGGCGCTCAAGGCCGGCAATATGAGCTCGCTGTCTTTCAGCAAGACGTATACCATTACGGCCAAGTTCGACAATATTGGCGGCCTCAAGCCGCAGGCGCCCGTCAAGGGCGCTGGCGTGGTGGTGGGGCGCGTGGCGGAGATCCGCTTTGACGACAAGACGTATCAGGCGCTGGTGAAACTCGATATCGAAGATGGCTACAAATTTCCGAAAGACAGCTCGGCCAAGATTTTGACGGCCGGTTTGCTGGGTGAGCAATATATCGGCCTGGAAGCAGGCGGCGATTTGGCGAACCTGGCAGAGGGCGACAAGATCGCCCGTACTCAATCGGCCACAGTGCTGGAAGACCTGATCAATCAGTTCATCTACAGCAAGGCAGCGGAAGGAAAGGACAGCAAATGAGCGAGTCGACCAAGAAACCCCAAGGCAGCCTGGCGCGTATCGGCCTGGCCATGGCCATCGCCGCCAGCGTGAGCGCCTGCGCCACCGGCACCAATCCGCGCGACCCGCTGGAAGGGTATAACCGCGCGATGTTCAAGTTCAACGATACCGTTGACCAGGTGGCCCTGAAACCGGTCGCCACGGCCTACAAGACGGTGACGCCGTCGTTCGTGCAAACGGGCGTGGGCAACTTCTTCGGCAACCTGGCCGATGTGTGGAGTGCCGTGAACAACTTGCTGCAAGGCAAGGGTGAAGCGGGCTTGCAAGACGTCGTGCGCGTCAGCATGAACTCGACCTTCGGCATCCTCGGCCTGATCGACATCGCGTCGCAGGCCGGCATTCCCAAGCATAACGAAGACTTTGGCCAGACCCTGGGCTGGTACGGCGTCCAGTCGGGTCCGTACGTGATGCTGCCGCTGCTGGGCCCATCGACCGTGCGCGACACGGTGGCCTTGCCGCTCGATATCGCGGGCGACCCATGGCGCTACAAGGATCCCGTCAATGTACGCAATATCGGCACGGTGACGCGCGTGGTCGACAAGCGCGCCGCGCTGCTCGACGCGACCAACCTGATGGAAGCGGCCGCGCTGGACCGTTATGAATTCATCCGCGACGGCTTCCTGCAAGCGCGTGAAAGCAAGGTTTTCGACGGCGATACGGACCGCCGCGACCGCAAAGTGCCAAAAAACGACAGCAGCGATTACGAGCCGGAGTACGAGGCAAAACCGCAAGTTGCCAATGACGCGCCTGCGGCCACGGCCGCCGCCGAGGTGGCGCCAGCGGACCTCGTAACATCTGGTAGCAATACCGTTGCTTCCGAGGCCAGGCCCCAGGAGTAAACTCCGGTACAGAAACACCACGGCTGCGATCAACGCCAGCCGGTGCATAGCAACACCATGAAAGGTAGAACCATGAAATTGATGAAACAACTGCTGGCGATGGCGACCATCGCCTTTGCCACCGCCGCCCAGGCCGCTCCTGCTGTCGAAGCGCCGGACGTCTTGGTCAAGCGCATAAGCCAGGATGTGATCGACACGGCCAAGAACGACAAGGCCATCCAGGCTGGCGATATCAAGCGCGTCACCGAGTTGGTGGAAAGCAAAATCCTGCCTTACGTGGATTTCCAGCGCATGACGGCCCTGGCCGCCGGCCGCTTCTGGCGCGACGCCACGCCGGACCAGCAAAAGCAGCTGTCGGCGGAATTCCGCACCTTGCTGATCTACACGTATTCGGGCGCCCTGTCGCAGATCAAGAACGAAACCGTGGAATTCAAGCCGCTGCGCGCCGACCCGGCTGACACGGAAGTGGAAGTGCGTTCGCAGGTCAACGTGGCGCGCGGCGAACCCGTGCCCCTGAACTACCGCGTGGCGAAAACCCCGTCCGGCTGGAAGATCTATGACATCAACGTGCTGGGCGCGTGGCTGGTGGAAACGTACAAAAGCAGCTTCGCCAGCGAGATCAGCAAGGGCGGCATCGATGGCCTGATCAAGACCTTGCAGGCAAAAAACAAGGCCCTGGCCAGCCGTCCCGCTGCCAAAGCCAAATAATCGGCTATCATATAGCTCCAGACCCAGCTCCAGACCAGCGCAGCCCGACGCCATGCCCGACTCTCTCGACACCTTGCAGTCCCTGACTTCCCTGACCGTGCACAATGCCACTTCGGCATTGGAGCAGGGTCTGGACGCCATCCGCTCGGGTCAGACCAAGTTCGACTTGCGCAACGTCAAGGCCGTCGATTCGGCCGCCGTGTCCGTCATGCTGACGTGGCAGCGCGCGGCGCAGGATGCGGGCGCCGTGCTGGAGCTGAAAAACCTGCCGAACAACCTGAAAAACCTCACCAAGCTGTATGGCGTCTGCTCGCTCGTCTCGAGCACGTTGACGGCCGACGACTGCGCCAGCGCCGGCGGCCACGCCGAACGCAGCCCGTCCGACCTGCATCATCATTGATCCTGTCCCACTCCCCGCATCAGCAGTAGCTTTCAAGCCGGCAGGCCAGCAGCGCCGCCGGATTGATCTCCAAGTGTTCCACGAATTTTCCAACTATAATTGACTGTTGCGCCGTCCTCGCCTGAAGGTGGCGCCCTGCACCGGCCTGCCGGCCTGGATGTCTCCGGCAACTGGCGCATCACACCAGACGCATTACACTTGAAACAAGCACATGACCGCAATTCAAATAACGAATGTAGAAAAGAGCTATAAATCGCTCAAGGCGCTGGGCGGCGTGTCGCTGGCCATCGAAGAAGGCGAGTTTTTTGGCCTGCTCGGCCCCAACGGCGCCGGCAAGACCACCCTCATTTCCATCATCGCCGGCCTGATACGCCCCGACGCGGGCACCGTCAAGATCCACGGCCATGACGTGGTCAAGGACTTCCGCAATGCGCGCCGCAACCTGGGCGTGGTGCCGCAGGAACTCGTGTTCGACCCGTTTTTCACCGTGCGCGAAACCCTGCGCCTGCAGTCCGGCTACTTCGGCCTGCCGAACAACGACAAGTGGATCGACGAGGTCATGGAAAACCTCGACCTGACCGGCAAGGCCGACACCAACATGCGCGCCCTGTCCGGCGGCATGAAGCGCCGCGTGCTCGTGGCCCAGGCGCTGGTGCACAAGCCGCCCGTCATCGTGCTCGATGAACCGACGGCCGGCGTCGACGTGGAACTGCGCCAGACCCTGTGGAAGTTCATCTCGCGCCTGAACCGCGAAGGCGGCCACACGGTCGTGCTGACCACCCACTACCTGGAAGAGGCGCAAGCCATGTGCCAGCGCGTGGCCATGCTGAAAAGCGGGAAGGTGGTGGCGCTCGACACCATGTCGGCGCTGATCCGCCGCATCGCCGGCTCGCAGCTGCAGGTGCACCTGAAACACGGCAGCCTGCCGGCCGACCTGCAGCACCTGGTGCTGCACCCGGAAGAACAGCAGGCGCCGAACAAGTTCAGCCTGCGCGTCAACGAATACAGCGAAGTCGAGAAAATCCTCGCCCGCCTGCGCGAGGCGGGCGTCGAGATCGATGAAATGCAATTGCAACAAGCCGACCTGGAAGATATCTTCTTGCAGATCATGGATAAAGGTACCGTATGATTTCGACAGGATTCCGCACCCTCGTCTACAAAGAGACGCTGCGCTTCTGGAAAGTGGCGACGCAAACCGTGGCCGCACCCGTGCTCACGTCGATGCTGTACCTGCTGGTGTTCGGCCATGTGCTCGACGGCCGCGTGGAGCCGAGCCCCGGCGTCAGCTACACGGCCTTTCTGATTCCCGGCCTGGTGATGATGAGCGTGCTGCAAAACGCGTTTGCCAATTCCTCGTCCTCGCTGATCCAGTCCAAGATCACAGGCAACCTGGTGTTCGTGCTGCTCACGCCCCTGTCGCACTGGGAAATCTTCTCGGCGTATGTACTCGCTTCCGTCGCGCGCGGCCTGGCCGTGGGCTTTGGCGTGTTTGCCATCACCTGCTGGTTCGCCGACCTGTCGTTTGTCGCGCCGCTGTGGATCGTCATCTTCGCGTTTCTCGGCGCCGCCATGCTGGGCACAATGGGCCTGATCGCCGGCATCTGGGCCGAGAAATTCGACCAGCTGGCCGCCTTCCAGAACTTTTTGATCATGCCGGCCACCTTTTTGTCGGGCGTGTTCTATTCGATCCACTCGCTGCCGCCATTCTGGCAGACGGTATCGCACCTGAACCCCTTCTTCTACATGATCGACGGCTTCCGCTACGGCTTCTTCGGCGTGTCCGACGTCAGCCCGTGGCTCAGTCTTTCCATCGTCGCCGGCTTCCTCGTGATCCTGGCGCTGGCATCGATCCGCCTGCTGAAAAGCGGTTACAGATTGCGCCATTGATTACGGCACATCACATCACTACATTATTCAATATCAAGGACTTATCGTGACCACCACTCCAGAACTGATCCACGGCTACCTGTCGGCCGGCCTCGAATGCACGCACCTCGAAGTGGAGGGCGATGGCCAGCACTTCCAGGCCGTGATCGTCTCGCCCGCGTTTGCCGGCAAGCGCCTGATCCAGCGTCACCAGATCGTCTACGCGGCGCTGGGCGACCGCATGCGCGAAGAAATCCACGCGCTGTCGATGAAAACCCTGACACCTGAAGAATTCCAAGGATAAGCACATGGACAAGCTCCTCATCAACGGCGGCAACCGCCTGAACGGCGACATCGCCATCTCCGGCGCGAAAAACGCCGCCCTGCCCATCCTGTGCGCGGGTCTCTTGACCGCGGGCGACCTGGACCTGACCAACGTGCCGCATTTGCACGACGTGGCCACCATGCTCAAATTGCTGGGCCAGACGGGCCTGAAAGTGCAGCAGGACGGCGACCGCGTGGTTCTCAACGGCAGCGCCATCGACACCCTGGAAGCGCCGTATGAGCTGGTGAAAACCATGCGCGCCTCGATCCTCGTGCTGGGCCCCATGCTGGCGCGCTTCGGCGAAGCCAAGGTCTCGCTGCCGGGCGGCTGCGCCATCGGTTCGCGCCCCGTCGACCAGCACATCAAGGGCCTGGAAGCGCTGGGCGCCGAGATCCGCATCGAAGCGGGCTACATCTACGCCAAGTGCGCCAAGCTCAAGGGCGCGCGCATCGTCACCGACATGATCACCGTCACCGGCACCGAAAATCTGCTGATGGCCGCGACCCTGGCCGAAGGCGAGACCATCCTGGAAAACGCCGCCTGCGAACCGGAAGTCACCGACCTGGCGCACCTGCTGGTGGCCATGGGCGCGAAGATCGACGGCATCGGCACCAGCCGCCTGGTGATCCAGGGCGTGGACGCCTTGCACGGCGCCTCGCACGCGGTGATCGCCGACCGTATCGAAACGGGTACCTTCCTGTGCGCCGTGGCGGCCACCGGCGGCGACATCACCCTGCGCAACGTGCGCACCGACATTCTCGACGCGGCGCTCGACAAGCTGCGCGCCATGGGCCTGACGATGACCTTCGGCGCCGACTGGATCCGTGCCGAGATGTCGGCCCGTCCGAACCCCGTCAGCTTCCGCACGACGGAATACCCGGGCTTCCCGACCGACATGCAGGCGCAGTTCATGGCCGTCAACACCATCGCCAACGGCGCCAGCCGCGTCACCGAGACGATTTTCGAGAACCGCTACATGCACGTGCAGGAAATGAACCGCCTGGGCGCCGACATCACCATCGAGGGCAACACGGCCATCATCGCCGGCGTCAAGCAGCTGCGCGGCGCACCCGTGATGGCGACCGACCTGCGCGCCTCGGCCTCGCTGGTGATCGCGGCCCTGGCCGCCGACGGCGAAACCCTGATCGACCGCATCTATCACCTCGACCGCGGCTACGACCGCATGGAAGTCAAATTGTCGGCCGTCGGCGCGAACATCGTACGTATTAAATAACAAGGAACGAGCATGAACGGATCGAACAACGGCGACAGCTCCCAGCTGATCCTGGCGCTCTCGAAGGGCCGCATTTTTGAAGACACCATGCCGCTGCTGGAAGCGGCCGGCATCAAGGTGCTGGAAAACCCCGAGACCTCGCGCAAGCTGATTTTGGCCACCAACGATCCGAACGTGCGCGTCATCATCGTGCGCGCCAGCGACGTGCCGACCTACGTGCAGTACGGCGCGGCCGATTTCGGCGTGGCGGGCAAGGATGTCTTGCTCGAACACGGCGGCGAAGGCCTGTACCAGCCGATCGACCTGAATATCGCTTCCTGCCGCATGTCGGTGGCGGTGCAGGCCGGTTTCGACTATGAAAAGGCCGTGCACCAGGGCGCGCGCTTGCGCGTGGCCACCAAATTCGTGCACACGGCGCGCGAGCATTTCGCCGCCAAGGGCGTGCACGTCGACCTGATCAAGCTGTATGGCTCGATGGAGCTGGCGCCGTTGGTCGGCCTGTCCGACGCGATCGTCGACCTGGTCAGCACGGGCAGCACTTTGCGGGCGAACAACCTCGTCGAGGTCGAGCACATCATGGAAATTTCGTCGCGCCTGGTGGTTAACCAGGCGGCATTAAAGCTCAAGCGCGAGCGCTTGCAGCCGATTATCGAGGCGTTTGAACGCGCCTCGCAAGCCTAGACACATTCAGTAGCAGAAAGCCGATTATGCCGATACAGATACGCAAGCTCGATTCAAGCCAGGAAGGTTTCCAACAATCGCTCGACACCTTGCTGGCGTTCGAGGCGGGCACCGATGCAGCGATTGAAACGTCGGTCGCAAAAATCCTGGCCGACGTGAAAACGCGCGGCGACGCCGCCGTCCTGGAATACACCAACCGTTTCGACCGCATCCCGCATGGCGGCGCGGCGGAAATGGCGGCCTTCGATATTTCGCAAGCCGAACTGCAGGCGGCCCTGAACGGCCTGCCGTCGGCCCAGCGCGAGGCGCTGCAGATCGCCGCGCAGCGCATCCGCGCCTTCCACGAACGCCAGCGCGAGGAATTGCGCGGTTTTACTTACACCGAGCCCGATGGCACGGTGCTGGGGCAAAAGATCACGCCGCTGGACCGGGTCGGCATCTACGTCCCGGGCGGCAAGGCCGCGTATCCGTCGTCCGTGCTGATGAACGCCATTCCCGCGCACGTGGCAGGCGTGGGCGAAATCATCATGGTGGTGCCGACGCCCGATGGCGTGAAAAACCAGATGGTGCTGGCCGCCGCCGCGATCGCGGGCGTGACGCGCGTGATCACCATCGGCGGCGCGCAAGCCGTCGGCGCGCTGGCCTACGGCACGCAGACGATTGCCGCCGTCGACAAAATCGTCGGCCCCGGCAACGCCTATGTGGCGGCCGCCAAGCGCCGCGTGTTCGGCATCGTCGGCATCGACATGATCGCGGGGCCTTCCGAAATCCTCGTGCTGTGCGACGGCACGACGGACCCGGACTGGGTCGCGATGGACCTGTTTTCGCAGGCCGAGCACGACGAACTGGCGCAGGCGATCCTGCTGTGCCCCGATGCGGCCTACATCGCGAAAGTGGAAGAGAGCATCGCCAGGCTGCTGCCGACGATGCCGCGCCAGGCCACCATCAGCACTTCGCTGGCCGACCGCGGCGCGCTGATCAAGGTGCGCAGCATGCAAGAGGCGTGCGAGATCGCCAACGCCATCGCCGCCGAGCACCTGGAAATCTCGGCGGACAACCCGCAGCAGTGGGCCGAACAGATCCGTCACGCGGGCGCCATGTTCCTGGGGCGCTTTTCGTCCGAATCGCTGGGCGACTATTGCTGCGGTCCCAATCACGTGCTGCCGACGTCGCGCACGGCGCGCTTTTCGTCGCCGCTGGGCGTGTATGACTTCCAGAAGCGTTCGTCCATCATTCACGTCAGCGAGGCGGGCGCGCAAACCCTGGGCCGTGTCGCCGCCACCCTGGCGTATGGCGAAGGCTTGCAGGCGCACGCGCGCAGCGCCGAACTGCGTCTGAAGCCGCAGCCATGACGAATATGGCGGAGCGGCCGGACTGGGTCAACCGGGTCTATTGCGAAGATGCGCTGGCGGGGCTGGCGCGCATTCCCGATGGCTCGGTGGACCTGATCCTGACGGATCCGCCGTACAACCTGGGCAAGGATTACGGCAATACCTCGGACCAGCAGTCGGTGGCCGACTACCTGCGCTGGACGGAACAGTGGATCGATGCGGCGCTGCCCAAGCTCAAAGCCAACGGCAGCCTGTATATCTTTCTCACCTGGCGCTATTCGCCGGAAATCTTCGTCATGCTGAAACAGCGCATGGCGATGATGAATGAAATCATCTGGGACCGCCGCGTGCCGTCCATGGGCGGCAGCGTGCGCAGCTTTTCATCGGTGCACGACACCATCGGCTTCTTCGTCAAGCGCAAGGATTACTACTTCGACCTTGACGCGGTGCGCATCGCCTACGACGCGGCCACCAAGAAAGCCCGTTCGCGCTCGATCTTCATCGGCGCCAAATGGCTGGAAGTGGGCTACAACCCGAAAGACTTGTGGAGCGTGTCGCGCCTGCACAAGGAACACCCGGAACGGGCCGACCACCCGACGCAAAAGCCGCTCGAAATCATCGAGCGCATGGTCAAGGCGTCGTGCCCGCCCGGCGGCGTGGTGCTCGACCTGTTCATGGGCAGCGGCACCACGGCGCTGGCGGCGAAACGCTGCGGGCGCGATTTCGTCGGTTTTGAACTCAATCCCGACTACTGCGCCATCATCGAACAGCGATTGGCGGCCCTCGCGCAGGAGCTGGCCGAACCGGCCACATCGCCCGCGGCCAAGCCCGCCAAGGCGGCGAAAAAGCCGGCGGCGGTCAGAAAAACGGCTGCCGTGAAAAAGCCGCCCGCCGTGAAAAAAGCGCCGGCCCGCAAGGCGCGCAGCGCTAGCGTGCCGGAAGACGTCGTCATTTAGTCTCCATTTCATTTCATCAGGAGTGTTTGCAGCATGTCTTTCCTCGATCAGTTAATCAGCAACACCGTGCGCGCCGATGTGCGGGCCGTCAAGAGCTACCAGGTAGCCGATGCCAGCGGTTACATCAAGCTCGATGCGATGGAAAACCCGTATCCGCTGCCGCAGCATCTGCGCGAGGAACTGGGCGCGCGCCTGGCCGGCGTGGCGCTGAACCGCTATCCGCCGTCGTACGCCAGCCTGCAGGCGGCCATCTGCGCCAAACTGGGCGTGCCCGCCGGTTACGACGTCATGCTGGGCAACGGCTCCGATGAACTGATTTCCATCCTGGCCATGGCCTGCGCCCGCCAGGCGCCGGGCCAGCGCGCCGTGCTGCTGGCGCCCGTGCCGGCCTTCGTCATGTATGCCCGTTCGGCGCAGTTTGCCGGCATGGATTTCGTCGGCGTACCGCTGCAGGCCGACTTCAGCCTGGACATGCCGGCCATGCTGGCGGCCATCGAAGCGCACCGCCCGGCGCTGGTCTTCCTCGCCTATCCGAACAACCCGACGGGCAACCTGTTCGCCGCTGCCGATATCGAACGCATCCTGGCCGCCCTGGGCGACACGGGCATCGCCGTCGTCGACGAAGCCTATGAGCCGTTCGCGCAGCGCAGCTTCATGGGCCGCCTGCCCGAATATGAAAACCTGGTGGTGATGCGCACCGTGTCGAAACTGGGCCTGGCCGGCATCCGCCTCGGCTACATGTCGGCCGCGCCGGCCTTGCTGGCGCAGTTCGAGAAAGTGCGTCCGCCGTACAATGTGAATGTGCTGACGCAGGCGGCGGCCGAATTCGCGCTCGAGCACCTCGACGTGCTCAACGCGCAGGCGGCCCTGCTCAACAGCGCGCGCGACGACCTGGCACGGCGCCTGGCGGAGCTGCCCGGCGTGACGGTATTTCCCTCGAAGGCAAATTTTCTTCTGATTCGTGTGGCGGATTCCGACGATGTTTGCGCAAAACTGCTTGCCCGCAGGGTTTTAATTAAAAATATGAGTAAAATGCATGCTGCGCTGGCCAATTGCCTGCGCATCAGCGTCAGCACCCCGGAAGAAAATTCCCTTTTTTACGATGCCTTCAAGGCATCCCTCGTTTAGCCTACCGCCAGAGCCTCCCATGAACCGCACCGCAGAAATCACGCGCAACACCAATGAGACGCAAGTTCGCGTCGCCCTCAACCTGGACGGCACGGGCCAGCAAAAGCTCAATACCGGCGTGCCCTTCCTCGACCACATGCTGGACCAGATCGCCCGCCATGGCTTGATCGACCTCGATATCGAAGCGACGGGCGACGTGCATATCGACAACCACCATACGGTGGAAGACGTGGGCATCACGCTGGGCATGGCCGTGGCCAAGGCCATCGGCGACAAGAAGGGCATCCGCCGCTATGGCCACGCCTACGTGCCGCTGGACGAGGCGCTGTCGCGCGTGGTGCTCGATTTCTCGGGCCGCCCTGGCATCGAATACCACATCCCGTTTACGCGCGCCATGATCGCCGGCTTCGACGTCGACCTGACGCTGGAATTTTTCCGCGGCTTCGTCAACCACGCGGGCGTGACCTTGCATATCGACAACTTGCGCGGCACGAATGCCCACCATCAGTGCGAAACCGTGTTCAAGGCCTTTGGCCGCGCGCTGCGCATGGCTGCCGAGCTCGACGAGCGCGCGGCCGGCATCATTCCATCGACCAAGGGCAGCCTGTGAGCGCCGCTCTCGCTATATTGTAGATTCCGGGATCAAACATGAATAAAATTGTGGTGGTGGATTACGGCATGGGCAATTTGCGCTCGGTAGCGCAAGCCTTGCGTGCCGTGGCGCCAGAAGCCGACGTGCGCATTTCCGGTGTCGCTGCCGACATCGACAGCGCCGACCGCATCGTCCTGCCGGGCCAGGGCGCCATGCCCGACTGCATGCGCAGCCTGCGCGAATCGGGCGTATTGGAGGCGCTGCTGCGCGCCGCCGACAGCAAGCCCGTGCTGGGCGTGTGCATCGGCGAGCAAATGCTGTTCGACGGCAGCGAAGAGGGCGACGCGGCCGGTTTGGGCTTGCTGCCAGGCAAAGTCGTGCGTTTCCAGCTCGACGGCCAGGTGCAGGAAGACGGCTCGCGCTTCAAGGTGCCGCAAATGGGCTGGAACCAAGTGCGGCAAACGGCGTCCCATGTCATGTGGGATGGCATCGCCGACAACGCGTATTTTTACTTTGTGCACAGCTATTTTGCTCAACCTCAAGAGGCGGCGCACACGGTGGGCGAGACTGTCTATGGTGCGCCGTTCGCCTGCGCCGTCGCCCGTGATAATATTTTCGCGACACAGTTCCACCCTGAAAAAAGTGCTGCCGCTGGCTTGCAGCTGTACAAGAACTTCGTTCACTGGCAACCTTAACGTTGGCTCTCCGGCTTTTTTTCCGCCTCTCACTCACTTTTAAACCACACTGACCATGCTGCTTATTCCTGCCATCGACCTGAAAGACGGTCACTGCGTACGCCTGAAACAAGGCGATATGGAACTTGCCACCGTATTTTCCGAAGACCCGGCCGAAATGGCCCGCCATTGGCTGATGCAGGGCGCGCGCCGGCTGCACCTGGTCGACCTGAACGGCGCCTTTGCCGGCAAGCCGAAGAACGAAGGCGCCGTGAAAGCCATCCTGAAAGCCGTGCAGGATTTCGCCGTGGAAAACGACATCGAGGAAATCCCCGTGCAGCTGGGCGGCGGCATCCGCGACCTCGACACCATCGAGCGCTACCTCGACGCCGGCATCACCTACATCATCATCGGCACGGCGGCCGTGAAAAGCCCCGGCTTCCTGCACGACGCCTGCGGCGCCTTCCCGGGCCACATCATCGTCGGCCTCGATGCCAAGGATGGCAAAGTGGCAACCGATGGCTGGAGCAAGATGTCGGGCCACGAAGTGATCGACCTGGCGAAAAAATTCGAAGCCTACGGCGTCGAATCGATCATCTACACGGACATCGGCCGCGACGGCATGATGGGCGGCATCAATATCGAAGCCACCGTCAAGCTGGCGCAAGCCGTCAAGATCCCCGTCATCGCCTCGGGCGGCCTGCACAACATCGGCGACGTGGAAGCGCTGTGCGCGGTCCAGGCCGAAGGCATCGAAGGCGTGATCTGCGGCCGTTCCATCTATGAAGGCACGATCGATCTGGCGCAGGCGCAGGAACGCGCCGACGAACTGACCGACGCCGCCGTTTAAGCCTGCCCGGCCGGGGTACGCCTGCGCGTGTCCTGGCCTGGCGACAATCTGGATACCATCATGCTTGCAAAACGTATCATCCCCTGCCTCGACGTGACCAATGGCCGCGTCGTCAAAGGCGTCAACTTCACGGAATTGCGCGACGCGGGCGATCCCGTGGAAATCGCCCGCCGCTATGACGAGCAGGGCGCCGACGAGATCACTTTCCTCGACATTACCGCTTCGAGCGACAACCGCGGCCTGATCTTCGACATCATCGAAGCGGTGGCGTCGCAAGTGTTCATTCCGCTGACCGTGGGCGGCGGCGTGCGCGTGGTGGAAGACGTACGCCGGCTGCTCAATGCGGGCGCCGACAAGGTCAGCATCAACACCTCGGCCGTGACGAACCCCCAGCTCGTGTTTGAGGCATCGCAAAAGCACGGTTCGCAATGCATCGTCGTCGCCATCGACGCCAAGCAGGTGTCGCCCGGCAAGTGGGAAGTGTTTACCCATGGCGGACGCACGGCCACGGGCCTGGACGCGTTCGAATGGGCGCGTAAAATGGAAAGCCTGGGCGCCGGTGAAATCTTGCTCACCAGCATGGACCGCGACGGCACCAAGGTGGGCTTCGACCTGGGCCTGACGCGCGGCGTGTCCGACGCCGTCAGCATTCCCGTGATCGCCTCGGGCGGCGTGGGCGGCTTGCAAGACCTGGTCGACGGCATCAAGGTGGGCCGGGCGGACGCCGTGCTGGCCGCCAGCATCTTCCACTATGGCCAGCACACGGTGCAGGAAGCCAAGCAGTTCATGGCGCAGCAGGGCATTCCCATGCGCCTGGCGTAAAGTACATACAAGCAGGATAGAAGAACATGCAGAACGGAACCATCGTAGCAAGCAATGCCAAGTGGCTGAAAAAGGTCAAATGGGACGAGCACGGGCTGGTGCCCGTGATCGCGCAGGAAGCGGGCAGCAATGACGTGCTGATGTTCGCCTGGATGAACCGCGACGCGCTGGCGCGCACGGTGGAGCTGGGCGAAGCCGTATACTGGAGCCGTTCGCGCAAGAAACTGTGGCACAAGGGCGAAGAATCGGGTCACACGCAAAAGGTGCTGGAAATCCGCCTCGATTGCGACGAAGACGTGGTCTTGCTGAAAATCGAGCAAGCCGGCGGCATCGCCTGCCATACGGGTCGCCATTCGTGCTTCTTCCAGAAGTTCGAAGGCGACGAGAAAACGGGCGAATGGCAGATCACCGACCCCGTCCTGAAAGACCCTGAGACGATTTATGCGGAAAGCAAGAGCAAATGAGTGAAACGTTAAAACGCCTGGCCGCCGTGATCGAATCGCGCAAGCTGGCCAATGGCGGCGACCCCGCCACCTCGTATGTCGCGCGCCTGTTTGCCAAGGGCGATGATGCCATTTTGAAAAAAATCGGCGAGGAAGCGACGGAAACGGTGATGGCCGCCAAGGATGCGCGCCGCGACAACGACCCGTCCAAGGTCTTGTACGAATGCGCCGACCTGTGGTTTCACTCGCTGGTGATGCTGGCGCAGTTCGACCTGACGCCGCAGCAGGTGCTCGACGAGCTGGCGCGCCGCGAAGGCCTGTCCGGCCTCGAGGAAAAGGCGGCGCGCAAGGACGAGCTGCGCGACGCTGGCGAAACAGACAAACACTGACCTACTGGAGCGTGCGTGGATAACTGTATTTTCTGCAAGATTGCTGCAAAACAAATTCCTTCGAGCATAGTGTATGAGGATGACGACTTGCTGGCCTTCAAGGACATCAACCCGGCCGCTCCCGTGCATCTGCTGTTGATCCCGAAGCGCCACGTGGCGACCCTGTCCGATTGCGACGACAGCCATACGGAAATACTGGGTAAGCTGCTGCGCCTGGCGCCGAAACTCGCCGCCGAATTTGGCTGCGCCGTCAGCTATGACGCCGATGGCACGCCTGCCGGCGGCTTCAAGACCATGATCAACAGCGGCCCGAACGGTGGGCAAGAGGTGTATCACCTGCACATGCATGTGTACGGCGGTCCCCGTCCCTGGCGCGGCCAGCACTGATTTCGCCGTGCGCCGGGTTCGCGTGTATACTACCGGCATTGGTTGACGCTATTCGGGCACCGTCCCGCAAGGAGAATGTGATGGGTTCATTGAGTATTTGGCACTGGGTGATCGTTCTGGTTATCGTGATGCTGGTCTTCGGCACCAAGAAACTGGGCAATATCGGCGGTGATATCGGCAAGGCCGTCAAAGGCTTCAAGGATGGCGTCAAGGGCGACGATGACGCGCCGGCAGCCAATACCCCTCCTGCTGCGCCATCGCAAGTGGCCGACAAAAGCACCATCGACGTCGAAACGAAAGAGAAAAGCAAGTCCTGATAGCGTGGCGGGGCGCTTGCCTCGTCCGGTAACAGCCTTGTCCGCTTATGATCGATCTCGGTCTCTCTAAAATCGCCATCATCGGCGTGGTTGCGTTGATAGTCATCGGCCCTGAAAAGTTGCCGAGAGTGGCGCGCATGGCCGGCACCCTGTATGGCCGCGCGCAACGCTACCTGAACCAGGTGAAATCCGAAGTCTCGCGCGAAATTGAAATGGAAGAGCTGAAAAACCTGCAGAAGGAAGTGCGGGAAGCGGCCCATTCCGTCAAGCAAAGCGTGGAGAAATCCATGCATGGCGTGGAAAACTCGATCTCCGGCAACCTGGCCGAGGTGGAAAACGCGTGGCGCGGCGATTCCAGTGCATATGAGGGGCATCACGACGCCCATGAAGCCATGCTGCGCGCCACCAACGATGACCTGGCCCGCAAGGCGCGCGAATTTCGCCGCAAGAAACTGGTGCGCAATTCCGCCATCCCTGGCTGGTACAAGCAGCGCCATGGCGGCAAGCTGCACGTGCAGTCGGCGGCCGCCCGCGTGGCGCGTTTCCGTCCGCGTGCCAGTTCCTCCTCCTTTTACTCATGAGTAGCAAATCTCCGGTGGAAGAAACCTTTATCTCGCATCTGGTCGAGCTGCGTAACCGCCTGGTCAAGGCGTCGATCGGCATCGCCGTCGTCTGCGCCGTGCTGTTTTACTGGCCCGGCCCTTCGCATATCTACGATTTCATTGCCGCGCCGATGATCGCCTCGCTGCCGGCCGGCTCGAAAATGATCGCCACCGGCGTCATCTCGCCCTTCCTCGTGCCGATGAAAGTGACGCTGGTGATCGCCTTTATCGTCGCCTTGCCCTGGGTGCTGTACCAGATGTGGGCGTTTATCGCCCCCGGCCTGTACACGCATGAAAAGCGTTTGATCGCGCCGCTGGTCATCTCCTCGTCGCTGCTGTTCATGGCCGGCGTGGCCTTCTGCTATTTCTTTGTGTTTGGCCGCGTGTTTCACTTCATCAGCGACTTTTCGCCGTCGTCGATCGCGGTGACGCCGGATATCGAAAACTACCTCGATTTCGTCATGTCGATGTGCCTGGCCTTTGGCGCCACGTTCGAAGTGCCCGTGGTGGTAGTGATCCTCGTGCGCATGGGGCTGGTTTCCATCGCGAAACTCAAGGAAGTGCGCCCCTACATCATCGTCGGCGCCTTCGTCATTGCCGCCATCGTCACGCCGCCGGACGTGGTCAGCCAGTTCTCGCTGGCCATCCCGATGTGCCTGTTGTTCGAGCTGGGCCTGCTGGTGGCGCCCATCTTCGTCAAGGCTACCCAGGCGCCGGAAGAGGCGTCCTAGACGCTTTACTATACTCGCAATCAAAAGCCGCTGACCTCCCCCGGGAGCAGCGGCTTTTTTGTTGCCAGGAAAGTGAGTGCGCGCTTACTGCAGCATCAGTTTGCTGAGGATGCCCAGGTTGAGCAGGATCAAGGTGCTCATCATCCAGTAGACGTGTTTCATGTCGGCGCCATGGCGCAAGTCCAGGCGTTCCAGGCGGGCGTCGAATTTTTGCTCCAGGGCGTCAATTTTGGTGTCGAGCCTGAGCTCCAGCGCATCGATCTTCATCTCCAGGGCGCCCACTTTGGTATCGACGTTCTGCGACACCAGCTTGATTTCCCCCAGCAGATTGCGCTCCAGCGCCAGTTCGCCATGCACGACGACGGCCGAGCCCAGTACCTCGCCCAGGGCCGTGGCATGGGCTTCCGCCTGCTGCGTGGGCACCCCTGCCGAGGCGAGGCGTTTGGCGTAATCGAGGGTGTCGAACTGGATGGGCATATGCATGGACGCTCTTGACTCTCACCCTAGCAGAAAAATCGGCAATTGCCAGTGAGGAGTGCGGTGGCGCCTGCCTTCCCGTCAGCTTAATGGACAGGGTAGCGGTGGTTTGCGGGGGCGCAAACGCATGCAAAAAGGGCGCCGCAGCACCCTTTGCAAGCTGACGGCGAGCGCCGCTTAATTCATCAATTCCTTGATGACTTTCACGGGGGCGCTGCCATAGCTGAGGAATTGCTCGTGGAAATCCTTCAGCACGAACTTGTTGCCCAGCGCCTGCTTGCGCTGTTCGCGCAAGTCCATGATTTCGCTGTAGCCGCTGAAATAGCTGGTCAGTTGCACCGAGCTCAACTGCACGCGGCGCCATTTTTCCGTCGCTTCACGCTTGGTCTGGAACGCCTGGCGCGTCAGCAGGTCGAGCGCTTGCGCTTCCGTCATGCCCAGCACGTGCACGCTGTAGTCGAGGATGGTGTTGGTGACGCTGCGCAAGTTCCACTTCGAATACATCAGCCACATTTCCGGCGCGTTGTTGCCATAGCCCGATTCGAGCATCATGCGCTCGCCATACACGGCCCAGCCTTCGATCATGGCGCCATTGCCGAAGATCGATTTGACCAGCGACGGCGACTTGTTCGCGTACACGAGCTGCGTGTAGTGGCCGGGGATGGCTTCGTGGATGTTCAGGATCTGCAAGATCCAGTGGTTGTACTCGCGCAAGCTGCTTTCCGCCTGTTCCGGCGTTTCGCCGTCGAGCGGCGTCACGTTGTAATAGGTGCGGTCCTGCGGACGGTAGGGGCCGGGCGCCTCGATGCTGGCGCCGGCCACGCCGCGCTGGTAGGCGGGTGTTTCACGCACGACCAGAGGCTTTTTCGGGTCCATCGTCAGCAGGTTGTGGCTGGTCACCCATTCCTGCAATTCCGGGATCTGGCGGCGGATTTCCGGCACAAAATCGGCGGGGGCCACGTGCTTGCTGGACAGCTTGTCGATCACCATGCCGATCTTCGCCGTGCGGTCCGCCGGCTTGGCCGTGCTGCCCATGGTTTTCACCCACAGCTCGTCGGACAGGCTATCCATGTGCTCGAGCAGCTTTTCGCGCGCGGCCAGAGCTTTCTGGTACATCTGCTCGGCGCTCACGCTGGCCTGGATATCGTAGGCGAATTTCTGTTCATATAAATCTTTGCCGATGCGGAAGGAGCGCGCATTGCCGTTCTGCGCCAGCGCGGCATCCTGTTCCGTCAGCCAGGCCGCATAGCCTTGCACGGCCGTGCGGGCTGCGGCGATGCGCGCGTTGTACAGCTGTTTTTCCGCCGGCGTCAGGATGGAACCCTGTGCCGTCTTGTTCAGGTCGTCAAGCACGCTGAGCACGCCGGCGCTCTGGGCGATGGCCAGCTGCGTGTGCTCGCGCGTGGGGTTCACGATGCTGGCGCGGGCGGCCGCATAGTATTGCGGCACGCTGGCGATACGCTTGAGCAAGGTGCGCAGGCGCTGCGGCTGGGCCGCGTATTCCGTGTTCAGGATGAAATCGATGGAGCCAGCCACGTTGTACTGGGCGGGATTCCATTCGAATTCGCGGAAGGTGGTCAGATACCAGCGGTCCGACTGCAATTTATTCGTCAGCAAGGCCAGGTCGGTGCGTTGCTTGTCCGACATCTTGCCGGCATTCAGCTTGCCGAACTTGCCCAGCCATTCTTCGATGAAGGCCAGCTGCTTCTGGCGGCTGGCCGCGTCGGGAATGCTCAGGTTGGCGGCGCCATCGTACTTGCCGACCGAAATCGCGCTTTCCGGGTCCAGGCGCCACAGGGCCGTGAGGAACTGGCCGCTGAGGTTATTCATGGAGCGGTCGCTGCTGTTCTCGCTGGCGACGGCGGCGACCGTCGCTGCCGTGGCCGCCGTGACGACGGCCGCTTTCTTGCCGACGGTTTTCTTCTTGCTGCTGCTGGTGCCGGCCTTGCCTTGCTTCTGCGGTTTCTTGGCGGCGCTGGCTGGTGTCAGGGTAAAAGCCATCATCAATGCGGCGAGCGCAACTTTATTTTTGATCAGCATAGTTTATCTCTTGAATATTTTGCTGTCTGTCAGTATCAGAAAATAATAAACTGATAATATAAGTAACAAACAACTATTGAAAGGTTGGCCTTGCTTGCCTGGGCGGCCCAAAGATTAGCATTAATTGCCGCCGCTGCGCAGTTTTTTGCGCCGGGAGCGCGCGGCGCTAGACGACGATGGCGCTGCCGCGCAGCATGTCCTGGTGGCGCGCATTGATGGCCGCAACGGCATCCTTGCCGCGCGCCATGCCGGTGGCGTGGATTTCCGTTTCCTGCGTGTAGCGCTGGCGGACTCTTACCGTATAGGATTGGAACAGCCAGCTCCAGAAGTTCGTTTCATAGACGGCTTCATCCATGTCGCGCCATTTGACGCCCGTCAGTTTCTTTTTCCACGGCAAGATGCCGGACGCCAGCCACACGCCCGTCTCGTCGTAGTACAGCTGATAGCTGCGGATGGTCAGCAGGCGGTAGGCGACGATCAGCGCCGAGCCGATCAGCACCACGAAGGCGGCGCGCGCGTTGTACTTGAAGGCCAGCGGCAGGGCGGCAAAGAACAGCAGCACGGCGATGATGAAGGTGCTGACATAAGCGGTCCAGGATTTGCCGCACAAAAAGGTGGCGCGCTGGCCGGCGCTGGTGGCGATATAGTCGGTCATGGCGTGGCATCAAAACAGGGAAAAACGATCATCGCATGGAACGCGGCTTGCCCGTGCATTTTTTCAAGCTCATCGCTTCAGCCCTTCCTGCAGCATGCCCAGCATGTCACTGGCCGACATGCGCGCGGCCGCATCGCTGCCTTCCAGCAGACTGTCGGCCAGGTCGCGCTTGTGCTGGTGCAATTCGACGATGCCTTCCTCGATCGTGTGTTTCGCCACCAGACGGTAAATGGTGACGGGACGCAATTGTCCCATGCGGTGGGCGCGGTCCGAGGCCTGGTCTTCCACGGCCGGGTTCCACCACGGGTCCATGTGGATCACGTAATCGGCCGCCGTCAAATTGATGCCCATGCCGCCCGCCTTCAGGCTGATCAGGAAGACGTCGCCGTCTCCCGCCTGGAAGGCATCCACGCGGCGCTTGCGCTCCTGCATGGGCGTGCTGCCGTCGAGATACTGATAGCTGACGCCATGCTGCTCCAGGTGCTTGCGGATGAGTGTCAAATGGTCGACGAACTGGCTGAAGACGAGCACCTTGTGGCGGTTTTCCAGCAAGCCCGACAGCAGTTCGGCGAACGCGGCCAGCTTGCTGCTGGCCAGGCCCAGTTCCGGCGCCACCAGTTGCGGATTGCAGCAGGCGCGGCGCAGCTTCATGATCTCGGCCAGGATCTGGATGGCCTTTTTCGACGCCGGCCCTTCCACCATGGCCAGCTTTTCCAGCGCTTCGCGGCGCAGGGATTCGTACAGCGCCGTTTCCTGCGGCGACAATTCCACTTCCAGCACGATCTCCGTGCGCGACGGCAATTCCGACAGCACTTGCGTTTTTGTCCGGCGCAGGATGAACGGCGCGATCAGGCGGCGCAGCCGCAGGCGCGCGCCGGCCGCCGCCCGCTTGTCCTGATCCTTTTCGATCGGTCCCGCAAAGCGCAAATTGAACTGGTCCAGGGTGCCCAGCAAGCCCGGGTTAATAAAACGGAACAGATTCCACAGTTCGCCCAGGTGGTTTTCCAGCGGCGTGCCGCTGGCCACCATGCGGAAATCGCCTTGCAGGGCCATCACGGCTTGCGAACGCTTGGTGGCGCCATTCTTGATCGCCTGCGCTTCGTCGAGCACGATCGTATGCCAGCGCACGCCGGCAAACATGGTGGCTTCCTGCTGCAGCAAGCCATAGCTGGCCACCACCACGTCGAACGGCTGCAGGGTGTCGAGCATGTCGGCCCGGTCGCCGCTGCCGAACAGTTTGATGTTCAACGTCGGGGCAAAACGCTGCGCTTCGCTGATCCAGTTCATGCAGACGGACGTGGGGGCGACGACGAGGGTGGGACCGTTCGGTGCGCGCGCGAGGATCAGCGCCAGCGCCTGCAAGGTCTTGCCGAGTCCCATGTCGTCGGCCAGGCAGGCGCCCACGCCCCAGTGCGCCAGGCGCGCCAGCCACTCGTAGCCGGCCAGCTGGTAGTCGCGCAAGTCGGCCTGCAGGGTGCTGGGCAGCTGCGGTTGATAGTCGTCGAGGGCGCGCAGGCGCAGCAGGTGCTCGCGCCACAACTTGTCGGCCTTGACGCCGCCCGCATCGTTGGCCAGCTCTTCCAGCGCAAACGCGGCCAGCGGGTGGATGTGCACGCCATCGGCATGCGCTTCGCCATACGCGGCCAGTTCCGACAGGCGGCGGTGCAATTCATCGCTGAGGGCGAGGAACTGGTTGTCGCCCAAGGCCACGAAGCGGCTTTTATTGTTCTGCATCAAATCGAGCAGGGCGCGCAAATCCATCACCTTGTCTTCATCGATCTGCACTTCGCCGCTGGCGGCAAACCAGTCTTTTTCGCTCTTGATGTTCAGGCGCATCTGGCCGCTGTCGATGCGCTTCGACACGCGCATGGTTTCGCCTTCGGGCCAGGCCAAGACCATGCCGGCGGGATCGAGCGATTGCAGCTCGACCAGCAATTGCAGGCCCAGCGCTGGCTGGCCCAGCAGCCACTCGCCATGCTCTTCTTCCGCCTCTTCCAGCACCAGACATTTTCCGATCAGCTGGCGCTGCGCTTCGCGTTCCGCATTCAGGTCGCGCCGCGCTTGCACGGCCCGGCCCGCCACATCGGCAAACACGCTTTCGGCGCCGCTGCCCGGTGCGTAATAGGCGCCGTTGTCGAGCAGCGGGCGCACGAGAATTTGCATCTTCAACCCCTGCTGGTAGGGCAGCAAATGCACGTGCAGGCGGTGGTCGGCCGTGATGACTTCCGCGTCGCCGGCGCCGCCGCCGATGTCGGACTGCACGGTGACCATGGACGAGATGGCGCCGATGGCCTGCATCACCTGTTTTTCCGCATGCAGGGGCACGGACAAGCCCAGACCCACGATGGCGCCGATGCGCCGGTGCTCGTCGAGGATGTGCACCACGCGCAAGCGCGTCGGCGTTTCCTTCTGCACCACGACGTTGCCGCCGTTGTCGGGCAGCGGCGGCTGCATGCCCAGCCACAGCTGTCCCTCGTGCGACTTGATCAGGAGTTCGGGCGCGCCGGCGATCAGTTCCACGCGCGTGTCGGGGTGATCGAGCCAGAAGACGAGCGGGTGGCCCACCAGCAGCACGGCAGCCTTGTCCAGCTCGATTTCATAGCGCGGCGCCGACGAATAATATTGTTTGAACGGCGCGATGCTGCCGGCCGCGCGCGCGTCTTGCGGCGTGAGGAAATCGATGTCGCCCGCCTCTTCGGCCAGGCGCTTGAGGCCCATGGCGCGGCCCTTGCTCCAGCCGCCCCGCGCGTCGCGTTTCTGCTCGCGCACTTCCACGGCCGTCAAGCCGAAGCGCGGGTCGAACGCCACCAGCCACACGAGGCGCGAGACGCCGCCCAGCGCTTCGGCGGGCGCGTTCTGCTGCAGGTTGATCAGGGCGCTCAGCTGGCGCTGCCACGCTTCCTGGCGCTCGAACCACGGCGTCATGTCCGTTAGACCGTGTTGCGCGCGCTTGGCCGTGGCGTAGCGCTCCTGCTGCGGCTCGCCCAGCAAGCCCAGCAAGCCGGCCGCCTGCGCGGCAATCAGGTCGTAGCCGGCCGCGTCCGCTTGCTGCACCAACAGGCGCAGTTGATCCTTGCGCTCGCTCAATTGCGGCAGGGCCAGCCAGTAGTACAGCAAGGCCTGGAACAGCTGCGCCTGCAGTCCCGTTTCCCAGCTGCGCGTGGGGATCGCATCGGCTTGCAGCACGCCGGCGCGCACCAGGCGCAAGGTATTGAGTTGCTGGTAGACGATGCTGTCGTGGTTCGGTTGCGCATGCAGCGCGATATCGAGGTAGGTCTCCGCGCTTTTCAGCAGCTTGGCATCGTTGCCGCGCAGCAGGGCCAGCACGTACAGGTGGCCGCCGATGCCCGTAAAGCACAGCTTGCGCTTGCCCGTTTCCTTGCGCAACCCTTTCAGGGCCGTTTCGAAGCCCGCCACGGCGTGCGCATGTTCGCCGCGCAACAGGGCGATGCTGCTGTCGACAAACAGTGCCTGCGGCCCCTGCTGGCCCGCCAGGTAGCGCGCGGCCGCGTCGAGTTCGCCGCACAGCAGGGCGTCTTCGGCCAGGGCCAGCGGCAGGGCGGCGCCGATGTGGTCGCCGGCGGCCGCCTGGCGCGCGTGGTGCGCGCGCGCGTAGGTACGGATGGCGTGCGCCGTGGCCGGTTCGCGCGGGGCGTTGCCCAGCAGCACGGCGAGGATGTCGTCCTGCAGTTGCGGCATGACGAAAGACAGCATTTCCGGTTCGAACGGCCGGCCGAAGATCTCGATCAGCGGATGCAGCTGCTGCGCTTCATAGCACGCCATGCAGGCGGCCAGGATGGCGGCCACGTGGCGCACCTCGTCATTGCGCAAGAGGGCGATGCGCAGGCGCGCCACGCCTTGCCGGTAGCTGCGCAATTCCACATAGCCATCCCAGTTGCGCCGCACGGGGTTGATCAGCTCGATGGCCTGGCACAGGTCGCGGAACACCAGGTGCTCGATGGCGGCGCGCATGGCGGGCCAGCGCAGCTTCGCTTCGCAGGCATAGCCCCGTCCCACCACTTCGGACGCCAGCGCGTGCCGCGTCAAATGCTGCAGCATGCCCGTGACGGTGAGCAGGGCAAACGGCGTGCCGTCCGGCTCGACGACGTTGGCGCGCTGCAAGTGTTCATACACGGCATGCTTGCCCACGGGTTCGCCCGCGATGGCCAGCAAGGCCAGGATCATCTGTTCGTGCTGCTCCAGGGCGGCGAACTCGTCCAGCAGATGTTGCTCTACATTCGGTTCGCTCATGCGGGCAAGTTGGCGATATGCACGGGCGGCTCGCCGGCCGTCACGGGCAGGCCGAATACGCGCTGGTAGAAATACAGTTCCGCGTCGAGGGTGCGCACGATGTTCTCCGCCTTGCGGAAGCCGTGGCCCTCGCCTTCGAGCGGCACGTAGGCGACGGGCACGCCGCGCGCCTGCAGGGCGTCGACCATCAGCTGCGATTGCTGCGGCGGCACCACCTTGTCATCGAGGCCCTGGAAGAAGATCATCGGGCGCGACAGTTTGTCCGTGTGGTGGATGGGCGAGCGCTCGCGGTACAGGGCCTCGGCTTGCGGCTGGGGGGCGATCAGGTAATCGGTGTAGCGCGATTCGAACTTGTGCGAATCGTCGTCCAGGCCTTTCAGGTCGGACACGCCATAGTAGCTGGCGCCGGCCTTGAAGACGTCGTGGAAGGTCAGCGCGCACAGGGTCGTCAGGCCGCCCGCGCTGCCGCCGCGGATAATCAGGCGCTCGGGGTCGGCCAGGCCCTCGGCGGCCAGGTAACGGGCGCCGGCGATGCAGTCTTCCACGTCGACGATGCCCCATTGCCCGCGCAGCGCGTCGCGGTATTCGCGGCCGAAACCGCTGCTGCCGCCGTAGTTGACGTCGAGCACGCCGATGCCGCGGCTGGTCCAGTACTGCGTCGCCAGCTTCAAGGTATTGCTGGCCATGCTCGTGGGGCCGCCATGACTGATGACGATGACAGGCGGCAAGGTGCCTGCCGGCGCCTGCACGTCGCCATTCGTGGGCGCATAGAAGAACGCGTACGCCGTGCGGCCATTGCTGCTGGTAAAACTCAAGCTGCGCGGCACGGACAGGTAAGCCAGCGCGGGCAAGGCCGTGATCGACTGCGCCAGCACTTCCAGTTCATGGTTCGACAGGTCGATGCGCGCCAGTTCCAGCGCGATGGTGGGACTGCCGCCGAGCAGCGCGACGAAGCCGGGCCCCACGCGCAGTTCGCGGATTTCCTGGTACGGGTGCGGTATCGGTTCCAGCTTGGCCGCCGTCACGCTCAATTGCGCCAGGTAGCTGATGCCGGACTGGATATACGTGCAGACGATCTCGTCGTCGGACAGAAAACCGTACATGCTGCCGCCGAAGGTCCAGTGCGGCGTGGCAAATTCCGCTTCCATCGGGCACAGCGCCTCGATGTCGGCGCCGTGCAGACGGTACAAATTCCACCAGCCGCTGCTGTCGGAAACGAAGTGCAGCAAGCCGTTCGGCGACCATTCCGGCTGGCAAATCGACTCGCGCGCGCCGCCGGCGATCAGGCGGGGAGAGCCCAGCGTGCCGTCCGCCTGCACGTCGGCCAGCCACAGCTCCGTGCCTTGCCACGGCAGGCGCGGGTGGTCCCAGCTGATCCAGGCGAGCTGGCTGCCGTCCGGCGACAAACGCGGCGCCGCATAAAAATCGTGGCCGCGCGCCAGCACCGTTTCGTGCCCGTCGAAGCCGACGGCGGTCAGGCAGTTTTCCGGCTGCGCATGGCCCTCTGCCGGATGCTGTTCGCGCACGGCGATCAGGCGGGCACGGGCCGCATCGACGACGAAGTCCGCGTGGCGCGTATTGCCGCCCGTGGTGAACGCTTCGGGCGCGGCGTCGCCGGCCACGCGGTACAGGCAATTGTCGGCGAAATGCGAGAAATACACGGTATCGCCGGCCACCGCATACGCGCCGCCGCCGTATTCATGCACGCGGGTGCGCACATTGAAGGGCGCTGGCGTGAGTTCATCGACACGCGCGCCGCGCTGGCGCAGCAGGGTGTTGCGGCCCGCCTCGCTGGCGCGCCCGGCCAGCCAGAACACGTCGGCGCCATCCGCTCCCCCCAGGGCCAGCTGCGTCAGCGGCGAGGCGCCGGCGGCGACGATGGCCGCGCTGATCGGCGATGGCCAAATGCCATAAGGGGTGCTGGATGCGGTCGAGGTCATGCGGGCTCCGTGTCGTGGTGGGTAGAGGGGCCTCCAGGCGGCGTCAGGCAGCGCGGCGGCGTTCATCATCATAATGGAAGGGCAGGCACAACGAAAGTCATCGCTGTGCGTGGCAAATGCTGCAAAGCGGCACCGGAATCAATGAAATGGCGGCGATTGGATGCGATAATACCGCTTCTCCAAGCTCGATTGCCTGCCATGCCACAATTTGCTCCGCTCCAGAATGACACTTTCCTGCGCGCCCTGCTGCGCCAGCCGACCGAGCACACTCCTGTCTGGCTGATGCGCCAGGCAGGCCGCTACCTGCCCGAATACCGCGCCACGCGCGAGCGGGCCGGCTCCTTCCTGGGCCTGGCGAAGAATCCCGATTACGCAACGGAAGTGACCTTGCAGCCCCTGGAGCGTTTCCCGCTCGACGCGGCCATTTTGTTTTCCGACATCCTGACGGTGCCTGACGCCATGGGCCTGGGCCTGTATTTCGCCGATGGCGAAGGCCCGAAGTTCGAGCGCCCGCTGCGCACGGAGCAGGACGTGAAGGCCTTGCAAGTGCCGGACCTGGCATCGCTCGACTATGTCTTCAAGGCCGTCACGCAAATCCGCACGGAACTCAATGGCCGTGTGCCGCTGATCGGTTTTTCCGGCAGCCCGTGGACCCTGGCGTGCTACATGGTGGAAGGCGGCGGCTCGAAAGAGTTCCATACCATCAAGAAGATGCTGTACAACCGCCCTGACCTGATGCACCACATCCTGGCGATCAACGCCACGTCCGTGGCGCAGTACCTGAATGCGCAGATCGACGCCGGCGCGCAAGCCGTGATGATTTTCGATTCCTGGGGCGGTGCGCTGGCTGACGGCGCCTACCAGGAATTCTCGCTGGCCTACATGCAGCAAGTGGTGGCGCAGCTGAAACGCGACAAGGATGGCGTCAAGATTCCCGCCATCGTGTTTACCAAGGGCGGCGGCCAGTGGATCGAGCAGATCGCCGACATCGGCGCCGATGCCGTGGGCCTGGACTGGACCGTCAACCTGACGCGCGCGCGCCAGCTGGTCGGTCATAAAGTGGGCTTGCAGGGCAACCTCGACCCGGCCATCCTGTTCGCCAGCCCCGAGCAGATCCGTGCCGAAGTGGCGAAAGTGCTCAACGCCTTTGGCGCGCCATCGGCAGGTACGGGCCACGTGTTCAACTTGGGCCATGGCATTTCCCAGTTCACGCCGCCGGAATCCGTGGCAGCGATGGTGGACGCCGTGCACAGCATGAGCCGCGCCATGCGCAGCAGCCAGTAAGTCGTCATTTTCCCCTGGTGCAGGGGCAGAAAAGGCAGGCTTTCCAACGGAAGCCTGCCTTTTTCTTTGCTGCGCCTTAGCAAGACATACCGACTTATGCACAATTTTTTTTGCTGCGGAAATAAGAGGCAGTGTCAAAGCCATGCCCGGGGGGGATTTGCAAGTGATTGATTATTAAGGAATAAAAAATTCATTGACTAGCGGACTTTGTTGCTATTGATAAGGTTATTCTTTCGTCCGCTTGCCTTATTCCTTCATTGTCCACAAAGTTATCAACAGATTCTGTGGATAAAATTGAAAAGTATTTTGTTAACCGATACTTAGCGCCGATGTTCAGGTTTCACCTGAAGTGCATGTTGCAGTGCATGATAATTGAACAATGTTTCGCCGTCCGTCAGGTAAAAACGAACGCTTGCCCGGCAATTGTCAATTTTGCTGCATGCCGTCCGCGTTTTTGCCGATCGGACGCCTCAAAATGGTGCCGATTTCTGTATAAATACATTACAAATGGCTCAGTTATGCACAGCGGCGGAAATGCCCTGTGGATTTGTGACCGCCCGGGCATCAATTTTTAAGCCATTGATTTTAAATGATTAATTTTTCTTGCGTGCCGCTCTTGACGGCAGTCGAAATTTTATGTCCACATTTTTCTGAAAGTTAATTTTGCTTTGTCCACAAAGTTATCCACAGAATTTTCTTCAGGCACGAGAGCACGCCGTCCCGTCCGTCGTTAGGCGTTTGACGGATGAAACAAGTATCATGGCCCGCTGGCTTGATGCCGGACATCCCGCCGCGCCATCGCCCCTGCGGCGCGCTTTTTTATTGAGATAGGCCCTACCCCATGTCGCAGTGCATTTTGACGTCGTGCATCCTGAACATCGCGCTCGACACGCCCTTGAACGCCTTGTTCGACTACCGCTGGACAGCGGCGGCGGATACGGGCGCTGCCGTGCCGCTGCCGCAAGTGGGGCAGCTGGCGCTGGTGCCATTCGGCCGGCGCGAAGTGATGGGGCTGATCGTCGGCGTGTCCGACAGCACCGATGTGCCCGTCGCGAAATTGAAGGACGTGCTGGCCGTGCGCAGCCAGCTGGCGCCGCTGTCGGAACAGTGGCTGGCGCTGGCCGCCTTCGCCGCCGATTACTACCAGCGCCCGCTCGGTGAAGTGGCCTTGCCGGGTTTACCGAAGAATTTGCGCGTGCTCACCACCGTGGCGCTCGACCGCGCCATCAAGAAGCTGGCCAAGCTGGCCGATGCGCATGACGGCACGCCGCTGAACATGCCGGCGCTCAATGCCGCCCAGCAAGAGGCGGCGGACGCCATCGGCGGCGCGCAGGGTTTCAAGCCGACCCTGCTGTACGGCGTGACGGGCAGCGGCAAGACGGAAGTGTATCTGCAGGCGTGCGCCCAGGTGCTGGCGCGCGAGGACGATGCACAAATCCTGATTTTAGTGCCGGAAATCAACCTGACGCCCCAGCTGGAAGGCAATATCCGCGCGCGCTTTCCCGGCGTCATGCTGGCCACTTTGCATAGCAGCCTGTCCGAAGGCGAGCGCATGCTGCACTGGCTGGCCGCGCACCAGGGCCAGGCGCGCATCGTGCTCGGCACGCGCTTGGCCATCCTGGCGTCCTTGCCGAAACTCAAACTGATCGTCATCGACGAAGAGCACGATCCTTCCTACAAGCAGCAGGAAGGCTTGCGTTATTCCGCGCGCGACCTGGCCGTGTGGCGCGCCTGGCAATTGCAGATTCCCATCGTGCTCGGTTCGGCCACGCCGTCGCTGGAAAGCTGGCACCACGCGCAGACGGGGCGCTACCGCAAGCTGGAATTGCGCGAGCGGGCCGTCAAAAATGCGGTCTTGCCGCGCGTCAAGATCCTCGACATGGAGCGCGACAAGCCGAAAGACGGCCTGACCTCGCATCTGGTCGCCGCATTAAAACTGCGCATGGAGCGCGGGGAGCAGTCGCTGCTGTTCCTGAACCGGCGCGGCTATTCGCCCGTGATCTGCTGCGAATCGTGCGGCTGGATCAGCAATTGCACGCGCTGCACTTCGTTCATGGTGCTGCACAAGCCCGAGCACCGCTTGCGCTGCCACCATTGCAGCCTGGAATTGCGCATTCCCCGCCATTGCCCCACGTGCGGCAACGTCGACTTGCAGCCGCTGGGACGGGGCACGCAGCGCGTGGAAGAGGGCTTGCAGCAACTGTTTCCCGAGGCGCGCATTTTGCGCATCGACGCCGATTCCACGCGCAAGAAGGGCAGTGCGCAGGAAGCGTTCGACACCGTGCACCGGGGCGAAGTCGATATCCTGATCGGCACGCAGATGGTGGCCAAGGGCCACGATTTCAAAAAGCTGACCCTGGTCGGCATCCTGAACCCGGACACGGCCCTGTTTTCCCAGGATTACCGGGCCAGCGAACGCCTGTTCGCCCAGCTGATGCAGGTGGCGGGCCGGGCCGGGCGGGCCGCGCAGACGGAAGGCGGCAGCGTCAGTGAAGTGCTGATCCAGACGCGCTATGCGCGTCATCCGCTGTACGACGCCGTCGTCAACCACGATTACGATCACTTCGCCACGACCTTGCTGGAAGAGCGGGCCCAGGCGGCGCTGCCGCCGTATCTGTTCCAGGCCCTGCTGCGTGCCGAGGCGCCCGAGCTGGCCACGGCCATCGAATTCCTGCAGGCGGCGAAAGAGTGCATGGAACACCCGCAGGTGACCATCAATGACCCGATTCCCATGAGCATGACGCGCGTCTACAACGTGGACCGCGCCCAGCTGCTGCTGGAATCGCCTTCGCGGCCGGCCTTGCAGGCGTTTTTGAAGGAATGGTTAGCGGAGTTGCGCGCCATGAAGACGCGCGTGAAATGGTCGCTGGAAGTGGACCCGCTCGATATTTAAATTACTGCAGGTAATCGCGCGCCGATTTGACGATCTGTTCCGACAACAGCTTGGTAAACGGCGTGTCCAGCGTCCACGCGTGCCAGCTCAGCGGCACGTCCAGGGTGCCGCCCGGCAGCAGATCGACGAGCCGGTCCGTCGCCAGCGCCTGCGCGGCCAGGCGCTGCGGCATCAGGCCGTAGGCCAGGCCATCGAGCACGCAGGCGCGGCGCGCCGCTTCGACCGGCAAGGTATGGTGCGGAAAAGGTTCGCGCATGCTCAATTGTTCAGCGAGGAAACGCGCCAGCAAGCCGTGCTGGCCCACGACGGCGGGCGCCAGTTGCACCGCCTCGGCAATAAAACCGTCGCCGAACCAGTGGCCCGCAAACACGGGCGTGGCCACGCAGACATAGCGCAAGGTGCCCAGCGGCGTGACGCTGGTGGCGGCCGCCGCGTCGAGCGCCGTGCCGGACTCGGCCGCCACGCAGCCAAACACGGAGCCGTCGCGCACCATCTGCAGGGCGCTGTCGCTGTCGGCCAGGCGCACGTCGAGCTGGCAGCGCGGTGGCGCCAGCAGGGCGGACAAGGTGTCGGGGAACCACGTGGCCAGGCTGTCGGCATCGATGGCGATGGCGATTTCCGGCATGCTGACGCTGTTGCCCAGGTCGATGTCGAGCGATGCTTCCATCAGCTTGACGTTGCGGTGATGCACGATCAATCGCTGGCCCAGGCCCGTCGGCACGGCTGGCTGGCCACGGATGATCAGCAAGCGCCCGCTGGCGTCTTCCAGCGCCTTGATGCGCTGCGAGACGGCCGACTGGGTGATGCCCAGGGCCAGGGCGGCCTTGTCGAAACTGCCATGGCTGGCCACGGCGTCCAGCACGGCCAGCGCGCGATAATCGAGTGATCCCATTAGCTCAGCTTATAAATTTTAAAATTGATTAGTTATACTAATACACATATTGCAGCAAAGTAAAACCTTATTTTCGGCAAACGGGTAGTATCGAACGCTGTGAGCAACCTCAGTGGGATGGACAGCAGCATGAAGACGATACAAGTAGATGTAGCCGTGATCGGCAGCGGCACGGCCGGCATGACGGCGCACAAGGCCGCGCGCATGCAGGGCAAGCGCGTGCTGATGATCGAAAGCGGGCCGTACGGCACGACGTGCGCGCGCGTGGGCTGCATGCCCAGCAAGCTCCTGATCGCGGCGGCCGAGGCGGCCCATGCCGTGGCCGCCGCGCCCGCTTTTGGCGTGCATCCGGGCCCCGTGCGCATCGACGGCCGGCAAGTGATGGCCAGGGTGCGCAGCGAGCGCGACCGTTTTGTCGGCTTCGTGCTCGACGGCGTCAACGCCATCCCCGAGGAAGAAAAACTGCGCGGCCACGCGCGCTTCATTGCGCCGGGCAAGCTGCAGGTCGACGAACATACGCTTGTCGAAGCGGCCAGCGTGGTGATCGCCACCGGTTCCACGCCCATCGTGCCGCCCGAGTGGCAGGCGGCGGGCGAGCGCGTCATCACCAGCGACGCCGTGTTCGAATGGACGGACTTGCCAAAGTCAGTCGCCGTGGTCGGCAGCGGCGTCATCGGTCTGGAACTGGGCCAGGCGCTGGCGCGGCTGGGCGTGCGCGTGACCTTGTTTGCGCGCGGCAATAAGGTCGCGCAGCTGACGGACCCGCTGGTGCTGCGGGAGGCCGATGCCGTGCTGGCGCGCGAACTCGATATCCGTTTCATGACCCAGGTCGCGCACATGGCAAGAACGCCGGACGGCGGCGGCATCGCGCTCACCAGCCGCGATGATGCGGGCGTGGAAAAAACCGAGCAGTTCGAGTACGTGCTGGCCGCCATCGGCCGCCGTCCGAACGTGGACAAGATCGGCCTGGACACGGCGCAAATCGAGCTCGACCGCCACGGCATCCCCCTGCATGATCCGCACACCATGCAGTGCGGCAACAGCGCCATCTTCATCGCGGGCGATGCCGACAACGCCTTGCCGCTGCTGCCCGAAGCGGCCGACGAGGGCCGCATCGCGGGTGACAACGCGGCGCGCTTTCCCGACGTCAAACCGGGCTTGCGCCGCACGCCGCTGGCGATCGCTTTCACGGAGCCGCAGATCGCCACCGTGGGCGCCACCTACCAGCAATTGTGCGTCAGTCACGCGGGCCGCTTTGCCGTCGGTGCCGTGTCGTTCGGCAACCAGGGCCGCAGCCGCGTCATGCTGCAAAACCAGGGCATGTTGCGCGTGTATGCGGAATTCGGCAGCAAGCGCTTTCTTGGCGCCGAGCTGATCGGCCCACGGGCGGAACACCTGGGCCACTTGCTGGCCTGGGCCTGCCAGGCGCAGCTGACGGTGCCCGCCATGCTCGACATGCCGTTCTACCACCCCGTCATCGAGGAAGGCGTGCGCACGGCCTTGCGCGAACTGGCGCTGCACCTGGAAAAAGACCCGGAACACGCACCGGACTGCGCCGACTGCTCGCCTGGCGTCTGATGCAATTTTGATATTTATACAATTTTGTAGACAAGCGCACATGATTGCGCGATCATCGCTGCCACATTGAAATATTGATTAAAAGCAAAAAACATTTCAATTGGCACATGCCGCTGATGCCAGGATGGTAAAAACAAGCGGGTGCAGGCGATGATGGAGACGATGTGAAAATTCGGCGCATTTACGCGGGAGAACTCGCCCTGGGCGTGGCCCTGCCCTGGGACGTGCATGGCGAAACGGGCGGCTTGCTGGCCAGGCTGGGCCATGTCATCAGCAGCGAAAACCAGATCGCATTGCTGCTGGCGCGCGGCGTCATCGCCGATACCAGCGCCGACGTGCCGCGCACGGCCACGGAAGCGCCATCGGCCCTGCGCATGCTGAACCTCGTCACGGCAGGGCTGGCCCTCGTCTTGCCGGTCATCGCCGCCGGGCAGGCGGGCAGCCACCTATCCCTGGCGCCGCTGGCGCAACTGGTGGAAGAGGCCGTTGTTCTGGATGCCGACGTGGCGCTGGCCTGCATCCTGCACAACCAGAGCGCGGGCGACTTTGCCGTGCGCCACAGCGTCGACACGGCCGTCATCACGGCCCTGCTGGCGCGCGCGCTGAAACTCGACGACGCCGTCGTGCGCAGCGTGCTGCTGGCCGCGCTGAGCATGAATGTGGGCATGCTGGAACGCCATGCGGATTTCCAGCACAAGGCGGGCCCGCTGGACGCGCAGGAACGCGCCTATTTGCGCGCCCATCCGCAAGCCGGTGTCGACTTGCTGCGCGCGGCCGGCGTCACGGATGCCGTCTGGCTGCAGGCCGTGCTGCAGCACCATGAAAATATCGATGGCAGCGGCTATCCGCTGGGCACGCAAGGCGAGGCGATCGGCATCGGCGCCCGGCTGATCATGCTGGCCGACCGCTATTGCGCGCGCGTCTCGAAGCGCAGCTACCGCCAGCCTTTGCTGCCGAACGTGGCCTTGCGTGAAATGTTGATGGCCGACAAGGCCACCCTGGATGCGCCGCTGGCGTCCCTGCTGGTGCGCGAGCTGGGCATCTACCCGGTCGGCACTTTCGTCAAATTACTCAATGGGGAAATCGGCGTCGTCACGCGCAAGGGCTTGAATGCCACCACGCCCCACGTGCAGTCGCTGGTCGGCCCCCGCGGCGCGCGCCTGGACGTGCCGCTGCGGCGCGACACGCGCGTGGACTTGCACGCCATCCGCGAAGTGCTCAGCGCGGAGCAGGCGGGACTGCAATTTCGCCCCGACCAGTTATGGGGCCGCAGCGCACGAATTTAGCGCGGGAGCTTAATTCAGCAGACCTGCATCGAGCCGTCCCTCGAGCGCCAGCTCGCGCATGATGCGCACCGTGTCGATGTCGGACTCCTTGTAGGCCGAGCGGCGGAAGTCGTCGTACAGGGCGTTGGCCGCATCGGTGGCCGCGTCGTGGCCGTCGTCGTACTGGAAGCGCACCCACAGGCTCGCTTCGTCGGGCATCTCGATGGTCATGACCAATGAAGAGGCGCTGATATCCTGTTGCGCCGGCACTTCGTAACGCACCTGCAGTTGCGGCACCAGCACCACCTTGTCGTTGATGACCAGTTCGCCATAGCGCAGGCTGCGCGCGAAACCGGCGTCGCAGCGCTCGCTGATTCGGCACTCATCGAGGTGCGGCACGAACAGCTTCGGCGACTCGGCGCGCAAGACGAGGCCGCGCCACACTTGTTCCAGGGTCAAGGTGTCGATCAGCGGATTCAACGGATCATTGATTTCAATCAGGTGTTCAAATTTCATGGGACTGCCATTCGGTAAGTGGGCGCGCACGGGCGATATAGGCGGAATGGTACTCCAGGCGTGGCATCGCCGCACGCATTGCATCGGCCAAGATGGCGGCATATGGCGATATATCAATGCCATTGCCTGTTTTTCAGGCATGGTCCGGCATGCAAATAGGCTGCGCGACGCTGTTACAATGGGCTGCTGTTCCCTGCGGAAATACCCTGATGTCCAAAGCACCACAGTTCGGTCTGAATGCGCCCCAAAGCGAAGCGGTTACCTACCTCGACGGCCCCTGCCTCGTGCTGGCGGGCGCCGGTTCGGGCAAGACGCGCGTGATCACGCAAAAGATCGCCCATCTGATCGAAGACCGGGGGTATGACCCGCGCACCATTGCCGCGCTGACCTTCACCAACAAGGCGGCGCTGGAAATGCAGGAACGCATCGCCAAATTATTGAAACAGCCGCGCCAGGCCAAGCAGTTGACGGTGTCGACCTTTCACTCGCTGGGCGTGAAAATCCTGCGCCAGGAAGCCAATGGCGTGGGCCTCAAGGATCGCTTTTCCATCATGGACAGCGACGACTGTTTTTCCCTCGTGCAAGACCTCGCCATTACCACCGATAAACAGGTGATCCGCGGCATCCAGAATGCCATGTCGCTGTGGAAAAATGGCCTGATCGATCCGGACATGGCGCTGGCGCAAGCCAAGGATGAAGATGAAGCCAACGCGGCGCGCATCTACCGCAGCTATGTGGCCACGCTCTCCGCCTACCAGGCCGTCGATTTTGACGATCTGATCCGCTTGCCCGTGGAACTGTTCCGCAACAACGGCCCTGTGCGCGACAAGTGGCAGCGCCGTTTGCGCTATCTGCTCGTCGACGAATACCAGGATACGAACACCTGCCAGTACGAACTGGTCAAATTGATGGTGACGGGCATCGGCAAGAAGCCGATGTTTACGGCCGTGGGCGACGACGACCAGGCGATCTATGCGTGGCGCGGCGCCACGGTGGAAAATTTAAAAACGCTGGAAACGGATTTCCCCGATTTGAGGGTGATCAAGCTCGAGCAGAATTACCGCTCCACCATGCGCGTGCTCAATGCGGCCAATGCCGTCATCGGCAACAACCCGAAACTGTTTGAAAAGTCGCTGTGGTCGGAACACGGCCTGGGCGAGCCGATCAAGGTGCTGGGCATGCAGACGGACGAGCAGGAGGCGGAGCAGGTCGCCATCATGATCTCGGCCGACCATTTCGAGCGCAAGAACAAATTTTCCGACTACGCGATTCTGTACCGGGGCAATCACCAGGCGCGGATCATCGAGCAGTGTCTGCGCAAGGAGCGCATCCCGTACACGATCTCGGGCGGCCAGAGCTTCTTCGATAAGGCCGAGATCAAGGACATCATCAGCTACCTGCGTTTGCTGGCCAACGAAGACGACGACCCGGCCTTCATTCGCGCCGTGACGACGCCGCGCCGTGGCGTGGGCCAGTCGACGCTGGAGGTGCTGGGCGCATTCTCGGGGCAGTGGCAGTGCTCGCTGTTCCAGGCCGTGTTCAAGGGCGGCATCGAGGCCAAGCTGACGGATCGCCAGCTGGGACCGCTGCGCGACTTCTGCAACTTCATCAACGACCTCGAATCGCGCGCCAGCCGTCCCGGCGCTGCCGGCAGCGGCGACAACGCGGCCGAAGTGCTGGACGACATGATGAAGGAAATCCACTACGAATCGTATCTGTATGACGCCTTCGAGGAACGGCAAGCGCAAAGCAAGTGGCAGAACGTGCTCGAATTCGTCAACTGGCTCAAGGAACGGGGCAGGGGCGGCAAGGACCGCGATGGCGAAGAAAAGAACGTGCTGGAACTGACGCAGATGGTGGCCCTGATGACCATGCTCGAGGGCAAGGACGAAGAGCAGGACGCCGTGCGCATGTCCACCCTGCACGCGTCGAAAGGGCTGGAGTTTCCGCACGTATTTCTCGTTGGCGTGGAAGAGGGGATCTTGCCGCACAAGGGCGATCCTGACGCGCCGGCCGAAACCATCGCCGCGCGTATCCAGGAAGAGCGGCGGCTGATGTATGTGGGCATCACGCGCGCGCAGCGCACCTTGCACGTCACCTGGTGCAAGAAGCGCAAGCGGGCGGGCGAGCAAGTCCATTGCGACCCGTCGCGCTTCATCAAGGAAATGCAACTCGACGTGGGCGATGCGGTGCCGACGGAGGCGGAAGTGATTTCGCCGAAAGAACGCCTGGCGCGCATGAAGGCCTTGCTGGCCGCGCCGAAGGCTTAAGCAGCGTTCACGCTTCCACGGTGCTGTCGGGCGTGGTTTTGGGCACGATGGCCAGCTGCATGCCCAGCGCATCGAGCATCTTCAAAATGGTTTCAAAGCGCGGCTTGCTGCCTTCGCGCAAGGCTTTATATGCGCCTTCGCGCGTGATGTCGGCCCGGGCCGCCACCTTGCCCATGCCGTACGCGCGCACCACGTCGTTCATGGCCGACTGGAACAGTTCGGCATTGCCGGTGGCGACGATTTCGCTCATGTAGGCGGCCACGGCGGCCTTGCTGGTCAGGTGTTGCGTCGGATCAAATTTGCTCAGGCCTAAGGCTTCCAGGTCGTCGAGGTCGAAGGTGTCATGGTCGATATGTTGGTTCATTTCTTTCGTGCTCCTGTGGATGCCGCCGCCGCTTTCTTCAGGGCCGCTTGCCGGGCTTTCAAGTCCTTGAGTATCGCTTGCGCCTGTTTGATGTCGCGCTGCTGGCTCGATTTGTTGCCACCCAGCAGCAGCAAGATCAGGGTGCCCAGGTTGGTTTCGTGAAAGTACACGCGCCAGCCGGGTCCCGTCTGTAAAAAACGCAGTTCGCACACGCCTTCGCCCACTGGCCGCCAGTCGCCCTTCTTACCGTGCTGTAAGTGCTTGATGCGCGCATCGATGGCGGCCGCCGCCACATCGTGCAGGGAATCTTCCCAGCGCCGGTATTCGGCCGTCTTGCGCGTATCGATCAGCACTGGTTCTGGTGGCGCTGGTGTGTTCATTGTAATCGTTTGTTCTCATTCGTCAAGCGGCTTGAGCCCATCCAGGAAGAATAAACAGAAATCGGGGCCCGTCCGGCGGCGAATGGAGGGAGTTTGTCCTGGCTCACGCCGTTGCGGCGGTAGAATGCCGCTTTCAGTCAGGAATCACCGAGAGCACCATGGACAATGCAGAACAGATGGAAACACGTTTCGTCGATATTGAAATCAAGCTGGCGCAGCAGGAAGATCTGGTCGAGTCGCTGAACCAGATGGTGTACCAGCAGGGCAAGCGCATCGACCAGCTGGAAGCGATGCTGCACAAGCTGGGCGAGCATGTGCGCGACGGGGCGCAGCAGGCGAATGGCGGGCTGGTCAACGAACGTCCGCCGCATTATTAAATCGGCATCGTAGTGCGCGGCGCATGAAAACCGTTCATTACTGGCAGGCGCGCTACCACCGGTAGTTGCTGGTGACGCAAGTGTGTCAGGCTGTTATTATTTCAGGCTGGCCCGCGACACAATCGCGGCTCTCTTGCGTTCCTTGAAAGAAGACATGACCCGTCCTACAATGCTCGTCATCGCCGCCAGCCTGATGCTGGCGCCAGCCGCCGCCGCTTTTGCCGCCACCGCCGCTACCACCGTGCCCGCCGCTACCGCCGCCTTGCCCGCCTCGAACCCGTTTGCGCAAGCGAGCAGCCTGCCCTTTAACTATCCGCCGTTCGACAAGGTGCAGGACGCCGACTACGCGCCCGCCTTTACGGCAGGCATGGCCGCCAACCTGGCGGAAATCAACGCGATTGCGAATAACAAGAAAGCGGCCACGTTCGACAACACCATCGTGGCCATGGAACGCTCGGGCCAGCTGCTGGGCCGCGTGCGCACCGTGTTTTCCGTGATGTCCGGTTCCAACACGAATGACACGATCCAGGGCCTGGAACGCGAACTGGCGCCGAAGATGGCGGCCCACAGCGACGCGATCATGCTCAACGACAAGCTTTTCCAGCGCATCGACACCCTGTACGCCAAGCGCGACAAGCTGGGTCTGGATGCGGAATCGAAACGCCTGCTGGAACGCTACCACACCGATTTTGTCCGCGCCGGCGCCAAGCTGTCGGCGGCGGACAAGGAAAAGCTGCGCGCCTACAACGGCCAGCTGGCTGCCCTGTCGACCAAGTTCGCACAAAATGTACTGAAGGAATTGAACGCTTCGGCCGTCGTCGTCGATACGCGCGAAGAACTCGACGGCCTGTCGCCGGCCGCCATCGAAGTGGCCGCCGGCCTGGCCAAGAAGCGCGGCCTCGATGGCAAGTACGTGATCGCCCTCGTCAACACGACGGGCCAGGCGCCGCTGTCGCTGCTGACCAACCGCGCTGTGCGCGAACGCATCATGGCGGCATCGCAAGCGCGCGGCAGCCGTGGCGGCGAGTTCGACAACACCGAGGAAGTGCTGGCACTGGCAAAGCTGCGCGCCGAACGTGCCGCGCTGATGGGCTACCCGAACTACGCGGCCTATTCGCTGGAAGACCAGACGGCGCACGACACCACCGCCGTCAACGCCCTGCTGGGCGAGTTGGCGAAGCCGGCCGTTGTCAACGCGCGCCGCGAAGCGGACGATATCCAGAAGGTCATCGATGCAGGCAAGGGCGGCTTCAAGGTAGGCGCCGCCGACTGGGCCTTCTACAGCGACAAGGTGCGTGCCGAACGCTACAACTTTGATGAAAATCAGTTGAAGCCGTACTTTGAAATGCACAGCGTGCTGACCAAGGGCGTGTTCTTTGCCGCCGGCAAGTTGTACGGCCTCACTTTCAAGCAGCGCACCGACTTGCCCGTCTACACGTCCGACATGCTGGTCTACGACGTCTTCAATGAAGACGGTACGCAACTGGCCATCTTTACGCTCGACCCTTACGCGCGCAGCAACAAGCGCGGCGGCGCCTGGGCGAATGCCTATGTGGGCCAGTCGACCTTGCTGAACCGTAAGCCGGTGATCGCGAACAATCTCAACATTCCGAAACCGGAAGCGGGCCAGCCGACCCTGATGACGTTTGACGAAGTCAACACCATGTTCCACGAATTCGGCCATGCGCTGCACGGCATGTTTTCGAACGTGAAATACCCGCGCTTCGCCGGCACCAGCGTGCCGCGCGACTTCGTCGAATACCCGTCGCAAGTCAATGAAATGTGGGCGCTGTGGCCGGAAGTGCTGCAAAACTACGCCAAGCACTACCAGACGGGCGCGGCCATTCCGGCCGAACTGCTGGCGAAAGTGACGGCGGCCGACAATTTCAACCAGGGCTATAAAACCACGGAATACCTGGCCTCGGCCCTGCTGGACCAGCGCTGGCATCAGCTGACCCCGGCACAGATCCCCACCGACGTGCTGGCGTTTGAAAAAACCGCCTTGACGGAAGCGGGCGTCGATTTCGCCCCGGCGCCGCCGCGCTACCGCACCACGTATTTCTCGCACGCGTTCGCGGGCGGCTATTCGGCCGGTTACTACGCGTATCTGTGGTCGGAAAAGCTCGATGCCGACACGGTCGAGTGGTTCAAGGAAAACGGCGGCCTGACGCGCAAGAACGGCGACTGGTTCAGAGCCAAGTTGCTGTCGCGCGGCGGCAGCGCCGATGCGCTCGACATCTACCGCAACTTCCGCGGCCGCGATGCGAAGATCGAGCCGCTGCTGGAACGCCGTGGCTTGAACGGCAAGTAATCGGGTGATTCCGGCGTCAAGGCCGGGTCAATGGAAAAATGGCTGCCAAGCAATTGGCGGCCATTTTTATTTGGGGATTTTGCCTGTAAACCGTGGTAAACCGCGCATTTGGCGTGCTGCACCACAGGATCGCCCATGTTGGATGACGCCTGTGTGACAGGCTGCTATGATCTGCCACTGGCCCGCGACGCGATCGCGGTTCTTCCCCGCGCTTCCTGAAAGATGTCATGATCCGTCCACAACTGCTCGTCATCGCCGCCAGCGTCATGCTGGCCCACGCCGCCCCATCCGCCATGGCCGCCGCCGCTGCACCTGCCGCCGCCGTCAGCGCCCAGAATCCCCTGCTCAAAGTGAGCCCGCTGCCGTTCCAGATGCCGCAGTTCGGCCTGATCAAGGATGGTCACTATGCGCCGGCGTTTGCCGAAGGCATGAAACGCCAGCTGGCCGAAGTCAATGCGATTGCCAGCAACCGCCAGCCGGCCACGTTCGAGAACACCATCGTGGCCCTCGAGCGCACGGGACAGCTGCTGCACCGCGTGCAGAGCATCTTCAGCAACATGACGTCGACCAATACCAATGCCGTGCTGGAAGCGGTGGAAGTGGACGTGTCGCCGAAACTGGCCGCGCATGGCGATGCCATCACCCTGAACCCGAAACTGTTCGCCCGTATCGACACCCTGTACGCCAAGCGCGACAAGCTGGGCCTCGATGCCGAATCCCTGCGCCTGCTCGAACGCTATCACACGGATTTCGTGCGCGCCGGCGCCAAGCTGTCCGATGCGGACAAGGAAAAACTGAAAGCCTATAACGCCGAGCAGGCGGGCCTGGAAACGGCCTTCGCGCAAAACGTGCTGAAGGAAACGAATGCCAAGAGCATAGTCGTCGACACGCGTGCCGAGCTGGCCGGCATGACGGACAGCGATATCGATACGGCCGCCACGGCCGCCAAGGAACGGGGCTTGACGGGCAAGTTCGTCATCGCCCTCGTCAACACCAGCGGCCAGCCGCCGCTGGCCGTATTGACGGATCGCAAGACGCGTCAGCGCCTGATGGACGCGTCGCTGAACCGCGGCAGCCAGGGCGGCGAGTTCGACAACCGCGCCATCGTGCTGAAACTGGCCAAACTGCGCGCCGAACGGGCGACCTTGCTCGGTTACGCCAACTACGCCGCGTATGCGCTGGAAGACCAGACGGCCAAGACCACGACGGCCGTCAACACCCTGCTGTCGGAACTGGCGAAACCGGCCGTCGCGAATGCGCGCCGCGAAGCGGCCGACCTGCAGCAAGTGGTTGATGCGGAAAAGGGTGGTTTCCAGGTGGCAGCGGCCGACTGGGCCATCTACACGGACAAGCTGCGCAAGCAGCGTTTCAATTTCGATGAAAACGAGCTGAAACCGTACCTGGAACTCAACAGCGTGCTGAACAACGGCGTCTTCTTTGCCGCGAACAAGTTGTACGGCATCAGCTTCAAGGAGCGTAAGGACTTGCCGGTATACAACCCGGACGTGCGCGTCTACGACGTTCTGGATGCCAACGGCAAGCCGCTGGCCCTGTTCATCGCCGACTTCTATGCGCGCGGCAACAAGCATGGCGGCGCGTGGATGAATGAATATGTGTCGCAATCATCGCTGATGGGCACGCATCCCGTCGTCGCCAACCAGTTGAATATTCCGAAGCCGCCCGCCGGCCAGCCGACGCTATTGACGTTTGATGAAGTGACGACCATGTTCCACGAATTCGGCCATGCGCTGCACGGCATGTTTTCGAACGTGAAATACCCGCGCTTTGCCGGCACCAGCGTGCCGAGCGACTTCGTCGAGTACCCGTCGCAAGTCAATGAAATGTGGGCCGTCTGGCCGGAAGTGCTGCAAAACTACGCCAAGCACTACCAGAGCGGCGCGGCCATGCCGCAGGAATTGCTCGACAAGGTCACGGCGGCGAAGAAATTCAACCAGGGCTTCATGACGACGGAATACCTGTCGGCGGCTCTGCTGGACCAGCGCTGGCACCAGCTGGCGCCGAGCCAGATCCCGACGGACGTGCTGGCCTTTGAAGCGGCATCGCTGAAAGACGCGGGTGTCGACTACGCGCCCGTGCCGCCGCGCTATCGCACCAGTTATTTCTCGCACAGCTTCTCGGGCGGCTACTCGGCAGCGTATTACGCCTACCTGTGGTCGGAAAAGCTGGACGCGGAATCGGTCAACTGGTTCAAGGAAAACGGCGGCCTGACGCGCAAGAACGGCGACTGGTTCCGCAGCAAATTGCTGTCGCGCGGCGGCAGCGTCGATGCGCTGCAACTGTTCCGTGACTTCCGCGGCCGCGACGCCACCGTGGAACCGCTGCTGGAACGCCGGGGCTTGAACGCCAAGTAAGACGTCCTCATCAGAAGCTTGCGTTGCGTTGACATGGCGCACGCAAGCTTTCCGTGCCGGCGGCGTAGAATTGAGTAAGATGTAAACAAGAAGGCAGTTGAAAGAGTATATGAGTCAGCAAGATTTGAATGGCATTACCCTGGAAGGTATCGTGACGCGCCTGCACGCCCACTACGGCTGGGACGGCCTGGCCAAGCACATCGATATCAATTGCTTCATCAGCGATCCCAGCATCAAGTCGAGCCTGAAGTTTTTGCGCAAGACCCCGTGGGCCAGGAGCAAGGTGGAACAATTGTTCCTGGACACGCAATTTACTGACTGACAGGAAAAAACATGGATAGCAAACTCAAGGAATCGCTGCAACAGCTGCATTCGACACTCGCAACCAGCGGTCCCGTCGATGAAGAACTGCATGGTTTGCTGCAAAAACTCGATGTCGACATCAAGTTGCTGATGGAAAAGCGCGCCGCGCAGGAGCAGGAAGAAGAGTCCACCACCTATGGATTGGCCGAGCGCAGCCAGGAATTGTCGGCCAAGTTTGCCGTCAAGCATCCGAAACTGGAGCCGGCGTTGCGCGAACTTGGCGAGATTCTTGCCAATATGGGGATCTGATGTAACCCGGGGAAAAGCTGGGGTCAGACCCCCGAAGGGTCTGACCCCAAGGGCCTTCTTTCCCCAAGTGATTGAAAAATAAACGTTTTTTGTACTGAAATCCAACAGTAAAAAGCAGGCCGTCAGGTTGGAAATGGCCAATTCCGGTACAATCCGTACCCTATGAGCTCCCCTACCAATTTATTTGCGACCGTTCCCAAGCGGTCTGCCCGCGCTGCCGTGGCGCCTTTCCTGCCGATGTCGCGTGCCGAGATGGACGCGCTGGGCTGGGACCAGTGCGACGTCATCCTCGTCACGGGCGACGCCTACATCGACCATCCGAGTTTCGGCATGGCCCTGGTCGGCCGCCTGCTCGAAGCGCAGGGTTATCGCGTCGGCATCATCAGCCAGCCCGACTGGCTGTCGGCCGACGCCTTCCGCATCCTCGGCAAGCCGCGCCTGTACTACGGCATTACCGCCGGCAACATGGATTCCATGGTCAACCAGTACACGGCCGACCGCAAGATCCGCTCGGACGACGCCTACACGGCCAATGCCGAACCGAATAAACGCCCGGACCGCGCCGTCACCGTGTACGCCCAGCGCGCGCGCGAAGCGTATTCCGACGTGCCCATCGTCATCGGCAGCATCGAAGCATCCCTGCGCCGCATCGCCCATTACGATTACTGGTCGGACAAGGTCCGCCGTTCCGTCTTGCCCGATTCCAAGGCCGATTTGCTGATCTTCGGCAATGCCGAGCGGGCGCTGGTCGACCTGACGCACCGCCTGGCCGCCGGCGAACACATCAAGGATATCCGCGACTTGCGCGGTACGGCCTTCATGGTGCCGTCCGGCTGGCTGCCCGGCGACGACTGGGGCGTGCACAATTCCACCCGCGTCGACGTGCCCGGCAAGATCGACCCGCACTACAGCCCGTACGAGATGGTGCAGGAAGACAAGACCGCCTGCGCCACGGAAAACGCCTCCAAGTCGGCCGAAGTCATCAAGCCCATCCGCATCATGAGCCGCGAAGAGCGCCTGGCCATGGCCAAGGAAAAGCACGACAAGACCGTCGTGCGCCTGCCCGCCTACGACGTCGTCAAGGATGACCCCGTCATGTATGCGCACGCGTCGCGCGTGTTCCACCTGGAATCGAATCCCGGCAATGCGCGCGCCATGGTGCAGGCGCACGGCGAGCGCGACGTGTGGCTCAATCCGCCGCCGCTGCCGCTGGCCATGGACGAGATGGATGGCGTGTACGACATGAACTACGCGCGCGCACCGCACCCGAGCTATGGCAAGGCGCACATTCCCGCCTGGGAAATGATCCGCTTTTCCGTCAACATCATGCGCGGCTGCTTCGGCGGCTGCACCTTCTGCTCGATTACCGAGCATGAAGGCCGCATCATCCAGAGCCGCTCGGAACCGTCGATCCTGCGCGAGATTGAGCATATCCGCGATAAAACCAAAGGTTTTACGGGTACCATTTCCGATATGGGCGGCCCGACGGCGAATATGTACCGCCTGGCCTGCAAGGAAAAAGAGATCGAAGTGTCGTGCCGCCGCCTGTCCTGCGTGTACCCGTCCATCTGCGTGAACCTGGGCACGGACCACAGCAAGCTCATTTCCCTGTACCGCAAGGCGCGCGCCATTCCCGGCATCAAGAAAGTGCTGATCAGTTCGGGATTGCGCTACGACCTGGCCGTGCGTTCGCCCGAGTACGTCAAGGAACTGGTCACGCACCATGTGGGCGGCCTGTTGAAGATCGCCCCTGAGCACACGGAAGAGGGCACCTTGTCGAAGATGATGAAGCCCGGCATCGGCGCCTACGACGAATTCAAGGAAATGTTCGACCGTTTTTCCCTGGAAGCGGGCAAGAAGCAATACCTGATCCCGTATTTCATCGCCGCCCATCCGGGCACGACGGACCTGGACATGCTGAACCTGGCCCTGTGGCTGAAGAAAAACAATTTCAAGCTGGACCAGGTACAGACCTTCATGCCCACGCCGATGGCCATGGCGACCACCATGTACCACACGCGCAAGAATCCGCTGCGCAAGGTGACAGCCGACTCGGAAGTGGTGGAAACGGCGCGCAGCGGCAAGATCCGCCGCACCCATAAAGCGTTCCTGCGCTACCAGGACCCGGCCAACTGGCCGATCTTGCGCGAAGCGCTGGTCAACATGGGCCGTGGCGACTTGATCGGCAATGGCGACAAGCATCTGATCCCCGCCTGGACGTCGTCGGAATCGGGCGGCCTGGCCGCAGGCGAACGCAGCCGCCAGACGCATGGCGCCGGCACGCCGGACAAGTTCAAGGTCACGCCGGGCAAGAACCGCATCGCCCTGGGCGGCACGGCAGCGGCGCCCAAAGCGTCGGCCGCCGAGTCGAAAGTGCGTCCATCGATTCTGTCGACCATCAAGACGAAGGCCAAGCCGGCCGCCGTGCCGATGGGCCGTGGCAGCAAGCCGCCAGCCAAGGGCGGCCATGCCGCGCCGGCACGGGGTGGACGCAAGTAGATAGTCTTCGGCCCTCGGGCTTTGAAAAACCCGGCAACGCGTACTGCGTTGCCGGGTTTTTTGCTATGGGCGCACCAAGATGGGGCGGCAAACCGCCGTGGCGGCGGGATTTTTACCAATATTTAAAAATTGAATAGAGCAAAAAGCAATTTTCCCTTGTGGCAACTTGGTGTTTGAAAATATACTCGTTGGATATTTAGCCGTACGGCAACAAAGCTGCCTTTCTGGCAAGCGCCAGCGTACGCGACTCCCAGCGTTGATATGAAAAGAGATGCCAATTGAAATGCCTTTCCTGCCAAGCCGAGAATAAGCCGGGCGCCAAATTCTGTTCTTCCTGCGGCACCACGTTTGCCGCCGCCACGACCGCCGCCGCTGCCGTGCCGGGCAAATCCTGTGGCCAGTGCGGCCATGATTGCAAGCCCGATGCCAAGTTCTGCCCCAAATGCGCATTCAGCTTTGCTGTGGCGCCAGTGCTGCCGCCAGAACCTGTTGCGGCACCTGTGCCGGCGCCGATTCCCGAACCAGTGAGTGTGGTCGTTCCTGAGCCCGCTCCAGTGGCAGAAATGGTCGCGCAAGCTGTTCCGGAACCCGTTCCCGTCTTCATCCCGGAGCCGGTCGCGCCACCGCCGCCACCGCCGCCACCGCCCGTGCTGGAAAAGCGCCGTGCCGATCCTGCACCCGCACCCGCACCCGCACCCGTACTGGAACCCGCACCAGCGCCAGCTCCCGTGGCCGACACGCCAAGTGACAGCCCAGCGGCGGGCAGCCGCATGAAACTGATCGCTGCAGCCGTCGCCGCAGTAGTACTGCTGGGCGGTGCGGGCGCTTACTATTTTCTCTCAAGCAAGGCGGCTGCACCGGCGCCGGAAGCTGTTCCAGTCTTGCCCGCGCAGGCGGAACCTGCGCCTGCCGCCGAGCAGCCGCTGGCCATCAGCGACCCGGCGCTCGACGGCGCGACGGCGGCCGAGCCTGCCGTTGCGCCTGCTGCGCCCGCCCCGGCTGTCGCAGCGCCCGCCCCCGAGCCGGTGCCCGCACCCGCCCCGGCCCCGGCTGTGGAAAAACCGGCTCCCGTCGCTGAAAAGCCGGCCAAACCGGTCAAGGTGATACCGCCAGCGGCGCCTGTCAAACAGACTAGCGGCCTGGAAAGCGTGATCACGGACAGCCTGTCGGAAGCGAGCCACTGCATGAGCCAGCGCAAGTACGACTGCGCCATTGCCAATGCGAATGCCGTGTTGCGCATGGACACGGGCAACCGCCATGCGCTCGACATCAAGCGCAAGGCGAAGGAAGCGCAAGACAAGGCGCTGTCGCAAATCCAGATCGAGTAAGCCGCGCGGCTTGCCTTCCCCCTATTTTTGATCTTTCCGGAGAATAACGTGAAAAACTTGAAACAAATTGCCAAGCCCATGGTGGCGCTGCTGGTCGTGTCTTCGATGCTGGCCGGTTGCGCCGCGCCAGGCGGTCCTGGCGCCACGGGCAATACCACCACCGCCGGCACGGAAGCGGGCAGCGGCGAATGCAATACGGCCATGCTGGCCGGCATCGGCGCCGTCGTGGGCGGCTTGCTGGGCGGCGGCAACAATACCGTGCGCGGCGCGGCACTGGGCGCCAGCCTGGGCGCGCTCGCC